>JAQSDX010000017.1 GCA_029946125.1 Candidatus Methylobacter titanis
AACGTTTCCACATTGTTTTAGAAACGATTTTACGCTCAGATGATGCCAAGGGTTTTCAATTATTGCCGCGCCGCTGGGTTGTTGAAAGAACTTTCGCTTGGCTTTATCGCTATCGTCGATTAAGCAAAGATTACGAGGTGCTGACCGATTCCAGCACTGCCTTTATTCACATTGCAATGATAAATTTAATGTTAGGGCGACTTTGCGACTGACTTTTAAAACACGCACTAAGATATCATTAATAGTTTTAGTGATGCCTTAGATGAAACTGCTTGTCGGCTCACGACGACCCTTTCCGGTAATTGGTCTATAGGGATATTGCTGATGATAGGATTCGCACCGCTCGCGATTGATGCGCCTCAATTTATTTGCCACATCCTAAGATCCTTTCGCAACCCCACCTAAATTATTATATTCTTCTTTAATACAAGCGTTAATTACTGGAAAGTCCATAAAATGCCCCGTTAAGAAACCTGATGCCATAGCTCGAAGCACCTGTATCATTGGCGATATTGCATTAAATCTCACAAATAACCTGCATAACAACATAGCTAGTTTTCGTTCGGCTACAACTTCGTCATTACATTGCATAGAAACATAGCAGCAAGCGTTAAATACTCTTTCCGCATAACCGTTATTTCTAGGGTTACGAATTCTCAGACCTTCTAAAATATCCCCATCCACATAACTTTTTATTAGCACTGGAACAAGTAACTCAGTCAACATGGCAACCGCAGTTTCAGTATCAGAAAAGGCTTTAGGGTGAAGGTGCAGTATTTTTGCTAAAAAGTAATGAGCATGTTTGTCATCTGAAACACTCAGTAATCTCAGATCGTTATAACTTAAAGCATAAGGAATAATTTGCTCGGCGTATAAATACAAACCGTCTTTCTTTTGTTCAAAAGCGACCGAGTTTCCAAGCTCAATAAAAAATTTAACAGTATTGGCCTGCTTATACCCCGAATCTTTAATGCAGTGCGTAAAAGTTTCATCAATACACAGCCAAGGAATATTGTTGCTGATTGATAAGCAAGCGCTTGAATATACGGAAATATCGACAAATTCTTGAATAGAAAGCATCAATGGTGGCGTATCAACCAAGGAAGGCTTGATAACTTCTGCCTTATCAATAATTAAGTGGAATGTCTTTTGAATATCTTGAGTGGATTGTCTTCTATCATCGGCTGTTATTTTCCATAGACCTCCACCAGGCATTGCACCTATTGATAAATAATCCTCACGACTTATCTCTGCCAGCCATTGCTCAATAGCCGTCTTGGTTTCTTGAGTAATAAGAAAATTAATCGAAGTATGGCTAATGCCATAAGCCAAACCAGTAATGGCAAGGTAAGTTATCGCGTAAACATCAAGTATGATTTCAGTAGCCTCTTCTTCGCCAAAATTGGGCAAAAAGCATGGAACTGACTTTTTTGTTGATAATTGTTTTAAAGCGGCTTTAACGGGATTATGGCGATTTAAAATGTGGCCTTTACAAACGAAGGGGATTTCGGAATTATCGAAAATGTCGTCATGTTTGTTTCTAGGCAATTTACGCTCAAGAAGTGGAATCAATTCATTAAGATTATCTGGCGCTTTTAATGCAAAGAAACAATCACTGCCATCATTTTGTGTATGTCGTAAATCTAAAGAAAGTTGAAAGGCGGCAATATAAGGAGGCAATCGCTCAAGCAGTGTTAAATCGTACATTCCATGTTGTTTAGTCTCTCCTACTTCCATTTGATAAAGTGCATTACCTAGCTCAGAATTAACGTCTAGTAAACAAGGATGATTGACACTCGCTTGCTCAACTAACAATTTAGTTAATTCTTCATTGTCTCTTTTGAATCTTATACCAACAATACAATCACCAATTCTCTCAGGTGTGTGTATTACGTTAACATTGCTAAAAATAAGATTAAAATCGAAGTTTGTTATTTCTATCGCGCAGGCACTAGGATTTTTAATAAACCAAGAAAGAATTATTCTCTCAGCTCGAGCAAAGTCCCCTGTTTTGGCGATTTCAATTAATAAACGTACTGCCATATCTGATTTTATGGCTAAAACAGAATCTGGAATATCTTTTAAAATCAATGCTAAATTGCTGTCTGTGATTTCCAGTTTTCGATGTAAATATAATAGAAAGTGCCAAGCATCTAATAAGTTGGAATCAAGTTTTAAAGCTTCCTCAATAGCATTGATGGCACTGGGATAATCATTCTGTTGCTCAAATTGACGCGCTTGAACTCGCCAAACAAAACTATTCCATTCAATTTGATTGATATTTGACAGTACAGTAGCAAGTGTCGCCATTTGCTGGCTAACGAGCAATGCATTTAAGTAAGATTCGACGATGGGTGAAGCCCATAAATCAGATACGGGTAGTATGGGATTGATTAAATCACAAGCAATGACAGAAAGTTTTGGGTGTGATACTAATCGTTCAGTTATTTCGAGTAGAGGGACGGGATGAAGACAAGTTAGCTTTTCTTTATATTGTTCAATAATCTTTTCAGCTTGAAGAACGATCTCTTCAACTTTTTCATTATTATCAGGATACTTTTTATTGGGTAGGGTAAGAAGAAGCAATTTAAGACGATTAAAGTCCGTAACTATATCTTCTTCCCCTATGATTTTTCCGCCAGAATCAACCCATTTGCCCAAGCTTTTAGAATCAGAGAAAAGGCTGGTAATTACAAAATCATCATTGGAAATTTCTTTTTTAGCGAATATGTCATTTAATAATTGGGTGCGGTAGTTTTTATCACTGTGAGCTTTGTTACATTTAGAATCAAGATCATCTGCGTCTGATATATCTTGCGTATTAACTCGACGAAGAATAGCCGCTATTTCAGGCTGGAATTTTTCAATTTCATCAACATATTTCCAACAAATAACATCAAGTTCTTTGTGTTCGCCTCTTAAGTTATACCAATACGGTGCAGCAATATTAAATAGTCTTGAATCCACCCCTTTTGATTCATTTATCAAAAGAATAACTTCGTCAACTAACTTTATGATTTCTGCTTTTAAGGTTGAGCTGATAATCCAGAAGTGTTTGTTTCTAAGTTTTATATCAAGATGACAAGCGGTGGCGAACAGCAATAAAACTTTGCTGTTGAAAGATGGGAATATATCATTCAGGCGGTTAGCAATGGTTAATGACAGTTCAAATTGTTGAGCTCTAAGTGCTCCGCGTATAAGGCCATTAAGCTGGTTTTCAACAAGTTCAATCCGGTTTTCTTCATAGGCTTGCTCCAATTCCTCAGCCGTTGCAACAAATTCGTAAAATGCTTCTTGGGAGTAGGAAGAATTGGGCGTGTCAGCATGAAAATAACGCTCTCTAGCATCGTCAATGCGGTTACTTTTTGCATCCAACCGGATTAGCGTGGCTAAGCACAAATCACGGAGGACACTATCAATTGAATTTTTGAGTGTTGAAAGTAATAAGTTGCAAGCTTTAGATTTTGCTTCATTTTCGATTAAATCCAAATGTACGGACAGAATACCCAGGACAACTTCACCATCTGAATCAAGAGGGCTGGATTTAATTGCTTCAAATTGCGCTTTTGCAATATCAGTCTTTCTATTACGAACGTTACAAAGTATGAGTTCAATTGGTTTGCGAAGAGCTTCAGGAGCGAGGTTTTGGCAGACATTTATAATTTTATCCCCGTAAACGTTATCACCTGAACCATTGTGTTCTTGACGAACGGTATAGTCACCACTTCCGATGATTGAACCCATATTTTATTTTCCGTTATGGATTATTTTGTCCCTGCCTATGTTATCGCCGCTACCTGAGTGATGTTGAATAATCGTGTTGCCTTCTGAGGCAGGTTTTATATTTCCAAGAAGTTGTTTTAATTCGGGTGAAGCTGCAATTTTTCTTTCAATTGCTGTTTCGCTCATTTCAGTGGTCAACTCAAGCTTTTTCATTTCATCAGCAAGAACCAATAATTCAGAATCACTAATTATCCAGCCTCTTAGTCGTTGTTTTAGCTCATTAATGCTCAGCACTACACCGCATTTCATTACGTCATAGGCAATGCCAGATAAAATCGCGCTTGTTAAAAACTCTTCCATACAACGTCTCTTTTAAAAAATTTAATTAATGTAGTTTATGTAAAAGTGTAAACGCACACAAAAACCAAGAGTCTGTCTTCCGATTATCTGAAATAAAAATTATTGATACCATGCTTTGTAGATACTGTGGTCAATTTTTCGTATTTTTATTCTTGGACGAACTCCCAGCTAATTGTTTCCAGGAGTTAACCCAAAAATATAACCTAAGGTGCGCCTTATGAGGGTAAAAGGTGCAGCTTATGGGGGTAAAAGGTGCAGCTTATGAGTACAAAGGTGCAGCTTATGACCAACCCCACACACTAACTATTGATGATTTAAGAAACACCCATCACCCACACTTACTCTCCCCACAATTCAAACAAGTCATACACCCATCCATCAATACCATCGCCTTGGTGCTGCATTTGCTGCAGAGTACGGCTTTTTCGGGAAACGACTGGTCTGCCGACTCGCCGTGCTGGGCTTCAAATTCTTTACGCTTTTCGTCAAGAAACTTTTTTTGGTGATCGGTCATCGCTTCCGGCTTGATCATGCCGATGTGTTTCATGTGCGATTCGATAGCGTAGCCGATTTCGGCGACCAGCGACGGCATGAACACGCCGCCTTTTTTGAAGTAGCCGCCGTGCGGGTCGAATACTGCTTTCATCTCTTCGACCAGGAAGCAGGAGTCGCCGCCTTTGCGGAACACCGCCGAGATTAGCCGGGTCAGCGCCAACACCCACTGGAAATGTTCCATGTTTTTGGAATTGATGAAAATTTCGTAAGGCCGGCGCTCTTCATGGGGGGTGCCGGGGTTGAGGATCATGTCGTTGATGGTGATGTATAAGGCATGTTCCGATTGCGGAGTCTTGATTTTGTAGGTGGAGCCGAGCAGCACTTCCGGGCGCGTAAGGTTTTCGTTCATGCTTTCCAGCGATGGCTGTTCTGGCACTGGCTTAACCGCTTCGACATCGTCTTTGGTCAGGACTTTGTAGCTGATGATTTTTTTGGCGATTTTATGGGGCATGTCTGTGGTCTCGAGCAATGGGGTAGTGGCCTTTTTTCAAGGCATTAATCAGGTTAATGGATGATAGGAACTCTGCCGCTCATCTCTGTTGAGGGTCTTAACTCAAGTGAGTTTTTATCGGTGGTCTCGATAATTCCAAATCATTAATCACCGGCTTGGGGTTGTAAAAAACACTGATCACTTTTAGCCACGAAGATAGCATGCCGAGCGTGGTATGGGAGTAGCCATTAAAGTCGCAAAACTCTTTAACCAGTTTGCTTAACTCCGGCAGCTTGGTGTAACACACGCCGACAAATAGATGATGTTCGATTTGATAGTCCAGGCCCGACATCAGGAAGTTGCCGTACCCGTTGGTGTGGATATTGATGGTGGTGGCGGTTTGTTTTAAAAAGAAGTCGGCCGAACTTTGATCGTTAGTGGCGAAAACCGCTTCGGGAACCAAATGAGAGGCACCCAGAGTAAAGAACAAGGCATAGGACAACAGCATGTTTCTCAGCAGGTAAAACAGCAGTACATCAGAAATTTCAAACCAGAGACTGGGCAGGGCTATCCATAGAAAAACATGAAGAATGTGGCAGCCTAAATCAACATAATATCTTATGTTGGTTTTATCTTTGCGCATCTTGCCCAACAGGTAGACGAGTCCCTGACGTTGTATGTCGAACGCCAGAAAGCCAATCGCAACCGGAAAAATAATGCCTTGCAGATATTGATAATAAAAGCCGTGTAAGCCCGGCGTATTGTCTTTTTCGCTCTTGATGACCGAGAAGAACGGTGCAAAATCAAAATCGAAATCGTGACCGACGATGTTAGGGTTTTTATGGTGGACAATATTATGTTTATATTGCCAATAATTAATTGAAAAACCTAATATCACAACGTTGCCGAAATAAGATAACAAGTCATCCAGTTTCTTGCTGTTGGTGCTGGCATAGTGCGCCGAATTATGAGTATGCGTGCCTATCCCTAGCAATCCGACAAGCAATAAAGCCGTGGCTAACAGGGTCAGCAATAAATGGGTGGATAGTATAAATAGGGTTATCCCTGCGGCGGTAAAAATACAATGCACGCACAGGTGTAATAAAACCATTTTGGTGTCTTTTTTATAAAGTCCGCGTGCTTTTATTTCTTTTTTTAATGCGGATATGCTGTTTAGGTAGTGCTTGTCCGGTGAAATTACACTAGTACTTTGTGTTGTTGTTTCCATCTAAATTCGGTGGTTTATCAGTGATTAAAGTTGGAGCTGGAGGGTTGTCTGGCTCGATGGGTTGGGGATAGTGGTGTGCACCCTAACACAATGCTTGTTGATGCGTCGATGTTAGGATGACTTGCTTCAATTCAATCTAGTTTAGAACTTTCCATAGTAGCCTTCTTTCAAGGCATCAAACAGGTTAGCGGCACTGTGGATTTCGCCGTCGTATTCTACGTCTTCGTTGCCTTTAAATTCCATGACGTGACCGTCTTCAAGGGTGAATTGGTAGGTGGTGTTTTCCAGGTCCGATTCTTTAACTAACACACCCTGGAATACTTCAGGATTAAAGCGGAAGGTGGTGCAGCCTTTTAAGCCTTTGTCATAGGCATATTCATAAATAGACTTGAAATCTTCGTAGGGATAATCGGTAGGCACGTTAGCGGTTTTTGAAATCGACGAATCGATCCATTTTTGCGCCGCCGCTTGAACATCGACGTGCTGTGTCGGGTTGACGTCATCCGCCGAGATAAAGTAATCCGGCAGTTGCTTGTCGGGGTCTTCGCTGTAAGGCATCGCCTCGCTATTGATCATTTCCCGGTAAGCCAATAGTTCAAAAGAAAATACGTCGATTTTTTCTTTGGACTTTTTACCGGCGCGGATCACGTTGCGCGAATAATGATGCGCAAAGCTCGGCTCTATACCGTTGCTGGCGTTGTTGGCCAGCGACAGGGAAATAGTGCCGGTCGGTGCAATAGAGCTGTGATGGCTAAAGCGGGCGCCGGTTTCAATCAGTTCGGCTAACAATTCAGGCTCTTCATTGCCCAGTTGCTGCATATAGCGGCTGTACTTGGCATGCAACAGTTTTCCTGGTACCCGGTCGCCGATTTTATGACCATCGGCAACCATTTCCGGGCGTTTATGCAGCATTTCGCCGGTGACGCTAAACATTTGCTCCATAATCGGCGCAGGACCTTTTTCTTTGGCCAGCGCCAGTCCCGCTTTCCAGCCTTCCACCGCCAGTACCTTGGTCACTTCTTCGGTGAATTCCAGCGACCCGGCATCGCCGTATTTCATGCCCATCATGGTGACGGTTGAACCCAGTCCCAGATAGCCCATGCCGTGGCGGCGCTTGCTGGTAATTTCTTCACGCTGTTGAGCTAAGGGCAGGCCGTTGATTTCAACCACGTTGTCCAGCATACGGGTGAAGATCTTGATGGTTTTACGGTAGTTGTCCCAGTCAAAATGCGCATCGGTGGTGAACGGTTTTTTAACGAAGCGGGTCAGGTTGATCGAGCCTAGAAGGCACGAACCGTAAGGCGGAAGGGGCTGTTCACCACAATTATGTGCATGTAAGCCATTCGCGTCGAAAGTATTAATACCGGGAACTTGTATATCGAAGACATCTTCGCAGCCATCAGGCGTAATCGATTCAACCGTAGCGACAAAGCGTTCCCGATTTAATGAGCGACGGTAGTTTTTTAATGCGGCTTCAAGCTGTGCGGCTTTGGTACTATCGCTAAAGTTGATTAATTTTTGATAAACGGCAAGATTATTTCCGCTGATAACCAATTCATGCTGAGGTGAGATTTTATAATCAGCGACGCCACCCTTACCGTCAGGTAGCTTTGTTATACCTGCCGGGCGACGGTTGCGATAGAGAGTAGAGCTGATGCCCAGCCGAAGTAACATACGCTGCACAGCTTCCAGGCGGGGGAGGTCCGATTGGGCCAGACGAACACTGACACCTTTGCTTTGGCTGCCTTGAACGGAACCGTCGGCATCGAAAAATCCCTGTAAAAATCCCCGGTAAAAATCGCTGGATGCTGTTTCTATTTTTGGGCTTATACATTTGTTTCCAGGAGCCATGTCAAGTTCTTCCGCCAACGTTTTTAGCTCGGCAAAACTGAGTCGGTATTCGTTTCTTCCTGCTATTTCAGACCAGCCTTTAAAGTCGCTGCGGGTATTAAATTCTGCGGTTGCAATCATGACTCTATCCATAATGGCGTCAACACCGGCATTCAAGGTATTGATGTCGCTATTCATGACTTGCGTGGTTTTCCAGACAGATAGAACGGCTTTATCTTGTTTTAAGGTGCCGTCACCGATTAATAAGCCGATTAGATAGCCTTGATTCTCGCTGTACTTTCCCTGCCAGTGATTATGTTGACGATGATCATTGAGCAGTACCTGATCGCCTGCATGGAGTTGACCGGCTGCACACCATTCTGTTTCAAGGTTATAACGATCCAGACGGGTTATTTTGCGCACCCGGTGATCGTCAGTCAGGCGCAGGCTAAAACCTTCTTTAGTTCTGAGTTTAAGCACTTCTTTGGTTGCGGTTTTGAAGAAACCTTCAGCAGCTGATTGATGTGCTTGACCATCGACTATTACATGGATTTGTTGACCTAAGATGGCGTTAACCTGTTTTGGCCCTTGTTCTGTTTGAACCCAGGTATCGCCAGTTACGCATGGATTAGTCGCACGAATTTTCTCGCAAAACCAGTTGTTGTTCATCTCGTTGACCTTGTCGATCAGGATGAATCCGGGTTCGGCATAGTCGTAAGTGGAACTCATGATGATGTCCCACAGACGACGTGCGGGCATGGTTTTGCTTATTTTGCAGGCGACCATGCCGTCGTCGTTAAGGATATAGCCGTCTGTGTAGGGCAGGTCGCGCCAGATGATTTGTGTGCTGTCAGCCAAATCCAGATTATCCAGTTTGACTTCTTTTGCGGTGACCGGAAATGATAGCGACCAAGGCAAGTCGTTTTTTACCGCTTCGACAAACTCGGCGGTAATCAGCAGCGACAGGTTGAATTGGCGCAGTCGTCCGTCTTCGCGTTTGGCGCGGATAAATTCGACGACATCGGGATGGCCGACATCGAAAGTCGCCATTTGTGCGCCGCGTCTGCCGCCTGCGGACGACACGGTAAAACACATCTTGTCATAGATGTCCATGAACGATAACGGGCCGGAAGTATAAGCGCCTGCACCGGAAACATAAGCGTCTTTAGGTCTTAAGGTTGAAAATTCATACCCGATTCCGCAGCCCGCTTTTAATGTAAGCCCGGCTTCATGTACTTTGCCTAAAATATCATCCATGGAATCGGCGATGGTGCCGGATACCGTGCAATTGATAGTCGATGTCGCCGGTTTATGTTCGAGGGCGCCGGCATTGGAGGTAATTCGCCCGGCCGGAATAGCGCCTTGACGCAAGGCCCACAAAAATTCTTTGTAATATTGCTCCTGCTTGGCTTTGCCTTTTTCTACTTCGGAAAGCGCTTTGGCAACCCGTTGGTAGGTTTCGTCGATGGAGCCGTCAATAGCATCGCCATCTTTGGTTTTTAAACGGTATTTGGTATCCCAAATATCCATTGAGGCGTCTTGGAAAGGTATTTCGGTCACGGTGTTTGGGATGACGTGTAGCTTTGCCGGCATTAGGATGTCTCTGCGAGTAGTGGAAATTTAAAGACTGGCCGACTTAGGTTCGGCAATCGATATGTAGTGATTTTTTTTCAGAATAGCACGATATGTAGTGGTTTAGCGAGAAAATAAAAACAATGCGGTGAAACTTGCAATGGCTTCTATTCAACCAGAAAATCACCGCTTTGATGTTGCCACATGGCGTAGTATTTGCCTTGTTTAGCCAGCAATTGCTGATGCGTGCCTTGTTCTATGATTTTGCCTTTTTCCAGCACGATAATGCGATCCATCGTTAAAATGGTAGAAAGGCGATGGGCAATAACCAGCGTTGTTTTATGTTTAATCAACTTGAAAATAGCGGTTTGGATCTGTTGTTCGGTCAGTGAATCCAGCGCGCTGGTGGCTTCATCCAGCACCACAATCGGCGCATCTTCCAGAAAGGCGCGGGCAATGGCGATGCGCTGCCTTTCGCCGCCGGAAAGCTTGACGCCGCGCTCGCCGACCAGCGTGTCGAATTGTTCGGGCAAATCCTTGATAAATTCAAGGCAGTGGGATTTTGCGGCGACATCAAGCAGCCGTGCTTCCGAAATATCTTCGCCCAGCGTGATATTGTCCCGTATCGAACGATGAAACAGATCCGGCTGTTGCGGCACCATGGAGATTTGCTGGCGCAATGAACTCAGCGTAAAGGCTTTTGCGTCCAAGCCGTCAAAGCTTATGCTGCCTGTTTGCGGGTCGAGAAAACGGAATAACAGTTTGGTTAACGACGATTTTCCGGAGCCGGATTGGCCGACCAGCGCGACTTTTTCACCGGCTTTGATGTTCAGGGAAAAGTTCTCAAACAGTTGGGTTTGACGCGAGTTGGCTTCATTATAGGTGAAGCAGATGTTATTAAAGTCGATGGCGCCGTGGGTGATGGTCAGTGCTTGGGCATTGGCGGGATCGACTTCGACATCTTTCTGTCTGAATACCTCGGCCATTTCGGAGGCATCGGCCAGGGCGGTGAAAAAGTTCCTGAAATTGCGCCCGAATTCCCATAAACGCTGGATCAGCATGATCATGATCGACTGAAACAAAACAAACTCGCCGACCTGAAAGTCGCCGGTTTTCCACTTTTGGATCATCAAATAAACCAGCAGCAATTCAATGCCGAAGGTCATCAAGCCTTGTACGGCAAAGGAAAAAAACATTAATATCCAGGCGATTTTTTTCTTCCGGTACACAGCATCCGATGCCTGGTTGATGCGCGCCTGTTCGACGGCTTCCAGGGCAAAGCTTTTGACGATGAAAATATTGCTGACCGCATCCGAATACACGCCGCCGACGCTTGAATCGGCCTGGGCTACGGCCTTATCAAAGCGCAGTTTCCATATCGAGTAGGCAATATTCCAGGTGACGAAGAGCACGACCCAGCCAAGAAAATAGCCCGCGAATTCCGGCTGTTGTTGGTAGAAGATGGCAAAGGCAATGCCTATCGCCACGATGTTCATGAAAAACTGGAACAGAAACCAGTCCATAATAATTTCAAAAGAACGCGAAAAGCGGTTGGCCTGCTTGATTAAGCTGCCGGAAAAACTGTTTTCGAAAAAGACATATTTTTGTCTTTTGAGTACCTCGAAACAGCGCTTTTCCAGCAGATTAACGCCGCCGCCATCGAGCGGGATAATAGCGATTTCAAGCAAGCGCCATGACAGCCAGATGCCAGCATAAATAATGCCGACTTGTTTCAGGTTGTCCAGCAACAGTGCCAGTGTGGCGTCCGAATAGGGCGCGGCCAGTCCGTTGGCAATGTTTTTGTAATAAATTGGCGCGGATAAATCCAGGGTCATGGCGGAAGCCAACGCGAATAGGGCCAGCAGAAAAAACCATTTTTTCTGCCAGACAACCCGGCTGTATTCTTTAAAGATGATATTCATTGGCCGTTTTTTTGTAATTGCTCAGTCGTAGGGCGCGCCGTGCGAGCCTTCAGGGCTTCGGTGCTGCTCTGGCGCGCGCGGCACGCCCTACTTAACCCCATTAAAATACGTAATCTGCGTATGCAGAGGGTTATTAAACGATCACTTATTAGCCCGATGCGCAATAATATCGTCAACCACGGCCGGATCGGCCAGCGTGGAAGTGTCGCCCAGACTGTTAATTTCATTGGACGCCACTTTACGCAAAATACGGCGCATGATTTTACCGGAACGGGTTTTGGGTAAACCCGGCGCCCATTGAATGATATCCGGGTGGGCAATCGGGCCGATTTCATTTCTGACCAGTTCGATCAGTTCCTGGCGCAGTTGTTCAGACGGTTCGATGCCGACATTTAAAGTTACGTAAGCGTAGATGCCTTGTCCCTTGATGTCATGCGGATAGCCGACCACCGCCGCTTCGGCAACATGTTCATGCAGCACCAGGGCGCTTTCGATTTCCGCCGTACCCATACGGTGGCCGGAGACATTGATGACATCGTCAACCCGTCCGGTAATCCAGAAATAGCCGTCCTGGTCGCGGCGCGCGCCGTCGCCGGTAAAATAATAACCGGGGTAGTTTTTAAAATAAGTGTCGATAAAGCGTTGATGGTCGCCGAAAACGGAACGCGCCTGTCCCGGCCAGGAGCGGCTGATGACTAAAATACCTTCGGCGACACCTTCCCTGATCTGGCCGGAATTGTCCATGATCTCAGGCTTGACACCGAAGAAGGGCAGGGTGGTGGAACCCGGTTTTAAAGGTGTTGCACCGGGCAACGGGGTGATCAATATGCCGCCGGTTTCGGTTTGCCACCAGGTATCGACTACGGGACAACGACCCTCGCCGACCACATGGTAATACCATTCCCAGGCTTCCGGGTTAATGGGTTCGCCGACACTGCCGAGAATTCGTAAACTGCGGCGTGAGCTGCTGCGGGTTACAAATTCATCGCCTTGGGCCATCAATGCGCGGATCGCGGTCGGCGCGGTGTAGAAGATATTCACCTGGTGTTTGTCGATCACCTGCCAAAAACGGTCGGCCGCCGGATAGGTCGGTACGCCTTCAAACATCAAGGTGGTAGCGCCGTTGCATAACGGGCCGTAGATCATGTAGGAATGGCCGGTTATCCAGCCTATATCGGCGGTACACCAGTAAATGTCACCGTCGTGGTAATCGAACACATATTTGTGGGTCATGGCCGTGTACAGCAGATAACCGCCAGTGCTGTGCAAAACCCCTTTAGGTTGGCCGGTGGAACCTGAGGTATACAGAATAAATAACGGATCTTCGGCATCCATGGCTTCGGCGGGGCAATCGGAGGAAGCGGTAGCCATCGCCTCGTGATACCAGAGGTCGCGCTGCTCGTGCCAGTCGACAGGATTGCCGGTATTTTTTATGACAATGACTTTTTCAAGGCGAGGGCAGGAGGCGGCAGCTTTATCGACGTTGGTTTTAATCGGTAAGACTTTACCGCCACGGTAGCCTTCATCGGCGCAGACCAAAAACCGGCAATCGGCATCCAGAATTCGGTCTTTTAACGCCTCGGCGGAAAAGCCGCCGAACACGATCGAATGCACCGCGCCAATCCGTGTGCAGGCCAGCATCACCGTAGCCGCCTCGCTGATCATCGGCAGGTAGATGCAAACGCGGTCGCCTTTTTTAACGCCTTGCGCCTTTAACACATTGGCGAACTTGCAGACTTGTTCGTGTAATTGCCGGTAAGTGATTTTTTTATCCTGCGCCGGGTTGTCGCCTTCCCAGATAATGGCGACCTGATCGCCGCGCGTGGCAAGATGGCGATCCAGACAATTGACGCTGACATTGAGTTTTCCGCCTTCAAACCAGCGGATATGGCCGGTCAGAAAATCGCAGTCCATGACTTTATCCCACCGCTTACTCCAGTCCAGAAACTGTTCGGCCTGTTCAGCCCAGAAAGCTTCCGGCTCGGCAATGGAGCGCTGATACAAGGTTTTATAGCTTGCCGCGGTAATGTGGGCATTGGCCGCTATTTCCGGTTTTATGTCATAGATTTTAAGGTCTGACATGCGTTAATCCTTAGGTTCGGTTGAAAAATGTAGAAGGCTATTACGTGGCCAATAATGATATTATTGGCGATATATATTATGTTTTAACCTCTTATGATTAGGGACATCAGCAGGTAAAGTCAAAGATTTGTGCCGCTTTCGTAAAAGCAACATCTTGCATAAAGCCGCTATCCTGTTGATAGTGGATTATTTTTTTCA
Organism: Candidatus Methylobacter titanis; assembly: GCA_029946125.1. Taxonomy (GTDB): domain Bacteria; phylum Pseudomonadota; class Gammaproteobacteria; order Methylococcales; family Methylomonadaceae; genus Methylobacter_A; species Methylobacter_A titanis. The sequence goes on from JAQSDX010000017.1 coordinate 13,901, forward strand.
AGTATCGCTATCCAGAACTATTTTACCCCTGTTACTATCGGGCTTAGCAAATGATGCAGCCCGGAATTTTTTTGGAAAGTACCTTAACATTAACCCAAGAGGGAGTTATGAATTATCGATTACTATGTGCCGCATTATTGTGGCTACCGGTTTTTGCCAGCAGCGCCGAGACTAAGGTATCGGAGCATGTCCTGGACAACGGTTTAAAAGTGCTGGTCAAGGAGGATCACCGGTCTCCGGTTGCAGTGTCCCAGGTCTGGTACAAAGTGGGTTCAAGTTATGAGCCGGGCGGTATTACCGGCATTTCCCATATGCTTGAACACATGATGTTTAAAGGCACTGACAAACATCCCGCCGGTGAATTTTCGCGGATTGTCGCCGAAAATGGCGGCGACGAGAATGCTTTTACCGGGTCGGATTACACTGCTTATTTTCAAACCATGGAGGCGTCAAGGCTGGAGGTCAGTTTTGAACTGGAAGCCGATAGAATGCGCAATTTGCATCTGTTGGCTGATGAATTGAAAAAAGAGTTAGAGGTAGTGACCGAAGAACGCCGAATGCGCACCGACGATAATCCGCAAGCAAAAATGCAGGAACATTTTATGGCGATGGCTCATACCAATAGCCCTTATAGAAACCCTGTGATCGGCTGGCCTTCAGACATTGCCAATTATAAAGTTGAAGATTTGCAAGCCTGGTACCAGCGTTGGTATGCGCCCAATAATGCTACCCTGGTCGTAGCGGGCGACGTGGAGCCTAAAGCGGTGTTCGCGCTGGCGGAAAAATATTTTGCCTCGCTTAAACCCAGCGAAGTTAAAGCGGTCAAACCGCAGGATGAAGTCGAACAGCTCGGCGTGCGCAAGATGACGGTCAAGTTACCGGCAAAACTGCCGTATCTGTTAATGGGCTACAAAGTACCGGTATTGAAGACAGCGGAACACGAGTGGGAAGCTTATGCGCTGGAGGTCTTGGCCGGAGTGCTCGATGGCGGCAGCAGCGCCAGGTTGTCCTCGGGGCTGGTGCGCGGCAAGCAACTGGCCGTTTCTGCCGGCGCCAGTTATGGCTTGGCTTCGAGGTTGCCGGGATTGTTTACGCTGGAAGCGACTCCTGCGGCCGGGAAAACCGTGTGGGACTTGGAAACTGCGTTAAAAAACGAGATTACCAATTTGCAAATCAAGCCGGTCGAGAAGGATGAATTACAGCGCATTAAGGCGCAGGTTTTAGCGGCGGCAGTCTACGAGCGGGATTCCAATTTTTATCAGGCCATGCAGTTGGGTATGCTGGAGACGGTCGGTCTGGGTTGGCAAAAAGCCGATGAATATGTGACCAAGGTCAATCAGGTTACCGCAGAACAGGTGCGGGACGTGGCGCGTAAATATCTGATCGAAGATAAATTGAGTGTCGCTTATTTGGAACCTTTACCGATCAACGAAAGCGCCGCCGATACCAACACTGAAAAAGGAGCTAAATAATGCGCATCCATCTGTTAAGCCTTGTTTTTTTATTGTTTAGCCAGTCTGTTTGGGCCGTTGCAAAAATCGAGCACTGGCAAACGCCGCAAGGCAGCCGGGTTTATTATGTGCATACCGAAGGCCTGCCGATGGTGGATATACAGGTTGCTTTCGATGCCGGCAGTGCGCGTGACGGCTACCAGTTCGGCCTGTCCGCATTAACCTCCGCGTTGCTTGATACCGGTGCCGGGCAGTGGAATGCCGATGATATTGCCCAGCGCTTTGAGAGTGTTGGAGCGAAATTCGGTTCCAGTGTTTCCAGCGATATGGCTTCTGTTTCATTGCGCACTTTAATTGATAAACCTTTATTCGATAAAGCGCTGGAGACTATGCAGGTCATTTTGGCTAGTCCAAGTTTCAATGAAGCCGATTTTCAACGGGAAAAAAACCGGACCTTGGCCGGTTTAAAGCAACAGGAAGAATCGCCTGCCGAATTGGCCAGCATCGCTTTTTATAAGGCTTTGTACGGCGATCATCCTTACGGGCATCCGAGTTCCGGTTCGATTATCACGGTGTCAGGCTTTGAAGCAGCGGATTTGCGCAGCTTCTATCAGCAATATTATGTCGCCGCCAATGCGATAGTGGTGATTGTCGGTGACTTGTCCAGAAAACAGGCCGAGCTTACCGCCGAGACCTTGCTCTCCGGTTTGCCGGCAGGATCAAAGCCGGAACCCGTACCGGAAGTGGTCATGCCGATAAAAGCAGACCGGCAGCATATCGAATTTCCCTCCTCGCAAACGCATGTTCTGGTCGGGATGCCCGGCACTTATCGCAAGGATCCCGATTATTTCAATTTGTATGTCGGCAATCATATTCTGGGCGGCGGTGGACTGGTGTCCAGGCTGTTTGAGGAAGTCAGGGAAAAACGCGGGCTGGCCTATAGTGCAAGCAGTTCGTTTGTGCCAATGTCCAGGAAAGGGCCGTTCACGGTCAGCTTGCAAACCCGCAATGATCAAACCGGGCAAGCGCTGGACGTACTGAATAAAACCCTGACCGATTTTATTGAGCAAGGACCGACAGAAGCCGAGCTGATTGCCGCCAAGAAAAACATCACCGGCGGTTTTGCGATGCGTTTCGATACCAATAAAGAACTGGCCAGTTACGTGTCGATGATCGGTTTTTATGACATGCCGCTGGATTATCTGGATACCTTTCGGCAAAACGTCGAGCAGGTAACGCTAGCGTCGATAAAAGACGCTTTCAAGCGGCGCGTTGACACTCAGTTAATGCAAACTATCACCGTAGGCGCGAGCGAGAATAAGCGTGAAAAATAAGCTCAGAATTATCGGCGGTGATTGGCGCAGTCGGCAGTTAAGTTTTGTCGATGCGCCGGGGTTAAGGCCCACGCCGGCCAGAGTCAGGGAAACCGTATTCAACTGGTTGCGCTATGAAATTTCCGGCAAACAGTGCCTGGATTTGTATTCCGGGAGCGGCGCTTTGGGTTTTGAAGCCGCTTCCAGAGGCGCAAAGTCGGTTATTCAGGTAGAAAACAATATTCAGGCCTGTCGCAGTTTAAAGGACAATATCGTTGCGCTGTCTGCGACCCAGATAAAAACAGTGCAAAGCGATGTATTGCGCTATCTGGCCGGGGACGCACAGGTCTTTGATGTGGTGTTTCTTGATCCGCCATTCGGCCTCAACCTGGTGATTCAAACGTGTCAACTGTTGGAACAAAACGCTTGGCTGGCTAAACATGCCAAGATTTATGTTGAAACGGAACGACATTTTGATTTTTTTGGAATGCCCGAAAATTGGCGGCTGCTGAAAAGCAAGAGCGCGGGCGAGGTTGGTTATCATTTGTTTGAACGGGCGGAAGTTTGACGATAAGGTGAAAGACGAAAAAACAAGGCTCCAGGTTGCGCCGCCTTGAATCCTGAATCTTGAACTCCAAATTAAATGAGTATTTAAAACCAGCCTCTTGGTATAGAATTGCCGATTTTTTTGAAAATAACACGTTATGCAAACCACTGCAATTTATCCGGGTACCTTTGATCCGATTACCAATGGACATCTGGATCTGATTGCCAGAGCGTCCAGGCTTTATCATAAAGTAGTGGTCGCAGTCGCGGTCAACAGGGGTAAAACGCCGTTATTTTCTCTGGACGAGCGGGTGGCTTTGGCTAAAGCGGTCACCTCAGAATTTCCCAATGTGGAGGTGATCGGCTTTGATAACCTGCTGGTTGAGTGCGCTAAACAGCAGGGAGCCAATGTTATATTGCGCGGTTTGCGCGCGGTATCCGATTTTGAATATGAGTTTCAATTGGCTGGAATGAATCGGCGTCTGGCGCCGGAACTGGAAACCGTGTTTCTAACCCCGGCCGAACAATATGAATTCATTTCTTCGAGCATGATCAGGGAAATTGCCCAGCTGAACGGCGATGTGTCCTGTTTTGTCCCTGATCTTGTTCACCAATGTTTGATTGACAAATTCAGGGATGAGTAACAAAGCATGGCCTTGGTTATTAATGGCGATAAATGTGCCCGATGTGGGGTTTGCGAGCCCGAATGTCCAAGTGAAGCTATCGCTCAGACCGAGGATGCTTATGTCATTGACACGACTTTGTGTAATGAATGCGTTCGCTTTGGTGATCCCATCTGCGTATCGGTTTGTCCCAACGATAGCATCCATAAACCCCAAGAAAGTCTGTATAAGAAGTGTTTAAGTTTATTCAGTTGAGCAATTTATTGTTCGACCTTGTTTTGTAGGAGTAGGTATGGCCCTTATTATTAATGAAGAATGCATCAATTGCGATGTTTGCGAGCCGGAATGTCCGAATGCGGCGATTTCCCAAGGTGCGGATATTTATATTATCGACCCTGACTTGTGTACCGAGTGCGTAGGCCATCATGGTGTGCCGCAATGCATGGAAGTGTGTCCGGTCGATTGTATCGATAAAGATGCCAAGCATGTTGAGAGCCAGGAAGACTTGTATCAGAAGTATTTGAAATTGATAGGTTAAGCTGATTTTAACCAGGCCAAACTTTCAGCCGTAGCGCCAACCGGTTTATATTCCGCACCGACCCATCCCGAATAAGCCGATGTTGCAATGGCTGAAAACACCCGGTCGAAATCAATTTGGCCGGTACCGGGTTGCCCCCGTCCGGGACAATCGGCAAACTGGATATGGCCGATTTTCCTGGCATGTTCGGCAATAAATGCCTCGGGCTTTTCGCCCATCATTTGCATGTGATAAATATCGTACTGCATAAACAGATTCGGGTGGTTCAGCTGCTTTAATATCTCCAGCATTTGCGTGCCGCTATCGATGATAAATCCCGGCATATCCTGAGTATTGACGGCTTCAAAAACCGTTTTAATGTTCAGCGGCGAAAAGGCCTCGACGGCTAACGCCAAGTTTTCTTTAAAGGTTGCCAGATATTGCTCCAGGCGGCTGTTATCCAGACAGCGCCCCGGCAGCACATTGATGACTTCCGGTTTTAACCGCTTTGCATATGCGATGGTTTGAGCAATGGCCTGTCTGAATTGATCGCGTTTTTCAGGGACGCAGGCCAATCCCTCGCCGCCTTGTAATAAATCGTCGGCGGCTACGTTAAACAAAACCAGTTTTAAGTCATGCTCGTCCAGTCTGTTTTTTATAGCGGCTGCGCTTAACTCGTAAGGAAATTGAATTTCTACGGCGTTAAAGCCTGCTTGCTTGGCGGACTTAAATCGATCAATCAAGGGTACTTCGGTAAATAACAGGCTTAGATTAGCGGTAAAATTAAGCATCGGTTTTCGTGTACAGTTTGATTAAAGTGGCCGGGTCTTGTTCCCGATAACCTTGACTGCCGTGCAGTTGCATCAGCTGCGAGGCCAGCGCGGACATGGGGACGGCAGTGCCCTGCTTGGCGGATAAATCAACCGCCATGTTCAAATCCTTCAACAGGGTTTTAACCCGCCATTTGACCGGTTCAAAGGTTCCTGTCGCCATTTCGGCACCGACGATTTGCAAGGGCTTGGAGTCGGCAAAACCGCCTGCCAGCGCAACAGGTATTTGCTGGGCGTCAACACCGGCTTGTTTGGCCAGCGCCATCATTTCGGCGATAACCAGCACGTTGCAACTGACGATCATCTGGTTGCATATCTTGGTGATCTGGCCGCTGCCCACCTCGCCCATGTGGGTTAATTGTTGATAAAGAGGTGCCAGAACGATCCGGGCAATATCGATATGTTCGGCACTGCCTCCCGCCATAATCGCCAGACTGCCCAGTTCTGCACCGGCAACGCCGCCGGAAACCGGTGCGTCAACCCAGTCCATCGCGCATTGTTGATGCAATAATGCCGCTAATTGCCGGGTGTTTTCCGGGTGGATGCTGGATAAGTCAATCAGCAACTTGCCTGCGGTACCGTTTGGTGCAATATCGTTGCGGACAATGGATTCTACGACCTTTGTGTCGGCCAGACACAGGATAATGACCTCGGAGGCCCGGACTAATTCGGCAACGGAACAGCAGGCTATAGCGCCGACATCCGTGACTGGCTGAAGCTTTTCAGGGCTACGGTTCCAGACATTGACGCTAAAGCCTGCATCCAGTAAGCGCAATGTCATCGGCTTGCCCATCAGGCCGATACCGATGAAACCGAGGGTGGGTTTTTTATCTGACATGGATTAATTGTTCACTGATGAATAGTTAAGATGAAACGCCATAAAATAGCTTTCCGATAGCCGGCGGTTTTAAGTATAAATTTTACGATATAATGGTGTCTGATAGTGGCTTAGCTCACTTAAACTATAAACCCTTGCTGCATGTTGTCGGCAAGTTTAATCGAGAAGAGGTTTGCGTGGCAAAAGCGAGTGATTTAAAAAGAGGCATGGTGGTTGAAATAAACGGCATACCGCATGCGGTTAAGCAGGTCGATGCGAAAAGTCCATCGTCCCGTGGCGCGTCAACTTTGTACAAGATTCGTTTTACCAATCTTAAGACCGGTCAAAAACTGGATGAGTCCTTAAAAGGGGATGATTTCTTTAAGGATGCCGATCTGGTGCGAGCCAAGGTGCAGTTTTCTTATATAGACGGGGATAATTATATCTTCATGGATATGGAAGATTATACCCAGTACACCTTGAGTAGTGCGGATCTGGAAGGCCAAATCGACTATTTGACCGAAGGGCTTGAAGGCATAGTGGCCTTGTTGATAGACGATGGTGTGCTGGGTATTGAATTGCCCAGTTCCGTGGTATTGGCGATAGTGGAGACGGCTCCGGCCATTAAGGGGGCGACCGCGTCAGGGCGTACCAAAACGGCCAGACTGACCACCGGGTTGGAGGTTCAGGTGCCCGAATATCTGGAGCCTGAGGAATTGATTAAGATTAATACCGACAGCGGAAAATTCATGTCACGCGCTTAACCGTCATGTCTAATCGTTTAAGCGTTGCTCAAGGTGAATTTGAACTCAACCGGTTGCCAAAACGGCCGCGAGAGTTGCTGCGCGCCTGGGATGCGGCAGACGAATATCTGCTTAACACGCTGGCAGAAGAACTGAATCTGCCTGCTGCTGCACGGGTTTTGATCGTGAATGATGGTTTTGGCGCGTTGGCTGTGGCGTTGAATGCTTTCCGACCTGATGCGATATCGGATTCCTATTTGTCTCAGCAGGCAACGCGGCTTAATTTGGCCGCAAATAACTTGCCTGAGCAAAGCGTCAGTTTGCAAAATAGTCTTGAGCCGTTGGAGGGTGTCTTTGATCTGGTATTGATTAAGGTACCGAAGACGCTGGCATTATTGGAAGACCAGTTGATACGCTTGCATCCGCATTTAACACCATCAACCCAGATCATTGTAGCGGGCATGATCAAAACCCTGCCGCCTTCAGTTTGGAAGTTACTGGAGCGTTTGCTTGGACCGACGACGACCTCGCTGGCAAGAAAGAAGGCGAGGCTGATTTTTGCATCCCTTGATACCGGACTGATTGTGCCGCCTAGTCCCTATCCGGTCAGCTATCGGCTTGAAAACACCGATTACCTGATTAGTAACCACGCCAACGTGTTTTCGCGAGACAGTCTCGATATAGGGACGCGCTTTTTTCTTCAGCATCTCCCTTCTCGGCAGGATGCCTGCGACATTATCGATTTGGGCTGCGGTAACGGCTTGGTTGGTTTAATCGCTGCCGAACGCAATCCAGAGGCGACCCTGTGCTTTGTCGACGAGTCTTTTATGGCTGTGGCATCGGCCAGGGACAATTTTTATCGTGTATTTAAAGAGCAGCGCGCGGCGATTTTTTGCGTTGGTGATGGCTTGATGGAGCGTGAGTCCGAGTCGGCCGACCTGATTCTTTGTAATCCGCCGTTTCATCAGCAAAATACGGTAGGCGATCAGATTGCAATCAGCTTATTTAAACAGTCGCACAGGGTATTGCGTAAAGGCGGCGAATTATGGGTGATCGGCAATCGGCATCTGGATTATCACAGCTACCTTAATCGTCTTTTTGGCGCGCATTCGGTCGTTGCAACCAATTCCAAATTCGTTATCGTGAAGACGGTGTTGATGGGGTAACTTGCAAAATCGGCGCAAAATTTAGGCAAAAAAAACTCCCGGTGCTAATACAAGCGCCGGGAGAAAGGTCAAACAGGAGAGAGTCTGCTTGAGGTAGGATATCAAGAGGTGGTAAAAACTTAGTTGCGCAACCTGGGACTTAACAACATATTGCTAAATAGGGCGGCCGATCCGAACATAATCGTTGAAACAATGAATTCGCCGGAAATAAAGCCTAAAATACCAACGAAAAACATGAGTCCTATTAGTATATCTCTTTTAAAATCAGTCATTTTAAAGCTCCTTTGCTATTTTATGGGAAGGAATTAATTAGTGTTAGCTATACTATACATATGCACTTATTCGTTGACAATGCCTGTAATTATTGATTAATAATTTCTTGATTATATATAATTGGTTTTTAGACGCGGTTTATTTCATCGCGAGTATTTGTCGTGATCTTCCTATAAGTTTTAAATGGTAATGTACTGTTTTGCAGTCATTGGCTTTGGATAATAGCAAGTACGACTTCCTGTTTTCACTAGAAAACAACCCAAACGAGTTAATTAAGCTTTGTGATGACAAAGCGCGAGACGAGGATATGCAAAAAGAATACCAGTTAAGTCCGGGGAATCCTTACCCTTCGGGCTCCAGAGCTAAAAACAAGGGTGTCAATTTCTCCATTTTTAGTCGCTATGCGACGCATGTGGAACTGTTGCTTTTTGATACGTCAGACTGCGATGAACCCTTTCAAACCATCGTGTTGCAGGAAGAAATTAACCGAACTTTTTTTTCCTGGCATGTTTATGTGGCCGAATTGCCGACGGGCATATGGTATGCGTGGCGCATGGACGGGCCTAATCAAGTCCGTGAAGCGGGATTGCATTTTGATAAAGACAAGCAATTGATCGACCCTTGGGCGCGCGCAGTCAGTGATAAGCGTTGGAGTCGCAAGGCGGCGTGTATGCCGGGTGACAATAAACTTACCGCCATGCGTTGCGTTGTCACTGACGATCGTTATGACTGGGAAGGCGATGTGCCGCTACGCATTCGCAGCGAAAGGGCTATTGTTTACGAACTCCATGTAGGCGGTTTTACCCGACATTCCTCTTCAAAAGTGGATCATCCGGGTACTTTTTCCGGCTTGATTGAAAAAATTCCTTACCTGAAAGCACTCGGCATTACTCACGTTGAACTATTGCCGGTGATGGCTTTCGATGAGCAGGATGTTCCTAAGAACACCGCCGATATGGGGCTGAAGAATTACTGGGGTTACAGTACCCACAGTTTTTTTAGTCCGCATCCAGGTTACTGTGTCACCCCGGAACAAGGCACTCATGTACAGGAGTTTCGCGATCTGGTCAAAGCGCTGCACCAGGCCGGCATCGGCGTTATTATGGATGTGGTGTTTAACCATACTGCAGAGGCGGGTGCCGATGGCCCGATTATAAATTTCAGGGGCATAGGCGATGATATTTTTTATCATCATGATGCGAATAATAAGAGCATTCTTCATGATTATACCGGCTGTGGCAACACGGTAAACGCCAATCATCCCCTGGTAGCCAACTTTATTATTAAGTGCCTGGAATATTGGGTCAGGGAAATGCATGTCGATGGTTTTCGCTTTGATCTGGCCAGCGCTTTAGCCCGAGGGGAGGGAGGTAAAGTTCTGCACGATCCGCCTTTGCTGTGGGGTATCGAGCTTTCAGCGCGGCTGGCCAAAACCAAATTGATTGCCGAAGCCTGGGATGCGGTAGGGTTGTATCAGGTTGGCAGTTTTCCCGGTTATCGCTGGGCTGAATGGAACGGTAGATACCGGGACGTTATCCGGCGCTTTGTACGCGGCGATAATGGCTTGATCAACGAGCTGGCAACCCGCCTTTGCGGCAGTAACGATCTGTATGAACACAAAGGCCGACTGCCTATTAACAGCATTAATTTTGTCACCTGTCATGACGGCTTTACCTTGTACGATTTGTTCAGTTACAACGAAAAACATAATGAGGCTAACGGCGAAAATAATCAGGATGGCTGTAATAATAGTTTAAGTTTTAATTATGGCATTGAGGGTGAAACCGAAGACGCAAGTATTTTGGCATTGCGTAGAAAACAGGCGAAAAATGTTTTTGCTATGTTGCTACTCAGTCATGGCGTTCCGATGTTACTGGCGGGCGACGAGTTATTAAACAGCCAGGGAGGAAATAATAATTGTTACTGTCAGGATAATGAATTGTCCTGGATAGATTGGAGTATGACGGAAAAAAATGCCGATATGCTGCGCTTTGTTCAACTGATGATAGCGTTGCGCAAAAGACATCCAGCCATCATGCGGCGGCGTTTTTTGACCGGTAAACCTGTTAATGGCCGGGGCATGGCCGAAATTCAATGGCATGGCACCGAACTTAACAAGCCGCTTTGGGATGATCCGGAAGCCAGGGTTCTGGCTTTTACCTTGGCAGGTGTGGAAAGTAACGAAGCCGACCTGCATGTCGTGATGAATATGTCAGGTCAACAAGTGACCATTGAATTGCCGGTCATTGCCGGTCGCTTATGGTGTCTGTCTTTGGATACATCGTTGCAGGCACCGCAAGATATCGTGGACTCGCAACAGCAGAAAGCAATGGATGAAAATTGTTATCAGTTAAATACTCGCACTATCGTGGTCTTTGAAAATCGCATTGTTGAATAGGGTGTAATTGGCGGGTAAGAGGCTCTTTTGGCGAGCCTCTTTATTTCTTCAGTTTTACCGCAGTAACAGCAACGGCTTTTGGGTGTGCATCAGCATCTTGGCAGTAAAGCTGCCCAGCAATAGATCATGAATGCGGGCGTGGCTAAACGCGCCCATCACGGTCAGATCAATAGCGTGTTTGTCCTGATATTCACAAAGCGCTTGATCGGGCTTGCCGGGTAATATTTTAGTGATCACTTCAATGCCGCCCGCCTTTGTCAGTTTACTGGCGGCCGCTTCAAGCAACGACTCTATTGCTGTATTGTCTTTACTGACGTAGACCAGATGACAGGTCAGGCCTTTATAAAGCGGACTGGCAGCGACCATGTCGACCGCTTTTTCTGCCGCTTTGCTGCCGTCATAGGCGATCATGATGCGTTGCGGTGCTTTGAAAGTGTCGTTGACTACCAGAACAGGCTTATGCAATGAGCGAATGATAGACTCAAGTTTTGCACCTATCTGGTCAGGCTGGTTTTCGTGAACTTTTCCGCGCACACCGATGACCAGGACCCGGATGCTGTCTTCAAGTTCTATCAGCGACTCAACCAGACTACCGTGGCGCTGATTAGTGATGGGGTCAGCGATGCCTGCTTGTATAACGCGCTCTTTGGCCGCTTGTAACAGTAACTTGCCTTGCTTCAGCCGCAACTTGCTGCGTTGTTGCTCAACGTTGGTTATTTCTTCCAGTAGATGATCCTGACTGTCCAGGCCGATGTTACCGGACAAGTCCGATAGTGCGGCGGTCTCAGGATGATGATCGATCGTATGCAACAGTTTTAACGGTGCATCGACCCGTTGCGCTATCCAGGCGGCGTAATCGCAAACTGCTTCGCTGAGTACCGAACCATCAATGCACGCCAGTACCAAATTTGTAGTAATGTTCATTAGTGACCTCCCATGATTTTTTCAATTTCTTCCGGTTTATCGTGTATGCCGAAACGATCGACAATCGTCGCGCTGGCTTCGTTCAAGCCGATTAATTCCACCTCGGCGCCTTCTCGCCTGAACTTTATCACGACCTTATCCAAGGCGGTCACCGAGGATATATCCCAGAAATGCGCGCGATGCAGGTCTATCACGACCTTTTCAACCGCCTCTTTAAAGTCAAAGGCAACGGCAAGTTTGTCTGCCGAATTAAAGAAGACTTGCCCGATAACATGATAAGTTCGCGTGTTGTTGTCTTCATCCAAGGTTGACTCGACATACATAAAATGACCGATTTTATTGGCGAAGAACAACGATGCCAGTAACACCCCCGTCACTACACCAAATGCCAGATTATGTGTCCAGACAACGACGACGACCGTCGCCACCATAACAACATTGGTGGATAACGGATGCTCTTTCAATTTAACGATAGAATTCCAACTAAAGGTACCGATCGAGACCATGATCATGACCGCCACCAATGCAGCCATCGGAATTTTAGACAGCCACTCGCCCAGAAATACCACCATGATCAGCAGGAACACACCCGCGCATAGCGTAGATAAACGTCCACGGCCACCGGATTTTATATTGATAATCGACTGTCCGATCATCGCGCAACCCGCCATGCCACCTAGAAGACCAGAGCCGATATTGGCCAGGCCCTGGCCTTTGCATTCGCGATTTTTATCGCTGGTCGTATCGGTCAGATCATCGACGATGGTTGCAGTCATCAGCGATTCCAGCATACCCACCACGGCCAGTCCGGCCGAATAAGGAAAAATGATCTGCAAGGTTTCGACGGTCAACGGCACTTCGGGCCAGAGGAATATCGGCAAGGTATCCGGTAGTTGTCCCATATCGCCGACGGTGCGGATGTCCAGATTCAAATAGATGGCAATACCGGTTAAGGCCACAATACAAACCAGCGGCGAGGGCAGGGATTTGCCGATAAAGGGAATGTACGGAAATAGATAAATAATCGCCAGTCCGCCTGCCGTCATCGCATAGACATGCCAGGTGACGTGAGTCAGTTCAGGCACTTGCGCCATAAAGATCAATATCGCCAGCGCATTGACAAAACCGGTGACTACCGAGCGGGAAACAAAACGCATCAAACCGCCGAGTTTCAGGTAACCGGAAATGATTTGTAGTACACCGGTTAACACCGTTGCCGCTAATAAATACTGTAGTCCGTGGTCCTTGACTAAGGTCACCATCAGTAACGCCATGGCGCCGGTCGCCGCTGAAATCATGCCCGGCCTTCCGCCGACAATAGCCGTTATCACCGCAATACAGAAGGACGCATAAAGCCCGACTTTGGGGTCGACACCGGCGATGATAGAAAAGGCGATGGCCTCCGGGATCAACGCCAGCGCGACGACGATGCCGGCCAGCGCATCGCCACGGATGTTGCCGAACCAGTCCTGTTTTTTTGAGAGTAAAAGCATAGTTATCCTGATAAATTAAAAAAAGGCTATGCCGGAACACAGCCAGGGAGCATAAAAAGTTATTCAAAGGGGAAGGAATACTAAGGCGGCTTTGTTTGAGCGGCTTTGACAGTCATTGATCATCCTTTAGAGAAAAAACCAAAATAGAAGCCAGAAAAGACCGATCCCATAAGCGATGATTAATTTCCATTTACGCCCAACCGGCAACGTTCGCCAATAGAAAGATTGACGCTTGGTATATCGTAACCAGACAGCTCTGCTATTTCTTCGTCAGCAGCGATATAAGCGCGGCCATACTTTGTATGGTGGATATAGCCCGAGTACCAGCAAAATCAAAATCATGCTGATGATGAGGATTTCGCTTTCGTGGTGAGTCGTGGGCAAGGTGTGCTCCAGGATTTCTTCAATGAATCTTTCGATAACCTCGAAAAGCAGATGCATTCATTCAAAAATAAAATGCAGTGTTCCGAGTATTCAATCGAGAAGATCATCAGACAAGGTAATGATAAGCAATAAAATTACGAACTGTTTGCCGACTCGGGTCAGCATTTGCCGGTCGGTTTCATTAGCCTGTCCGCAGCACAATCCGCCGTCAATCAGCTCTTTGAATAGACGGGTTATCAGCTTAGGTTTATGCAAACTTTTCACTATCCAATTTCATTAATCAGATAGTTTCACTCATGCTGGTTTTAATGCGCTCCAGCAGCGAGGTCATCTGTTCTTGTTCTTGCGGCGTTAAGGTTTTAAGCACCTCCGCTTCCACTGCATCGGCGATTTCCCAGAGTTCCTGCATGACGGCGTGCGCCTTGGGCATGAGTTCCAGACGATAAGCGCGCCGGTCCTCACTGTCCTTATTGCGTCGAACCAGTCCCGCCTCTTCCAGCAAGTCGATCTGCCTTACCAGCGTAATCGGCTTGATTTCGAGGATGTCGGCCAGATCAATTTGGCGGCAGTTTTCGTTGTTGGACAGATGTACCAAAGCTCGCCATTGGGCATGAGTCAAGCCGATATTTTCCGCTTCCTTGTTAAAGCGCTGACGAATGACGTGGCTGATTTCGTAACTTAAAAAACCGAATTTAGAATGCATAAGAAAAATATAATAAGCAAAAGGTATAGTATCAATATTTTTGCATTTATCCTAATCAGAAGAATGCTGCAAGCTGGATTCACCGCTAGTATTTAGTCAACTTAGAAATGACCGATGCCTGTAACTGTGGGGGCGGCTTTAGCCGCCCAGTGGCGACTGAAGTCGCCCCCACATCCAGTTGCTTGACTGTCAGAATAAAGTTGACTGAGTACCAGGGCAATCCTCCTATGCTAGATCACATTCACCTGAATCAATTTTTTCCACTCATGGTCATCAATTAGCCCTTGGTGATAATAATCGGCGAAATCCCGGAAAAACGGGCAGTACTCAGGCGCGCCAAAATTATGCGTGACTGTCGCCAATTGTACGTAGGTCAGAACGAACGGCCGGGCTGCCCAATACTTAGTTAACGTCCCGGTTTAAGTCAGAAGCCGTGAATCCGCAATAACATGCGATAACCCACCCGTCAAAAAACGCAGCGATTATACTGTGCTAATTTCACGGCAAAAGCCCAAAAAGCACCCAAGAAACCAAACCGGTAGAATGTCAGGCCAAATTCACAGGAGGAATTATTATTTATGAGTACGCGCACACGTATAGAGACATTCCGGCACACGTTGTACCAGACTATTTATCAGGCCAATACCCCGGCGGGGAAGGGCTTCGATATTGCGCTGATGATCTTAATTCTGATCAGTGTTTTAACAATTACCTTGGACAGTGTCGCCGACATTAGCCAGCGGTATGGGGAGCAACTGGCTACTGCAGAATGGGTATTTACGACTATATTCACTGTCGAGTATATCCTTCGTATTTTCTGCATACACAGGCCAATCAAATACATCATCAGTTTCTACGGCCTCATCGATTTATTGGCTATCATTCCTTCCTATCTCGGTATTTTTATATCCGATTCACATTACCTCCAAGTCATCCGCATCCTGAGAGTTTTACGGATATTTCGGGTGTTGAAGCTGGTCCGTTTTATCAATCAGTCCAATCTGCTGATCAACGCCTTGATGGCCAGTCGGCTCAAAATCACTATATTTATGTTCACTATTTCCACGTTGTTGGTGATTTTCGGGTCGGCCATGTATTTGATCGAAGGTCCTGAACATGGCTTTGCCAACATACCGGTGAGCATTTACTGGGCGGTGGTGACCTTGACCACGGTGGGTTTTGGCGACATCACGCCTCAAACCGATCTGGGGCGCGCCCTCTCGGCAGTGGTTATGATAAGCGGTTACGCTATCATCGCGGTGCCCACCGGCATATTCACGGCGGAATTATCCCAGGAAATGAAGCGGCAGAATACTCGTGTTGACGAAAGGGTTTGTTCGAAATGCCGAAAAATCGGGCATGAAATGGAAGCAAACTATTGTCGTATTTGTGGAACCGAGTTACCCCGGTTGGCCGAAAAAAAAATCAGGCTAATATAGGTATTTTCTGCAGTTGTTTGGTGTCTATGCGTTGTGTGTGATTTATTTGTGTTTGCGCCTATTATTTTGCCGGCAATAACTGCCGTTTTCTACCTTTTAGCCGGTTTTTCAGTGGGTCATTAGGTCTTTGCAATTGCCGCAAGAGGAAGCGCCAAGAGCCTATGTGACCGATGTCCAATACGAAAATGACTTTCAGACCGATGCCCTCACCCATGTAACCGGCGCATTACTAGCGCATCGCCTTAACCAAAAAAATCAATTGATCCACGAAAACCCAAAGTAGGTGCCTCCTAAGCTGTGGAACACCGCTAATTGTGGGGTTCATACAGTACTAGACCCTGTGGAGTTTACTCCGTATACTTAAATGCGTTTAACTTCCAAGGCGGCCTCTAAAAAGATAGCCTAAGAATAATGCTTAAGTGTATGGAAGAATTTTAGTATAGGGTAATCGTAACGTTTAGGGCTGGTGATGACGTTTTTGCAGGCAAAGTATAATTCCAAAATGAATCTTTCGGCGAAAGACATGCTTGAAATCAGTCAGGAAATCAGTCGGGATTTTACGCCGTGTTTTTCAAGTCCGGCGCCGGAATTCGACGAAAAAATCAGGCTTTCGCCCAGGGAACTATTGGATATTGGCGAGGAAATCGGTCGGGATTTTGCACCAAAGCCATCTTGCAATATTCCTGAACTGATGCTTTTGCCGGTCGATCCCGGACACCTTTATGCATATTGGGATTTGGGAAGGGATAAGGATATTTCTATGCCTGATAATGAGAAAATCACCTTACGAATTTATTCGCAATCCGACGACGAAGAGGCAGCTGCCGAGACGGTATCATGGTTCGACGTCGCCATCGATAATCCGATGACTCAACAACAAGTGTCTTTATCCTGTCCGGTTAATGAAACGGCTTATTCAGCCGCCATAGGCAAATGGGGCGCAGATGACGGTTTTATCGCTATTGCCCATTCGAACATTATTCATGCCCCGCTTAGGACGGCCTGGCATCAAGATCATCAAGACTTCGGCTATTGCCAGGGCAAAAATGCCTCAGGCCTAGGCATCAACAAACAAGCATGACAACAAGCTTACCGCGTTCCGGGCAAGGTTTCCTGAGCATTATTCTGCACGCGCATCTTCCCTATGTGCGTCATCCTGAGCATGACAGTTTTTTTGAGGAAAACTGGCTGTTCGAAGCCATGACCGAATGCTATCTGCCGCTGATCGGTGTACTCGACCGTTTACACACGGATAACGTCGATTACCGGCTGACGCTGTCGTTGTCGCCGACGCTGATATCTATGCTGCGCGACGACTTGCTGCAAACACGCTATCTGAGCTATTTGCACAGTCGGCTGGAATTGGCTGAAAAGGAAATTATCAGAACCCGTAAGCAGCCGGAGTATCAAAAATTAGCGCGACTCTATCGCCGCTTTTATCTAAACGCGTTAAGCACTTATCAGGATCGCTATCACGGCGATTTATTGGCGGCTTTTAAAAAACACCAAAGCACCGGTAAGCTTGAACTGATCACGACAGCTGCGACTCACGGTTTTTTGCCGCTGCTGAATGTCAGCGAAACCGCGGTCCGCAACCAGATAAATACCGGTATCGCCATGTTTAAAGCGGCAACGGGCAGCGCTCCGACTGGATTTTGGCTGCCTGAATGCGGCTATTATCCAGGCCTTGAGGCGGTGCTGGCCGAGGCGGGTATCGCCTATTTTTTTGTCGATAGCCACGGTGTTATGGATGCCAGTTCGCCGCCTCGTCATGGCGTTTATTCGCCGATAGCCTGCGGCAATGGTGTCGCGGCATTTGCGCGCGATCCCGAATCATCGCGGCAGGTCTGGAGTTCTCAGGAAGGCTATCCGGGAGATTTTGATTACCGCGAATACTATAGCGATATCGGTTTTGAGCGGGAGTTGGATTATATCGCGCCTTATATTCTCGATGGAAAAACCCGTATCAACACCGGCATTAAATACCATCGCGTGACCGGCGAGAACCGGCCTAAGGAAATTTATAATCCGAGACAGGCATTAGCAAAAGCGCGTGAACATGCTCAGGATTTTGTCGATAAACGTCAGCGTCAGATCGATCGGCTTGGCGCTGCGATGGACGATGGCCGGCAACCGATTATCGTTGCGCCTTATGATGCGGAACTGTTTGGTCATTGGTGGTTCGAAGGGACATATTGGCTGGATTGGGTGCTGAGATTGGCAAGTGAAAGCACCGGCGGCGTTCAACTAAGCAGTTGCGGAGATTATTTAAAGCAGCAGCCGTCACCGCAGGTAGCTACACCCGCCGCATCAAGCTGGGGCGATCAAGGCTATTCCAGTTACTGGATTAATGAAACCAATGCCTGGATTTACCCTTTGCTGCACAAGGCCGAATTGCAGATGGAAAAACTTGCGCACGATGTTCAGGGCTTAACGCTGACTCCGATACAGACGCGGGCCTTGAATCAGGCCGCTAGATCGATTTTGCTGGCGCAAGCTTCCGATTGGCCGTTTATCATGAAATCGGGGACGACCATCGACTATGCGAATAAACGCGTTACCGATCATCTGGCCAGATTTAACTATTTACATGACTGTTTTCGCAAGAATAGGCTCAATGAGCGTTATTTGACGGCGCTGGAGATCATGGATAATATTTTTCCGGATATTGATTTTCGGGATTACAATCCCTCAAATGTAAGGGTGGGTTTTAAACCTGCCCGGTCTTAAGATGTTGCGTCGTTCCCTTGCTATGACGTCACTACCCAATAGTTAGGGTTGAATGCTGTGGGCGCGAATAAATTCGCGTCCACAATAACTTAATGGCAGTGATGCTCCGACGTCCGGCGGCACATAGGATACGCACGGCATACCCGGAATCCTATATCTTTCCTTTTGACCTGAGTTTCAGGGTAGCAATAACGGAGACAAAATTTGGCCAAAATCCAACTGCTGTATGTTGAAAATGTGATTACCCGTAAAAAAACCAACGTTCAACAGACGCTGGATTTTTTTATGCGGGTGGAAAACGTCAGTTACGATAAACGGATCGATGTGCTCTGGTCGGGTGAAGACGGCATATGGCAAACTCTGCCTGCCAGTTTTCATAGCAAACTGGAACATGATCAGGAATACTGGCGGGCTCAAATCCATTTCCAGCTCAGTCCGGCTCATTCGCTACCCGGCAATATCCGGTTCGGATTACGCTACCAGAGTTCCGGGGGTGAGTATTGGGATAACCGGCAGGGCGCAAATTATTCCAGTCAAGCTGATTCAGGTATCAAGGTAGTTTGCCCGGCGCCGGTTTTAAACATCGGCTTTGCGACTCAACTGGATGGCGAACAAAAAAACATTCCGGTCACGGTGGCGGTGGATAAATTCAACGATGCCGACAAGGTAACCGTACACTGGACGACCGATAACTGGCAGCATAGCCATAAAACCGCCTGCCATTTTAAAAGAAACTACTGGGACAAAGAGGCGCTCAGCAATGCCAGAAATCCCAATCAGTACGGTATTGCAATCTGGAAAGGCTGGCTTAGGATCGGTCAGGCTTTCCGCTTGCAATACAGTATTTCCGTTGAACGCAACGGCCAGATTTTTTGGGATAACAATCACGGCAAAAACTACTCACTCAGCCATGAGTCGCTGAAGGTGTTGATTCTTAATCTGCATTGTTATCAGGAAGATAATCAGGATGATAAGTTTTCCCAAATAGCCAAGGCGATTAATGACCTGAATGTTGACGTTGTCTGTCTACAGGAAGTGGCTGAACTTTGGAATGACGGGGCAGGGGACTGGGAGTCCAATTCCGCCAAAATAATCAATGATCGCTTGGCTGCGCCGTATCATATTCATACCGACTGGGCGCATCTGGGCTTTGACAAGTACCGCGAAGGCGTTGCCATTTTAAGCAAATTTCCGCTGCTCAAACAGGACGCCAAGTATGTGTCGGATAGCCATGACGTTTACAGTATTCATTCCAGAAAAGTCGTCATGGCACAAATCAAGGTGCCTTATATCGGGCGGGTTAATGTTTTTTCGGCGCATTTAAGCTGGTGGGAAGACGGATTTGCCGAGCAGTTTAATCGATTGTGCGAGTGGGCCAAGGCTAAACAGACGGCGCAAGTTTGCGCCACGTTGCTGTGCGGCGATTTTAATATTACTGCCGGATCAAAAGGCTATCATCTGGTGGTCGATGCCCATCAATATGACGACCAGTATCTGGCGGCCAATTCGCAGGGCGTGTTTGAAAAGATCTTCAGAGTTAACGATCCTTACTGGCAAGATTATCCCAGCGACGATTATCGTATCGATTATGTTTTTTTGAATAAAACCAGCGAGCTAAGCGTCACCTCAGCGACGGTTTTGTTTACCGAGCGGGATTATGGCAGGGTTTCCGATCATTGCGGTTATTTTATGACCTTTGAGCCTAAGATTTAAGGTGAAAGATTCAGGGCGAGAGGCAGGAGTGCAAGCTTCGCTTGCTCAGCAGGCGAAGCCTGCACTCCACCGATTTTCCCGTCCAGCATGAGACTAAAAATTTCATCCTTTATCATGGAGATAAACCTATGCAGATAGCTGAACATTACGCCGCGCCCACTCATGGAAATATGGGGGGCTCTTTTCAAAGAGTTAACGACTTCAACGACAAATTCTATATCCGCTGGGGAAAAATAGATTTCGATGTGTTTTATGGCGTTCAGGCCAATGTAAAAGTTATCCTAAAAGTCTATCGCGATACGATCTGCGAAACCTATATAGTCGATACCGACGCCTATGATATTCACTGGGATAGGCACAAACGTTGCACACGGGATTTTTATATCCATCCGTTTTCCAGTAATTTCGGCCAGATCAACTGTGTCAAGTTCGCCTTTATTGTGCATCTGGACGAGCATTCCATTGCCTCCCGGAACGAATATATCTTTATGGACTGGCAGCAGCTTCAGGGCGACCATCCGCAGTATCGAAGGATTACCGGGGATTGGTCCACGGCCAACAATTATCGAAGCTACGAATTGAATGCCGGTGAATTGCAGAGCGATGTGGATTGGTATAACCATCATTTTGAAGCCTTGCAACTGGTACCTAAATTCACCAAAGGACAGCAGCACCATCCTTATCATCCCAAGCGTTATATTCACGACCTGATCGACAAGGTTATCCGCTGTAAGCACCAGAATCCTGAGCGCTTATGCACCATAAAAGTCAGCGTGGATTGCATCGACGACCATGATTTTACCACCCATTTGCTAGCCGCCAGCGAGCAGGGGGTTTTGGTTCAGTGCATTGTCGATTGGCGAAAAATGACCCTAACCAACAGCCAAAATTATGCGCGCTTGAAGCATTCCCGGATTGAATTGATCGGCGTGTTTTGCAGTCCGAAGCATCACCTGATCGAAGTGGAACCGGACATGCACACCAAATTCATTATTTTTAATGATGAAGACAGTATATTGGGTTCATTCAATATCACTTTCGATCGCTGGTGGGCTAATTGGGAATCGGGGATGACCTTTCATTCCAAAGGCATCTGTCGGTTGCTGGATAACATTTTTCAAAGCCAGCGGGGCGGCGTCAATCAAAAATACGGCATCGACCCGTTGAGCCATTTCAACCTGCTCTATACCTTTGGTCGGCACGTGATGCTAAACGGCAAGCCCTATCTTCCGCATCATGCGATATTGGCCGAAATTAACCGCGCCAGACATTCGATTAAGGTGTCGTTATTCCTGATCGGCGATTTGCTGGGCGATCATCACGATAGCGTGGTCAATGCGCTGATCAATGCCAAAAACCGGGGAGTTCATGTCCATATTTTGCTTAACGGGCACTTGGCGAGGCAGGGTCGTATCGGTGTAGAACGGCCGATGGGGGAAGAGTTGAGCCGTCCGTTGTTGCCGACGGTAGATCGATTAAAGCATGCCGGTATTGCTGTAGGTTTGGTTTACGGGCAGGACGATCATCCGGTGCCTTATTCCCCGATACATTCCAAGTATTGCATTATTGACGATTACATTGTTATAGAAGGCAGTTTCAACTGGTATAACACCTCGGTTTTTTCCCATGACCTGCTGGTCGTGGCCGCCAATTACGAAGTCGCGCAGCCTTATCTGTATGAGTTTGAAGAAATACAGCGGTCGTTCAGGGTGTATTATTGAACGCATCAACTATTTTGCATGCTATTTCAATAATGCGTAGGTTTTGGCTATTGCCTAATTCAACGGCACTACTCTGAATCGTGGGCATCCTCAATTTATCGACAACGTCAATACTCTTTCCCATTAAAATTTAAAGTGTTATATGAATAATGTTTTTCTAATCAGTGTGGCGATGTTATTAGTCGCACTCAATGGTTTTTTTGTAGCCGCAGAGTTCGGTCTGGTCAAACTGCGACAAACGCGCATCCGCTCGATTGTTAAAACACAAGGTTGGCGCGGACGTATTTTGGGAAAGGTACACGCAAAACTTGATGCCTATTTATCGGCCTGCCAGCTGGGCATTACGCTTGCTTCGCTCGGCCTGGGCTGGATTGGCGAGCCTGCATTTGTCAGCCTGCTGGAACCTGTGTTCGGCAGAATCGGTGTTACATCGCCAGAGCTGATACACGGCATCTCATTCGCTTTCGCTTTTTCGATGATCTCGTTTCTGCACATCGTAGTCGGTGAGCTTGCGCCAAAGTCGATGGCGATTCGTAATCCTGAAAAGATCGGCTTATGGAGCGCCGCGCCGCTCTACGGATTCTATTGGCTGATGTATCCTGCGATCTGGTTACTCAATTCCAGTGCCAATTTGGTATTGCGCCTGTTTGGTTTGGGTAATGTTCATGGCCACGATGCGCACTATTCGGCCGACGAACTTAAACTTATTTTGCGCAGCAACTGTCCTGACGACCGCTTTACCCGCGATGAATGGAATATTCTGGCGAAAACGCTCGATTTCAGCGAACTCGAAGTGTCCGACTTGATGCGTCCGATCCATGAGATCACTGCATTGCATCGTAACGAGTCATTGCAAAAAAACCTGCAAACCGTATCTCAAAAACGCTTCAGTCGTTATCCCTATTTCGACACTAATGGCGTTGATGTGTTGGGCGTGATTCATTTGAAAGATCTGTTTTTCGCTCAGCAAGAAGGCAAAGCGATTGAGGATTTGAATAATTATCTGCGGCCAATTCAATATATCCCGCCGCACGCCTCCGCACTGGAATTATTCCGTCATTTCCGTATGGGGGTATCACATTTTGCGATCATTGGACAAAAAGGGCAAAAGCCGCAAGGCTTCATTACGCTGGATAATTTGTTAAGTGCGATGGTCGGTGAGATACGCGATGAATTTCGTCAAAACAACAATGACTGGACAAGGCTCGATGACGACACTTTGATCGGCAAGGGCAGTTTGCCGATATTCTCGTTGGAACGGATTCTGGGCATAGACATCGAGAACGAAGAACTTGAATTGGAAGATGAGGTCTCGATTGGCGGCCTCATCATGGCCAAACTGCGTGATATTCCAGTAGAAGGTCAGAAAATTGAATTCAACCAATTCGATGTCGTGGTCAGAAAAATGAATGGGTCGCGCATTGTCTTTGTCCAGATTTACCCCAATGAAATGATTGATCTGGGGCATCAATAGGAATGCTACGGATTGCTGGCGGCGATGGGGGCGGCTAGCGTATTTACCCAGTCGTCCCAATGGGGCGGGAGTCCATGTCATCATTGTTGGGTTATTCATAAGCTTCAATCTTCAAAAGCTGCTCTACACTGACTATTTTATAGCCATTTTCTTTTGCAAAATTAAGCGTTTGTTTTAATACTTGGATGGTTTTATCCGACGTATCATGAAACAGGATAATAGCACCCGGTTTTATTTGTGTTTGTACGCGCCGGGTTATGGTTTGTGCGCTGTCGGCCGTTGTATCTAAAGAGCGGACGTTCCAGCCGATGATGTTGTAGCTCAAACTATTTGAGGCTTTGGCAAGATTGGGTGTGGTGACTCCATAGGGCGGCCGGAATAACTTCATCCGTTTGCCTATGACGTTAAAGACACTCTCGGCTGTCTGGTTTAATTCATGGTTAAAGCCTTGCAAGCTTTTAAAATCGATAAAAAAAGAGTGCGTGTAGCTGTGGTTGCCAATGCTGTGTCCTTCTACATCCATTTGTTTCAAAACACTTTCATTGCCCCGGATGTTTTTCCCGATCACAAAAAAAGTTGCCGGTGCATGGTACTGAGCTAATATTGAGAGCACCTGTGGGGTGTATTTCCGGTTTGGTCCATCGTCAAAAGATAGGGCAATTTCTTTTTCTGCAATATCTGCATGACAGTAGACTGGGGCGTAGAAGTTGGATTGAATGCTTGCCGAGCCGTAAATGAGTAATGCTAGATAAACTGTGCTTGGCAATAGCAGCCACCCTAGACTGAAGCCAAAAAATGCGTGCAACAAACCGATGGCGCTGATGGCGATGAGGAAGCTGTTGCGGGTTGATTTAAATGTCATCTGAAAGGTTTGTTAATCCGGCTAACTCGGTAGGATGAGCAACGCAGGAGCAGTTATCGAGGAGCAAAATGCCTACTCACGCAGCCGCATCCATCCTACCACGCTTACCATACCGTTACAGATGACTGTATAAGGTCATGTATTGTTGGGCGCTTTTTATCCAAGAGTAGTCTTTTTGCATGCCGTTGATTTGTAGTTTTTTCCATGTTTTAGGGTGGTCGTACAAAATCAATGCGCGTTTAATGGCTTCCATTAACGCGCCGGGACTGGCTTCGTTGAAAACAAAACCTGTTGCGGTGTTATTGCTCAAGGTTTCAGGAACGGTATCGACGACAGTATCGGCTAGGCCGCCGGTTTTTCTGACGATGGGCACGGTGCCGTAGCGTTGGCTGTAGATCTGATTTAAGCCACAGGGTTCAAAACGCGAGGGCATCAGAAATATATCTGCTCCCGCTTCAATCATATGTGCCAGCGTTTCGTCATAACCTATGGTGATCGATACTTTATCGGGGTGGCTATCAACAAAATTATATAAGTGCTGTTCAAAACTCTTGTCACCGTTGCCGAGCAAGACAATTTGCAGCGGATGGGTCAGCATTTCGGGGAGACATTTCAGTATCAGATCAATGCCTTTTTGTTCTACCAAACGACTGATAAGTCCGATCACGGGAATGTTTTTGTCTACAGGCAGGGATAATCTTTCCTGTAGCGCTGTTTTATTGAGCGGTTTTTTGTTTAGCGTTAAGCGGTTAAATGTTTGGGGGATGTTGGGGTCGGTTTCGGGGTTCCAGTAGTCGACATCTATGCCGTTGATAATGCCGCTTAGGAAATCTTTTCGATAACTTAACAGTCCTTCCAGCCCATAACCGAACTCGGCGGTTTGAATTTCCTCGGCATAGGTTGGGCTTACGGTGGTGATACGATCCGAATAGACCAGACCGCCTTTAATAAACGACAGCATGTCATGAAACTCTATGCCGTAAGGATGCCAAAGTTGTCCCGGCAAATTTAAAGACAGGTAAGTCGCGTTAGGGAATAATCCCTGATAAGCCATGTTATGTATGGTAAAAATGGTAGCGGGTCGGCTATATTCCAGTGATAACAGGGCAGGTACCAGTCCACTTTGCCAGTCGTTGCAGTGGACGATGTCGGGTTTCCAATCCAGATAACTGCGGTTCATCGCAACTTCTACGGTGACGCGACAAAATAGGGCAAAGCGTGCGGCACTGTTCGTCCAGGGATTGCCGTGTTCATCAAGATAGGGATTGCCGGGGAAATTAAAGTGCTCCGGAGAATCTACCAGCCACACGATGACGTCGGTACCCGGAAGCCGGGTTTCCAGAATATTCACCGCGTAATTATTCACATAGACGGTGCTGAGGTAACGAACTTCTTCGGTCGTTTTGATGTCCTGGTAATTGGGCATGATAATCCGCACATCTTCACCTAATTCGACCAACGCCTTGGGCAGACTGCCGGATACATCGGCTAGACCTCCGGTTTTAATCAGGGGGTGAGCTTCACTGGTGACAAAAAGTATTTTTTTCATTATGTGGGTTTTTATCATAGGGTAATTGCTTAGCAGATGTTGGATTTGTCATGGAATACGGACGGTATTTTCAAGGCGAAAGCCTAAGTACGTATGTTAGGTTACGACTGCATGAACAGATATTTGCTCTTCGGTAATTATTCCTATATTACCCTACTACACCCATCTATGGTGTTATGCAGGGTGGAGCAATGCAGGAGCAGCGTAAGAGGGGGGCGAGCGTAGCGTAATTCGACACACTAATGCCGCCCCCGTTGGGTTACGGCGCAAAAAAGACGCGCCCAACCCAACCTACGACCTATAATTTCAAAATCACGGCTCCCAACGGCGGCAAGGTAAGGCTGATAGAATGTGGCAGATTCATCCACGCGGTCGGTTCTGACAAGGCTGCGCCATTGCCTACATTACTGCCGCTGTAATATCCGGAATCAGAATTGAATATTTCGGTATAAGTGCCCGCCGCAGGCACACCGATCCGGTATTGCTCACGAGCTACCGGGGTAAAGTTGAGCACGATGATCAAATCTTCATGCTCGGTTTTCCGACGATAACTGATGATGGATTGTTGTGAATCATGGCAATCAATCCAGTCAAATCCCTGATAATCGAAATCATGCTGATATAACGCCGGGTGTTTTTTATAAAGATGATTTAGGTCTTTTACCAGCGCTTTCAGGCCTTGGTGATGCGGGTACTCCAGAACATACCAGTCCAAGGCTTTGTTGAAATTCCATTCGGTGCCTTGCCCGAATTCACAGCCCATGAACAGCAGCTTTTTACCGGGATAAGTGTACATGAAGGTGTACAGCAGACGAAGATTGGCAAAGCGCTGCCATTCATCCCCCGGCATACCGTTGAGCAGCGAGCCTTTGCCATGTACGACTTCATCGTGGGAAAAGGGTAGGCAGAAGTTTTCGGTAAAGGCATAGAGCATCCCGAAAGTAAGCTGGTCATGATGATATTTGCGGTGTATCGGCTCCTGACGCATATAAGACAGTATGTCATGCATCCAGCCCATGTTCCATTTCATCGAAAAACCTAAGCCGCCGGTCCAGGTCGGGCGGGTAACTTGCGGCCAGGAGGTAGATTCTTCAGCCATCATCACCGTGCCGGGATGCTGGTCATGGGTGACAGTATTGAGATCCCTCAGAAAATCTATCGCTTCCAGGTTCTCGTTACCGCCATACATATTGGGAATCCAGTCATTCTGCTCGCGGGAATAATCCAAGTAAAGCATTGAGGCCACGGCATCGACCCGCAAGCCGTCAAGATGGAATTCCTCCAGCCAGAAAATGGCGCTGGACAGTAAAAAGTTTTTAACCTCATTGCGGCCAAAGTTATAAATTAAGGTGCCCCAGTCGCGGTGTTCACCCTTGCGCGGGTCTTCGTGTTCATACAGCGCGCTGCCGTCAAAACGAGCCAGAGCAAAGCTGTCTTTGGGGAAATGCGCGGGCACCCAATCCAGAATCACGCCGATACCGTTTTGATGGCAGGTGTCGATAAAATAGCGAAAATCGTCCGGTGTGCCGTGACGGCTGGTCGGGGCAAAATAGCCGGTGGTTTGATAACCCCAAGAGGCATCCAGCGGATGCTCGGTCACCGGCAATAATTCAATATGGGTAAAGCCCATTTCCTTGACATAGTCGACCAGTTGTACAGCCAATTCACGATAATTGAGAAAATTGCCCAGATTGTCGCGTCGCCAGGAACCTAAGTGAACCTCGTAGATAGACATAGGCTCATGCAGCCAATTGTGGCGGATACGTTGATCCATCCATGGCTGATCCTGCCAAACATAGCTTTTTTCCTGGATCACAATGGACGAGGTATTGGGACGGAACTCAAACTGCTGACCGTATGGATCTGTTTTTAACAAGATCTCGTTGGTATTGCGGTTTAAGATCTCAAATTTATAGTAACAACCGGCTTGCAAATCCGGCATGAACAGTTCCCAGATGCCACTACCACCCAGGCTGCGCATGGGATTGCAGCGGCCATCCCATTGATTGAAATCACCCACCACGCTGACTCGTCCGGCATTAGGCGCCCAGACCGCAAACAAAACCCCAGCAAGACCATCGGCTTTATGCAGATGTCCGCCCAGTTTTTGGTAAATATGCCAATGCTTGCCTTCGCCGAATAAATGCTGATCAAACTCCGGAAATTGGGTGCCGAAATCATACGGGTCATAGTTTTCGTGGCTGTAGCCAGACTTATCGGTCCAGGACAAACGATAATGCGCTGGCAATTGCTCATTTTTTTGGGCGTTATATTCAAAAAAATCGGTATCGGGAACCCGGTTTAAAGCAGCGCCGTTATGACTAAAGCTCACTGTTTCTGCGTAAGGTAGATACAATTTAATCTGAACGTTATTATTCTTGATATGACGACCCAAAACTGAAAAAGGATCATGATGTCTGGCTTCCGTGATTTTTATCATATCTGCGTCAAGTGCGACGTTAGATTGTTTTTGCATATTGCCGGGCAGTACGTCTGAAGAAGGGATCACATCTGAGTCAAGTGCATTGTTAGCTTGTTTTTGCACGATGACATTTTTAGATTGCTTTTTCACTATGAATAGCCTCGGAGTAGTGGAATAATGGTTGCGGTCAATATTACCAAACACATCAAGAGTTGTCAGTCTATTCCACATGGAGATGAAAAATGTCAGCATCAAGTAATCAAAAACATGATCATAATGTCGGTCATTTAACTCGTAATACTATTGCATTAATACTGGCTGGTGGTCGCGGATCACGGTTAATGAATATGACCGATTGGCGCGCCAAGCCGGCGGTACCTTTTGGCGGCAAGTTCCGGATCATCGATTTTCCTCTGTCGAACTGTATGA
Source organism: Candidatus Methylobacter titanis (assembly GCA_029946125.1). Classification (GTDB taxonomy): domain Bacteria; phylum Pseudomonadota; class Gammaproteobacteria; order Methylococcales; family Methylomonadaceae; genus Methylobacter_A; species Methylobacter_A titanis. The sequence goes on from JAQSDX010000017.1 coordinate 42,421, forward strand.
ATTCCGGTATACGCAAGATAGGTGTTTTAACCCAGTACAAGTCGGATTCACTGATCCGTCATATTCAGCAGGGCTGGGGATTTTTGCGTGGTGAATTTGGTGAATATGTCGACTTGATGCCTGCTCAACAACGGCACGATGAGAATTCCTGGTATCAAGGAACCGCTGACGCTGTTTTTCAGAATATTGATATTCTGCGCAGTCGCCGTCCTGAACATATTTTGGTGCTGGCCGGCGATCATATCTATAAAATGGATTACGGCGCGATGCTTGCCGATCATGTTGAAAAAAATGCTGATTTAACAATAGGCTGTATTGAGGTTTCGTTGCAAGATGCAACGGCCTTTGGTGTCATGGATGTCGATGAGAATCGGCGGGTCAGGGCTTTTGTAGAAAAGCCGGAGCATCCTCCGCTGATGCCGGGTAGAACAGATACAGCGTTAGCGTCGATGGGCATTTATATTTTTAATGCCGAGTTTCTATTTGAACAATTACTGAAAGATGCGGACACTCCAGGCTCGACGCGTGATTTTGGCAGAGATATTATTCCTGCCGTTATCGATAAATATTTAGCCAATGCGTATCCCTTTTTGGATTTGCAAAGCGGGGAACAAAGTTACTGGCGCGATGTAGGCACTATTGATGCCTACTGGTCTGCCAATATGGAATTGATTGGCGTAAAACCGGATTTAAATTTATATGATAAAACTTGGCCTATATGGACTTATCAGGCGCAAACGCCTCCGGCCAAATTTGTTTTTGATAGCGATAAAAGACGAGGCCAGGCTGTGGACTCTATGGTTTCAGGAGGGTGTGTAATTTCCGGAGCAAAAGTCAGGCATTCGCTGTTATTTTCGAATGTTCGCGTCAACTCGTATACGACCTTGCAAGATACCATTGTTTTGCCGGAAGTTAATATCGGTCGCCATTGTCGTATTACTAGGGCGATTATAGAAAAAGGCTGTGAAATTCCGGAAGGCACCATTATCGGTGAGGATAGAGCCGAAGATGAAAAAAGATTTCATGTGAGCCCCGGCGGAGTTGTTTTGGTTACCACAGATATGCTGGGACAAAATAGACACTATGTCAGATAAAAGTGGTGAAGTTCTATAAGGAATTATTGCCGGCGGGAATGGAAAATAAAACACTATGCCAGATAAAATCAAATTGAAATTAGTCTTGTGCTGGCATATGCATCAGCCGGAATATAGGGATTTACAGACAGGGGAATTTAAGCTTCCGTGGACATATCTGCATGTTATTAAAGACTATGTAGATATGGTGGCGCATTTGGAAGCCGTGCCGAATGCCAAGGCGGTCGTTAATTTTGCCCCTATCCTGCTGGAGCAAATTGAGGAATATGCCCGGCAAGTCAACGGCTATTTGCATGATCGCATTTCGATTACCGATCCCTTGTTAGCGGCACTGGTTGATCCCAGTATTCCGGCAGATCCTGAAGAACGCATGAAGCTGGTTAAAGCCTGCATGCGAGCGAACCGGGACAGGCAAATAAATCGCTATCCGAGTTTTCAACGATTGATTGAAATGGCTGACTGGCTTGAGCATCATTATGATTCGTTAAATTATGTTAATTCTCAATTTATCAGCGATATTCTAGCTTGGTATCATCTGATCTGGATGGGGGAAACCCTAAAGTTGACGGACAGCCGGGTGAAGCGCCTGTTAGAGAAAGGCTCCGGTTATACGCTGCACGACAGGATCGAAATTGTAGAAGTCATTGCTGAGCAATTGACCGGTGTTATCTGCCGGTATAAGGCATTGGCCAGAAAAGGGCAGCTTGAGCTTTCTGTATCGCCTTATGCTCATCCGATCATGCCGCTGTTGCTGGACTTGAATTCCGCTCATGAGGCGATGCCGGAGGCTCTTTTGCCGGAGTTGGATAGCTATCCGGGCGGAGCCGATCGAGTGGCGTGGCATCTTGAAAAGGGTGTGCAGACCTTTAAGCGATTATTCGGCTTTAAACCGAAAGGATGCTGGCCTTCGGAAGGCGGTGTCAGCGATCAGACCTTGAAAATATTAGGTGATTTCGGCTTTGACTGGACGGCAAGCGGCGGTTCTGTGCTTGCCAATAGTTTACATCTTCCTGAAAATACCAAACAAGCAGGCATTCATCATCCTTTTAAGCTTGCCAAAACCGATATAGCCTGTTTTTTTCGGGATGATGGTTTATCCGATCTTATCGGTTTTGAGTATTCAAAATGGCATGCCGATGATGCGGTCGGCGATTTGATCCACCATTTAGAAAATATTGCTGATCATGAGCGTGGCGACAAGGTCGTTTCAATTATCATGGATGGCGAAAATGCCTGGGAGTATTATCCAGATAATGGCTATCATTTTCTCAGTGCTTTATATCAACGGTTGGCCAGTCATTCAGGTATTGAATTAACGACTTTTTCGGAATGTTTGCAAAATAAGGTTGAGGTTAAACCGCTGGCGAAAATGGTTGCGGGCAGCTGGGTTTATGGTACCTTTTCAACCTGGATAGGCGATACCGACAAAAATCGTGGCTGGGATATGCTAGGCGATGCTAAACGGACCTTTGACAAGGTGATTTCAGCCGACAGCTTAACGGATAAGCAAGTGCAGCAGGCTGAACTTCAGCTGGCCGTTTGTGAAGGTTCTGATTGGTTTTGGTGGTTTGGTGATTATAATCCCGGAGAAGCTGTCAGTAACTTCGAGAAACAATTTCGGCTTAATTTAGCTAATTTGTATAGACTGTTGGGTGAGGAGGCGCCAGCTTATCTGGCGATGACGTTTACTCAGGGTTCCGGTGCCCCGGCTATGGGTGGTGCAATGCGTCCAGGTGTAGAGCTACCCAGTGGATAGTTATTCACCTTCTATTATTAAACATCTAAAAACTTAAACGAGAGATCACTGAGTGTGAATGACATCTTAAAGAAACGCCGCGCCGGCATTCTGTTGCACATTACCTCGTTACCGGGTTCGGGTAGTCAGGGCGATTTGGGGCAGGAAGCTTATCATTTTGTAAAATTCCTGCACGATTCTGGGGTTAGCGTATGGCAAGTCTTGCCTTTAGGCATGACCCATGCGGATGGTTCGCCCTATCAGTGTCTGTCTGCCCACGCAGGTAATCCGGCGTTAATTAATCTTGATTGGCTAGTGACGCAGGGCTGGCTACAGCGTTCTGATAAATGCGATGAATGTCCCGGCCATCATGAAAAGTCGTGCTTGATAGCAAAGGCTTATTCTGGGTTTTTGGAGTGCGCCGAGCAACAGCATAAGGAGAGTTTTACGCAATTTTGTCAGGAAAAAGCATTCTGGCTTGATGATTTCGCCTTGTTTTTGGCTCTTAGAATTGAATTTAATCAACAATGTTGGAATCAGTGGCCGGAGCATTTTAAGGAAAGGGATGAAAAAGCCATAAAAGAAGCGCGTCGCCGCTTAAAAACACAAATCGAATGTATTCAATTTGAGCAATATGTGTTTTTTCGGCAGTGGCTGGAATTAAAAGCCTACGCCAACCAGTATGGCGTATCTTTATTCGGCGATATTCCTATTTTTGTGTCTTATGATAGCGCTGATGTCTGGACTCATCGTGACGTTTTTAAGCTCGATGAATCAGGCGAAATGTCTGTTGTGACCGGTGTGCCGCCTGATTATTTTTCTGAAACAGGTCAGCGTTGGGGAAATCCGCACTATAACTGGACCTATCTGAAGAAAACCGGCTTTCATTGGTGGGTTAAAAGGATGAAAACGCAGATTGAGCTGTTTGATATTATTCGGATCGACCATTTTCGTGGGCTTGAAGCCGCCTGGGAAATACCAGCAAATGAAGATACCGCCATTAATGGGATATGGGTTAAGGCGCCCGGCAAAGCATTATTGAATGCCTTGAAAGCAGAATATGGATTGATTCCACTGGTTGCTGAAGACTTGGGTATTATTACACCCGAAGTCGAGGCGTTAAGAGATGAGTTTGATTTGCCCGGCATGAAAATTTTGCAGTTTGCGTTTGGCGATGATCCTGGTAATCCTTATTTGCCTGATAATTATGAAAAAAACTGCGTTGTTTATACCGGTACTCATGATAATGACACGACTTTGGGCTGGTTGCAGGGTATTAGCGATGATCAGAAAAACTACATTTACAATTACCTTGGCAATCCGACATTGTCATTGCATTGTGCGCTAATTCATGCAGCATTGGCATCGGTTGCCAATCTGGCGGTAATTCCGATGCAGGATATTCTGGAGTTGGGTTCTGAGTATCGTATGAATACTCCAGGTACGACGAAGGGTAACTGGAAATGGCGTTTTCAGTGGGACCAGTTATCAGATAAACGGGCGGTGCGGTTTGCCTATCTGGTTGGGTTGTTTAATCGTAAGTAAGTGATGTTACGCCGTCTGATGGCTGATTCATAAAACCAAAAGAGGGGCTTTAGGCGACACCAAAGCCACGGAATGAATGGATTACTCTTTCGTGCCTGTGGTGGCTTTCGTGGGCAGTGATGTAACATCAAACACATCAGGAGGGAAGTTAGTTCCCTGGATAGAGGTTAATCATCATCGTTACGAATAGCTTGCTTAGAGATCGGTAGTAAAGGGATGTTGTAATTGCTTATGATGGCTCGAATTTCACCTGCTTTGTCAGCTATCAGTTTGTTAAGGACTTCTTTTCTTGCGTTATCATCTTTACGAACGCCCATGGCCATTGCAAAATCAAACTTTATGTTCGGGGTTGATTTCATCGGAATCATTGAATAACTGTTTTTTGGGCTTTGTGTAGTGATATAGCCAGCCATAGGTCCCCAAAGAATAACCATATCAATTTTCTTCGCTTTAAGATCCTTTTCTATCTGCATAGCCACATTATTTTCATGGTCGCCTGACATCGATTGATAGGAGATGCCCACGTCAAGTAAACCGTTTTTTTGTAACCAAGTCGTTCCTGGTCCACGGTCAAACATCGCAATTTTCAATGATTCCTGTCTTTGCAAAGGCAGATTAACTAATTGGGTTGCATCGGTAATATCATCCCAGCCGCGCCCTTTGGCGATTAACAGCACATAAGTTGATTGATAGTAGGGATTGGTGGTTAAGGTAATGTCGTAACCAGCAGGAACGCCCATAACGACATCGCATTTATAGTCGTTACTTTCCACATCGCTGTCTTTTAACGGTGCATTTAAGGTATTTCGGATAAAGCCGAGACGTTGGGGAAGCCAGGTGTACTCAACGCTTTGACCCAGTTCTTTGGCAAACAGTTCGGCAATTTTGTTTTCAAAGCCGTCTTGTTTTTTTGTGGAATAAGGCGGATTCAGCGGGTCGGCACAGACCTTGAATTTTTCTCCGGCTACGACAGTAAAGCTGAATGTGGCAAGAAACAGAATGGTGAGCAGGGTATTAGCTTGAGGTAAAGTCCTCATTAAGATCTCCTTGGGTGTATCAAGCAATTAAGACACATAGTTTACTGGATAAAGCGCAAAAAAAAAGCCCCGGTTGATAAATCAACCGGGGCTTTTTACTCAATCTAAAAAATCAGATTGATTTAGTATTCCAATTCACTCCCCGTAGTAGCGAGGAAATCCATTGAATACTTAGTTGCTAGGTAATGCAAATACAGTCAATGTACCGCCCAGTTTAGTGAAAGAACTCAAGCTTCTATATGCGCCCACAGCTCCCAAACCTTCTGAGTTTGAACCTTCGTCACCGCTGTCAAGACCGGCAGCGATACCGATACCTGCCCAGCCGCCGATACCGGAAAGAACGCCAACATATTGCTTGCCGTCATATTTCCAAGTATTCACGTTACCGATGATGCCGGAAGGTGTTTTGAACTTATACAGTTCTTTGCCTGTTTTAGCGTCAACGGCTTTCAGATAGCCTTCCAGAGTGCCGTAGAATACTATCCCGCCCTCTGTTGCCAAAGAACCAGACCAAACAGAGAATTGTTCTTTGTTAGACCAGGCAATTTTACCGGTTTTAGCATCGAAAGCAGTGAATTGACCCAAGTTGGTTGTTCCGTCCGGTTTTCCGGTCAGAACGTCTGCACCAGCTGGCATCATGGTTAAAGTAGCGCCAACGTAAGGTTGACCTGCTGTGTATGAAACTTCGAATGGTTCGTAGTCCATGCACAAATGGTTGCCAGAGATATAGAACAAGCCGGTTTGTGGAGAGTAAGAAACCGGTTGTTGGTTTTTACTGCCTAACGCAGCAGGGCAGATACCTGTTGAATTGACATCTTCACCATTTTGTTCAGTACTGTATTTAGATACAACTTGTGGACGACCTGTGTTCATGTCGACATGTGTCGCCCAGTTAACTGATTTGTCGAATTTTTCAGCAACAAGCAATTCACCCGTTTCACGATCTAAAGTGTAGCCAAAACCGTTACGGTCAAAATGCACGATAGTCTTGTGCATTTTGCCTTTCACTTCCTGGTCAACCAGAACAGTTTCGTTGATACCATCAAAATCCCATTCATCATGTGGAGTCATTTGGTAAACCCATTTAACCGCACCGGTGTCAGCGTCACGAGCCCATAAAGACATGGACCACTTATTGTCGCCTGGACGTTGTGTCGGGTTCCATGTCGATGGGTTGCCGGATCCGTAATAAATCAGGTTTGATTTAGGGTCGTAGCTAGTCCAACCCCAAGTAGTACCGCCGCCGATTTTCCATTGGTCGCCTTCCCAAGTGCTTAAGCTTGAGTCTGGGCCAACAGGAGTCACTTTGCCGTCTTTCCAAGTCGTTGTTTTCTTGGCGTCAATCAGAGTGTCTTTGTCTGGACCCATGCTGTAGCCTTTCCAAGCCAACTCGCCGGTGTTGATGTCATAAGCGGCTAAAAAGCCGCGAACACCAAATTCACCGCCGGAAATACCGGTCAGAACTTTATCGTTAACAACTAATGGCGCGGCGGTGTTGGTCATGCCCAACTTAGGATCGCCGTTTTGTACGCTCCAAATACGTTTACCGGTTTTAGCGTCTAAAGCGGTTAGAACGGTATCAGCTTGTTGCAGGAATATTTTGCCGTCGCCGTAAGCCAAGCCACGGTTGACAGTATCGCAACACATAACCGGAATAGTTACGTCAGCATCTTGTACTGGCGTGAATTCCCAGATGACCGATTGAGTTTTTTGGTCAATCGCGTAAACAGTGTTAGGGAAAGGGGTGTGGATGTAGAGAATGTCATCTACAACCAATGGACCGCCTTCATGACCACGCAGGACGCCTGTAGAAAAAGACCATGCAGGTTGCAGATTTTTTACGTTAGTGGTGTTGATTTCACTGAGCTTGCTGTAACGAGTACCGGCGTAATCACCACCCCATGTTGCCCAGTTAGCCGGGTTTTGAGTGAGTTTTTCAACATCGCTGTTAGCTGTTGAAACCGCTGGTGCAGCTAATAAAGCAGCCACACTGGAAGCAAGTAGCCAACTTTTCAAAGGCTTCTTCATATTATATTTCTCCTGGTATCCTGTTAATTTGACAGAATAGTGGTTATGTTTTTTAGGACTAATATTAGTTTTTAGGGTGGTTTTCATGTTCCATGGAGACAGGAAATTTTCACTCTAGGGGCCTAAATTTAATGATTTTGCCCCAAAAGTCAACATTTATAGGCATTGGTATAAATTGATTTTTGTAACGTTTTGATAACACACAGGGTGTTTTGATTAAGGCGAAAGACGAAAGGCGAAAGTTATAAGATGAAACGTCATCAACATTTTTGTCTTGAATCTGAGTTAAAGGGGCTCAATGTGATAACCGTTGTTGTTCCAGCATAATACTTCAGCTGTATGCATGCTCCATGCGGCAAGTACAAAGCGCTGGGCAGTTTGGCCGTCTATTTTAAAGTTATGGATAGCAGGACGGTGCGTATGACCATGAATTAAACGGAGGCAATGCCGTTCACGCATGATATTAACTACCGTGTCCTGGTTAACGTCCATAATGTCCCGGGATTTTTTACGTTTGTGGAAATAACTGCGGATACGATACCAGCGTGCTGCCAGTAGGCGTAAAAATAAGGGTTTGGATAGCACCGATTGTTGCCATTCCGGGGTATGTGATTTGACGCGAAATGCCTGATAGGGCAGATCATCGGTACACAGTAAATCACCGTGGGTGAGCAGCGTGGGGGTGCCATGCAAATCGATGACAGTGTACTCATCGATAAGGGTAACGCCGGTATCTTTGGAAAATTGTTTGCCCAGCAGGAAATCGCGGTTACCTTGCTGCAAATAAACCGGTGTGCCCGAACCGGTCAGTTGTTTAAGTTGTTTTCGGATTTTATTGTTAGGCGGGGTAGAGTCGTCGTCGCCTATCCAGGCATCGAAAAGATCGCCCAAGATATAAACGGCGGCAGCTTTGGGCGCTCTATCGCTCAGGAATGACAGAAACCGACGGGTAATTTCAGGCTTTTCCAGGGAAATGTGCAGGTCTGAGATGAAGAGGATTTCTTGATTCAAGGGGCGTGAGGGTTGAAAGGCTAAGGGTGTGGGGGCAAAAGGCTAAGGGTGTGATCGATTCTTTCGCCTTTCGCCTTGTGTCTTTCGTTTATTCTATAACTTCGGCTTTTTCGACGATGATGTCGGTTTTAGGCACGTCCTGATGTCCGCCACGGTTACCGGTAGGTTGTTTAGCCATTGCATCGACAATGTCCATGCCTTCAATGACTTCGCCAAATACGGCATAGCCCCAGCCACTGGAGGTTGGGCTGGTATGATTCAGCGAGGCGTTATCTTTATAGTTGATGAAAAACTGGGCAGTTGCCGAATCGGGAACGTTGGTGCGCGCCATCGCTATGGAGCCGCGTTTGTTAGTCAAGCCGTTATCGGCTTCGTTTTTGATCGGGTCGTGTACCGCTTTTTGGTTGAAATCAGTATCAAAACCGCCGCCTTGCGCCATGAATCCGGGGATTATGCGATGGAAAATGGTGTTGTTGTAAAAGCCTTCAGTTACATAAGTCATAAAATTGGCTGATGAAATAGGCGCTTTTTCAGGATTCAGCTGAATAATAATTTCACCCAGAGACGTGGTTAATTTAACTTTTGATGGTGTATCAGACATAAGGTTTTCCGTTGCAAATGAGAGTGTTGTAGTTAAAATCAGCATCATGGAGACAATGAAAGTGCGCATGGTTTTTCCTTAGAGAGTGATGCAAAGGACAGATTTTAAGTGTTTTTGTCTTGAAAGAGAAGCCTGTGCTTGCTAGATTGTACGGTTTTGTTTAACCTGCCTCGACTTGATCGGCCCTGTTTACTGGCAAACGGACTTAACTGCATAATTTGAATAACATGTTGAAAATATATAACACTCTGACCCGAAAAAAAGAACTGTTTCAGCCGCGCGTAGCGGGCAAAGTCGGCCTGTATGTCTGCGGCATGACGGTTTACGATTATTGCCATATCGGTCATGCGCGGGTCATGGTGGTGTTTGATACGGTGGCGCGTTATTTTCGCCATCAGGGTTACGAACTGACCTATGTGCGCAACATTACCGATATTGACGACAAAATTATTCAGCGTGCTATCGAGAATGGCGAGGACTACGGCACGTTGACCGAGCGCTTTATCGACGCGATGCACGAAGATGAACGGGCGCTGGCCGTTTTGCCGCCAGACCTTGAGCCGAGGGCAACGCAGTCTATCGACGCTATTATTGCGATGATTAAAACCCTGGTAGCCAAAGACTTGGCTTATGTCGGCAGCAATGGCGATGTGTTTTATGCGGTGAACCAATTTAAGGGTTATGGCCAGTTATCGGGTAAAAACCTGGACGATTTGCAGGCCGGCGAGCGGGTCGGTGTCGATATGGCCAAGCGCAACCCGATGGATTTCGTGTTGTGGAAGATGGCCAAGGCCAACGAGCCTGCCTGGGAGTCGCCGTGGGGCTTGGGGCGGCCCGGCTGGCATATCGAGTGTTCGGCGATGTCTACCTGTTGCCTGGGCAATCATTTCGACATCCATGGCGGCGGCATGGATTTGCAGTTTCCGCATCATGAAAATGAGATCGCTCAGTCGGAAGGCGCGACCGGCGAGAAGTTTGTCAACGTGTGGATGCATAACGGCTTTGTCCGCGTCGATGATGAGAAAATGTCCAAGTCATTGGGTAATTTCTTTACCGTGCGTGAGGTGTTGCAACGCTATCGACCGGAAGCAATACGTTTTTTTATACTATCCAGCCATTACCGCAGCCCTTTGAATTATTCGGATGAGCAATTGAATGATGCAGAAGCTGCCTTAACGCGGTTATACAGAGCATTGAACGAAGTGAAATCTGTATTTAATGAGACAGTTGATGAATCCTATATAACCCGTTTTAAACAAGCGATGGACGATGATTTTAATACGCGAGTTGCTTTATCAGTGTTATTTGGTTTAGCTAAAGAGCTGAATAAAATCAAGGAGGCTGACCCGCACAAAGCTTGCGCATTGGCGGCTACGCTGAAATATTTAGGCGGCTTGCTGGGAATATTACAAAATGATCCTGAGTCTCATCTAAAAACTGGAATAGTCTCACAAAGCACATCAGAATTTACTAAGTGGCTCATACATGATGATGAGCAATTTAAAAAAGACATAGAAAAGCAAATTGAAGAGCGTCGAAATGCAAAAAAGGCTAAAGATTGGGCAAGAGCCGACTGGATTCGTAATAGCTTAAAAGATAGCGGTGTGATTCTGGAAGATGCGCCGGATGGGACGACTAGCTGGCGAATTCCAACGCGAATGGAGGTGGATCCATATGGAAAGTAGCTTTCATTTTTATCGTTTTCACGCTCTGGCGCTCATCGTTATAGACAACTGTCCGTGGTACACCGTCATTCCGGCAGGGATTGCCGGAATCCAGAACACAGGGATGTGAACCACTTGATTTTACAGAGCAATCCCCACGGGATACTTGCTGTCTGTTTCGGTATCGCCATCCGTGGCTTCTGGATCCCGGCAATCCCTGCCGGGATGACGCGCTTTAAAGTATTTGTGTATAACGACGAGCGTTTCGGCGTGGGAACTATTAAAAGCAAATGATAAAATTCAAGCAAATAAACCAAGGTTCCAATGGCCGATCATAACAAACCGCCAGCAAATGATATGGCACAAAAAACATTAAATTTAATCGGCGGGTTTCTGTCGAAAAAAATCCGTACCGTTTATTACAATGCCAGAGAATCCATTGGCGAGCATAAGCGCGATATGGTTGTTGCTCATGTTGAACAGGCCTGCCTAGGCTTGCAGGAAACCCGAGATGAGTTTGAAGATGCACTGGAACGGTTTAAGACCCTGGTCTGCGTCAATGAAACCACGCTGGATCATAAATACCATCTGCTCAACAGACAATATCAGTTTTGCTGTGCTAAATCCGATACGGTAAGCAACAGAATCAAAGCGATTGAGCAGGTTAGCGAAGCGCTGTTTGTCGAATGGGAACAGGAACTCAGCGAATATACTAATCGGAACTTGCGTGCCCACAGTAAGCAGCAGTTAAAGCTGGCCAGACAAAACTATGCCCGGTTGATCAAGTCTATGCAACGGGCGGAGGCTAAAATCCAGCCGGTACTGGCGGCATTTAAAGATCAGGTGTTATATTTGAAACATAACCTTAATGCTCAGGCTATCGCGGCATTAAGGCATGAATTTATTGAAATCGGCATTGATATTTCACAGCTTATCCATGCGATGGAACTGACGATCGCTGAGGCAAGTCAATTTGTTGCAGCACTAACGCATCAAAAAGCCTTGCCCAGTCGGTGATCCTAGAGCTTATACAAAACTTCGTTAGCTTTGTCTTTAGGATCAGCTTTGTTTTTATCTTTATGGCTATCCTGATCGATTCTTTCCTTGCTGAATTTGGCTATCATTTCTTCCCAATTGGCGTACTTTTCATAGCCGGCAAAGCCGGAATTTTTCCGTTGTTGATAGAGCTCTTTACCCAGCTCGATGATTTCTTCAGGTTTTTTGCCGTCAACCGTGTTAAGAAATTCTTTGTTATCTTTAATGGAATCGCGAAGCGTCCAGAAAGAGACTTCAAATTCAATGCGAGCATCGGGAGATAAACGGTTTTTTAGTGCTTTAACTGATCTATAGGCAGTATTGATAGTATGGCCGTTAATTTGTTGTCCCTTGCTACAGGCAATTAACGATGTGCAGCAGAGAATGAGCAGAAGAGTCGGTAGTTTCTTCATAAAGATAACCTCAAGTTTAAGTGGGGACAAATGTCGTGGTATTTACCGGGTTTGCGATCGTTATCACGTCAGATCGCCAAACAACGTAAAATAATCAGTTATTATAATCCTGAGCTAGCTTTTCATGCTGGAATTTATCCAATTATTAAAACAACGTTATCAGGCGGTTTTGGCCCAGCAGGGCAATGAGGCTGTCAAAGCAAGCTATCAACAGCGGATCGATCAGCTTATCTTGGCTGAAGCTTTCATCCGCAAAGGTCAGTTGATTGATGCAGCACCACAGCCGTTGTTGCACATGGCCGTGGTGGGGCCGACTCAGGCCGGAAAAAGTTCGCTGGCCAACGTGTTATTAAACAGTCATGCCGCCGGAGTCAGTCCTTTGGCAGGTTACACCATTCACCCCCAGGGTTTTTGCAATGGCGTCAGTGTTGCAGATTGCACTGGGCTGCAACATTATTTCGGTCGTTTTCAGCAGTTGCAACAAACGCAGCTTAGTAAAGACCGGCACGATTGCTATTCGTTAACGCAAAACACCACCGATTCAAAGTTCTTGCCGCATGGCGTTTTGTGGGATACGCCCGATTTCGATTCGATAGATTCAGCGACTTACCGTGAAGGTGTTATCAGGGCGATTGCCTTAGCGGATATGGTTATTCTGGTGATTAGCAAGGAAAAATATGCTGATCAATCAGTCTGGGACATCATGGCCGCTGTTGAAGCGCTGCATCAACCGACGGTTATTTGTCTGAATAAACTGGTTGAAGGTTCAGAATCGATCATTATCCAATCATTAAAAGAAAAGTGGCAGCGAGCCAGGGCCGACGAATTTCCCGAGGTCGTTTCGTTGTATTACCAAAAGCCGGGTGGACTGCCCGTGTGGCCGGAGTCCAGGCAGCAGTTGCTTAAGCAACTGGCGAATAAAGTAAGCCTTACAAAGCATGCGCGTTTTGAACAGGAGTTATTGAAACGACATTGGCAAAGCTGGCTGGAACCGATTTTTGCCGAACATCAGGCGTTAACTGATTGGACTGAATTAGTCGACCTCATAATCAAACAAGCGATGGAAAGCTATCAGCGCGATTATCTTAGTCATCCGCATCATTATGAAACCTTTCAGCTGGCAATAACGGAATTGCTGCATTTAATGGAAATTCCCGGATTAGCCCGCATTCTGTCAGGAACTCGGCAGATCTTGACTTGGCCGGCCAGGCAAATAATGAAACTGGGGCGTAAAAGAGGGCATATTGCAGACAGCAGCTACGAAATAGCCTTGTTAAATCAAATAGCTGAGCACACGCTGATTCAACTGGCGGACAAGCTGCTGGATAAGGCCGAGCAAGGTCATCAGGGTCAGCAGAGTCAGTGGTGGCGGCAACTCAACAGCGTATTACGGAATCAGCGGCAAGATGCCTTACAGGATTTTGCTCAGGCGACAAAAATTTATCATCTGTCGTTTCAGCAAGATGTGGAAAGCGCCGCGCATCAATTATATGGCAAGCTGCAACAACAGCCGATGGTTTTAAACGGTTTGCGGGCAACCCGAGCGACTGCCGATGCCGCAGTGATTGCGTTGACTTTACAAATGGGCGGAATAGGACTGCATGATTTGGTTATTGCCCCGGCGATGGTGACACTGACTTCGTTGTTGGCTGAAAGTGCAGTCGGCGGCTATATGCACAAAGTGGAAGCCGAGTTAAAACAAAACCAATTCAATGCCGTCAAACAGACATTATTTATCGATAGTCTGCGCAATAAACTGTTGCAGTTGCCTGAGCAATTATCGATATCGACTCATTTTAATATATCCCCTGACCAGCTGCGTGCGGCAGAGCTTCAACTCACAGAAAAGCGCCATGGCTTACGATTACTCTAGTTTGGTACAAACAACAAAACGCTGGGCGGAGCAGGCGCAGGCAGCAGGCTGGATCAATAGCGATGCCGCGCAGCAGTTAAACGATGTCGATGCCAGATCACCCGACACCCTGTTTAACCATAACGGCTCCAGGCCCTTGATTGTGGCATTCATGGGCGGCACCGGCGTGGGCAAAAGTTCCTTGCTCAACCGTCTGGCAGGAAAAGCCATCGCCAGAGCCGGAGTCGAGCGTCCCACTTCGCGGGAAGTTACTTTATATCATCACCATACGATTGCGATACGGCATTTGCCAGAACAACTGCCGCTGGCGCAAATCAAAATCGCCGAGCATGACGATGAATCCAGGAAAAATGTCATCTGGATCGACATGCCCGATTTCGACAGCACCGAGCAAAGCAACAAACATCAGGTGCTGGAATGGCTGCCGCATATCGATGTGCTGATCTATGTGGTCAGTCCCGAACGTTATCGGGATGAAAAAGCCTGGCGTTTGCTGCTTGCAGAAGGCGGCAGACATGCCTGGCTGTTTGTCCTGAATCAATGGGACAGAGGCCAGACAGAACAGTATGAAGATTTCAAACAGCAACTGTATAAAGCGGGCTTTGCCGAGCCGATTATCTTCAAGACCGCCTGCGGTGAAGGCCTGCAAGCCGACGAGTTTGCCGTATTGGAATCGACCATTAGCTCGTTGGCGACCGAGCACATCATTAAACAGTTGGAGCAAAGAAGCTCCCGTATTAAGAAAGACGAATTAAGGCAAAGTCTGCAAAACACCAAGCAGATACTGGGTTCCGCATCGGCTTTTCAACAACTGCCGACGCTGTGGCGGCAGCAATGGCAACGGTCGGTGCTAGTGTTGCAACAGGGTTTTGCATGGCCTATCCAGCAATTGGCGAGGCACTATGCCGACCACTCGGCCAATTTATTGAGCAATCCTGCAACGGCCAGATATGCAACAAGCGGCGTTAAATTCAACTTATGGGATGACTGGGCCGAAGCCCGTTTTGATGATGCCTTGGATGAATTTGTCAGCAATGCCGATCAGCTTGGCATTCCGGTGAGTCCGCTTAAAAAACAGCTGTCCGCGCTACGCGAAAAAGCGCCAAAAATTATCCAGGCGCAAAGCGAACTGGCCGCCAGGCACGCATTGGCGAATCCCGGCAACGTATTGCATCGCGCCTTTTTAAAGTTTATGCGCTTATGTGAAATCATCCTGCCGCTTGCGGCCATTTGCTGGGTCGGCTATCAGGTTTTTATCGGCTATTACACCAGCAACATGACTGACGCAAATTATTTGGGCGTGGATTTTGCCGTACATAGCAGCTTGTTAATCGCTATCACCTGGCTGACGCCGTTTTTCATCCTGAAAAAATTAAAGCCGTCGTTGGAAAAAAGCGCCTTAAGAGGGCTAAGCAAAGGTTTGAGCAATGCCATCAGCATGATAGATGGCGAGGTGTTGCTGGCAATAGAAAACGTCGGCAATCAACATGCCGAGCAGACCAAGCAGCTAGCCGGGATTATTGAACTTTGCAGTGTTGCCGATGCCGGTCGGCAACCCGCAATAGACAGCAACAGTCCGTTAGCTCGGATGCTTATCGATTAACGCAGGTGTCTTTTCGTCGTTATTCAGGGGATTGCCGGGATGACGAGTCGAGACTATCGTGCAGACACTCAGGCGTAGCGACGAGGGTTGCCGGCTATTTAATCTGAAAGCCGGATAAATACGGGTCAAAAAAAATAATTGTACAAATTTTGGTCAATTCGTATAATATACACATCACGGGGGCGACATGGCTTCGACGTGGGTAGCAAAACCTTAAGTGCATGCCGAGGAC
>JAQSDX010000018.1:0-15214 GCA_029946125.1 Candidatus Methylobacter titanis
GTTCTTAGGGGAGAAAAAGGCAGTAATGCCTTTTTCTTACCCGACAGAATACGCACCTCATGACCGCAAAATTTGCAGGTATATCTGCTGCTTTTCTTGGCGATATAAACATGCTTGTTGTGCGGACTATTCGAACATGATCCAGCAGCGGCTGACGCTGACGTATGGCCGCAGAATTGACAAATGTACCCGCCTTTATTTTCTTCCATGTAGACATGGCTGCGTGATGGCGAGGCTGAGCAAGAACCACTTGCGGCCGATGATGACTTGTGACCGCAACATGAGCAGATGTATGACATGATATTTTCCTTTTTGAAATTAAAAATGGATTTATACTCACGGCGCGGTTATTTAAATAACGTTGTTTTCATCGCCCACCCAATCGGCTTGCCTTCTAATTGAACGGCGAGCTGATTAGATCAGAGGTGAGCGACAGGATGTGTCGCAATATATTTGTCTATAGGGCATATCCATAGGGTGTGCCGAGGAACGAGGCGCACCGTTCGCGATTGATGCGCCTCGTTACGTCGGCAGCATCCTATAAATTAGCGCACCTTATCGCGTTACAGTATGACAGCTGGCAGCATTTGGAATTACCTCACGGCTCTTCCTTCTCTTGCAAGGGCTACAGTGTCCCGATGGCTTCAAACCAAGCCGTTGCCAGCTTCGCCTGCATCGGTAGGCTACCGTTGAGGGAACAACGAGTCTCGCTACCTCTTTCGAGGTGAGACAATAACGGGTGTGACTTCGTATTCTCTGTTAACACATCTATCATACTGGGTAACTTCTGCATCACTGAAGGCCGCTCGATACAGCAGCCCCACAAGTTTGGTATTACTTTCTCTCTTTTAGGCCGCATACCACAGCCCGTACCTATTATAGATCCAATTATTACCAAGGCCGATATCATACCAAAGTCAGGCGCCGTTTGAGTCAGGTGACTAATATCGGCCAGCCAAAGCCGGAGAGCTCCTGGTATTAATTCAGGCGAAAAAGCTTGAACAGATGGTATTTTAATTCTACTCTTATTAGGCTTTTGCCCGTCAAAACCACCACACATTGCATCTGCTAAAAAGTCTAAATTACCACTTTCAGACCCAAGTTCCGGGGTTCGCAATTCATTCTTAAGCGCCTTATGCAAGGCCTTAATATCACCACCAACACTTTCGCATGCATAACATTTATAGCCACCTGTTTGGTGGCTTTCACTCAATTCCCTCGTTTTCATTTTGACGTAAGTAAATGGAACTATATTTAAATTTGATTGCTTGGTCATTTTTTTAATCTCATAAAATTAATGTAAATTTTCATAAAATACATATACCTTGATTGATACCCTCTTGATGGGCGTAATTCAATCAGTACTTACCATTCCAGTAGTACTGCTGTCCGTTCCGGCGGTGCTTTTTTCATTTCATGTTTTGAGCTTAACCGCTTAAACACCTAATACCAGGGACCCGCTAAACCAGCAAAAGTGGTTTAGCGGGTTTAGCTGCTTCAGCTAGGCGCTCTTTGATAAGCAGCTGGGGTTAATGTGATAGGCGGGTAAGGGTGGCCGCCCCCCGGTAGCAAGTTTTGGCTTTCTAGTCATCATCAACCAACCTTCATCCATCAGGATATTACAAGCCGCATCCACTTCCTCACGGTCTTTTAGGCTGTGCCATCCCTTGTCATAAACTATCTTGCTGGTAAAGGGGTTAGGTAAAGCGTTGGCCTTTATCTTTTTGGCCAGCATTACCGCTGCTTCATGTTCCGGGCTTACAACCATGGCATAGATGCGCCTTGCATGGCTTTCCAGATAATCGCACCACTGAACCGCCAGCCTTGCTGCCCGTTCGGATACTGCCCCACTTGCTTTGCCGTCGGCAATTTCAATTAGATGAAAGATTAACGCCAAGCTAGGCATCAATGACCGAAACTTGCCCAAGTGCCCCATCAGCAAAGGATATTCACTTTGTTGAATCTTGACGGTTTGAAGCTCGGTCAGCCAGTCATTAAATACCTTTTGTCCGGCTTCGCTGAATCGAAAATAAGGCCTGGCATCATTCACACCTTGTTGCGCACCATGAGCAATAAAATCAATCTCGGCCAAAGTTTGTATGATGCTATAAGCACGCTGCTTATCGACCTCGTTGGGCTTGGTGTCGATAAGTTGCCAACTTTTCGGTTCGTCAGGCCATACAGCAAGCTGTAATCTCTGCATCAGACCATCATTAGCACCGTTCATCGCTTGGAACAAATACCGCCTTAACTTGTCCGGCTGAATACCGCCTGATAAGCTGATGCTGATATTTTTCGCATGAGTCAATCCTCGCCCGATCTTAAAATCCGAGTAAGAGCCGTCACCATTCCAACCTTCCAGAAAATAGGCGCGTTCGTCTGCTCCATCATCTCTATCCCATTTCACCAATAACCCGGTTAATTCATCTCGAAAAAACAAAATGCCACGTGGGTTCTGACGCTGTAAAAGAGTCATACTCTGAATGCTGATTTCATTGGTTTTGAATAGTCGGCATGTGGGTTCCGATTCCGCATTCTTTATTAAATCCATGTAATCAGCTTTTAGCTTGTGCAGATCATCTGGATTAGTCGCCTCATCCTTGGCTTTGGTCGCTTGTTTTATCTTGGATTTAACATCATCAAGCTTTGCGTTATTAACTAGTATGTCAAACGCTACATCTGCTGCTTTAAGCTTGAATTGATCGTCATACTCGCCTTGTAATTGGTTGACTAGTTGAATGGGTTCTTTCATGCTGGGCGATTTCAGAACCACTGTAGGCTCCCCGATACACGCACCCCACAAATTAGAGATGACTTCCCAGTCATCAAAGCATTTAGGACGCATACCACACCCTGAACCTATTATTGAGCCAGTTATCACTAAGGCAGTAACTGTGGAAAAGTCTGGCGGCATTTGCATCCGATGACTAACATCCATCAGCCATGGCCTGAACGGTTCTGGTATAAGTTCAAGCGATAAAGCTTGAACTGAAGGAGTTTTGGTTTCAATCTCGTTCGGCTTTTGCCAGTCAAAATCACCACGCTCCGCAACCGCTAAACTGGCTAAACTCCAGTTTTTAGGTATTAGTTCGGCGTTATTTATTTCTACTCGCAATTTTTTCTTAAGTGCCTCATGAAAGGCTGTATCGATAGAAGCATATCCGTCCCACTCGGTTAAAAATTGTTGCATCCAATCCACCGCATCACCTTTTATCGGCAAGCCAGGCAAGCGAATTACATTAATCGTAGGTGGTGCATTCAAGCCCAAAAGCTCCTGGTAAACTGCATGCATGTAATCCTCGCCGGGCTTGTCATTATCTGGTAATAGAAAGACATGCTGATAGCCACACAAAGGAGTCCAGTCGGTTTTGTGGGCCGCTGAGCTGCCACCTAGCGACGAGATGGCACAAATACCAATCCCTTGCAGTGCATTCGCTACCTTTTCGCCTTCCACGATAAAAACGGCATTTTCTTTGGGATGGTTTACCAGCTTATCTAGTCCATACAATGGTCGTGTGTCTAACTCAATACCAGCCCCCCATGTTGTGCCATTACGCTTGAAAAATGGTACAAATTCCTTCTTGCCGCAGCCATCCTGATAACGGCCAACAACCCCGACTGGCGTACCATTCATAGAGTAATATGTCCAGCTTGCCACTAATGGTTTGTCTTGATAATTTTGCGGAATGTTGTTCATACAAGCCCCCAGTCACTCGCCAACTGTTTCAAGGCTTCTATAAAATGAACACTGCGTATGGCCATGGTGAAGGCGATAACATCACCACCAGCACTCCGACATGCAAAACATTTGTAAGCCCCCGTATTCAGATTGACGCGAAATGATCCGGGATTTTTGTCGTCGTGGAAAGGGCATATTCCACCATCATTCCATTCGTGCTTCTTGAGCTTTGCCCCGCTTAGTTCGAAACTGTAGAAATCATGCGGGGATATAGCCCGTTTGATATTGTAAGCATTTAGTTTTAAATCTTTCATGACTGCGCCCCTTTGGTGTCGAGGGTGGCAATGCCATATTCGTTAGAAGTGCTTTCATTAGCATTTCTGGTTTTTTCTGAAACAAACTTGCATTGCAATTGTCTATCAAGTTCGATAAAATATTTCTTGAAGTAGAACATAAAACTCCTTTGCCGCTTTCTTAGAAAAAGCGACGATTGATATTAAAAGATGCTGCCCAGCAAGGCAGCGTTAATTGCTGATGTTTTTTCGCTTTTATTTTAGGCGCAGCTTCCCCTTCGATGTGCCCGTCGAGTTGAAGTCTTTTTTTCTAAAACAAGAGAAGTGCGCTTAAAAAATTACGAATTCACGTCCTCATCAGCGATGACAGTGATTTTTCAATTACCAAAAGCTTAATCTTCAATTTGAGCATCTATGCACTGGGCCAAAACCTTTTGATTCACAAAAAGGTTTTTACCAACTTTTCTAAAAGCCCTTCCCAGACCATTTTGATTGCGCTGCTTTACAGCCCAAGCCCAACTTTTAGCTGTATATAGATGCGGAAATCTCTCTGGTATGATTTGATACGGAACAATGTCTTCCAGTGTTATTGATATTTCATAAAGCATATATTCACTCTCCTTTGGAGTTGTTAAGGTGCAGACATATGTTATTACGAATTTTTGATGTGCGAAACAGGGGTAGCTTCAATCTATGTTGCAAACACGAGTATGCAACATTTTTGGACAGCCAATAATGTTGCACACTGCAATTTGCATCATCGGTGAATGCTGTTTCTGCGAAGGTTTTTATGGGCATCCCTGCCCAAAAAGCGTATATCCAACATCTTTCTTATGACTTGTCGAGATTTTGGAAAGCCGGCATTTTTACTACACAAATAAACGCTTCTTGAAAACACACACCCTATCGCTTCCAGTGATTATTCGACTTCTGTCTTGGAGCAAGCGCGATCAGTCACCATATTGCGTAGTACTGTACTTCTATTAGGAGAAATAGATTTACCTTTTGTTCTTTTAAACCATACGCCGTTCGCTTCCAAATCATCTTTTATTTTTTTCAAAGCCCAACTTTGCTCTTTGTTTCTGGTTATGAGATCGTCGTATATCACTATCCAAGGCGCCCAAAAATCGGCAGCAATCTGATGCACAACTTGTGGCCCATTCGTATATTTTTCAACAATTGAACTCAGAGAGTCGGTAAGGGACATTACCTCTTTACTCAAATTACTCTGATCCATTCCATTTTTCTGAAGATCATCAATTATTTCCTGATATGTTTCATGTACTGTTGTTGCGGCTAAAATCTCGGCAATTCTTGTGATCTCAGGAACATTTTCGTTTAATTTCTGAATGTTGCGAATCGCATCAATGGTGCCGCGCGAGGTAACTATAAGTGTTTTATTTATCTCATGTAGTTTTGCATTATCTTGTTTTAATGCATCGTTTTCTTTTTTTAGGCCTGAAATTTCTTCTTTTAATGAGACGCTTTTTTGCTTAATTTCAAGAGCTGTTTTATCTAGATTATTTGTCATATACGTTTTTTAAAATTTAAATTTATTTATTATGGAAGACTTCCAACAAAGATACGGTATTGGGCATAATCGCATAATCAGTCATCATGATATTGAATAATGACGTTTTATTCAGCAACCGCCAAATTCTATAGAAAATTTAAAACAAACTATAGTAATGGAATGGACGCCCACTTCCCTTAACGGCGTCAAAGTACCAAAGTAGTGGTTGAAATACAACCATTCAACAAGGAAGGAGCATCCATCATGAAGACTACAGCAATTGGCATTGATTTAGCAAAGGAAGTATTTGCGACTCACGGTGTTGATGAACGAGGCCATGCGATTTTGCGCAAGCAACTCAAGCGCAATGAGATGGCGAAATTTTTTGTGAATTTGGAACCCTGCCTGATTGGCATGGAAGCATGCAGCAGCGCACACTTCTGGGCTCGCAAGCTGGAAACGTTCGGTCACACGGTGAAATTGATGGCACCGCAGTTTGTGAAGCCATATGTGAAGACCAACAAGAATGATGCTGCGGATGCAGAAGCTATCTGCGAAGCGGTAGCCAGACCGAACATGCTGTTCGTGGCGAAGAAGACCCCTGAGCAACAGGCGATTTTGTCGATCCATCGGGCGCGGCAAGGCTTCGTGAAAGCGAGAACTGCGCAGGGCAATCAGATACGCGGCTTGCTATCAGAATTCGGCATCGTGATTCCGTTGGGAATTCGAACAATCGGCAAGTGTGTGCCGGATATTCTGGTAGATGGCGAGAACAGCTTGCCAGGCGTGATGCGGCATTTGATTGATCGATTGACAGACAACCTCAAGGAGATGGATCGGCAGGTGAACGAACTGGAAGCGCAAATCCAGTTGTGGCATCGTGATAATGCGGCGAGCCGCAAGCTGGCAGAAATACCCGGTCTTGGCCCCATTACGGCGAGCGCAATTGTGGCAACCGTGGGTGATGCCCGGGAATTCAAAAACGGTCGCCAATTGGCAGCGTGGTTAGGCCTGGTGCCTCGGCAGAATTCGAGTGGTGGTAAAAAAACTACTAGGCATCAGTAAGCGTGGCGATACGTATTTGCGCGCCTTGCTGATCCATGGGGCAAGAGCATCGTAATTCTGACTTGCTGTTTCCCAATCGCCAAGGCGGCTTAAAGTTGGCTAGCACGGCCACCACGCCCTTGGATCGCGGTGGTGTGCAGACGGCACTGCACAAGGTGGCCAAAAACTGTGGTTTAAAAAAAAGATTACCCCGCACTGTCTGCGTCACAGCTACGTAACCCATCTGATCGAAGCCGATGTTGACCTGCTCGAAGTCCAGAAAATCCTTAGGTCTAGCAGTATATTAACCACGGCCCGCTATACGCACCTGACCGATTGCACCCATCAGAATGCCGGCCAGTTGATCAATGCGTTGATGAACGGCTTTGCCATGGACTGGGGGAAAGTCAAATGATCTTGTTCTCCTCAGTCATCCAAACCTTTGAAGTCGAATTTCTTAAGCATTATCAGGACTCGATGTTACCCAGCCATCGTAAGGCGCTGACTGCCATGAAGGACTGCCGTACTACGCAAAGTCCCGTGATGCTTGCCCAATGCGAGGCGTGTGATAGCCAAAGCTTCATACCGCACTCCTGCGGTCATCGCAATTGTCCCCACTGCCAACAGCATGAGAGCCAACAATGGCTGGAGCGCCAACTCAAAAAACAGGTGCCGGCCGAATATTTTTTGTTGACCTTCACTCTGCCTGAAGAAATGAGACCACTGGCCTGGCAACACCAACGCACACTCTATTCATTAATGATCCGCTGTGGATGGGAGACGGTCAAAACCTTCACGCAAAACGACCGGCAGCTTCAGGGCAACGCCGGAGCCATCTCGGTGCTTCACACTCATTCGCGCCGCCTCGATTATCACCCGCATGTGCATATGGTGATGCCTGCGGCAGCCATCGATGCTAAACAACGACTGTGGCGAACCAAAAAAAGCAAAGGCAAAAACCAAGCCGGCTATCTGTTCAATCACAAGGTGCTGGCCAAAGTCTTCCGCGCCAAACTGCTTGAGGCTATCCAACAAGAGGGGGTTGAGCTTCCGGCTCGCTATCCCGAAGCCTGGGTGGTGGATGTCAAGTCCGTCGGCAGCGGTGACAAAGCGCTGGTTTATCTCGGGCGCTATCTTTACAAAGGTGTTATCCAGGAGAAAGATATTATTGCCTGTCGGGACGGACAGGTCACTTTCCGTTACCAAGACAGCAAAACCCGGCAGATGCTCACTCGAACGCTGCCCGGCGCCCAGTTCCTGTGGTTGATCCTTCGTCATGTATTGCCCAAAGGCTTTAGGCGCACACGCAACTTCGGTTTTTTGCACCCCAACAGCAAACGCCTGCTGGGTTTGCTGCAATACCTGCTCGGCATCAATCCGAATCAGGCTCTGGCATGGTTGAAAAAGCGCCCGCCTCTTAAATGCCCGTGCTGTGGTGAAGTTATGAAGATTGTGAGAACACGGATTCTGTCGCCGTTCTCATTTGGATTTTCGATGTCAACCGGCTAATGGCACGGAAAGGACAATTGGTTATGTAAACCCAGCCGTCACCCTGGCCCAGCGTTAATCGGCATTTTTACGCCGAAGGCTACGCATGGCCGAAGTTAGGGCTGTAATGCGCCCAAAGGCGTCCATTTTCAAAGCCGCCTACGTGATGGCGACCAGTCAGACGTGTTCTTGATTCTTAACGCGTTAGACTAGCCAACGCGACCATCGAACTCCAAAAAGATATTTTATTATATTAAAGTCAAATCTGTGACCACCGGGCTTGTCCAACAAACGGTTCAGATTGTGGTTCGCTTTGCTCACACAATCTAACCTTATTCGTTAGACAATGCGGATAGTCTGTTTGAATGCAAACGAGGGCCGAAACCGGTCAATGCACAGAGCGACACTGACGGGTTATACGCCAAGATCGGGCAATTGAACATGGAACTGGATTGGCTTAAAAAAGCCTGGGATCGGCCTGTAGAAGAGCATCAGGACTGGATAGAGCCGGGTGACGCGATTGCTCTGTGTCCGTGAAAACCAAAAACTCACTGAACGGCAGTCATCATAAAATAGCCAGCCAGGCGGTTGATGGTTCCGCCTGGCTTGGCTCCCACTTAGGATAGGCTGACCTATATATTTACAATCCGAATGCCTGGACTAGCTCGCTAGTAATCTTACGTTTTTGGTTTTTGTCTTGATGAATATAGCGCAGCGTAGTTTGCAATGACTTGTGACCCGCCATTTTTGCAATCTGGCTTAGCTCTTTGCCGGAGTCAGAGAGTTGAGTACAAAATCCATGTCTCAAACAATGAAACGTGAATTTTTCTTGTGCGATACTGCCATCAGGCTTTAAGATGTCTTTTTCTGAAATTTTTGCAATTCTCAACGCATTGCTAAAAGATTTACGTATGTCCAGGGGTTGATCTGGCTTTCTCTTTGAAACAAAAATAAAACCATTTCCGACCTCTTGATGGAGTTTTAATTCCGTCATTACGATCGGCGCAAAATGTATTTCACGACTCGTTCCGTTCTTTGAGTCGGGTATATAACCTGAGCTATCATTGAAAGATATGTCACACCAGCGCAAGCTCATCAATTCACCTTGCCGCGCTCCTGTAGTCATAGCCATCAGCACTAGTAAATGGAGCTTTTTCCAATGTGATTTCTTACATGCTTCAATTAGTTTTTTGCGCTCTTCATCAGTTAGAACTCTATCGCGTTGCTTAGTATCATCATCGATGACGATAGTGCGTATAATATTGCTATCAATGTAGCCACGTCCCAACGCATATTTAAAAACGCTCGATAAAACTGCTTTCTTTCGATTGATTGTGGTGGCGCGCTGACCATCGTCGATGGCGCTATCTATAAAATCTTGCACATCAAATTTATCAATATCAGTCATCATCTGATCACCAAATACATTGCACCAATACGCCACTCTCTGCATTTGCCCTTCAAAGTCCTTTTTGTTCCATTTTGACAAATACTCCTTACATACCTCATTGAATGTTTTGTATCTGATACGCTTACCAAGCTGCAAAAAAAGCTCGACACCACCCATCCGTTCAATTTCCTGTGTCGATAGCGCTAAAAGCTCTTTTTTCGTTAAGGCATTCATAGCGTCTAGCCTTTCTTTGTTCCGAACAACGTATAGATCGACACCTAATTGTTTGAATAATTCATCACCGCCCATTTCTGCGACATCATTATCGTCAAGAGCAGCCAAATGAGAATGATCCATATTCGGAATAGTTTTGATGCTGTGTTCTATTTTATCTGCCCAGGACTGGGCAAGAGATTCACTTGAGAAGGTCTTGTTTTTGACAACACATTTCATTCGGATATCAGCTCGGAATCTTCCATTTGCTAAAGGGCGAATATAAGCCATTATATGACCCCCTGAAATGGAACTTTCACAGGGCTGCTATCAAAGTTTAGATTGAGCGATTGAAGCTCAGAGAAAAAATTTATTATGGTATCGATTTCAGTTCGTGTTTGAACTAAAACGGTTTGTTTTTTTTGATTCATGCGCCACCTCGTTGAGCAAGATTATGCAGAGTGCGCCTAAATTTGCGCCTTGCTGCGTTAGTTGCTTCAACTCGACGGGCAGTCATGTTGAAAAATCCTTACGGATCAGGTACTTTGTGGTGGGTCGTGCGCGATTCGAACGCGCGACCATCGCATTAAAAGTGCGGTGCTCTACCGGCTGAGCTAACGACCCAACAAAGATTGCCTATTATACGGATTAATTTGATTCTTGCAACAACTTTATCAACTTAATTGATATTGCGTTGGATCTGCTATGCCCGCCTCTGTAAACCCTGTTTTTCTTAGACGACAAGCGTCGCATACTTGACATGCGCGACCTTGCTCATCAGCAGAATAACAGGACACTGTGCGCCGGTAATCTATACCCAACGCCACGCCCCGCTTAATGATTTCTGCCTTACTGAGTGCAATCAATGGGGTGTGTATGGTGAAATGTTCGCCTTCCACACCCGCCTTGGTGGCAAGGTTGGCTAATTGCTGAAATGCGTTAATAAATTCAGGCCTGCAATCCGGATAGCCGGAATAATCGACGGCATTAACACCGATAAAAATATCGTTCAGCTTTAAAACTTCTGCCCAACCCAAGGCAAAAGACAGAAATATGGTATTTCTTGCCGGCACATAGGTTACCGGTATACCTTCCTGCGGGGTGTTTGGCACGGCAATGTGCTCATCGGTCAGCGCGGAACCGCCAATCGAGTTTAAGCCCAGCTTGATGACTTTATGATCTTCGACTTGATAATCTGCCGCTATCTGCGCGGCCGCTATCAGTTCGGCATTATGCCGCTGCCCATAATCAAAGCTTAAAGCATAACATTTGTATCCCTGCTTTTTTGCAAGCGCAAGGACGGTAATTGAATCTAATCCTCCAGATAACAGGACTATGGCTTTTTTTTGCATATCGATTTATTTACCTTGGGCGTCATCCCAAAGTATCTTATGGAGTTGAAGTTGAAAGCGAACAGGTAATCTGTCCTTAAGAATTTTTTCGGCTAATTCGGTTGGATTTTGCTGCCCCATCACTGGTGAAAACAATATCTGGCAACGATTAGGCAAGTCATATTCGGTTAAAATGGTTTTTGACCAATCATAGTCCTCATCATTACCGATGACGAACTTAAGCTGATCTTTTTGAGTCAGATACTCAATATTTTGATAAAGATTTTTACTTAATTCACCTGAACTGGGTGTTTTAAGATCCATAACTTTGACAACACGCTGATCGACTGCCGACACATCAAGCGCACCACTGGTTTCAAGCGAAACACAATAGCCTTTATCAAGCAATTTTGTCATTAACTCAAGACAAGCAGGTTGCGCCAGAGGCTCACCCCCGGTTACGGTGATATATTGGGTTCCGTACTGCTCAGCCTGTGCAATAACAGCATCAATCTCTATTTTTTTACCACCGGTAAAAGCATAGGCCGTATCGCAATAGACGCATCTTAACGGACAACCGGTGAGCCGAATAAACACGGTAGGCAGTCCTACTGTATTCGACTCGCCCTGCAACGAATGGAAAATTTCAGTTATACGTAATAAACTCACAGCTATTGTTTATTTAATATCATCAAGTAAAAGTAATTTCTTTGCCGCCAATCGAGCCGCTGTCGAGCTGGGAAAATCTACGGTAACGCGCGTTAAATATTCGCGCGCCTTGACTGTATTTTTCTGCTCAACTTCGATATACCCGAGTTTCAATAAAGCATCAGGCACTTTTGTGCTGTCCGGATATTTTTCAACCACGTCATTAAAAGCCTTACGCGCCAAATCAACATCCTGATTAACCCTATAAGCCTCACCCAGCCAATATTGAGCATTATTTGCATACTCACTACCGGGGTTTTTACTTAGCACAGCATTAAAGGCAATAATTGCTTTAGCAGTATGTCCATATCTAAGTGCTTCATACGCTTGCTGATATTGCTGCTTCTCATCGCCTACAGGAGGTAGGCGAGGGGCGCTAGCAGGAGCGGAAGCGTCACCTGCGACTGGCACAGCATTCTGTTCCTGCTCGGAAGCCTGCTTAACCTCTGGAGCATCAACCGGCGGTTCTACCATTTTAGCTTCCGATTCAACTGAGCCCTCTTGCATTGGGGAATTTTCATCGGCTATTGGCTTAACCGCTTCGGCTTTTTGCTCAAGACTCTGCATCCGCTCATCAAAATCAGAGTACATCGTACTTTGAGATTTTTTCATCTCGGCAATAAGATAAGTCTGCTCTTCTAGCTTGCCTGTCAGTTGCCGCACTTCAGTTTGCAATTGTTCCAGTTGCCTCATCATTTCATACAGACCATTACCTGACGAGGGCTGTACAGCACTAACCTCACCCACTGGATACATTGAATTATCAATAACGGGCGGTAAAGATTCTGCATGGACTGCACCGCAAACACACAGCAACATGATAAGACGAGCCTTCATTTATTTGCCTTGATAAACTAATTCAACACGACGATTAAGCTCCCAAGATGCCTCGTCATGTCCGAATGACGCCGGTTTTTCTTCGCCATAACTGACGACATTTAACTGATCGCCAGCAACACCTTGAACTTTCATCATACTGGCTATAGATTTTGCACGCTGCTCACCCAGTGCAATGTTGTACTCAGGAGAACCACGTTCATCACCATGACCTTCCATGACCACGCGCTGATCAGGGTGCGCCATCAGATATCGAGCATGCGCGGCAATGACCGGAACAAAATCATCCTGAACCTGACTACTATCCAGCATAAAATAAATAGTGCTCTTTGACAGCGGGTTGCTTGGATCGCTGAATTCAGGGCCTATACCAGCATTCGGATACATACCCGAACCACTCATTTCCGAGCCGGGCAAGCCTGATCCATTATTAATCCCACTAGTTGATGCATCGTTAATGCCACTGGTTGCATTTTGAGTGCCGTCAGTAAGACTGGTATCTAATTCATCGTCACTACAACCCGACAGGATTACCGCGCTTATTGCCAATGCCAATACTGTTTTATTCAATTTCATTTTAATTCCCAAAAAGTAGTCTATTAATTTAATTTTACAAAAAATATGTTAAGTCCAGTCGAACTAAGGCGCCCATGCCGGTTCGCGAACGTCGTTACTATCGAACACCAGCTTCTGCTGCATTTTACCATCCAATGATATAGCTGATAAGTAACCTGCATTACCTTTCTGGGAAGCATACAAAATCATACTACCATTCGGGGCAAAACTTGGAGATTCATCTGATCGCCCATCAGTTATGACATTAACTGACTTGGTTGCCATATCCATCACCGCAATACGATAATCGCTGCCATTCCCATGTACCATGGCTATACTTCTACCATCCGGTGAAAAACTGGCGCTGGCATTATAACTACCTGAAAATGTAAGTCTTTTTTGATCATCACCTTGGCTAGACATAATATACAGTTGCGGCTTTCCGCCCCGATCCGAGGTAAAGACAATACTGCTGCCATCAGGAGACCAAGTAGGCTCGGTATCAATGGCAAAACTACTGGTCAATTTGGTTAAAGATCGCGTCAGCAGGTTTAAGGTGTAGATATCAGGACTGCCATCTTTAGACAAGGTCAAAGCCAATTTTGTCCCATCCGGCGACCACGAGGGGGCGCCATTAATACCGGGGAATTCGGCAATTCTTGCTCTATCGCCGGTCGCTAAGGTCTGAACATAAATTGCTGCTGCTTTTTTCTCAAATGAGACATACGCTATCTTTCTACCATCCGGCGACCACGCAGGGGACATCAACGGCTCCACAGATGTGGCTATGGTCTGCGCATTAAATCCATCCGCATCGGAAATCTGCAGCTTATGGGTACTTTGTTTGCCCTGTCTACTGCTGGTAATGTAAGCAATTCGACCACTGAAAACACCTTTCTTACCGGTTAATTTCTCAAAGATAAGATCACTGATCTGATGAGCCGTTCTGCGCAAATTGGCCGCTGATGAGGTCATTCGGTAGCCCATCAACTGTCCGCCTTTATAGACATCAAACAACTGAAATTGGACATTGTACTGCCCATGGTCTTCAGTTATTTGACCGATAACCAGATAACTCTGGCCTATAGCCTGCCAGTCCTTAAACTGAACCGCTTCCGCCGTACTGGGTCTACCCGGCATACTTTGCTTATCCAGCGTTTTAAAGTAACCGCTGCGCCCTAAGTCCGAATCCACTATAAAACTCACATCAACTGGAACGCCCGATGCCCCTTGCATAGCAAAAGGAACGATTGAAATAGGCAAGGCACTTTCAATACCTTCAGTAATTTCAATGGTCAGCTCTGCGTGGCTACTTGGCATATAGAAACCAACCAAACATATCAACAAAAATTTTCTAAAAAAACTCACTTGTTTACCCTCAATAACTTAACCGTTAAATAATCGACGCTGACGCATCAACGACATCTTTATGATGAATACCGTGCCTCAGATCATCGGGAGCGATCTGGATCAAACAAAAACTTAAATGACTTAAATTCTTTGGCTGCTAATTCTTTATCTGCTGGCACTGGAAGCGGCGATGCTCGATGTACAGCATTTTCTGCTGAACGATCAAAAATAGCATCACCACTACTGGTAACAACCACTGCATCTATCACCGTACCATCGGACATCAGCCTAACCTGAATAGTACACTTTAAACCTGATGAAGCAGAAACCGGTCGAATCCAGCTTCTGGCTACTTTTTGCCGAATGGCGGTGGCGGCAGTCTTTATCGCCAACTGATCTTGTTCTGCATCCATTCTCGCTTGCTCTGCATCCATCCTTGCTGCCTCGGCCTTTTCAGCCTCGGCTTTCGCCTTAGCAGCTTCTGCTTTTTCTGCTGCCACTTTCGCTTTAGCCGCTTCAACCCGCTCTGCTTC
This sequence comes from Candidatus Methylobacter titanis, assembly GCA_029946125.1. Taxonomy (GTDB): domain Bacteria; phylum Pseudomonadota; class Gammaproteobacteria; order Methylococcales; family Methylomonadaceae; genus Methylobacter_A; species Methylobacter_A titanis. Next base: position 14,935 of record JAQSDX010000018.1, read on the forward strand.
GACCTTGGCTTTGGCGGCCGCTTCGGCTTTGGCTTTGGCGGCTTCCGCCTGTTTGGCTTCGGCCTTAGCCTGGGCGGCCGCCTCGGCTTTGGCTTTGGCGGCTTCCGCCTGTTTGGCTTCGGCCTTAGCCTGGGCGGCCGCCTCGGCTTTGGCTTTGGCCGCTTCCGCCTGTTTGGCTTCAGCTTTGGCCTGGGCGGCCGCTTCGGCTTTGGCTTTAGCCGCTTCCGCCTGTTTGGCTTCGGCCCTGGCCTGTGCGGCCGCCTCGGCTTTGGCTTGGACG
>JAQSDX010000018.1:15308-58143 GCA_029946125.1 Candidatus Methylobacter titanis
CTTGGCTTCGGCTCTGGCTTGGGTGGCCGCCTCGGCTTTGGCTTGGGCTGCTTCCGCTTGTTTGGCTTCGGCTTTGGCCTGTGCGGCTGGCTCGGCCTCTTGATTAACTTCCGTTTCTTGCTTTATTGCTTCTTCAACCTGACTGTTCTCTTCCTTTGCAGGCTCTGCGATAGCCTCAGCCGGATTTTTAACGGTGGCTTCATCAACAATTTCAGCATGAATAATCTCCGGCGCTGCTTCCGATTCTATTTTTTCTGGCTTTATCAGAGCACTTAAAGCAAACAGACCTAAAATCGTAAGGTGCAAAGCCAAGGCCAGAATGACAGGCCATGTAAATTTCCTTTTACTATCCATCGAAATTTATTGTTCGCTCGACTTAGTCATTAAACCTACACTGGGCACACCGGCATTTTTTAATCCCGCCATTAGCGTAACCACGACACCATATTCAATACCCTTATAGGCTCCGATTAAAATCTGGGTTTTCGGTTTGTTATTTAATACCGCCATCACTCGGGCCTCCACTTCTTCACGCTGTATCTGCTCAGGTTCCTGATCATCAACAGTAATAAAATATTGGCTCTGTTCATTGATGGATATAACCACAGGTAAGTTATCGCCTTCCGATTCTACGGTTGCCGATTCTGCTTGCGGAAGCTCGACTTCCACGCCTGTTTGCAACATTGGCGTTGTTATCATGAAAATAATCAACAGCACTAAAGTCACGTCAATGTAGGGAACCACATTGATTTCTGCCATAGGCTTCCTGCGCCCATTTTTTCTGCCCATTTGTGGAGCGCTCATTTTTGATGTGCCTGCCGTTGTAACAATACGACGAACTCTTCAACAAATAACTCATATCGCCCGGTCAATCTGTCCAGTCGAGTAGAAAAGCGGTTATACGCAATAACGGCAGGGATTGCGGCAAACAAACCTATGGCTGTTGCGATCAATGCTTCGGCAATACCCGGTGCGACTTGCGCCAAGGTTGCCTGTTTGACATTACCTAACGACATGAAGGAATTCATGATGCCCCAGACTGTACCGAATAAACCGATGTAAGGACTGATCGAACCGACTGTGGCAAGAAAGGCCAGATGCTCATCCAGCCGCTCCAATTCACGCGATAATTCGATACGCATGACTCGCTGCGCACTTTCAACCTGCACGCCGGGTTCTACATTACCGGCCTGGCGCATTCGGGAAAATTCTTTATATCCGGCCAGGAATATTTTTTCTATGCCTTCCGGCTCAAAATCCTTGGCCGCCAACTTTCGATAAAGCTCGGCCAATACCAGGCCCGACCAAAACTGTTGTTCGAATTCATCGGTGATTTCAATCGCCCGATTAAGCTCTTTGCGTTTGCTGAAAATAAAGGTCCATGATGACACCGATGCGGCCAGTAATATCACCATGACGAATTGAACGACAAAGCTGGCTTCTTTAATTAAATGGAAAAGCGATAAATCAGTATTCATTAATGTTGTACTCTAAGTGCTCTAAATAAAATTTCGGGAATGGCTTTAGGACGCAGGGTTTGTGCATCCAAACAGGCAATTTTAACACTGCCCTTGCACAAAATATCATCGCCTCGCGTTACAACTTGCTCAAAAATAAGGCTGACTTTTTTAGCCAGACTCACTTTTGCACTCACTTGCAGTTGCTGGTTAAACCGGGCGGGACTTAAATAATCGACCTGCACGGAACGTACTACAAAAATAATGCTTTCATTGGCAATCAGATCATCCTGTTCATAGCCCATGGCTCTGAGCATTTCGGTTCTGGCCCGTTCGAAAAATTTCAGGTAGTTAGCGTAAAACACCACCCCGCCTGCATCGGTGTCTTCGTAATAAACGCGCACCGGCCAAATAAAATCGTTCATATCCGTTTAATTATTCAAACAAATCTTCGGACACACCCAAATGTTTTGGCGGCTGCAAGCCAAAATGCAAGTACGCATTTTGGGTGACTACACGGCCGCGAGGTGTGCGCATAATAAATCCCTGTTGCAGCAAATACGGTTCCACGACATCTTCAATGGTACCCCGTTCTTCACTGATTGCAGCGGCTAACGTATCCAGTCCTACCGGCCCACCGGCAAAGCCTTCAATCATAGCCATAAGCAGTTTGCGGTCTAAGGAATCAAAACCGTTATTATCCACTTTCAACATTTCCAATGCCTTAAAGGACAACTCCTCAGTAATCGTGCCATTGCCTTTTACTTCCGCATAGTCCCGCACCCGACGCAACAATCGATTTGCAATTCGGGGCGTTCCGCGAGAACGACGGGCTATTTCATAAGCGCCGCGCTGTTCCATTTCGATACCCAGCACTTTGGCTGATCGCAGCGCAATACTCGCCAACTCATCAACCGTATAAAATTCCAAGCGCTGAACGATGCCAAAACGATCACGTAACGGCGATGTCATCAGGCCGGCACGAGTGGTCGCGCCTACCAGGGTAAAAGGCGGCAAATCCAGCTTGATAGAGCGCGCGGCAGGGCCTTCGCCTATCATCAGATCAAGCTGATAATCTTCCATGGCCGGATATAAAATCTCTTCAACCGCCGGACTTAAGCGATGTATTTCATCGATAAACAACACATCATGCGGTTCAAGATTAGTCAGCAATGCGGCAAGATCACCGGCTTTATCCAGTACAGGGCCGGATGTTTGGCGGATTTTAACACACATTTCGGCGGCGATAATATTAGCTAGCGTCGTTTTCCCCAAACCGGGCGGGCCGAAAATCAACACATGATCCAAGGCTTCTTTTCGTGCCGTTGCCGCCTGAATGAAAATCTCCATTTGCTCGCGCAATTCTTGCTGACCGATGTAATCGGCCAGGCGTTTGGGTCGGATAGCACGATCCTGACGTTCTTCATCGGCATGGCTGGTGGCGGTCACCATGCGGTCGCTTTCAATCATCTGACCAAACCTTGTAATGCCAGTCGGATAATGTCTTCACAGCTTTTGCCTTCAACACTGATATTTTGCACCATTTTTCCGGCATCCAGCGGCTTATAGCCCAGAGAACACAAGGCGCTGATGGCTTCCTGTTTGGGGTTATTGACCCGTTGTATTTTATCGCCGCCGACTGCTGATGAATCGACCGAATCGGTTGAATCACTCAAGTCCGGCAACCGGTCGCGCATTTCAATCACCAGACGTTCGGCCGTTTTTTTACCGACGCCCGGCAAGCGCACCAAGGCTTGGGTATCATTATTATGAATGCAGCGATGGAATTCTTCGGCACTCTGCCCCGATAAAATGGCCAACGCCAGCTTAGGGCCGACGCCATTGACCTTGATCAGGGTTCTGAACATAGCCCGATCCGCTTCGGTTGAAAACCCGAATAGGATTTGCGCATCTTCCCGAACCACCAGATGCGTATGCAGCATAATCTCGGAACCGATAGCGGGCAGATTATAAAAAGTCGTCATCGGCGCCTCGACTTCATAGCCGACGCCATTCACGTCGAGCATCAACAATGGCGGCGCTTTAAACGCCAGTTTGCCGCGCAGAAAACCGATCATCGCAACAAGCCCTGCTGCAACCGCTGTGCAGTTTGCTGATAATGGGCATGACAAATGCTGATACCCAGCGCATCGCTGGCATCGATCTGCAACTCACCTTGAATATTTAACAGAATTTTCACCATGTGCTGAACCTGTGTTTTTTCGGCGCTGCCTTTGCCCACCACCGCTTGCTTGACTTGCCGGGCCGCATATTCAAACACCGGCAAACCGGCGGTATGAACCGCACAAATTGCCGCTCCACGCGCCTGACCCAACTTGAGTGCTGAATCGGCATTTTTATGCATAAATACTTGCTCTATGGCCATTTGTTCAGGTTGATAGCGTTCGACAACTTCGACAATGCCGTCAAATATTTGCTTCAGCCGATCAGGAAAATAATCGACTTTAATCCGAATACAGCCGCTGGCTATGTATTGATAACCGTGCGCTGAGTCTTCTATAATGCCGTAACCGGTTATTCTGGAACCGGGGTCTATCCCTAAAATTCGCATCAGCTATTAATTAAGTTCCTTGTTCCCATTCGTTGAGTCGAAACCCGGTAATGGACGCGCTGAGTCCTGTGTTTGCAAGGCCTATACTCGACACTCCCGGCGCAGCGCGTGGGAACGAGACAGCCCTTAGCCTAAATTATTCCAGCCCATCCATAATTTCGTCGCTAATATCCGCATTGGAATAAACATTCTGCACGTCATCCAGATCTTCCAACCGGTCTATCAAACGCATCATCTTTTCCGCGCCATCGACATCCAGTTCAGCCAGGGTTGCCGCCTGCATGGTAACTTCGGCATTATCCGGCGTAAAACCTGCGGCAATCAACGCATCTTTGACTTCCAGATAGCTTTCCGGCGTGGTCATCACATCCACCGAACCATCGTCATTGACGATGACATCTTCCGCCCCGGCTTCCAAAGCCGCCTCCATCAGCGCATCCTCATCAACCGAAGGCGCATAACTGAGAATACCGATTTTACTAAATAGATAAGCCACGGAACCGTCTGTGCCCAAGTTGCCGCCCGCTTTAGAAAAAGCATGACGCACTTCGCCGACAGTGCGGTTACGATTATCGGTCAGACAGTCGACCATAACCGCCGTGCCGCCAGGACCGTAACCTTCATAACGAACGACTTCGTAACTAACACCTTCTAAAGCGCCGGACGCTTTTTTGATCGCGGTATCAATGGTATCGCGGCGCATATTGGCACCCAAAGCTTTATCAACCGCAGTGCGTAAAGTCGGATTGCTTGCCGCATCAGGCCCACTGGTTTTTACTGCTACCGTTATTTCCCGCAGCATTTTAGTGAAAATTTTGCCGCGTTTAGCATCCTGCCCTGCTTTACGATGCTTGATATTAGCCCATTTACTATGCCCAGCCATTGTCTCTCTCTTAAAGTACAGTTAAATTAATCGGTCGTTTATATAATATGCGCCAGTATTGACACCAAGGTCGGTTCAGCGCTATAAAAATCGGCTTGTTCGCGAACCACCTGCCGATCAACCACGCCGCCAAAGCCGATCACAACGGCTCCGGCCTGCTTGGCTTCCATATCGGTGTTGCCGTCGCCCACCATAGCCAGTGAGCCTTGCGCCTTAAATGTGCCCACAATAACGGCTTTGCCGCCCGATCTGGCCAACGGCGAGTTCTGGTCATAATCGCGATAACTGCCGTCTGCATTGAAATAAATATCGACTGCGTGAACCTGAGTTTCCGGCACACCTAAAACCCGTGCCAGCGGCAAAATAGCCTGACGGAGGCCGCCGCTGATAATGTGCAGCTCCTTGCCGAGCGCAGTTAAGGTCTCAAATACTTCTTTAGCGCCATCGACGATCTGCTCGATATACAAATCAGCCAGCCAGTCGATGCTGGCCTGATTCGGCCTGATCAGCGACAAACGTTGTTCATAGACGGCTTCCAGCAGCACTTCGCCATTCATTGCCGCATTGGTCAATCTGGACATTTCCTCGCCCAAGCCGACACGCCGGGCGAGTTCGTCTATGCCTTCTATTTTGCTTAAGGTGCTGTCGCAATCAAAGCAGATGACCTCAAAACTCATAAGTTAATCTGGATAGCCTTGTGTACCGCAGGAATAAGACACAACTGCTGCAATAAATCGTCTGTCAATGGCTCGGAAACGCTGATAACCGCCATCGCCCGCTGCTGTTCATCCGCCGTACCCACCTGCATCCTGGAGATATTGATATTGGCATTACCCAGCACACTGCTGATTGCCGAGATAACGCCCGGCTTGTCGTCATGCTGGGTCACTAATAAGGTGCCTTCGGGTACCACTTCAATATCAAACTGGTCAATACAAACCAGACGCGGATGACAGCCGCCCAACAAGGTTCCTGCCAGCGTAATGGTTTGATCCCCGCAATGCCCGGTCACCTTGATCAGCGACAAATAATCCTGAGTTTCTTCGGTTTTCGATTCAACCAGAACAATGCCCTGGCGCTTGGCAATATTTTCGGCGTTAACGCGGTTTACCGGTGTGGAAAATTGTCCGCTTAAAACACCGATTAAGGCAGCGACAGAAACCGGGCGCACTTCAACTTCTGCCGCCCTGCCCATTAACGCCACTTCGATTTTTTCTATCGGTTTGGTCGCCAGACCCACCAACACCTTGCCAAGAATATTGGCCAGCGTCATAAATTCGCGCGATTTTTTCAGCTCTTCGGCCGATACTCTAGGCAGGTTTAACGCATTAACCGCCTCCCCGGTCTTTAAAAAAGTAACCGCCTGACGGGCAATTTCGACGCTGACCGCGACCTGCGCTTCACTGGTCGACGCACCCAAATGCGGGGTAAAAACGATATTGTCCAATTCCAGCAACGGCGAGTTGGCCGGCGGTTCATTTTCATAAACATCCAGCGCCGCACCGGCTATCTGGCCATTTTTCAAAACCTCATACAAAGCGGCTTCGTCAATCAAGCCGCCTCTGGCGCAGTTGATAATCATCGCTTCTTTTTTCATCGTCGCCAGCTGAGCGCTGCCAATAATGTTGCGGGTTTTTTCGATCAAAGGGCAATGCAGGGTCAGATAATCCGCCCTAGTCACCAGCTCTTCCAGACTGACCGATTCAACGCCCAGATCTGCAAATATTTCCGGTGCAACAAAGGGATCATAGGCAATTACCTGCATTTTCAGACCCAAACCGCGTTGCGAGACGATCCGGCCAATGGTGCCGAAACCCAATATCGCCAAGGTTTTATGAGCAATTTCAGAGCCCATCAACTTGGAGCGCTCCCACTTTCCGGCGCGAATGGAGCGGTCAGCCTTAGGCAAATGCCGACTTAGCGACATCATATGCGCGACGGCCAATTCGGCAGTCGTGGTCGCATTGGCATCCGGCGTATTCATCACAATAATGCCCAGTTCCGTTGCCGCAGGAATATCGACATTATCGACACCGATACCGGCACGACCTATCAGCTTTAGGTGCTTTGCCGCCTGCAACACTTTTTTGGTCACCTGGGTATCGCTACGAATCAACAGCGCATCGTAATCTCCGATGATACTGCATAGCTGCTCCTCATTAAGCCCAGTTTCAATATGAATTTGTATGCCGGGCTGCTCGTTTAAATAATTGATACCAGCTTCTGCTAATTTGTCGGAAATAAGGATTTTTTTCAAAGGAATGCACCGGAAAAAGGTTATACGTTAAAAACAAAGTAGTTTAACAGGTTTACCCGCAGGGCTGTTGCACCCTGCGGTTATTTACAATCTTCAGCCTTAGTCGCCCCGATAATAACCCGTTGGAGAAGGTTGACGCGCCGGTTTGGGAGCTGCTTGAGGCGCTTCCTCGGTTTGCACTCCCGCATCCGCATTTTCCAGCAACGGCAAGCGCTCATATATAGCTATAGGCTCGCCAGCCTGATTGGTAAGCGCCCGATTTAACGCTTTTTGATCAAAACCAGGCATTTCAGTTACCGACTGACTTCCGGCATATACGTCATCTCTGGCGAGATTACCGGCCTTTTCAATTAACCCGAGCGCTACGGCGAAACGCTGTTCCAGCGTGGTCTCCTCACCCTCCAAATCAGGATGCGCTTCCACATAAAGAACATTATCCAGCCAGCCAACCTTGATAGGTTGCTTAACGATATAGACTGGCGTTCCGACTGCGACCATATCGTATAACTCCTCGACATCTTTAGGATACATACGAACGCAGCCATGGGTTATCTGCATGCCTATGCCATGAATCTTGTCAACATCGGTACCGTGTATCCGGTATTCTCCCGGCAGCGCCAGATGCAGTGCGCGCGTACCCAGCGGATTATTCGGCCCTGGCGCAACAACAACCGGCAAAGGATCGCCATTCGCCGCATGTTCGCGTCTGATTGATTCGGGCGGATGCCATGAAGGGTTCATAATTTTCCGGGTAATTCTGGTTTTACCCAGCGGTGTCTTCCAATCCTGCCTACCGACGCCATGCGCATAAGACATAACCTGCTTAGGCGCTTCACCCTTTTTAGTCGGCGGGTAATAATACATACGGTATTCGGAGATATTTAAGGTAATTCCGTCATGAGGCGAATCCGGCAAAATACGCTTATTGGATAAACGAACAATCTCGCCTTTTTTAACCAGCCAACGATCAATATCGGGGTTTAACCTGACTATTTCTGTCTGCCCCAAAAGAAAGCGGCGTGCCACATCCAATAACGTTTCGTCCTCATCTGTATGGGCTAAAGGTATACCATCAGGGTATTGAGTGATGACGCTATCCTGAGTGTTTTCAGGCATAGCATAGGTCGTAGCATTTGCATGACCGCCAATAACGGACAGTAAGATAGTAAAGCTAAGTAGTGCGCGAATATTCATTGCGATAAATTTCTCAGAAACACAATATAAAAAATAATAACTGTTTTCAACAACCAACGTTGTTTGCCAGTTGTAGGCGTAGATAAATCCGCACCTAATATAGACAATCCCCAGCTAAACACCAAGATCTGCCCCTATAAAAAACCGACTATAATATCATGTCAGACTGGCTTAAGCATAATTTAGCTGGCATTCTTGGGCTTATTTTGGGAATTATCGCCATTAGCCCTATAATTCAATTAATACAACACATTACCTTCAATCCAATCACAAGAGATCGCCCCATGTCCATGCAAATTTTTCGCAGCAAACACATTACCTCGGATGACGACTCAGGCAGCGGCCTCAAGCGTTGTCTGTCTAAATGGGATTTGGCCTTTCTCGGCATAGGCGCAATCATCGGCACCGGTATCTTTGTACTGACCGGAATCGCCGCCGCCACTCAATCCGGGCCTGCCGTGACCCTGTCATTTGTGATCGCCGGACTCGCCTGCGCGTTCGCCGCCTTGTCTTATGCCGAATTATCCGCTTCAGTCGGCGGCTGCGGCAGCGCATACGGCTACAGCTATGTGGCTTTCGGGGAGATATTCGCCTTTATGATCGGCTGGGATTTGCTGCTGGAATACAGCCTTGCCGTAGCAACCGTCGCCAACGGCTGGTCCGGCTATTTCAATAACGCATTGACCGCCATCGGCATACCGTTACCGGAGATGCTGACCAAAGCCCCAAAACTCGGCGGACTGATCAACCTGCCTGCAACCGCGATTATTCTGATATTGATGCTGCTGCTGATTATCGGCGTAAAGCACAGCGCCAAAGTCAACAATGCGATGGTGTTTGTCAAACTACTCACCATCACCGTCTTTATCGCCGTTGCCGCGTTCAACATCCACCCGGAAAACTGGCATCCGTTCATGCCGTTCGGCTGGTTTCAGACCCTGCCTGACGGCAAAACCACCGGCGTTCTGGCTGGCGCATCGCTGGTATTTTTTGCCTATGTCGGCTTCGATGCAGTGTCCACTGCCGCCGAGGAAGCCCGCGATCCGCAACGCGACCTGCCGTTCGGTATCGTCACCTCACTGGCTTTTTGCACCGTTATCTACATCCTGGTTTCCGGCCTGCTGACCGGCGTCGTCAACTATACCGAACTCAACGTCTCCTCGCCTGTCGCTCACGCCCTGAACCTGCTCGGTTACAACTGGGCGTCGGCGCTGATTTCAACCGGCGTTATTGCAGGACTGACTACCGTCATGCTGGTGCTGTATTACGGACTGACCCGCATCATCTTCGCGATGTCCCGCGATGGTCTGCTGTCGCCGTTCTTTAGCGAAGTGAACCCCAAAACCCAAACTCCGGTACGCGTCATCGTACTATGCGGCATCATCATGGCGATAGCCGCAGGCTTCATCCCGCTAGGCGATCTGGCTGAACTGGTCAACATCGGCACCTTGGCCGCATTCGTGCTGGTATGCTTAGGCGTATTGGTGCTGCGCATCACCAAGCCGGACATGAAACGCCCGTTCCGCTCGCCGTTCAGCCCGCTATTTCCGGTACTGGGCATGCTGTCCTGCACCGCGCTGATGGCATTTCTGCCGTCCCTAACCTGGCTGCGCTTTGTGGTCTGGCTGGTTATTGGGCTGATTGTTTATTTTTCTTATTCTATGCATCATAGTAAGCTGGCAAAGGCTAGTTGAACTGGCTATGTAACCTCTGTTTCCGGAAAACACACTTCGAATCTGCCGGAAACGCTACCACGCGCTATGCTTGGGTAGCCTTATTCCTGCCTACCTATCTGTATTTAGGAAAGATGTCTACTCTTCGTTTCTTTGCAATTATTCTAAATTTCAATGCTATCTAACCATTTCAAAAATGGGTTGCGCCGCAGTTGTGCGTCCATCAGTATTTTCGTTCTCATGTTGACGGGCTGTTCAGCGGTAAGAGAATCGTTTCCGACGAGAACGGCCACCGAACAACTTTTGCTCTCCACTGCCGCCGACCATGCCGCGAGCAAACTGGAATTTAATTTACCAAAACACAACAAAGTTTTCCTGGATACTCAATATTTCGATACGTCAAGTCCCGATGCCAAATATGCTATCGGGGCGATTAGAGATCAATTACTGCTTCAGAGTTATCTTGTCATAATGGACAAACAGAAGGCTGATTCCATCATCGAAATTCGCTTGGGCGCATTGTCGATCAATCAAGACAAAACGCGCTGGCTAGGCCTGCCGGATTTGAGTGTCCCGATACCACTATCGGGTAACATCCCGATTCCTGAAATTATATTGCTAGGCAATAACAAACTGGAAGGCATTGCGAAAATAGGTGTCACTATTTACGATGCCAAAGAAGGCAAGCTGGTGAGCGTTGTGGAACCCGCCTACGGCTTCTCCCGATTTAGTGAATGGAAGGTACTATTGTTAAGTTGGACCGATTCCGATTTGATCCCAAAGAATGCACGCGACGAACACGAAAGTCCTAAACTTCATGAGCGTTTATTGATCGAAGGCGGCTTATAATATTAGTTTTTTGCGCCAAACAATTTCAGCTTAAGCCCAGTGAGCAAACCATGCGACCTAATCTTTCCACTAATATTTTGTATTCTTGTGAGCCCCCTATGCAATATGCAGTATTTTTATCCATTTTCACTTTAATGAAACTTTCATTGAGTGCGGCGTTATTTAAAATTTACCTATTCTTAAGTCTATTGGGGAAAAACAGCTCCAATAAGCATAAATCTTACCCGCTTGTTAAGTTACTAAAAACCTCGCTTTGGTCAAAATATAACCCGCTTCTAGTTACCCTGCTTTTTCCTTCTTTATCAATGGCAGCCGATGAAGTAAGCGCGATTAGCAAAGTACAACCGTTAGATTTAACCCAGCACTGGGCCGGTTATATGGCTCTGGTCGTTTTTACAATTGCCTATATTCTCGCAATGACCGAAGAGGTAACTGAGTTAAAAAAATCGAAGCCAATGGTGTTTGCAGCAAGTATGATTTGGATCTTTATTGCTGCCGTTTATACCAACGGTGAGATGAGCGAGCAAGCAGGGGTAGCGTTCCGCTCTACTCTTGAAGGTTATGGCGAACTGTTTTTGTTCATCATGGTATCGATGACTTACTTGAATGCCATGGAAGACAGGGGCGTGTTTGACAGCCTGCGGGTCTGGCTGTTAAGCAAGAACTTCACCTATCGGCAATTATTCTGGATTACCGGCTTTCAGTCGTTCTTTATCTCGTCCGGCTGCAACAATCTCACTACCGCTTTGCTGATGGGTTCGGTTATTTTGGCTATGGGTAAGGATTGCCCGCGCTTCGTTACCCTATCCTGCATCAATGTTGTAGTCGCCTCCAATGCAGGCGGCTCCTTCAGCCCCTTTGGCGACATCACTACATTATTGGTATGGCAAAAAGGCGTAGTGCCTTTTACCGATTTCTTTTCCCTGTTGATTCCGGCCATCATCAACTTTGTAATACCTGCGGCCATTATGAATTTCTTTATTCCACAAGAAAGACCCGCTGCGGTAATGGAAGCTCAGGACATGAAAAGGGGCGCCTGGATAATCATCTTTTTATTCGTATTGACCATTATTACCTCGGCTTGCTTCGAAAATTTCCTGAGCCTGCCACCTGCGGCCGGGATGATGATGGGTCTGACCTATTTGAAGTTTTTCAGTTATTACCTGCAAAAAACCCGTGATTCTCACTCGGTATTGATACCCGTAGATTTGACCGATGTCAAAATCGATCATTTTGGGCCGATGAAATATATGAATAATCCACAAGCCGAGGTAAATCAACGACTGGCCAAGGAACTGCCTTTTGATATTTTCCAGAAAGTCGCCAACCTGGAATGGGATACCCTACTGTTTTTTTACGGTGTAATGGTAGGGGTCGGAGGTTTGAGCTTCATCGGCTATTTAGAAGTGGCATCCCATCATTTATACGGCAGCATCGACCCCACTGCGGCGAATATTCTGGTCGGCATTGCCTCGGCATTTGTCGATAACGGCACAATTATGCTATCTGTACTGACCATGGATCCTGATATTTCTCAAGGACAATGGCTGCTCGTGACATTGACTGCCGGTGTCGGCGGCAGCATGCTGGCGGTCGGTTCCGCCGCAGGAGTTGGCTTGATGGGACAGGCTAAAGGAATTTACACTTTCACCAGCCATTTAAAATGGACGCCGGTCATTATGCTGGGTTACTTCGGCAGCATCGCCGCCCATTTTCTGATCAATGGCCGTTATTTCTAGGCTGACCGTAAAATAACCGATGTCATTGCCAGGGTAAGTGTGTTCGTGATTTTATCGCTTACCTTGACAAGGGCAAACGCTCCCCAAAAATACTACAACCCCATCATCAAACTGCTGCCATGTTTTTTCAGCCAATACCGTCTACTTTGATAGTCCGGCAAATGTTCGGCAACCAAAGCCCAGAAATGCGCGGAATGATTCCTAATTTTGATATGGCAAAGCTCGTGTACCACCACGTATTCCAAAACTTCCGGAGGAGCTATGATTAACAACCAGTTGATATGAATGTCGTTATGAATGCCGCAACTGCCCCATCGGCTTTTTTGCGTTTTGATTTTAATTGTCTGGGGAAATAGCTGCTTTTTTTCCGCATAACGGTTTACCAGTTGCTCTACCTGGCTTTTCGATTCCTTTTTCATCCAGCGTATTAATGCCTCTTTTATCTCGGCACTGTGATCATGAATCATCAATGCGTCGGGGACATGGGCAATAAATTCAATAAATTCTTGGCTAAATTCTATTTTTATCTTTTTTAATTTTGTCGGTCTTACCGTCAATTTATACGATACTCCCTGATAAGGAATGTCAGCGCCATGACCGTAAACAGCCGGGGCCAACGTTTCATGCTGTTGACTTTTAGCTGCAATTTTAGCCAACGCCCGGACTATCCACTCCCGCTTGGACTGAACGAATTGATGAATTTTATGTTCGGCGACTTTTACCGGGGCGACAACCTCTACTTTACTTGGCGTCACAATGATTCGCGTCTGCGTAGCCCGCTGACTGCGCCGGATTTGATAGGAAAATGCTGGATTAGAAATGACAGTTCTCTTTACTGGATGTTTTACACTATTCTGATTTATTTTGCGTCTTTCCTGGACTAATCGTCTTTTCTAGGTCTAAACCTAACCATCCTGATTAATCATGTGGGTTGCCAATTGCTGTAAAGCCTGACTTAAGTTTTCCCTGAAATTGGCGTCCATGGTTATTTCATTTAGGGCTTTATTCATACACAACATCCACTGATCTCTTGCAACTTCGTCTATTGCAAAGGCAATATGCCGCTGCCGCAATCTTGGATGCCCGTACTCCTGAATAAATAAATCGGGACCGCCCAGCCAGCCAGACAAAAATTTGAACAATTTGTCATGCGCAGCCGCCAAATCCGCCGCATGCATACCTCGAACTCCGGACGTTTCAGGCAAACTGTCCATAAAAAAATAAAACCGCTCCACCAGATTGAGTATTGCCGTTTTTCCGCCTATCAGTTCATAAGGTGTTGTTTGTTTATTTTCTGTCATAATCCTGTGCCCTGAAAAATCATTCTTTCAATAATTCAGTATTCTACTAAATATTCCTACCAATACCTCCAAACTCTTGTAAAATCTAAAGGTCTGTTTGTTATGTTAACCATGTATTTTTAAGGAATCCAAATAAAATGAAACTAAATACCGCTATTCCACGTACGGAATCCAGTATTCTGGCAACCAATAAAGTACTGAAAAACACCTATTTGTTATTGTCGATGACGTTGATTTTCAGCGCCATGACTGCCGGTGCAGCGATGGCGCTGAATCTGCCGCATTTTGGCCCTGTCATTACCCTAGTCGGTTATTTCGGCCTGCTGTTTTTAACCACCAAATTCAGCAACAGTAGCTTAGGCTTGGTTTTTGTTTTTGCCTTGACCGGTTTTATGGGACTAACGCTCGGCCCTATTTTAACCCTGTACATTAAGGCATTCAGCAACGGTCATGAATTAATCATGACCGCATTAGGCGGAACCGGCGTTATATTCCTGGGACTTTCCGGCTACGCGCTAACAACGCGCAAAGATTTCAGCTTTATGGGCGGCTTCCTGATGGTAGGCGTTCTGGTCGCATTTCTGGCAGGTCTTGGCGCAATGTTTTTCGCTATACCGGCTTTATCGCTGGCGGTATCGGCGATGTTTATTCTGCTCATGTCCGGAATGATCTTATACCAGACCAGTGAAATCATTCACGGCGGTGAAACCAACTATATCTTGGCGACTATTTCTTTATACATTACCATCTACAACCTATTCTTAAGCTTATTGCAATTGTTGGGCGTATTCAGCGGCAAAGAATAAATAATCTTTGACGCTACCCCACCTTAAAAAGCCCGGCTAACTTGGTTAGTCGGGCTTTTTAAGGTCTTGTGTCTTTATAGCGAATGCTTAGAACCATGCAAGCGAATCAATAAAGCGGCCTCATCATGGCTTAATCCTGAGCTTTGCATTAATTCATTGATGCTGGCTCCACTTTTTACTTTTCGGATATCTACACTGTACGGGTGGTCCGACTGGTCATTGTTCCCGACCTCTGTAAGCTTTATTGCCAAATCATTGATCTGCTCATCGGTAACGGCTATCCGGTTATCCACGGCGGCTATTCGACTATCCACCGTTAAAGCGGCGGTACACAAGCCGACAATATCATTAGTATTACCGTGAACAATATCATTAAGAACCAGGTAATCGTGTTTAAGCTTCTGTTGAGTACGCGCCAGCCAAAAAAGTACCACAAGCATAATTACAATCACCACGCCCTCAATGATAAGAGCGATCATCAAAGGATTATTCATCAAACAACTTCATCAATATGTTGCATGGGTTCAGCATCCTGTTCTTTCACTTCTTGTTTTTTTCTACGATGCTGCTTCTCTAGGCGAGTATCATCCCTTTTAATTTTTTTGGGTTTTACGACAGGAAAAGAGGGAGCTATGGGATGTATTTCTAGCATATCGGCCTCCTATTGTTTATTGGTAACGACTCAGGTGAGTTACGTTTATTTAAAATCAACAAAAACCTACGTGATTAACCACTACCGATTTAAGGTGAGGCAACTTAAGTTAATAGCCCCGTTTTCAGCTTGACCACTAAAAACCGTTAAGCTGATGTCCATTCAGATAGCCGCGAACGTAATCTCAACACGGCCTGCGTGCTGATCTGGCTGACCCTGGATTCACTCACGTTTAAAACTTCGCCGATTTCCCGCAAATTAAGTTCTTCATCATAATAGAGCGATATAACCAGGCGCTCACGCTCGGGCAAACCCATGATCGCATCTGCCAGTGCCTGTTGAAAACCTTCGCGACCTAGGCCGTCGGCCAGACCTTCTTGCTGACGCAGGGATTCATCAAGATAATGATCGCCATCTTGCGTCAATTCTTCGACACTGAACACACGGCAGCTGCTTGAATCCTGAAGAATATGATTGTATTCATCAATGGCTATACCTAAATACTCGGCCACATCAACGTCTCTTGCCTCGCGCCCGGTTCTGTTTTCGATCGCACGTATCGCGTCGGATACCATGCGCGATTTTTTATGCACGGAACGAGGCGTCCAGTCACTGCGTCTGACCTCATCCAACATCGAACCCCGAATACGAATACCGGCATAGGTATCAAAACTGGCTCCCTGCGAGGCGTCATAATTCCTGATAGCCTCCAGCAAGCCAAGCATCCCTGCCTGAATCAGATCATCGACTTGAACCGAATCGGGCAGTCTGTTCAATAAGTGGTAGGCAATGCGCTTAACTAACGGTGCATGCTGCATGACACGCTCATCGGTGCCACCCGCCTGTACCGCTGTGTACATTGCCACGCCACTCATGCAACATCCTTTTGGGAACCGTACTGAATCATTCTTTCAATAAAAAACTCGATATAACCGCCCGCCTGAGATTTAAGCGGCCAGCTGTCAATTCTTGCGGCTATCGTTTTCAATGCGAGAGCGGCTTTGCTTCTGGGGAAGCCGATAACAACCGGCGTTTGCTTTTGAACCGACTTACGCAAATATTCGTCATAAGGCACTGCACCGGCAAACTTCAGCGTAACATCCAGATAACGATCGGTTACTTTATTTAATTTCTGAAACAGCGCGTGGCCTTGTTGAACAGTCTGAACCATATTGGTGATCACATGAAATTTGGACAAACCATAATCCCGGTTAAGCAACTTGATAAACGCATAAGCATCGGTTAACGAGGTGGGTTCATCGCAAACAACAACGACAATTTCCTGACAGGAACGGGCAAAATTCACCACACTCGCCGATATACCGGCCGCTGTATCGACAATCAACACGTCGATATCTTGATCGATCTCGCTGAAGGCATGGATCACTGAGGCTTGTTCAATCGTCGTCAATTCAGACATCCTCTGAATACCCGATGCCCCTGGAATCACTCTCAAACCCGAAGGCCCCTCAATCATGATTTCATCTAAGGTTTTTTCTCCTGAGAGCACATGAGAAAGATTGAACTTGGGGTAAACGCCTAACAAAATATCAACATTAGCCAGACCCAAATCAGCATCCATTAATACCACCCGCTGTCCCATTTGCGATAAGGCTATGCCGATGTT
This sequence comes from Candidatus Methylobacter titanis, assembly GCA_029946125.1. Classification (GTDB taxonomy): domain Bacteria; phylum Pseudomonadota; class Gammaproteobacteria; order Methylococcales; family Methylomonadaceae; genus Methylobacter_A; species Methylobacter_A titanis. The sequence continues at coordinate 32,319 of JAQSDX010000018.1, forward strand.
AACCGACAAGTTTGTTTTACCTACACCGCCCTTGCCGCTGGTGATTGCGATAACTCTAACAGGCTTCATTTGATTCATGTTTCTTATTCCCGCTGCTTGATCAGATTGCTTATGCATAGCCTTGTGCCGCCCAAGCTTCATTATTTGCATCGTTATAGTCGCTCTCTTCATCCAACTCAGCCACACATTGTGCGACTAAAGTCCGGGCGCAAGGACTATGCATGTCTTCAGGTACTTGCTGACCGTCGGCAATAAAAGACAGCGGCAAGTTATGTTCTATTATTGAAGAAATGGCCGAACCAATCGTTGCCGCCTCATCAAGTTTAGTCAAAATACAGGCTTGCGGTTCAAAAACCTGGAAGGCTTTGATAATTTCATTCATGGCCTTGTATTCAGTCGCAGCCGACATCACCAGATAGGATTTAATGGCTTGTCCGCTTTGTTGCAGGGTATTAATCTGCTCGACCAGCTTCATATCGCGTTGGCTCATACCGGCAGTATCAATCAAAATAAGCCGTTTGTCTGCAAAACCATTGATAATATTGCACAACTCAGAAGCGCTGGATGCCCCCCGAACCGGAATGCCTAATATCCGTCCATAGGTATTCAATTGCTCATGAGCGCCAATACGGTAATTATCGGTAGTAATCAAGGCAACCTGTCTTGGCCCGTGCTTTAAAATAAATTTGGCGGCCAGTTTGGCAATCGTGGTGGTTTTACCCACGCCGGTAGGCCCGACTAAGGCGGCAATGCCACCGTTTTGAAGCAAATCATCATCGGCTACCGGCAATACTTTGGTCAGCAGCTCTTGAGCCTGGCTAAAAACAAGTTCGGCATCCGTGTGATTAGCAAAACGATTGGCAATTTTAACACTCAGTTTTCTTGAAATACTCATGCCAGCCAAACGTTGCAGTAATTCAGCCCTGACCGGGTTAGCTTGCGACGCTACGCCCCAATTGCTAACGTTGGACAATTTGGAGTCCATCGCCGACCTTAGGGACTTGAGCTCCCGGCTCATTTCCAGCAACAAATTATCTGACAGATTGCTCTGTTTTTCCTCCGGCATGGCTATTTGCATAGGCCTTTCTCTTGCAACAGGTGCAGTCGGCTTGGTGACTTTTGCTGTTACCGTTTCCAGATTTCCGCGTAGATGTACTTTTTCTGCATAGCCCACATATTGATCAATATTCCGGCGACCGCCAGGGATGGTGGAAGTGTCGGAATCGGTAGGGAATCGATTCGACCGACCGCCAGGGATGGTGGAAGTGTCGGAATCGGTAGGGAATCGATTCGACCGACCGCCAGGGGTGGAGAAAGTATCGCTATCGGTAGAAAACCGCTGCGACCGCGCTGGAGCATTCTCAGCCAAAAAACCATCCGTACTTTGTTTTCGTGAACTGCTTAAGACATGCAAACGATTTTTTTCTGCTTCAAAATCAGGCAAATCCATTTTTTGTGGCCGTGAAGGGGGCTGCTGTTCTTCGGCCTGCTTTTGCAACTTGCTCTGAATCAACTGCTCATCAAAATCTCGTGCGGCAACGATCTCAACACCGCCATCAACCGACTTATTCGACATGATGACTGCATCGGCGCCCAATTCTTCTTTGACCATGCGCATGGCCTGACGTATGTCTTCCGCAAAAAAACGTTTAATCTTCATAGTGTAGCCTCATGTGCTATGTTCGTCGCCCAACAGTTGAAACCACTTTGATCTGGCGATCAGCAGGTATTTCATTGTATGCCAAGACATGTAATCCGGGAATGGAATGGCGAACAAATCGGGATAACCAGGGGCGGATATAAGAAGAAACCAGCAACACCGCCGTTTGTCCTTCCATTTCCATTTTTTGCACACTTTCCTGCAAGGATGTATGCATTTGTTCTGCTAAGCCTGGTTCGATCCCGACACCACTTTCGCCTGCCGTTTGCAAAGATTTATGCAACAACTGTTCCAACTCATGATCCAGCGTAATAACCGGCAACTCATCCTGCATTCCACTGATTTCATGAATAATTAACCGTCCCAGTGCCGCACGTACCGCTGAGGTCAAGATGTCGGGATCTTGACTCTTGAGTCCGTACTCCGCCAAAGTTTCGACGATAGTGCGCATATCGCGGATAGGCACATGCTCTTGTAACAAGTTTTGTAATACCTTGACCACTACACCTAACGGCAATGTTTTTGGCACCAAGTCCTCGACCAGCTTAGGCGCAGACTTAGCCAAGTTATCCAGTATTTTATACGCCTCTTCATAACCGAACAATTCATGGGCATGCGCCTGCAACAGATGACTCAAATGGGTCGCCACCACAGTTCCCGGATCAACCACCGTATAACCCAGAGTTTGCGCATAATCTTTCTGGCTCGGCTCTATCCACACCGCATCCAGACCAAAAGCCGGATCCTTGCAGACATTGCCCTTCAAGGTACCAAAAACACGCCCTGGATTAATCGCCATTTCCATTTCCGGCATAATTTCAGCCTCACCGACAGTCACTCCCATCAGCGAAATCCGGTAAGCTGTTGGACTTAAATCAAGGTTATCCCGGATATGCACGGAGGGTATTAAAAAACCCAACTCTTGAGACAGTTTTTTTCGTACGCCTTTGATTCGAACCATGAGTTGCCCACCCTGATTCTTGTCCACCAACGGAATAAGCCGATAACCCACTTCCAATCCGACAACATCGACCGGCATCACATCATCCCAACCCAACTCTTTAGTCTCGGGCATGGCGGTATTTTGAGCCAGATCCTGCGGATAATCGACCGCAACTAGCTCCGCTTCTTTACGCTTCTTGTCAATTAAGTAGGCGGAACCGGCTAAAATCATCGCCAGTAAGATAAAGACCAGATTCGGCATCCCCGGAATAATACCCAACGCGCCTACCACCGCCGCCGTCACCGTCAACGCTTTGGGATTGGCAAATAACTGCGAGGTGACCTGCTGTCCAATATTCTCACCGCTACTGCCAACCTTGGTGACCACCAACGCCGATGCTGTCGACAATAACAACGACGGAATCTGAGCGACCAAACCATCACCAATAGACAGCAATACATAAATCTCACCGGCTTCGGCAAAACTTAAATCGTGCTGAACGACACCAATGGCAAGACCACCAATCATATTGACAAATAAAATAATAATCCCGGCGATTGCATCGCCCCTGACAAATTTACTGGCGCCATCCATAGAGCCATAAAAATCCGCTTCGGTAGCCACTTCCGCACGCCGCTCACGCGCTTCATCCTGGGTCAGCAAGCCGGCATTCAAATCCGCATCAATAGCCATTTGCTTACCCGGCATCGCATCCAACGTAAACCTTGCCCCAACTTCCGCAATCCGTCCGGCACCTTTGGTCACGACCATGAAGTTAATAATGATCAATATCGCAAAAACCACCAAACCCACGGCAAAGTTACCGCCGATAACAAACGCACCAAAGGCCTCAATCACCTTCCCGGCCGCATCGCCACCCTTATGTCCGTCGATCAACACCACACGCGTCGAAGCCACGTTCAGCGCTAGTCGTAATATGGTTGCCAGCAGAATGACAGTTGGAAATGACGCAAATTCCAGCGGTTTAATGGTGTAGACAACAACCAGCAATATAATTAACGAAAAAGCGATATTAAAGGTAAAGAACAGATCGAGTACGAATGCCGGCAACGGCAATATCAGCATCGACAGCACCATGATGATAACCAATGGCGCACCCAACTGGGCTTTGCCCAGTATCGCCAACGCTGCTTTTAATTTAGTAAAATCCATACCCGGTTAATCTCGTTTAAATTCGTCAGGCACGTTAATATCTGCCGGTGGCAATGGCACTCTCCAATCATTTTTCTGAGCGGCTTTTAACTGATAGACATAAGCGAGAATCTGAGCGACGGCCAAATAAAGTCCCTCCGGTATCTCGCTATCTATCTCGGTTGAATAATACAACGCCCTAGCTAACGGCGGAGACGCCACCAGCGGCACGTCAGCGCCTATCGCTGTATTACGGATGTGGGCGGCGATCAAATCGACGCCCTTAGCAACCAGCTTTGGCGCGCTATTTGAGTTTTGATCATATTTTAAGGCCACCGCATAATGATTAGGATTGGTCACAATAACATCGGCGTTTGGCACTTCCGACATCATACGTCCTTGTGACATCTCCATTTGCGCCCTACGCTGCCGACCCTTGGTTTCTGGACTTCCTTCGGATTCTTTATTTTCATCCTTGATTTCCTGCTTGGACATTTTTAGATTTTTGGTGTGCTCCCACAGCTGATAAGGCACATCAATCATCGCAATTAAAATCAATGAAGCGCTAAGCACTAAAAAGCACATACCAATAATATTCAGCGCATGACTGACTGATTGATCTAGCGGCTCAGCACCCAGTCCCAGTAATTCACCGATAAAGCTTTTGTACAAAGCAACCGCTACGGCGAAAACCAATAAAATTTTTAACAAGGCTTTGAATAACTCAACCAAGCCTTTTACCGCAAACATTCTGCCAATCCCGGTAATGGGATTCATTTTTGATGGTTTAAAAGCTATAGCCTCCCAACTGAACACCCAGCCGCCCATCGATATCGGGGTAATAATGGCGACAAAGACCATCAGTGCAAAAAACGGCGCCAGCAATAGGAGACCATCAATCATCGCCTGTTTAAAAAAGACTATCGGGCTAACGGGATCGAAAATAACTTCGCGGCTCAACTGAAACTGAGCCTGCATTCCCGCTATCAAACCCTTGCCGATTTTTCCTCCTTGGATAAGAAACATCGAGGCGCTGGCTATCAGCATCACAAAGGTATTGAGCTCTCTTGATCGAGGAATCTGACCTTTCTTTTTGGCGTCTGCTAGCCGCTTACCGGTGGGCTCTTCGGTTTTGTCGTCGTTATCTGCCATAATTTAATTTACAAGTGCAATAATTGGCCGATCAAATCGTAAGCATCCGTCAACATCCCGGAAAATTGAGCCAGCACATCGGGTAAAGTTTTCCAAACCAGCAGCATTCCCAGCATCAAGGTTACCGGAAACCCCACCGAAAAAATCTGCAATTGCGGCGCCGCTCTGGCCGCTACGCCAAAAATGACATTCACCAACAACAAACTGGCCATGACCGGCATAGCCAGCAATAAGCCGCCTGCGAACAACCGTCCACTCCAGACGATAATTGACCAGATACCCGCCTTGTCTATACCGTCTATACCAATGGGCAAGGTTTTAAAACTGTCCAGCACCATTTGTATCAACAACAAATGGCCATTCAAACTGATAAAAACTAAGGTAGCGATAACCGTATAGACCTGCGCAATCACCGGCACCTGCTGCCCACTTTGCGGATCTACCATCATTGAAAAACCCAAGCCCATGCTTAAAGCAATAGCTTGCCCCGCAAAAACGACGGCGGCAAAAACCAACTGCACGATAAAACCACTGGTCAAACCGATCATAGTCTGAGTAATAGCCATCATAAATCCAGTGTAGCTAAACATTTCGACAGCAGGCAAAGGGGGAAGTAAAGGCATGATAACCAGCGTTATTACTACCGCAAGAATCAGCCTGACTCGGGCCGGAACGGCTTGAATGCTAAACAACGGCACCGATACAAACATCGCACTAATGCGCATTAACGGCCATATAAATAATGCCACCTGGTCGAGGAGCTGCTCTTCGGTAAAGTTCAACGTTCAACCAATTAATTGCGGAATATCCCTGATCAAACCCTGAAAATAATCAAGGAACAGTTGCAGCATCCCCGGCCCCATAACCATCAAAACAGCCCCTATAACGATTAACTTGGGAATAAATGTCAAGGTCGCCTCATTAATCTGTGTAGCCGCCTGAAACATTGCGATAATCAGACCTACAGCCAATGATGGCAATAATACCGGAGCAGTCAGCTTAATGGCGACAATCATCGCATCCTGCGCAATCATAGAAATGGTTTCCGGCGTCATAATCGATCTCTGTTGTTATCAACTAACATAAAAACTTGCGGCTAACATTTCCATAATCAAAGACCAACCATCGGCCATAACAAATAGCATTATTTTAAAGGGCAGAGAAATAATCATCGGTGACAGCATCATCATACCCATCGACATCAGTACGCTGGCAACCACCAAGTCGATAATCAAAAAAGGCAAAAAAATCAAAAAGCCTATTTGAAACGCCGTTTTCAGTTCACTGGTCACAAAGGCCGGCAGCAATAACGAAAAGGGTACGTTTTCGGCTGACGCCAACTCCGCATTGCCCGAAATTCGGATAAATAATTCGAGATCAGCCTCCCTGGTCTGCTTTAACATAAATTGCCTGAATGGCTCTGAAGCCTTTTCAATGGCGACAGTCACATCGATTTTCTCTTCCAGATAAGGCTGGACGGCTTCGCTATTCACCTTATCAAAAACCGGCATCATAATGAAAATAGTCAAAAACAACGATAAGCCCAATAACACCTGATTACTGGGTGCCTGCCCGGTGCCTAAAGCCGTTCGTAGCAAACTGAGGACAATCATGATCCGGGTGAATGAAGTCATGGTCAACAACAACGCAGGCAACACAGTCAACAAGGTCATTAACGCCAGAATCTGGATCGTTACCGTATAAGTCTGAGCGCCTTGCTTACCCGTAGTGACGGTGACGGCTTCAATTCCCGCTGCGGCATAAGCCGGTGTTTCGATCAACAAAAAAGCGAAACCTATCATCAGTAATCGAAACGCCACCGATCGAAATGAAACGCTTTTAATCATCGGATCGTCCCTTCATCACTTGCATCAATTTTTGCGCGAATCCGCCGTCCCTAGCCATAGGCGGCGACGGCTCGCTGTTCAAGCAATCGTCGCCCTCCAGCACATGCAATGCCTCTATACGTCCCGGTGTCACACCCAAAATAAGCTGCTTTTTTCCAACCTGAAGTAAAATGACCTTTTCCCGCATACCCAAAGACAGACCGCCGACCACACGCATTTTTTCGGTGTTATTGATGGTGATTCCGCTTAACTTACGCATTCCCCAAACACAGAGAAAAAAAATGGCTAAGACTATCAGCAGCCCCACTCCCCAATTAAGCGTATCGCCGAAAGAAACCGTCCTGACCGCCTGTTTTGAAGCATCAGCACCCGATACGGCAAAGCAGGCAGGAAACCACCAAAACAACAACCAGGTGACAGTTTTTTTCCCCATCATCAGGCTAATCTTTTAACGCGTTCCGATGGACTGATGACATCGGTTAAGCGAATACCGAATTTATCATTGATCACCACAACTTCACCATGCGCAATCAGCGTACCGTTTACCAGCACATCAAGCGGCTCACCGGCAAAACGTTCCAACTCAACAACCGAGCCCTGATTTAACTGCAATAGATTTCTGATATTAATCTGTGTCCGCCCAATTTCCATTGAAATAGTCACGGGGACATCCAAAATAACATCCAGATTAACTTCATCACCTAGTCCTGAAGACGATTTTTTATCTTCAAACGGATCATTCAACTCCTCAAATGCAGCGGTCTCAAAATCACTCATCGTTTCAGCACTCTCAGGCGTATTTGGATTTTCACTCATCTTATTCCCAACCTACTATTGTCATAATCGAACTCTACAGCGCTTCAGGTTGATTCAAGACCTTACCTTATCAATAATCTGGATGGCATAATTGCCATCCGATATGCCGACCTTACCTTCAAACACCGGAATTCCTTCCGCTTTAAGGATCACCGTATCCGGCATATCAATAGGTATGACATCACCTTTTTTTAACCGCATAACGTCTCTTATACTCATGTTTTTTTCCACCAAAAGACTGTTCACACTCACTTCCGCTCTCAGCACTTCGCCACGCAATGAGGCTTGCCAACTGCCGTCAACCTCGCCACTGTCACTACTGATAGCATCCAGTAACTCCCTGATTGGCTCAAGCATCGCATAGGGCATCGCAATGTTTATATCACCGCCCCCACCTTCCAACTCAACATGAATGGTTGAGATGACAATAATTTCCCCAGGACCGATAATATTGGCAAACCGTGGATTGATTTCTGCTCCCACATATTCAAAGTCGAGATCCATAACCGGCTTCCAAGCCTCCTTCAAATCCTTGAAAATCATATCAATGATGATCCGGACCACCCGCATTTCAGTCGGTGTAAATTCCCTGCCTTCGGTCTGATTATAAAATTGCCCGGCACCACCGAAAAAGTTGTCCACCACGGTAAAAACCAGTCGCGGATCGATGACTATCAAGGCTTTGCCGCGCAAGGGGTTAAATCGAACAATGGTTAAATTAGTCGGAACCAGCAATCCTTGTATATATTCAGAAAACTTTTGAACCTGAATGCCCGATATAAAAATTTCTGCCGAACGACGCAGGAAATTGAACAACGAAATACGGATAAACCGGGCAAATCGTTCGTTAACCATTTCCAGGGTCGGCATACGCCCACGAACAATTCTTTCCTGGCTGGCAAAATCATAATCTCTGACTACACCTTTTTCATAAAATTCTTCGGCATCCGCTTCAGCATAAAAATCGGACTCATCTTCCGAATCAATATCTCCGTCGCTTACACCATTCAGCAGCGCATCGATTTCTGCCTGCGAGAGTAAATCACTCATATTATTGCATTACAAATGAAGTAAAGAATATTTCATTAACCTTACCCTTTCCTGACATTTTTACTAAAACGGCAGTCACCGCATCTAGCATGAGTTTACGTAACATGTCTTTGCCTTCACGGGTATTTAATACGCGGCTTTCCTGCGCACTCATCAGCATCAACAGATTATTACGTATCATGGGTTCATTTTTTGTTAAAAAACCCATAGTTTCAGCGCCTTCAACCAACATAGATAGCGTAATTCGCCCATGTTTAGCTGTCGATCCCTTGGGGAAGTCAACAACAATGGGCTTACTCATCTCAAAATAAAGCTTTTCTGCTGGAACCGCCACCTCATCTGCATCAACATGCTCAGCTTTTACTCCTTTAACAGAATCCCCACTCATAAAGAAATAAGCGGCACCTCCGCTCACTGCCAATAAAAGTACTACGGCGACAATTATAATAATCAGTTTTTTAGGAGATTTCTTTTCCTTTCCATCTTCTCGTTCAAGCTCAGCCATGTTGCAAACCCTTTCGTTTTTAATCAGTAAATAAGCAATTTAGAGACCATAAAAAATAATATATATAAGAACAATAAGCTACACATCAATTACATCGTGGTTACCGCTGTGAATATCGATCACACGGCCAAATATTATCATTGCCTCGCATTACAAAATCAGATCATATAAGAAAAAATATCCTTTTAAAATAAAAAGATAGGAATACTTTTGACTTTCTAATGCGGCAACAACGCGCTTTAAATTTGACAGATCATCAAGAATCTATCCTAACAAATTTCGAAATGTTAAATATATCCCCAAAAAAAAGCCCTTTAAGGGCTTTTTTTTGGGATATAAAATATTTTTAGCCCAGTTCATCAAGCAATGTTTGAGCTATATTTTTTTGCTCAACCGTACCTTGATCAAGCACCTCTCTGGCCAAATCCTTAGCCGCATCGGCATCTCCCATATCGACATACGCTTTTGCCAAATCCAGTTTAGTTTCCAACTCATCCCTATCGGTAAGCGCAGAAACATCAAACGCCTCATACTGACCGGAGTCCTGATCCCTTCTTGTTGGGGGTAAATCCAAATCCAAATCAAAATTAAAGTCAAAATCCCCATCCATATCATCATTAAAACTCAACGAATCATTTGACTCTAAGGCACTAAAATCAAGACTATCAACTTCTTTTTTTTCAGCATGATCGAAACTAAAATCAAAATCATGCGATTTATATTTGTCTACACTTGCCTCTGGGAGGGAGGACAATAAAGCATCAGAACCGGTAAAATCTTGATCGGCTTTATCTGACTTGTTGGCATCCATTGAAAATGAGCTTAAATCAAAATCTTCTATGGGTGCAACCGAAGGACTACCTGCCTGCGTATTGAGGGCTATAACACCATTATCTGATTCTATGGAAAATGAACTGAAATCAAAATCAATGCCCTTACTCGCCGCCCCTAAGGACTTACCGATAGTAGTATTGGATACAATAACACCTTGGTCCGCACCATCGAATTCTATTGAAAATGGACTTAAATCGAAATTAACATCCTCTACCTGTTCTCTTGACAATGCATCAACCTGAACACGGGGATCTATAGCCTCTTTTTCCGCCTCATTAGGCTCGTTGGTATCCAACGAAAATGAACTTAAATCAAAATCAATATCTTCGTTATTTCGTTGCGTCTCAACAACGTCATCTTTAGCTTTATCAGATGAAGTTAAATCAAAATCAAGTGTATCATTCTTCAACTCAGTCGCTTCCTTGACAAAAGTATCATCCTCTGACTTTACAAAAGAAACGGCTTCAGGAATTACGCTCTCTATATTGGGCGCATTATCCCCATTGATACTTTCGCCAGTATTTTCAATGGCTTCATCCTCAGTCATAGCGAACAGATCATCCCCGGATGAAAATAATGGCGAATCAGGGCAAATTTCACGTCCCATTTCCGTCGCTTTTTCCCAAAAATCAGCTTCATTACGCTTACCTATTTTCGCCAGTTCAGCGGCATAAGCTTCAAAATCTGCTTTGCTTTCATTAGCGTAAAAAATTTCCAGCAACTTTAATTTACATTCATCTCGATCCGGTTGATCTTTAATTGCCTGCCGTATTAATTCTTCGGCCTGCTGATAACGACCATAAGCAAGATACACGTCAGCCTCGGATATCGGATCAATTTCCCCCTGATCGGTATCAAATGAGTCGAAGTCACTGGGTGTAAATTCACTTAAGAAAGAACTTTCACCCACTGTACCCGTATCATTATCCTGAACAGCTGGACTAGTTTCGACAATGGGTACAGAAATATTTTCATCAACTGCAGATGCTTCTACCATTATGGTTGAAGCAAACATACTCTCTGTATTCGTTTCCTCATCAACTTTATGTTTCCGCCACCAAAGCCAACCTAGCAGAGTCAAAATTGCCGTACCCGCACTACCCACCACTAGATAGTAAGTATCCAGTAAACTGCTTGTTTCAGGTTCCGGTTGAGCCAATGGCTTCACTGCTTCAGCCGATTGAACAATAGTGGGTTGGGAAACAGGTGTTATTTGATCCGCAGATTTGGCTGTCACCATCTCGCCCGGCACCGGTTGAGGCGGCTCAGCCGGTTGAACAACCGTTTGCTGAGGCGTTGCCATCGTTTGGTTCTCAAGCCTGGTTGCTGTATCCTCACCTGGCAATACCTGCTGTTGAGCAACAGGATTTGCCAGGGATTGTTTCTGCAAAGCTGCGAACTGTTGATCCTTTAGAGCGATCAATTCCTGCATCATCGCCAGTTGTTTTTCCAACCCTGATATCTTGCTTTGTAGCACACCATCTGCCGGCACGGCTGCACTTACATTGCCTTCAGCATGATTACCCTTAACTACCTCCGACTGATCAGCTGTATCCTTATCAGAATCTTTTGACTCATTCACCGAGGTAATAACGGCATGATCAGCAACCGCCTGTTTAGCGGGAGCCGCCAGGGTTAACTGATTATCGACAGATACTTCGACTCCGCGCAGGGCGGGCTTTGCCTTTTCCGTGTCACCGGAAGCAGGAGCTGAACGTTTTTTCCACGCTTTTGTCTGCCGCTTGAACTCGGTTAACGCCTGATTTCTTGATAATTTCAGAACAATCCCTCTTTCAGGAATTTTCAGCATTTTTCCAGCCGTTAATCCATGAGCATTGCCTTTATTGAATGCATGAGGATTTGCTTGATAAATCGCAATCATCATTTGTTCTACGGAAACGTCGCCCTGTCCTCGGGTTCGTTCAGCCACACTCCAAAGCGTATCATTCGAAAGTGTCGGGCCATATTCGTCCTCACTGCTTTGTCCATTGGCATACGCTTGACTTTGAGGCATAACGACTGATGGTTGCGCATAGCTTTCAGTGCGGGTTGAAACCGGAAAGGTTGCTGGGTTATAAGCTGACGGAGGATCCACTAATACTGTAAATCCACGATACAGATTGCCTTTTGGCCAGCTCACTTCAAGCAGAAAATCCAAAAAAGGTTCCTTTAATGCTTCGTTCGAAGTCAGTTTAATAATCGCCGAACCATTAGCCTGAGTCATGGTTTCAAATTTAATTTTCGACAGAAAATAAGTCCATGACACCCCCGCTTCATCAAATTTCTCCGGTGGAGCCAATTTCACCTTAATGTCTGACACGTTTTCGCCTGACAAGACTAAAGAAATCTCAGCATTGAGATTTTGATTAAGGGCCGAATGTAATGTGATTTCGCCAATCCCTAATGCTTGACCACTAACTGGTGCCAGTAACGATACAACCGCTAAAGTTTTAGTTAACAATCGCACGTTGCTCTTCTTCACCATAGTTACCACTATTTCTTACCGCGTCCAGTCAAATATGTAGACAAGCTTAGCCTAGATGTAATTTTTTACCAGCACTTCAGCTATTTGCACACTGTTTAATGCAGCGCCTTTTCGAACATTGTCACCCACCACCCACAAATCAATTCCTTGAGGATGAGATATATCTTCCCGGATACGCCCTACAAACACATCATCATGGCCTGATGACTCGGTAACCGCCGTCGGATAACCGCCGTCTTTACGTTCATCCATAACCGTCACACCGGGCGCTTGCTCAAGCAGGGCTCTTACTGTAGCGACGTCAATTTTCTTACGGGTCTCAATATGCACCGCCTCGGAATGTCCGTAAAAAACCGGAACCCGCACCGCGGTTGCGTTAACCAAAATACTGTCGTCACCCAGGATTTTTTGAGTTTCCCACACCATCTTCATTTCTTCTTTGGTATAACCATTGTCCATGAATACGTCAATCTGCGGTAACACGTTAAAAGCAATCTGTTTGGGATAGACGTTGGTGATAATAGGCTGCATGTTAAGCAAACTGGTGGTTTGCCGAACCAGCTCTTCTATCGCTTCTTTGCCGGTACCCGAGACAGCCTGGTAGGTACAGACATTGATACGCGAAATCCCCACCGCATCATGAATAGGCTTTAACGCCACCAACATCTGAATGGTTGAACAATTCGGATTAGCGATAATACCGCGATTTTTATAGTCGGCGATTTTTTCGGGGTTGACCTCGGGCACCACCAGCGGAATATCATCGTCATAACGAAATTCTGAAGTATTATCAATCACAATACAGCCGGCAGCGACGGCTTTTGGCGCATATTCTGCCGAAACCGAGGCTCCCGGTGAAAACAAACCGATTTGCACCTTTGAAAAATCGAACGTAGCCAAATCTTTTACGACTAATGATCCGCCTTTAAAAGAAATTCTTTTACCTGCCGAATTGCTGCTGGCCAAGGCATAAACCTCGCCGACAGGAAAATCACGCTCTTCCAGCAGAGACAACATGGCCTCACCGACGGCACCGGTAGCACCAACCACAGCAACATTATATAGCTTGGTCATCTTAAGCTCCCTTCTGGACAACGGAAACAGCTGCGCACATCAATGGCATCGCAACGGAATTTATATAACTATCAGCCGGTAAAACCACATCTTTCTTTGTCATTAAATTTAAAAACCTTTTATTCTAGAATTTGAATACCGATGATCACTACGTTTTTTTATGCCTGCCATCCTATGCCAGAACAGCAAAAACCTTTTTGGTGATCTCGCCAACACTGCCGACACCGGCTATTGAACTGAACTTGACCTGCTGCTCTGGCGCTGAATAATAGCCAACCAAAGGTTTAGTCTGCTGATGATAAACACTGAGTCGTTTGCGTACAGTTTCTTCTTTATCATCATCGCGCTGAATCAAAGGCTCGCCGGTCACATCATCGACGCCCTCAACTTTAGGCGGATTAAACTCAGTATGATAAGTACGCCCGGATGGTAAATGCACTCTTCTGCCAGCCATGCGTTTGACAATTTCCTCATCCGCCACCACGATTTCAATAACCGTATCGATGCTGACGCCCATCGCCTTTAGGCCTTCAGCCTGAACAATGGTGCGGGGAAAGCCGTCCAGCAAAAAGCCGTTAACGCAATCGGCTTGGGTAATACGTTCCTTGATCAAGCCTAAAATAATGTCATCGGAAACCAAGCCGCCGGCATCCATCACTTTTTTTGCTTCAACGCCCAACGGCGTTCCCTCCCGCACTGCGGCTCGCAACATATCCCCCGTTGAGATTTGTGGAATAGCATATTTTTCAGTAATAAATTGCGCTTGAGTTCCCTTGCCGGAACCGGGACTCCCTAACAGGATGACGTGCATAACTAACTCCATTGTGTCGCTAGGACAGATGTAAACTCTAAATAACACTCGTGTAGACCGTTGTAGGCGACCGACCGGTCCCTACAACGGTCTACAAAAGCGAACAAAAAAATAACGGGCTATTTTATAACACATCAAATTTTATCTCTTGTAAAAATATGGTTATATCCCTATTCTTAGCAAGTTTTTTTACATTCAGGAGAATAATAATGCGTGTTGAAGATTTAATGACTTCAAAAGTATTTACCGTCGAGCAGCACGACTTGATTGATCGTGTCTTTTTCTTAATTCATTACGAAAGAATTCGTCACTTACCGGTCGTTGAAAAAGGCAAAGTTATCGGGATTGTATCGGACCGGGATCTGTACAAAGCTTTAGGTCCAAAAAGCAACTCTAACGCAATTGAAACAGCAACTGGATCCGGTACTACAGAACTTCATGTCGTCCCTAAAAAAGTGCAACATATCATGCACCGGGGAGTCATAACCGTTAGCCGTGACACCTACGCATCAGAAGCGGCGGCACTCATGGCCGAACATAAAGTTGGCGCATTGCCTGTCGTCGATAAAGACAACAAGCTGGTCGGCATTCTATCCTCTACCGACATACTCCGCGTTTTTTCAAAAATCGAAAAAGCGGGTGAAACACGGGAGCAAAGAATCGCAGCCGGCGTCAGCCATAAATAAAGCGATGCAATTTGTGTAACCCCAAAGCCCCGGTGTAATGGGGCTTTTTTGTTTTAACCGGCAACCAACCATGACCCATAAAACACTTTCAGATCAAGCTATTAATGCCGCAACACAGGCCTGGCTGAAGTCCGTTATCATTGACTACGGCATCTGCCCATTCGCAAAGCGTGAACTGGAACGAGGCAGCATTCATTTCAGCGTCAATCACGATACCACCATTGAAAATTGCCTGCTGCATCTGATACTTGAATGCGCTCGGCTGGATACTGACCCCGACATTGAAACCACGCTACTGATTTATGCCGATGCGTTTACAGAATTCGACGACTATCTGGACTTTGTTGAAATCGCCGAATCCTTGTTAATTGAACAGGGCTATGAAGGCGCTTACCAGCTGGCGAGCTTTCATCCCGAGTACTGCTTTCAAGGCAGCGGTCCGGATGATGCGGCAAATTACACCAACCGCTCGCCTTACCCGATGTTACATTTGCTGCGGGAAACCAGTATAGATAGGGCCGTAGCCAGCCACCCCGATCCAGAAAGCATCCCGCAACATAATATTGAATTAACCCGAAAACTGGGCTTGGTCAAAATGCAGGCTTTATTAGCGGCGTGTTATCCGGTTAAGCCATAAGAAGCGGCTCAGTGTTGTTGCTTAAAAGCCTCTAACTCCTTAGCCCGCGCGGCAGTCGCAGACATGAAACAGTCATTTGCGCTAACGCGAGCCAAGGTACCGCCATCGGGATCGTAATAAAAATCGCAATTGGCTTTTCTGTATTTAAGCCATAAACGCTGAACGTCCTGCAGCTGCTGCTTACGTTCGGAAGAAAGGCCGGCAATCACTTCCTTATAAGCCTTGTTTAACAGAACATCTTGCCGCTCGGTTTCAGCGCCGATACATTCAATCATTGACTGCGTAACACCTCCGGCCTGATCCATACAGATCGAAAATGCTTGACTTAAATCCTCGTCAGCTGCACCGGCCGGCTGAACTATTGCAGCTATTAACCCGGCAATCGCTGCATATTTAAAAAAAGACATCATCGCTCCCTTACAGCCTTGCTATAAAACAGAATACTACTTGATCTCTGCTGCTGCGGCGACAACAGTTTCAACCGCAACTTCAGTTTCATCGCTGACAGGCGCCGCTTCAACAGCCGCCTTGAATGGGTCCACAGCGGCAGCGTCATTTTTAACCGCAACGTCAGGCTGCACATCGTCAACAACAGCTTCAACAACTGCCTCATTAATTTTAGTCTCAACTTCCGGAACCTTAACCTTATTTAAGGATTCCATAAAAGCCACAAACCAATCCTGATTTTTCACGGTGTTAAGATCAGGATCTTCACGTATATCGACCGCTGCCGGCAAACTGCCCTTCCCTTTAGAGATTTCCAGAGCGGTCAGACAGGCCTCTTTATCGCCGCGCAAACCATAGATACAGGCCAAATTATAAGAAGCCGATCCGGCCTGTATCGCGTTGGCTTTTTCAAAATAGCTCTGGGCGCTTGCATACAAACCATCATTAAGTCCGACCGCTTTAATCCGCGCCAATTCCATGAATGCCACGCCGCCATCGATAGCCGCACCCAGATAGGCAGGCTCAATAGTCAGGCAAAAAGAAAATTTAGCAATAGCATCCTGATAAAGTTTGGCAGCCTGCTCGCCGGACTTGGTTCTCGCCTGATGCAGCAACGCAAATCCCCAGTTATATAATGCCTCAGCAATTAACGGCTCGTTAGCAACGACCTCGGCATAATCATGATAGACCTTGTTAAATAATTGATCAGCCTTAGCGCCTTCGCTGCTGCGCGCTTCGGTTGTTTGTTTGATAGCAGCTTTCAACTTAGCTTTTTTTGTTATTGAGTCAAAAAACGACATGCTTTATCTCTCTTGATTTAGTAGTTTATGATTGTACGATATAGAATAACAGCTGAGCTGATAACAATACCATTCAAAATCTGTACGTATCAGATTGCCGGAACACCATAAAGAGAAAAATATGAACGAATCAAACTGTTGCGATATCGCCAAAGAAAAAGTAAATTTGGAAACTTCACAAATTGCCTGGAAAGAATTGCAACGTTTTTTTGCTAGCGGCACTGCAGTATTCGTCGCCCCAGACCTGGATTTAGTCGATGTAGCCTATCAGTTTTCGATCGACCATAAAGATCAGGTAGCGTTATGGATGCAAAGCAATCAGGTAGCGCTGGTATCCGATCAGCAGGCAACCGACTGGTTTAAAGCCGATGCGGAAGTATGGGCTGTTGTGGTAAAACCCTGGATACTGGTCCAACAATAACCCATACCGTTTGATGCGCTACTTTAGCTTAATCCTTGCCCCTGGAACCTGATCTTCCCTTACCTCTTGCTTCGATCCGCTTGCTGTCAGGCTGCTTAACGCCACGAACCGTCGGTTTAGCGCCGCGAACCGCAGGTTTTTTAGTATGCCGTAAATCCTTTTTACCGGTCGTTTTATGGGGCGCGTTCTTTTTAGGCGCATCATTCACCTTTAACGATACCGGCTCATAGCCGGTATCAGCGACACGCGGAATTTGCCGCTTGAGTAGTTTTTCAATTTCCACCAGCATATAGGCTTCTTCCGGACATACCAGCGACAAGGCTTCACCATTGGCGCCGGCACGTCCGGTTCGACCAATCCGGTGAATATAATCTTCCGGTACATGCGGCAAATCAAAGTTCACCACATGCGGCAAGTCATCAATATCCAGCCCGCGTGCGGCAATATCGGTAGCAACCAATACCGAAACCTTACCGGTTTTAAACTGCTCCAGCGCCTTGTTGCGTGCGCCCTGCGTTTTATCGCCATGCAGCGCCGCGGTGCGGATACCGTCCTCAATCAACTGTTTTTCCAGACGGTCAGCGCCTTGTTTGGTGCGCACAAATACCAGCACTTGCTTCCAATTATTGCTGCCGATCAGATAGGACAATAACTCGCGTTTGTACTCACGACCGATTCCGTACACACGTTCCGAAACGTTTTCAGCCGTGGCATTTTGCTTGGCCACTTCGACTTCAACGGGATTATTCAACAACTGCGAAGCCAGCGATTTAATGGTATTAGGCACAGTCGCAGAAAACAGCAGGCTTTGCCGCTTTTTAGGCGTCAGCGCCATAATTTGCTTAATATCGGGCATGAAACCCATATCGAGCATACGATCCGCCTCATCGAGCACCAGTACTTCGACGTTGGACAGATTAATATTGCGCTGCTGCACGTGATCGATCAACCGCCCCGGCGTTGCCACCACGATGTCGCAACCCCGGCGTAACTGACGGGTCTGGATGCCGATACTTGCACCGCCGACCACCGCTTCCACATGCAAAGGCAAATGCGCGCCGTAGGTTTTGACGCTTTCATAGACCTGAGCGGCCAATTCACGGGTCGGCACTAAAATCAAGGCGCGAACCCGGCGCGGCTTTTGATGCGGATCATGGTTTTCAGCCAGCCGTTGCAATAACGGCAAGGTAAAACTGGCGGTTTTACCGGTTCCGGTTTGCGCGCCAGCCAAGACATCCTTACCGTCAAGGATCAAGGGAATGGCTTTTTGTTGTACCGGTGTAGGGGTGATATAGCCTTGATCGGCTACGGCTTTAAGGAGTTCGTCGGTTAAACCGAGCTGGGCGAAAGACATTTTTTAAATCTCAGGTAAAGGGGAAAGAAGGCAAAGGGCTAAGAGCGAAAGGCTAAGGGTTCAAGGGGATTTTTCGCCTTTCGTCCTTAGCCTCCCGTCATACTCATATAACGCAATATAACCGGCTGCTCGTTAATATTAAATTCGTGTTTTTCCGGCTTAATCAGCATCGCATCGACAATGACCTGTTTTAGCCTCGCCATGTCGCCCGGATAAGTCCTGATGACCTGCTTTAAGTCGACCGAATGCTCATTGCCCAGACACAACAGCAAGCGCCCTTCAACAGTTAAGCGCACCCGGTTACAAGTGCTGCAAAAATTCTCGCTGTGAGGAGAAATAAAACCGACGCGGCTTTGTGTGCCTGCCACATTAAAATAATTCGACGGCCCGCCGGTTTTTTCAGGGGTAGCGACTAAAACAAATTTTTGTGCCAAATCGGCCTTGATCAAAGCACTGGAATAATAGGCCTCCGCCCGATCATGCTGACTGACGATGCCCAGCGGCATTTCCTCAATAAAGCTGATATCAATGCCGTTATCGACCGCAAACTGAACCAGATCATTGACTTCCTGATGATTTCTATCCTTAAGAATGACCGCATTGATTTTTAGCCGTTCAAATCCTGCGACTTTAGCGGCTTGAATACCTCTAAGCACCTGCTGCAAATCGCCGGTTCGGGTTATCGCCTTAAACTTGTCGGCATCCAGCGTATCCAGACTGATATTGATGCGTTTTACACCCGCGTCTTTTAAAGACGCGGCCATCGTTTCAAGTTGAGAGCCATTGGTCGTTATTACCAGCTCAGTCAGACTTTCGATACGTCCGATATTTTGCAACAATCCCAGCGCACCTTTTCTGACCAAAGGCTCGCCGCCGGTGATTCTGATTTTTTTTACCCCTAATTCAGCGAATGCTTGCGCTAGGGTATAAAGCTCTTCCAGCGTTAAAACCTGCGCGCGCGGCAAGAAGGTCATGTCTTCAGCCATGCAATACAGGCAACGGAAATCACAACGGTCGGTAATCGAGATTCTTAAATAATCGACAGTTCTGCCGAAACGGTCGATTAATTGAGTGGGAGGGGGCGTTTGAGTCATTAGACAGGCGATAAAAAATCCAAGACGCTAATATTAACATAGTATTGGCGTTTTATAAGCGAGCATCTGCTGACCGCTTGTACCATCGATCTGCAGGGGCGAATTTATTCGCCCCGTGGCACCGTATAGATTGATTCGAGCAATATCATTCGTCCGAAGGGTATCGGGCAGGACAGCCCGGCATGAATTCTCCCCTACAGCACCAGAAACGCTCTGATCGCCGCTATCCCCTGGCCTCCGCTTTGCCTCGCTGTGCTCAGGCTGGATTCGGTCATGCCGCCCAAAGCGTAAACAGGCAGATTGACCTTGGCGACCAGATCGGCAAATTGCTCCCAGCCCAGCGAAGGAGCGCTCGGATGGGTTTGGGTTGCCAGTACCGGGGCCAGAACGACAAAATCCACGCCTATTTTTTGCGCCTGTTGCAGTTGCTCAAGATTGTGGCATGACGCGGCTAGCCATTTGCTGTTTCCGGGGCGCGTGGTCAAAGCCTGTCCTGAGCCTAGCCGAAGGGCCATTAAGTCGCGGCTGGTCAGATGGATGCCGTCTACTTCAACTGAACATTCAACGGCGGAATTCATTAACAGCACCGCCTGTTGCCGCTTGCATAACGGGTAGGCCTGTTCGATAAACTTTGCGACGGCGGCGGGCGGCAGGGTTTTCAATCTGGCCTGGATCAGCTTGACGCCCCGGTTCAATATTTTTTGCAGGTTGGGCAGCAACATGGCCTCATCCGCGTCATCCAGAATCGCGTAATGATGCGGCAACCGGGCGGCGGTGATGATCGGCTGGTTGGCGGCGGGGAATGCATAATGTTCCAATTCAGCCAAGCTCACCCATTTAAACGGCTGGCCTTCCAAGCTTTTGACCTCACCTGAAAACTGCTTGACCAAGAAAACGTTGAGCTGTACCAACCGGTCGGGGTACTGGTGGTTGATGGTAATCAGCGGGGTTGCCGCTGTCGCGGTAATGTTGAGCTCTTCCTTGAGTTCACGAACCAAAGCAAATTTCGCTGTTTCCGAGGCTTCGATCTTGCCGCCGGGGAATTCCCATAAGCCGCCTTGGTGCAAATCGGCATGACGCAAGGAAATCAGGATTTTGCCTTCCGGGTTTTTGACTACGCCTACGGCGACTTGGAGGGGATTCATTTTTTAGTGGACGCTGGAATGTCTAAAACTGCATTCCCACGCCGGAGCGGGAACGATAAAACCTTTCGCCTTATGCCTTTCACCTGCTTTTAAGTCCTATATTCCGCATTGATCTTCACGTACTCATATGATAAATCGCAGGTTAACACTTCCTGCACTGCGTCGCCGCGACCCAATTTGACGGTCACGGTAATTTCTTCCTGATTCATCACTCGCTGCCCTGCTTCCTCGGTGTAGTCGTCGGCTCTGCCGCCGTTTCTGACGATGCAGACATCATCCAGATACAATTGCACGTTTTCCAGCACCATGTCTTCGACTCCGGCGCGGCCCACCGCCGCCAGTATCCGTCCCCAGTTTGGGTCGCTGGCGAAAAAGGCGGTTTTCACCAGCGGCGAATGGGCGATGGTTTTGCCGACGCGCACCGCTTCTTCATCGGTCAAGGCCTGCTCGACCACGATGCGCATCAGCTTGGTTGCGCCCTCCCCGTCCCTGACGATGGCTTCGGCCAGTTGTTTGCAGACGGTCATCACGGCATCGGCAAAAATCTTATAATTTTCGCTGTCCTGCTTAATCTCAGAAGCCAGAGAGCAACCGCTGGCCATCAACACGCAGGCGTCATTGGTCGAGGTGTCGCCATCGACGGTGATGCGATTGAACGATTGTTCAACGGCCAGCGCCAGGCAGTTCTGCAACAGGGCTTGGTCGATTTTCGCATCGGTAGCCATAAAGCCCAGCATGGTCGCCATATTGGGCTGAATCATGCCCGCGCCTTTGGAAATGCCGTTGATGGTAATGGTTTGACCATCGATCTTGATGACCTTGGACACGCCTTTCGGGAACGTATCGGTGGTCATGATCGCCTGAGCGGCCTTGTCCCAGTTATCAGTATTCAGGTTACTGACAGCCTCCCGCAAGGCGGCTTTGATTTTGCCTACCGGCAGAGGCTGGCCGATGACGCCGGTCGAAAAAGGCAGCACCTGGGCTGCTGCACCGTCAACCACTGCCGCAAGATCGGCGCAGGTCGCCAACGCATCCTGCATGCCCTGCTTTCCGGTTCCGGCATTGGCATTGCCGGAATTAATCAGTAACCAGCGCGGCGCATGGGCCAGATTCGCTTTCGCCACATGCACGGGTGCAGCGCAAAAGGCGTTCTGGGTAAAAACCGCCGCACAGCTTGAATGCTCGGCCATTTGTACGACCAGAACATCATCTCTGACGGTTTGTTTGATGCCTGCATTCGCTGTACCCAGCGTTATTCCCGGTACTGGATGCATGATTGGAAAACCGCACTGTCCTACTGCCATAAGTTAAGCCTCGTTAAGCTGGGTGGTTATATAACACTTGGCTTTTATCGCTAAATAAATGCCTTCAATAACTTCTTTCTTTGCATAAATTAAGTTAATACTATTGGCCATTTCAATGGCATCATCCTCATATTCATAAGACAACTGATTTCTTATATTTCTCAAATCCTGCCATTCATTGACAATATCCATATCGATATATTTTTCCATTTTTTTAATAATATCCAAAAATGATAACTTATCGGTATTTCCTTCAAACCTGCCCACTAATACCCTAAAAAGCTTTTCACCCATACTGTCTTGAAGCTTTGAAAATCTAAACAAATATTGATCTATCGCTTGCACATCATCTTTGGATAAATTTTCATATTTGGTCGCCGTAAGCGGCATAAATGCTGACATATCGCTATAGGCCTCGTTTATCCTTTGGAGATGCTTGGCGCATTCCTGGAAAATCTTCTCGATTTTTAAGTTCTCTAAATTCAATTCTATTCCTTTTTCAATCGCTTCTTTTTCTATGGGCCTCGTTTTGTCTTTGGCGATAACAACATCTATTTTTTGCACGCCTAAAGCCCTATCCAATGCGCTTAACAACTTGATTTTTTTCTCATACAAGTTGTCTTTATTCTCAGGTACAAGATATAAATCTATATCCCCGCCTTTTTTGTCATCATCTACTCTACTGCCAAAAAGATATACCTTGACGGTATCGCCAAATATATTTTTGGCGTTGTTTTGTATGGCGGTTATCTCAAATAGGGTTAAGCGCATTATTTTTTATACCTCATCTGCAAAACCGGCTTTTAATAAGGGAACACGTGTCAGACCTTAAAAAACACAAACACATTATCGATTTTTTTAACTTCTACGCGCATCAGTCTGCATTGTGTTTTGATGGCCTCTAATTGTTGCGCATGCTCACTGATCGTAAAAGGCAAAATCACTTCCACTTCAATCTGGCCGTCCAGATAATGAATCCTGAAATCATCTATAACCCAATTAAAAGCCACCAGATAATGATCCAACAGTCGCTGCACTTCCACACGAGACAGCGGCCTGGATTGCTCTTGCAAACTTTCGTCATCTTCGGGATCGACATGCACCAGCACATCCATCACGTCGTCAAAACGCCTGATCAAATCATCCCTGACTATATCGCCAATCATGTGCCCTTCGGAAACGGTAATCCGAGGATCGACGACGATATGCGCATCAATCAGCGCATCCTCGCCCATTTGCCGAGTGCGCAACAAATGAATGCCTTCGACACCGTCAATGGCGTGAATGGCGGTACTGATCTCGGCGACCAGCGCGGGCGGCAAGGAAGTATCGACCAGTTCCTTGATGCTCTGAAACACCAGATTCAAACCGATCTTAGCCACCATCAATGCGACCACGATGGCGGCAACCGCATCGGCCAATGGATAGCCCAGCATCACCGCGCCTATGCCGAATAAAACCACCAGAGACGAGATCGCATCACTGCGCTGATGCCAGGCGTTCGCTAGCAGTAATTTGGAGCGGGTCTTTTTGGCGATGCGTTTGGTGTAATGATACAGCCACTCGTTAACTAGAATTGAAACCGCCGCAATAGCCAATGACAACACATTGGGTACCGGTAGATGCTCGGGACTCGCCATGCGTTCCAAGACTGACCAAGTGATAGCGCCGCCGACGACAATTAAACCGACGCCCAGAATGACCGTTGCGATGGTTTCAAAGCGACGATGACCATAAGGATGGTCATGGTCCGCCTCGCGACTGCCCAATCTAACGGCAATAATCACCAGAAGATCGCTGAGTAAATCCGATAGCGAATGGACACCATCGGCAATTAAAGCCGCAGATTGCCCAAGGATACCGAAACCGATTTTAATCAGCGTCTGGAAAACGTTAATCGCCGCACCAACATAACTGGCCCTAGCTTTGAGCTTATCCATTTTTGCGGCATCTGAAACGTTAGTCACTACGCGCCCACTTCCAGAATAATAATGTACTCATAATCATCGGAACGGGTTTCCAGTACCTTATGTCCATTAATTCGGCACCAGGTCGGGATGTCCTGCATCACGCCCGGATCAGTACAGATGACCTCCAGCTGATCGCCCGTTTTAAGCTGTTTGACTTTATCCTGAGTACGAATGACGGGTAAAGGACACAGCAAGCGACGGGCATTGAGAACTTCCCTGCTCATATAAACCATTCCTGTGGAATTTCTTCTGCTGCAAACGGCTTGACCTGAATAATCCGCTCAGAACCGTCTTTATCGGTAATGCTGACATCGACTTGCTCGGCATTGCGTCCCTGACCGTAGCGGGCAGTAATTCTTGCCGACAGGAATAAGTCTTCGGCAGACGGCGAACCGTCCACCAGCGCCAATGCGCCGGGATAATCGACACACTTCAGGGTGATAAAATCTTTTTTGTAGCCCTGCATAAATCGACCCTCGCCTTCTTCCCTGGCGACGATAACTTTAAAATTTGACTCAGGCCGGATGTGTCTGCCGACTTTTAACAGCATTACATCATCCAGATCGTATTGTTTATCGCCGTCGCGTGCTTTCCATAAATCGACCAGTTTAGCCGAATAGCTGGCATCGGTCAGAAAACAGCAACCACCCGCAGGTTGGGCATATTCATCAAAGCCGAATTGCTCGGCCATCGCCATCTGCGGTTTGCGCGAGCGTCCGGTAATATCATGCAGCTTTTCTCTGTCGACCCAACCTTCACGTTCCGGCAAGGTTGCGGGCAGATTTTGTGCACACAAAGGCCGGAGTAATAAATCATCGGCTCCTGATTGTGCGGATATGATCGGCATGGTCGCTTTGCGTTGCGACATCGGTCTTTGGCCGATCACTTCGCCGGTGATAATGAAATCGAAATCATTTTCCAGCATCCATTTTTTGGCCTTATTCACCATGAAAATCTTGCAGTCCAGACAAGGATTCATGTGCGCACCGTAGCCGTGTTTCGGATTGATCAGCACGTCTTTATATTCTTCGATCACGTCGACGATATGCAGTTTAATGCCCAACTGTTCAGCAACCCATAAGGAATTATTGCGTTTAGGCTTGGCCTTGTCGTTGGCCCTGATGGCATGGGTGTGGCCTTCCACGCAAAAACCGGTAAAGAAGTTGATGCCTTCGACATGAATACCCTGATCCATCATGGTTCTCGCCGCCAGCATGGAATCCAGTCCGCCTGAAATTAACGCCACTGCTTTTCTTTGTTTACTCATATCACTTTAAAAAAAATTGGAATTGTTATCTATTATACCGGCTTATCTTCCAAAGTGACTTTCAATTACATGTACCGGCGTCGTAGGTACGCTATGTATATCATGGCGACCTTTCCTCAAGCGGATACGGCATACCACCCCGGCCTACAACCGATCCAGCGGACTGATCACACCTTTGCCGCCTTTGTTTAACACATGCGTGTAAATCATTGTCGTGGCGACATCGCTATGTCCCAGCAATTCCTGGACAGTGCGGATGTCGTAACCCGCCTGCAAGATATGCGTCGCAAAACTGTGGCGCTAATGCCGAGCTCGGCATTAGCGCCATAATCCGGAGTACCGAATAATGCCGAGTAGCTGTCAATAATACG
>JAQSDX010000019.1 GCA_029946125.1 Candidatus Methylobacter titanis
CTGGCTAATTAAGTCCAAGTCCATTTGTTATTTACCGATGGGTTTATGAAGCTTTAAGGTTCATGTTAAAAATTGCCTTTATTTTATCAGGGTTTTAAATTGGGAATTGCTGACGCTATCGATAGTGAGCGTGAAATTAGTATCGTTATGGTACTATCGTCAAATTTTAAACAGTAGCATCTTGCTGTCTTGCTATTTGACAACAGCAACCTACAAAACCGTTCCTTCATTTAGGCTTATTAGAAACACTGGCATGGCGACGGAACTCCAGATTGATTACACGTTTTCTATGAAACATATCTTATGTCAAAGGAAGTAGCGCAATTTTTGGGCAATAGCGCACAGTTATCGTCGCTCGGCTTTGCAGTCATTACTGCAAGCGGAGTCATTACCCATACCAACTCCGCATTCTGTGAAATGCTGGCCATCTCCGCTCCTGATGCTATAGTGGAGCGTTCGCTGGTGGAACACGTTGCTTCGCGTTTTTACTCGACCAGTGCCGATTTATCCCAAGCACTTAAGAGCCCCGATTTTTCGTCCATCGAATTGCACCTGGAACATGATTCAAAACCCTTGACATTGCAAATCGCCTCGGGCGATAGCGGTTTGCGTATGCTGGTCGCAGTTCAGCTGCCGAAACCGGCGGTTGACTCCGCATACTTCAATACCCTTTCGCACCGTGACCCCTTAACCGGACTCGGTAACCGCATGTTGCTAGACGAAGCCATCGCAAGCTGGCAACCAAGAGACCCAGAGGTTTTATCGCTGGCAGTGATCATGATCGACCTTGACCGCTTTAAGACCGTTAACGATACCTTGGGTCACGGCGCTGGCGATACCTTATTGAAATTAGTGGCCAAGCGTATCCAGTCCGCCACCCGCGACCAGGACACGGTGGTTCGGATGGGCGGCGACGAGTTCGTGGTGCTGCACACAATAGGCTTGCAACCCAGCGGCGCGGAATCAGTAGCCAAGCGGATCGTCGAACTTATGAGTCGTCCATTCCTCATTGATGGTCAGCAGGTGAACATAGGCGCAAGTGTCGGTATAGCGGCGCTCAATCACGGTACTGCTAATATAACTGATCTGCTGAAGCACGCCGACCTTGCGCTCTATGAAGCTAAGGCAGCCGGTCGAGGCATCGTTAAATTTTTTGAACCGGCACTTGCCCTGCAAGCCATGGAGCGGCGCAATCTCGAAATCGATCTGCGCCGCGCATTAGCGCTCAAAGAATTCATATTACTGTATCAACCGCAAGTCAATATGACTGACGGTACCTTAGAAGGCTTCGAAGCACTGATTCGCTGGCAGAGTCCAACGCGGGGATTGGTGTCGCCGACAGACTTCATACCGTTAGCCGAAGAGACCGGCGAAATACATGCCATCGGCGAGTGGACCTTGCGTATGGCCTGCAAGGAAGCGATGAACTGGGATGGCCGCTTTTCGGTGGCGGTAAACGTATCGCCGATCCAGTTCGAAAGCGAAAGAATCGTCGACGTTGTGCGCAATGCTCTTGCAAGCACTGGACTTCCGCCTGAACGACTTGAGCTCGAAATCACTGAGGGCGTATTGATGAAGGACTTTGACAACGCCCTAAAGCAACTCTGGGCGCTCAAATCTCTCGGTGTCGGGATTGCAATGGACGATTTCGGCACCGGCTATTCATCACTTAGCTACCTGAACAGTTTCCCTTTCTCCAAGATCAAAATCGACCAGTCGTTTGTGCGCGGAGAAAGCTCTCCGAAGTCGCGTGCGCTGGTACAGGCAATCATTAGCTTGGGTGCAAACCTTGACATGAAGACGATCGCCGAAGGTGTGGAGACTAAAGAGCAATTTGATCAGCTGGCTGCTGGCGGATGCTTGGCGGCACAGGGTTATCTTATCAGCCGTCCCATTTCCACTATGGCGATTGCGGAGTTTATTTCCAATCTCAAAAACCAAAAGAAGCTAAGTTAAGAGGCGTCAACTATGAATAAACTACTTTACCGACTGGTGTACATTAGTCGCAATGAAATTGCTGGTGATGACGAAACGGTTCGCCGCGAAATTGAACAAATTTTGGCGACTTCCCGCGTAAAAAATCCAGTTGCACACATTTCGGGAGCACTCATGTTCAATGCTGGCTGCTTCGCCCAGGTTCTGGAAGGGTCGCATGATGAAATTGTGAATAGTTTCGAGCGCATCCAATGCGACCCAAGACATTCGCATGTCGTTGTACTCACATTCGAGACAATGGCGGAGCGCAGATTTTCCAATTGGTCTATGGCTTATCTCGGTACGGATTCCAAAGCGTCGGCCAAGTTTGGAGACATTATGCAACAATCCGGTTTTAATGCCGTGTTGCTGAAAGGCGATCGCATCTTCGACTTGCTCAATGAGCACCTGCTAGAAGCTGAATCAACCGTATTTTAAATGTTAGCCTGGAAAAAGTCGGGCTTGCCAGACATGCGCGTGAGCTTAGGAGAGGGTGCGAAATTAGTCAGTTAATGTCAGATTTACTGTTCCAGACCCTGATCCGGCCGCGTTTATTCTTTGATCCATTGGTTTTTATGCTTCTTGGTTACGCATCAGCTTCCGGCTACTGATGATCCTGATATACCCGGCAACTCCGCTGTCTATTCCTGCTGTATTTAATAGCCCAATCTGGTATCTTGCCTCTTGGCTTGGCTGTTTATAATGTCTGATCTTGGGTCGGATTTAAAAAAAGCGTGAAACCGGATCAGCTAACCTGTTCCTTTTACGTTAATTGTCGATTGCACTTAGGCGTTGAATCTAAGCAATATGGGGTGCCTAATGACAATCCATTTTGCAGAAAATAGGACCGTTACATTTTTTTGTTCATCATAGGGTTTTCTCATGAAAAATCAGCAAACACTTACCATCGATGGAAATCAGGCTGCCGCGACGGTAGCCCATAAGCTCAACGAAGTCATCGCGATTTACCCGATAACGCCGTCATCCAATATGGGCGAATGGGCCGATGAATGGTCGTCTCGCGGACAGGTCAATTTATGGGGGACGGTGCCGCAAGTGACCGAAATGCAAAGCGAGGCCGGTGCAGCCGGAGCTATCCACGGCGCATTGCAGGCCGGATCGATGGCGACCACGTTTACCGCCTCCCAGGGCTTGCTGCTGATGCTGCCCAATATGTACAAAATTGCCGGGGAGCTGACGCCGACGGTATTCCATATCGCCGCACGTTCGCTGGCTTGTCAGGGCTTGTCGATTTTCGGCGACCATAGCGATGTGATGTCGGCGCGAATGACCGGTTTCGGCATGCTGTGTTCCAACTCGCCGCAGGAAGTCATGGACTTTGCGCTGATCGCCCATGCCGCAGCGTTGGAAGGTCGGATTCCGCTGATGCATTTTTTCGACGGATTCAGGACCTCGCACGAAATCGCCAAGATTAGTCTGCTGGATGACGATGTGATGCGGGCCATGATTAACGAAGAGTGGGTCGTGGCGCACCGAAGCCGGGCTTTATCGCCCGATAACCCGGTGCTGCGCGGCACGGCCCAGAATCCCGATGTGTATTTTCAGGCCAGGGAATCGGTCAATGCCTATTATCAGGCGATGCCGGGAATCGTGCAGAATGCAATGGATCGTTTTGCCAAGCTGACTGGTCGCTGTTATCGCTTGTTTGAGTATCTGGGTTCACCGGACGCCGAGCGCGTTATCGTGATGATGGGTTCGGGCGCGGAGGCCGTCGAGGAGACGCTGGATTATCTTAACCGTCAGGGCGAATCGGTCGGCCTGCTTAAAGTGCGTTTATACCGGCCCTTCGATGCCGCCAGCCTGCTTGCGGCGCTGCCTTCGGCCTGCCGCAAAATCGCGGTTCTGGACCGCACCAAAGAGCCGGGCGCGGATGGCGAGCCGCTGTATAAGGACGTGCTTGGCGCGCTGGCCCAGGATTTTATCGGCGGCGCGGCTAAGTTTTCGGTGTTGCCGAAAGTGGTTGGCGGCCGTTACGGCCTGTCTTCCAAGGAATTCACGCCCGGCATGATCAAGGCGATTTTCGATGAATTGAAACAGGCGCACCCGAAAAATAATTTCACCATCGGCATCCACGACGATGTCACGCATACCAGCCTGGATTGGGATGCAGGTTATCGCACCGACGCACAGGCCGAAACTTTTCAGGCCATGTTTTACGGCTTGGGTAGCGACGGCACGGTCAGTGCCAATAAAAACACCATTAAAATTATCGGCGAAGCGACCGATTTGAACGCCCAGGGTTATTTCGTTTACGACTCGAAAAAATCCGGCGCGATTACCGTCTCGCATTTGCGCTTCGGCCCCAAGCCGATACGCTCCACTTACCTGATTGCCGAAAACGATGCCAACTTCATCGGTTGCCATCAGACGATTTTCCTGGAGCGCTACGACATGCTCGCCAATGCGGCGGAAAACGCGGTATTTTTGCTGAACTCGCCGGAGTCGGCGGAGCAGGTTTGGGCGTCGCTCCCCGCCAAAATGCAGCGGCAGATGATAGCCAAAAAAATCCGCTTTTATGTGATCGACGGTTATGAAGTGGCCGAAAAAAGCGGCATGGGCAAACGCATCAATACCATTATGCAGACCTGCTTCTTCGCCATATCCGGCGTGTTGCCCCAAGAGCAGGCGGTTACCGCAATTAAACACGCGGTCGAAAAAACCTATGGTAAAAAAGGTCGCCATATTGTCGAACTGAATTTCAAAGCCATCGATGAAACGCTGGCTTGTTTGCATGCCGTGCCGCTGCCGACACAGGTCAGCAGCCAATTCGACATTCAATCCACGATCAGCGATGCCGCGCCCGATTTTGTCAAACGGGTGACCGGCGAAATTATTGCCGGGAGAGGCGATGCGTTGCCGGTCAGCGCGATGCCGATTGACGGCACCTTTCCAACCGGTACCGCAGCTTATGAAAAACGCAATTTGGCGTTGGAAATTCCGGTCTGGGAAACCGATTTGTGTACCCAATGCGGCAAATGCGTCATGGTTTGTCCTCATTCGGTCATTCGCAGCAAAATTTTCCCGACCGAGGTCGTGGCAAATGCGCCTCCTACCTTCAAACATGTGCCGATGTTGGGCAAGGATTTTCCGGCCGGTTTGGAAATCAGCTATCAGGTTGCGCCGGAAGATTGTACCGGCTGTACGCTGTGCGTCGATATTTGCCCGATCCGGGATAAATCCAACGCCAGCCGTAAAGCAGTCAATATGCAGCCGCAACCGCCGCTACGCGAAACCGAGCGCGACAATTGGGATTTCTTTTTGGCTATCCCCGAATACGATCGCAGGCTTTTGAAAACCAACACTATCAAAGGTTCGATGGTATTGCAGCCGCTGTTCGAGTTTTCCGGCGCTTGCGTGGGTTGCGGCGAGACGCCGTACATAAAACTGGCGTCGCAATTGTTCGGCGACCGCATGGTGGTTGCCAATGCGACCGGGTGTTCCTCGATTTACGGCGGCAATTTGCCGACTACGCCGTGGACTAAAAACCCGGAAGGTCGCGGGCCTGCATGGAGCAACTCCTTGTTTGAGGACAATGCGGAATTCGGTTTGGGCATGCGGATCGCTCTTGATAAGCAAAACGAATATGCCAAGGAGTTGCTGTCCTCATTGCGCGATCAATTAGGCGGAGAATTAGTCGATGCAATACTGAACGCAGACCAGTCCGATGAAGCCGGGATTTACGAACAACGCGAGCGGGTTGGCGTGCTTAAGCAACGCTTGCAATTGTTAACCGATCAAGCCGCTCAAACACTGCTCCAGTTAGCCGACAACCTGTGCAAAAAAAGCGTCTGGATTATCGGCGGCGACGGCTGGGCTTACGATATTGGTTTCGGCGGCGTCGATCATGTCCTGGCCAGCGGGCGCAATGTCAACATTCTGGTTCTGGACACCGAGGTTTATTCCAATACCGGAGGGCAAACCTCCAAATCGACACCGTTAGGCGCAGTGGCAAAATTCTCCGCAGGCGGCAAAGCCACGGCTAAAAAAGACTTGGCATTGCTGGCGATGGATTACAGCAATGTCTATGTCGCCCATGTCGCTTATGCCGGTAAAGATACCCAAACCCTGAATGCGTTTTTGGAAGCGGAAGCCCACGACGGCCCGTCCATTATCATCGCTTACGCGCCTTGCATCGCGCACGGCGTGGATCTGTCCAACAATCACCGGCAGCAAAATCTGGCGGTGAAAAGCGGGCATTGGCCATTGTTCCGATTCGATCCCGGCAAAATAAAACAGGGCAAGAACCCGATGCACCTGGATTCTGCGGAACCGTCGATTCCTTACCGCGATTTCGTCAAAACTGAAACCCGTTTCAGCATGTTGTGGCAAACCCATCCTGAAGACGCGGAGCGTTTTCTGGAACAGGCGCAGCAGGATGTTAAAAACCGTTATCACTATTACAAACAACTGTCTGAGCTGGCCTGGAACGAATCGACCAGCGTTTCAGCGGTGAAAGCCCAACTCAAGAGCGAAACTGCCAAGGAGACCGACAATGGTTGATTTAACGACTGATTATTTAGGCTTGAAACTGGCTAATCCTTTGGTGCCGTCAGCGTCGCCGTTGAGCAGGGATGTAGACAGCGCGCGCAGACTGGAAGACGCAGGCGCATCGGCGTTGGTGATGTATTCGCTGTTCGAGGAAAAAATCGACGCCGAAGCGCAGCAAATGGAGCGATTTTTTTATCAGCAGGCCATAGGCCATGGCGAAGCGGACTCGTTTCATCCGGTGCCGGATAACATCCAGACTTATCAGGAACAGTACCTGGAGCATCTGCAACAGCTCAAGTCTGCGCTGGCGATTCCGGTCATCGCCAGTTTGAACGGTACTTCCCTGGGCGGCTGGGTCGAGTACGGCAAGCAATTGCAACAGGCGGGTGCCGACGCACTGGAGCTGAATATTTATCATCTGGCCGCCAATAGCGATGAAAGCGGCGACGCGGTCGAACAACGTTACCTGGATATATTGCAGGAATTGAAAGGCCAAGTCAGTGTGCCGATTGTGATGAAGCTTTCTTCGCAGTTCAGTTCGCCGATCCATTTCGCCAAACGCCTGGAAGCCGCAGGAGCCGACGGCATCGCGTTATTCAACCGTTTTTACCAGCCCGATATTGACCTGGAAACGCTGGAAGTGGTGCCGAAGCTGGAGCTGTCATCCTCGGCGGAAGCGTTATTGCGCATACGCTGGACGGCGTTGCTGTATGGACGAACCAAGCTGTCGCTTGCGGTAACCGGCGGCTTTCACCAAACACCCGATGTGTTGAAAGCGCTATTGGCCGGAGCCGACGTGGTGCATCTTTGCAGCGTCTTGCTAAAGCACGGCACAGGCCGTTTAAGAGAAATCCTGGCTGAAATGGAACAATGGCTGGCCGAGCATGAATACGAGTCGGTTAATCAACTAAAAGGCAGCGTCAGCCAGCAACATGCGATTGATCCCAGCGCTTATGAACGTGCCAATTACGTGCAGGTGTTGGATAGCTATTCTTCTCCGGCAGGGGTGTTGAGGTAGTTTTTGTTGCTCGATTCTCGTTCTGCGTGGGAATGCAGTCAAGGCGCGCTGCGCCGCGAGTCGCGAATAGCGTCTTGCGTATACGGGACGCAGCGCGTCACTGCCATTAAGTGCGCTAGTTCCCAAGCTCCAAGCTTGGGAATTCAGTGCGGGAAGCTCCAGCTTCCCGTCTCACGAAGCTGGAGCTTCGTCAACTGGGTTCCCAAGCTGGAACTTGGGAACCAGCGCAAACACGCACTTAGGATTTTGGTCTTGACAATGGGGAGTACCTTAATGTTAAAGTGATTGTGTGGGATCACAATCGCCACCGCTTGTTTGAACGAGCCAAGGTTGTTTTTGATGATCCGAAAGCCGCTTACTATGTCTGGGGCGTCGGTTTCCACTGGTATTGCGGGGACCACTTCGACAACGTGCAACTGACTCATGACGCCTATCCCGACAAACACCTTATTTTTACAGAGGGTTGTCAGGAAGGCGGGCCGCATCTCGGTTCGTGGGATACCGGAGAGCGTTATGCCCACTCGATCATAAACGATCTTAACCGCTGGACCGAGGCATGGGTGGACTGGAACATGGTTCTCGATGAAACGGGCGGCCCCAACCATGTAAACAACTTCTGTAGCGCGCCGATTATTGCCGATACCCAAGCCGGAGAAATACTCTACCAAAGCTCTTATTACTATATTGGTCATTTTTCCCGATTCATCCGGCCGGGAGCTCGCCGGGTGGCCTGCGCCAAAACCCTGGACAGCCTTGAAGCAAGCGCATTTTTGAATGTTGATGGGACTGTGGCCGTAGTGGTTTTGAACCGCACCGGGCAGGCGATTGACTTCGTGCTAAAGAGCCAGGGATTACAGGCTAAAACCTCAATACCGGCTTGGGGGATCAAGACTTTTGTTTTTTAGTAACGGCTATCAAAATGAGTCCAGTAGGATCGGGCAAGCTGTTTATGCCCGACATTTGCATACATAAAATGTCGGCTAACGAAAAGCTGTTGTCCGACTTACGGGGCTGCCCGCCCGCAAGGCTATATTTAAAACAAAAAGTTAGTCAGTCAAAATTTACACGCAAAAAAAAGTAGCAAGTTATAATCTAACCTTCTGAAAGTATCTTTTTATAGAGTGCAGCCGCTGTGGGAAACATTAGTATTATCAACCGAAAGGAAAACATTTCTGTCGAATGTCCTTTCCCACCTCCTGAAACACAAAAATTCAGGTTTATTGATTTATTTGCAGGAATTGGCGGATTCAGACTTGCAATGCAATCAATTGGTGGAGTTTGTCAGTTCTCAAGTGAGTGGGATAGATATGCTCAAATTACTTATGAAGTAAATTTCGGCGAGGCCCCCGAAGGGGATATACGACAAATTTCTGAAAAAGATATTCCTGATCATGATGTTCTTTGTGCTGGCTTCCCATGTCAGCCCTTTAGTCTAGCGGGTGTTTCAGCCAGAAATTCTTTAAATACTGCTCATGGATTCGCTTGCGAAACTCAAGGCACACTCTTTTTTGAAATTGCCCGTATAGTCGCCGAAAAACGCCCTAAAATTGTTTTTTTAGAGAATGTAAAGAATCTTGTCAATCATGACAAGGGGCATACTTTCTCAGTTATAAAAAGAACTATGGAAGATTTAGGATATTCCTTCAACTACCAGTTAATAAACGCGGAAACTGAAGTTCCTCAAAAAAGAGTGCGTTGTTACATTGTTTGTTTGAGGGATACTCCGGAAAAATTTGAATTTCCCGAATTTACTGGGGAATCACAACCTTTAAAATCCATTTTGGAAGACAGAGTTGATAGTCGGTTCACAATATCCGATAAGTTATGGGCAGGGCATCAAAGAAGAACAACTGCCAATCTGGAACGAGGAACAGGCTTTACAGCCTTTTGTGCGGATATTAATAAACCGGCTAATACTTTGGTAGCAAGATATGGCAAAGACGGAAAAGAATGCCTGATTCCTCAGAAAGGTAAAAATCCAAGAATGTTGACACCTCGTGAATGTGCCAATTTGCAAGGGTTTCCGAAAAACTTTCAAATACCTGTCGCCAAAACTTCAGCATACAAACAATTTGGAAACTCGGTTGCACTTCCTGTTGTGAAAAAAATTGCTGAAAAAATTGAATTGTATCTACTCGATGAGACTGTAAAGAAATGAAGTTCGGAAAAAATCAAAAACTAAAGTTTGATACGGATACTGGCTCATATTCGCTTGTCACCGATAGGGAGAACTTCGATTCTCAATTAACAGCCACAGACTATGAGGCACAACTATTAGTCGATTATTTTGGCGACTCAAATATATTAGTAGGCCCCAAAAAAGACGACCCTCAAAAGGCGGCAAAGGACTTTAAGCATTATCCTAGCGGCAAAACAATAACTTTAAACCTTGTTCGCCCAAAGCCTGAAAAAACAGAATTGCGCCTTTATTTGTCTTCAAGAGCGGGTTTTAAACCTGAACCAAATTCGATCTGGTTCATGTTTGTAAAAGACAGTAATCTATGGATTGGCAGCATGCCCGAAACTGAGTGGCGAAATGAGAACTCGATTATCATTTATGATGAAAGTGAAGAGGTCTATCAAGACTCACTTGCTGAACTTGATGAAATCAAAATAAAGAATTTAAAAGCTAAAGATGTGTTTTCAAGGGATAGGAATCTGGCTATAAAGAGAATCAAAATGGAAAATTATGCTTGTGAATACAATTCATCACATAATATCTTTATATCGCGCCATACTAATCTGCCTTTTCTTGAGGCTCATCATTTAATTCCTATGTCGTTGCAAAAACTAACCGCGCAAAAGCTGGATGTTCTTGATAATATTTTCAGCCTTTGTCCATATTGCCACAGAGCAATTCATCATGCCGATAAGAATTTAACAAGAAATATTATTGATAAGCTTGTTGATAAAAGACCGCAAGTTCTGGACATCATGAATGTGACACCAGCCGATTTATTTGGTTTGTATTCAGTTGAAGAAATTTATTAGTTTTGGATAGATTAAGCCCTGAAAAACGCAGCTGGAATATGAGCAGGATACGGGCAAAAGACACAAAACCAGAAACTCTAGTTCGCTCACTTCTCCACAAACTTGGCTTTCGATTCCGTTTGCACAGAAAAGATTTGCCAGGGAAACCGGATATAGTGCTTCCAAAATATAAGACCGTTATTGAAGTTAAGGGTTGTTACTGGCATAGGCACCAAGGCTGTAAGGACGCTACATGTCCCAAAACAAATACAGAGTTTTGGGAGAAAAAGTTTGCTGAAACAGTTAACAGAGATATAAAAAATATTGAATTATTAAAAAAATTAGGTTGGGAAATACTAATTATTTGGGAATGCGAAACAAAAAATATAGATCAACTTGCAGAAACAGTGATTCGGCAACTTGAGCAAAAGCATCACGATTAAGCGGACTAAGAGTCCGTTGGATTTTGATCAAGAATAAAATGCGGTCAAACTAAACCGACCATCTGCTCTTGGCCGGTTTGAGCCGATCAAAGCTGTAAGGCGGATCATTTGTAGGATGGATTCGCCGCTAGGCAATCCGCCGCAACTTCGGCTGGCTGTATAATTGGCGTTGTGCGCTGAATCAATGGGGTCAGGTTGAATTGATTGTTGATTAAAGCCAGTTAACTAAAATCAACGATACTGCCCCATTGATTGCGCTACCGTTTATCCGAAAAGGCCAAGCCATGTAAGGTACGCTGTGCGTATCATCGAACCTTGAAAGGTACGCACAGCGTACCCTACGAGACTGGAAGCTATATTTAAATAGAGCAAGGCGATGAAAAGAAATCTGTTTGATGAGCTCAGTGAAGGTTTCGATGCTTTGGCGGAGCAGCGCCAAGGCAAGCGCACGTTGAGAACTCACGAAATTGAGATAAAGCCTGCGCCGGAGTTAGCTGCCGCCGAACTGGTGGTGTTGCGGGAACGACTACATTTGTCGCGGGCGGTGTTCGCCCGTTACCTCCGAACCAATCCGCGCACTTTGTAGAATTGGGAGCAAGAACGAGGACGTGCCAAGCCCAGCGCCCAAGCGGCGTTGCTGATTCGGTTGGTGTCGTCCTATCCGGACACGCTAGAGCGTTTGGGGCGAATTTAATCAATAGATACCACTTCATTCACGATTATTTCCCGCTGATCAATCACTTCGCCTATAACGCAGGCCTTGGCTACGCCATTTTGATGCAGGGCTTTTATACACGCTTCCATCTGATCGAGTGGCACTGAAAACAACAGTCCGCCGCTGGTTTGAGGATCGAACAGCGCAGGAAACTTTTGATTGTTCACATCGGCTCCCAGCACTGCACTTAAAGACCGATAATTTTCCTCGGCAATAGAAGCGTAATAGCCTTTGGCAAATAATTCGCCAACACCGTCGAATAAGGGGATCGCCTTGTAGTCGATTTTAACGCCCAAAGCTTGGCCGGTATTTTTCCCCATCATCTCAAAGGCATGGCCTAGCAGGCCGAAGCCGGTAATATCGGTGCAGCCGGAAACGCTAAAGGACTTGATGATTTCCATCGCGGTTTTGTTGGATTGCAGCATGCTTGAAAGCGCATGATCCACCAGTTTGCCATTAGCCTGGGCGAGCATATTGGCGGCGAAGATAACGCCGGTGCCGATCGGTTTGGTCAGTATCAGCCGGTTTCCGGGTTGAGTGAGCTGTTTTCTTAAAACCTGATCCGACGCGACTTCGCCCTGGACTGCAATCGATATGGCAAGCTCCGCGCCTTCGCCGGTATGGCCACCGACCAGGGAGGCGGCGCTTTGGGTCAAAATGTCCAGCACGCCCGACATCAGTTGAAAAATGTCTTCCTGCTGAATCTTCTTGTTTGCAGCGCCGAGTGTCAGGCCGACTTGCGCGGTTTTGGCAACGCCGCCCATCGCATAGATGTCGCTTAACGCATGTTGGGTGGCAATTTGCCCCAGCAGGTAAGGGTCCGAAATGAACGAGCGGAATTGATCGATGCTTTGCAGGCACAGGCTATGCTCGGAAAACCGGGTCAACGCGCAGTCTTCGCCATCCTTGACGCCCAGCAAAACGGCGTCGTCTTTGGGGATGTCCAGCTTGTTCAGACTCAGCGTTAGCGTGGAAGCGGCAAGCTTGCTGCCGCAGCCGCCGCAGGTATTGCTTTCCCAATCCTCGGGGACCAGCGTGGTCTTGGGCACCGGCATGGTTTTATCGAAATGCCGGGGCTTTACGCTGAAAGTCTTGGCCTGGAAGCGCTTCATAAAGCGCCTGTCGATGCCGTCCTTAACCGTCCACAGCAATGACGGCCACATCCATCTGAGCATTGATGCGCTATCCTGATGAACCAAGGCTTTGCGCTCGCCTATGGTGATTAAAGACAGCACGTTTTTCTTGGGATGAAAGGTTTTTAACGCGGATTTTCCGGTGAAAAAAGCGCGGATATTGTGCTCAAGCACCATGCCTTGCCGGACCGCATAAACGCCGGCCTTTTTCAGCGGGGACGGCGAAAAGTGTATGCAATCACCGGCGGCAAACAGGTCGTGTTCGTTTTCAACCAGCAGGTTTCCATTGACCTTTACAAAACCGTCCTGGCTCACCGCTAGTCCCGAGTCTTTAAACCACTGCGGCGCGGCTGCTTGGGTAGCCGTCAGCACCCGATAAAAATCTTTCGTCTGGATAAGTCCTTGTTCGTCTTTAAGCACTAGGCCGTTTTCCTGTTCTTTAAGCGCCTGGGTGTTTTTAAAGACTTTTATGTCTAGCTCTTCGAGCGTTTTTGACAGCCTTTTTTGGGCTGAAATATCTTTGGCTGAAACCAGGAATTCATGCCGGTGTATAAGGCTCACCTCGGCATTCCAGTTATGTTGGTCGATTAGCATTTTCAGGATAATCGAGATTTCAACGCCTGAGGCGCCGGCGCCAATAACGGCAATTTGCAGGGATTCGCTGCCTTTGTAAGATTTCAGGTCGGCGATCAGACGATCCCAATGCGCGATAAACCTGGAAATCGGTTTAAGTGGAATAAGTTTTAACGCCGCCTCTTCCGATGAATTTTCTATGCTTTTAGGGGCTATGCCGACGTTAATGGATGCGCAGTCGTAACCGACTTCCACTCTGTTCTCCAGCCGGATTTTTTTCCTTTGCGGATCGATGCCGATGATGTTGGCCTTGATAAAACGCTGGCCGAGTTCCTCGCAGATGCGTCTTAAATCGAAATGGCATTCTTCATAGGAATAATAGCCCGCCAAGTAGCCGGGTATCATGCCGGAGTACGGCGAATGCGTTTGGTCGGATATCAGGGTGATCCTAAGTCCGCCAATCGGATTCATGGCCAGCATTTTCAAGACCTGGATGTTGGCATGCCCGCCGCCGAGCAAAACCAGGTCTGAAACTATCGGGGTTGACTTGTTATTCATCGTGCAGCTGCGTTAAAAAATCCAAACAGTCCTGCCAGGAGCCTTGAAACAAGGTCTTCCGTGATTTCAAAGACAACGAATGGATATAAAGTTTGTCGTAATAATGCGTCAGCAGGCGCTCAATCCAGTCGAGATACGCGTCTGCGTAAGCCTCATTCAGCGCATCGAATTGGAACGATTGGCTCAGCATAGTCTTAATGTTATCGCACTCTAGGCCGCCCAGCTTGTTCCTGATCCGTTCGACATTTTTGGCAAAGCCGGCTTCCAGCTCGTGTAACGCCATGCCGCCTGCAAAAGGCGCTTGGATATATTCCTTAAAGATTGCCAATGCCCGAACCCGGGCCGGTGTTTCGATCATCACCATCGGCGCAGGGACCATCCGGGCATAAAACAGGTCAGGCACATGGCATCGGCCGATATTGGGGCTTTCATCCTCCAGCACAAAATTATCGGCAACTTGATATAACGCTTGCGCCAACTTGTTTTCAAACGTGGCTTGCTGGGGCTGGCTTCTGCCAACATAGGCTCCGAAAGCGCTGCCGCGATGATCGGCAAGCGCTTCAAGATCGACAAAGTGCCGGAGCCGATGGATTAAGCGGGTTTTGCCCGATCCGGTCATGCCGGAAAGGACGATAAAGGGAACGGGATTCTCTATGGCCTTAAGCGACTCATGTCTTAAACCTTTGTAGCCGGAATCGACCCGTAAAACTTCAAGTCCGTTTTGATAGACCCAATCCTGGGCTAGCCGGGAGCGCAGACCGCCGCGCCAACAAAAGATCAACGCGGGTTGCTGGGGATGGCTTTTAATCGATTCGCACCATTGCTGAATCATCCGCTCCTTATAATCGCCGCTGACCAGTTTGTGCCCAAGCGCTTTGGCGGCTTCCGAGCCTTCGGTCTTATAGGTCAGTCCCACATCATGGCGATGGGCGTCTGAAAGTATCGGGATGTTTAGCGTGTTTTCGAAGTGCGCTTTTTCATATTCCCCCTCCGACCTTACATCAATCACAGTCACTTGATTATTGGCGCTAAGCAGTCTAAAAGCCTCGGCTGCGGGAATGGTAGGGTGATGGTTCATATTGAAATTATGGTCAGCAAGAATTCGCCTTAATATAACAGAAACGGCTGGCGATCTTCTTGCTGAACCAGGAAGAGGGCGTTGATTTGATTTTTTGATTTGTCCGGTGAGATGGGCGTTTTCAGATGCAAACTATGGACTGCATTTATGTGTCGACAGTCCGGCATGCCCGCTTCTATAGACTCCACACGGAAAACCAGGTGGGTCGGCAGGTAATCTTGGTAGGGTGCGTTCAACTTAAACGCACCCTTATTCACAAGGTAAAAGTAATAAAGTACGGTGTGGATTCGATCCGCTACCTAATTATGCGCGGTTATTTACTCTTCCAATACCCGTTGCCGCCGTTGCAATTTGGCTACACGTTTTTGGATCAGCATCTTGGCGGCATCTGCGCCGATATGGGCTTCACCACGTTTTTTGGCTAATTCCATTTGTTTTTCACGCTCGATGAACCGAGTTTTTTGTTCAGGGGTGATTTTATCGTAACAATGAGGACAGCTTACCCCTTGCAGATAGTTGTCGCTGGCTTTATCGGCTTCGGTGATGGGCAGGCGGCAAGCGTTACACTGGTCGTAATTGCCTTTTTCAAGCTGAAGATTCACCGTCACCCGGTCGTCAAAGACAAAGCATTCTCCTTCCCAAAGCGTTTCCTGGGCGGGGACTTCTTCCAGATATTTTAATATCCCGCCTTTTAGGTGGTAAACCTCGTCGAAACCCTGTTCTTTTAAGAAAGCCGTGGATTTTTCACAACGGATGCCGCCGGTGCAAAACATCGCGACTTTTTTGTGTTTTTCCGGATCGAGATTTTCTTTAATGTACTGGGGAAACTCGCGAAAACTGGTGGTATTGGGGTTAATGGCGTTTTTAAAAGTGCCGACTTTAAATTCGTAGTCGTTGCGCGTGTCCACCAGTATCACCTCAGGATCAGAGATCAGTTTGTTCCAATCTTTAGGGCTGACATAAGTGCCCACCACGCGCTTGGGGTCGATGCCTTCCA
Source organism: Candidatus Methylobacter titanis (assembly GCA_029946125.1). Classification (GTDB taxonomy): domain Bacteria; phylum Pseudomonadota; class Gammaproteobacteria; order Methylococcales; family Methylomonadaceae; genus Methylobacter_A; species Methylobacter_A titanis. Next base: position 15,969 of record JAQSDX010000019.1, read on the forward strand.
CGCCCATCGTCACGATCTCTTTTTTGAGTTTAACTTTGGCGCGGTTGAAAGGTAGTGTGTCGGTCAGCGATTCCTTGTGATCGATATCAGCCAAACGCGGGTCGCTACGCAACCAGTCCAGCACGGTGTCGATGGCTTGACGCGATCCGGCTATGGTGCCGTTGATGCCCTCGCTGGCCAGCAGCAAGGTGCCGCGAACTTGATGGGCTTCCATCACCTGATGCAGGGGTTGACGCAAAGCCTGATAATTTTCCAGGGTGACAAATTTGTATAGAGCGCAAACAACTATTTGAGACATTATTATTCCTTGTTGCCAGCCGGAACGTAAATCCGGTGCAAAAAATGATAGATTTTCAGGGGATTGATGTCCTAAAACTAAAAGTAAAAGGCTTTTTTGAGTTGGCGCTTATTTCCGTCGAGAAAAAGCCCTCAAAAAAGTGCGTGAATGATAACACGATCCTTAACCGCAATAATAAAAGCTTAAGACATGAGGCTCTCTTCGGTCGACGGTATACTGAAATTGAGTCATTGCTGTGCCGTCAAAATTTCTCGGCGTGGCGGCTTTTAAATCCTGCTGCCAGATCGACAGGTAACTAGATTTAAGCAATAATACTGCGCATAAATTTGTGCCTCGTTTCCAAATAATTAAACAGTAATAATCCAACAGTATTGGTGCTCAATGAATGCAAAGCAAAAAGATTTATACAGAATATTAGGTGTTATCGGTAGCGCAGAGTTAGCAGTTATTAGGGCGGCATATAAGGCTCTAATGATGATTTATCACCCTGACAGATATGAGGGTGATAAAAAAGATGCCGTAAGAAAGTCAAAAGAAATTAACGAAGCCTATGCTGTATTGATTGATCCGGATAAACGTCAAAAATATGATGCACAGCGAGTGATTAAGTCGGGGAAGTTAGTCGATGACTCCGAGAATGAGTTGAATAAGGTATTGAGCGAATTTAAGCGGATGTTAACGGAATCTGAAGCGATACTAAATATATTAAATGAACCTGACTAGGATTTAGTCAATTTAGACATGACGTACTCAGTCAACTTTATTCTGACGGTTAAGCAACTGGATGTAGGGGCACACATGGAGGTTTAAGGCGGACAATGGTATCCGCTTTTTTAAAGTCTCACGGGCTAATAAACATGTGTTGATAACGCTTTCTTAGCCGTCCATAGTTAACCCCTATTGGCTCTGCGTTCATGCTTTCTGTGTCATCATCGGCCAATTGACGTTGATCTTCATCAGCAACCATACCATCATGAACCAAGTATTTACGCTGCTGCTGGTAAACGCTTTTAATGTAGTCATAGCGGTCGATAGGGTCTTCATTAACAGCATTTTTAGGTGATGTAAACTCGGTTTCGTTAGAAACAACCAATCCGGATTCCGCGCTGACTGCACTTGAGACAACAGGGCCGCTGCCGAAAACCGCAAAGGGATAGGTAAGAGGATCCATTACCGCCGTACTCACCGCCGTACCTAAAACACCCACGACCTGTCTGGGTGAATTAGCAGTCGAAATTGCCTTGAAAAGAGTGCCGCTACCCGTAAATACAAAACTATAGGTCAGCGGATTCATTAACGCATCACCGATAACCCCTATAAGTGCTCTAGGTGAACTAGCCCCCAAAAAGGGTACTACCAGATAATTACCCGACGGAACGCCCCAAAAGCCTAGGGTTTGTCCGAAGTCTTCATTATGCTTAGGCAGATCTAGCATTGTTGCCACATCGATAAGGCCGCCGACACCTGCGGTGGTGTTAATCAGAAAACGGCTAACATCCAAACCGCCCTGTGCCATTTTAAGCTGTAATAAATCATTAACGGTGACGCCAATATCATTAAAATTGCTGAAAAAATTGGCTGTGGCATCATTAAAAAATTCTGGCGTTATCGATGCATAACCTTTGGTCACAGGCATTACAATGGTATTGTCGAAATCATTATTGAATCCCTGTGCCTCCCGATTCCAGGCTTCCCAGGGATCATCCTCATTAACTTTTGGCAGATCTGCGCACCCGTCCAGCAGACTTGAGACAATCAGGCTAATCACTAATAAACGCGTATTGATGATTTTTTTCATGCTCATGATTCATCTCTATCTGCTGGGTGTTGAATTGATGACAAGTTTATATCGAACAGTTATTATCGTTTCTGTAGTGACTTCGTTTTTAAAAAAACGGATGAGCTTATTTAAACAACATAAATAACGTTATCACAAATGTAATTCCGGATACCAACGGAAAAAAAGTTAATTTTGGCAGTAGATTATTTCTATAATGCAATATAGTTAATTCATAACGACAAGCGAGTAATACGCTATTGATACAGACTAAAGAAATAATAAGATAGCACACAAAATAATAGGTTTCGAAATAAGTCACCCCCGTTGACGACAAGCTGGTACGCAGACTGCTATGCCATAATGCAACTGAAAATAACAGGCCCGCATTGATACCTAATACCGCTAAAAGATCATCTAAGGAGCTAAACAAAACCACGAACAAAATCAAATAAATAAGGAAAATAGGCACTACCGTTGAGAAAATAGAATCTAAAAATACGCGTTTAACCGCAATATTAAATAATAATTCCTGAGGCGTTTTCTGAGTATGGTTATTAACACCAAAATTACTGTTAAAGTTAGATGTCTCAACACTAAAAAAAGTACCGAAAACTTCCCAACTAGGCAGAATAAACTGGCTTAAATTAATTCCCATGAAAGACCGTTCATAAATATTGGAATAGCTGGAAAAATCTGGAGTCAACACAATATGATCAGTCAAACTATTGGCTCGCATACGTACCCATATGGTATTTTTATCTAGAGGGAAGTTTGAATAATTAAACGGTTGTCGTAACTGCGCTTTAAAATACCAGCCTAAGGTGACAATACGATCTTTGGCTTGTGTATAACTACTTTGATCACAGCTAAGAGTCGTATTGCCACTCTCTTCAAATGCATCAGATAACACTATACTTTTGTCTTTCGGTATTTTATCCGAAGACAGCATGCAAAAATCACTTGGCATCATGTTGGGCTCTAATGCATCATCTAATTGATATTTTTGCCAAATATAACCAGAAATTACTATATTATTGGATCCTTGAAATTCCGTTCCTTTAATAAATACACCCGTCGGTATATAAAACGGTGGTTTTTTATGTATCGCTTTAAAAAAATCATTTTGATTTTGTGTGTAGACATTAATATCATGCTCTGATTCTAGCTTATTTGCATCAGTAGTTAATTGCATCTCTTTGATATCGGCGTTATGCCATAAAAAAGCAGTGCCCACTAAAAAAACTATTCCTACGAAAGTGCTGAAAAACCACAAACTTACTGATTTTCCATTCGGTCTGATAAGAAAATAAGAGCAAAGGGAAATAAAAAAAACAATCAATGAGGTAATTAAATAAATTTTAATCCCTAATATTTTTTGCTCAACACCCAATTCATCTTCTAGAAAAACAACCTGATAAGTCCATTGTGATGCAGGAATAGTTTTGAATAAAACCCATGCTTTCTCATGGGTTTTTGGGAGTTCATAAATTTTAATGGCTTGGCTTTTTTTAGCATCCTTTTTTATTTTATTGATGAATTCAAGATCTTCTTTGAAACCCTCTTTATAATTACCGACATCAATCAGAGGCAGGAGGTTATTAGGGTGATAAACTAGATTTCCTGTGTCGGATAGGACTATGCCAAAACCGGTTCTGCGATAGTCTTGTTTATCCATAATAGCCTTTAATTCATCAGTGGAAAAACCGACGGAGACAACCCCGGCTACTTTTTCTTTACTGGAAGACGTAAAAAAAGGCGTGGTATATGACACAAGAAAACTATTAGAAATATCACCATATTTAGGCTGTTGCCAATAAGATTTACGCTCCTCGAATGCTTTAATGAACCAGGCAGTTTTTGTAGTATTATCGTTAATTGTATAGTCGTAATCGCGTTTAAGTAATGTTATTTTTCCTGTTTTTCTATCGGAAACATAAATGGCATTGGCTAATTGATTAGGCTGGCTTGCATCGTAAGCGCCTTTAGCAAAAGACACGCTAACATTATAAAACTTAGAGGGTTTAGGCGTTGCCGTGTCATGGTTAGCAATCATGATTTGTTTAGCGTGCTGTTCAAAATCCGTATAGGGTATTTCTCCGTTAGTTAATGCATCGGCAAAATTCTGTCCTGTTGTCATGATATATAATAAGCGGTTATTTATATCACTGACAGAAATATCGGCTTCTTTATTAATAGAAGTTTTTGTTTCTTCGAGAGTTTTTCTATCAGTTTCCCAGCATTGATAGCTGGAAACGACTACGACAAAAAAACTAACAAAGACAATAATTAGGTTAAATAATGATTTGGATCCTAGTTTTTTTATAGTTGTCATGATTTATATATTTTGATGCTATCAATACTTTCGTAGTAACGACTAGAAAAAGATAAAGTCTGCACTGACATCAGGTAAAAAATTCTGAGTGAAAAACAGTCTCTACTAGACTATTTTTTATGGATAAATAATTAAATAAGATAAAGAAAATATTACGGCTACGAAAATATTATCGGCTATTTTATTCGACAGGAATAGGCGGGCCATACTTTAATGGTGGCACTTGTTTAGGCATAATTAACGTTATAATTGCGCAGGCGGTATGCACGATAGTTAATACGCGGAATGGACCTATAATGGGATCAATGACGATAAACAAGACTAATACGGCTTCTACAGGAAGATTTAAAGGAGCTAATACCAAACTTAACATAGATAATAAAATAACACCCGATGCACCGGCTGTTGCCAATCCCGCAAAAATAGAACCCATAATAACCGTTATTAATCCAGATAGTCCTAAATCAACTTTATACAGTTGTGCAACAAATAAAGTTGCCAAGGCAAAGTACAAGGTTGGTCCTGTTCGGCATATCGTAAAAGTCAGCGGCACCAACAAGTCAACGGTCTTTTTGTCATAACCCAGTTTTTCGTGCATGGCTGATAAGGTTGATGGTAGACATGCTAGCGCATTGCCCGTCCCTAATGCCATAACGATGGTATCTTTAAGCGCTAAAAACGGCCTTATCAATGAACCGGTGCGTTGCCACATAATGAGACTGCTCAGGATAAATAATAGTAAAAACCCCAACAAGGCTATTGGCACAAATTTCATCATTGCCATTAAAACATTAATGCCGACTTGAGACACATCGTGGGCAATTAAGCCCAAAAGACCAAATGGCAGGAAAATCATCAACCATTTTACCATCTTGGCAAATGCCAGATAGACCGATTCTAAAGACGAAAGTAGGGCGTGTGATGAATCTTTATTTAAAGAACCGATTGCAGAGCCAAATAAAATAGCGAAAAACAGAACTTTTAAACTACTGCCTGAAGTGAGTGCCGAAAAAATATTTGCGGGTATTAAATTGGCAATAAATGTTTTAACAAAAGATTGTTTTTCTTGAGCAATAAAAGGTTCGTAGGCCGATATTTCAAGATCCGGGGCCCCGGATTCCCTGATTATGGAGCCTAAGGATGCCAGTGTGGTATCGTCGTACCCTGATCCGGGTTGGCTTATTAGGCCTAGCGCGGCACCTAGAAAACCGGAAACAACAACACTGATGGCAAACACGGTCAGCATTCGGCTTATATAGGTGTTATCGCCTTCTGATTGCATTAAACGCGCGATACTCACCGAGATGGCTGTTACCAAAATAGGCAAAATGCACATTTTTAATATATCTAAGTAAATGTGGCCTATCGGGGCAACATATTCTACATATTGATGTTTATATAATCCGATGTAGATACCGATACTAACCGCTATTAAAACAGTCCAGCCACTACGCAGTATTTTCGAGGTATTTTTTATTAATAATGCATTCATCACTAGATCCTTTGTTTTATTTTATTCTCAATATTTTGGATAACCTTATCGTAGTTATTTATTATCTTATCGGCAGTTAACTCCATATTTAATGACTTAAGATAAAAATTCATTAAATCCTGTAAGTTACGATGATCAAGCGACATGGCAATTGCTTTAGGATCGTCAGCATCCTTTAACATGACGGATAATAAGCTCAAAGCCATATCCGGCCGGTCACGCAAGATCATTTTTACTTCAGCCTCATCACGAAAAGCCGCTGTTATTTTTCCGGTACGGGCATCATTGACTGCCTGATCCCAGCTAGGATACTCAACCATTTCCATCTCGCTAAAGTGAGCTGCAAAACCGGTATAAGATGATTTGGCTACTACACCGATCTTGCCGGTTAAATTTTGAATGACTGTCTCCTGAGGCCGTCCTTGTAATTGCTTGGCAAGTTCAAGTCTGTTAATCAATAAACTTTGATGCAAATTAATATAGGGTTCGGAAAAAAGCACGCGTTTGACTCTGTCAAAGGTCATGCTAAGTTTACAAACGGCTAAGTCTACTTCGTGTTTTTCGACTTTATCAACGACATCGTCGAGAAATTTTGCGCTACGATCAAATTCTACGGTTACGCCTAATAAATCGGCAAAACCTTTGATTAAAACTACATCGACACCGGTAAGGATATTATTCTTATCCCTGTAATAGAATGGCGGCGTATCTTGTGAGTACATGGCGACTATCAGTTTACCTCTATCGACGATAGCTTGAATTTCATTGACTGGTTTATTTAAATACGGCTGATCATTAGCAAGCACCGATGGGATGGTGAAAAAAATAAACAGATAAGCGAAGATTCTAATAGTTTTATTCATTTTGTTCATATATCGTATTAAATAATAGCTGTGGGTTTATAGAAGATAATAAAATTTTTAACAGCACTAAAAATTTATTTCACCGATCAGCCAGATTTTTTGCGTATCGAATTTACCAATTTCTTGTCCAGCAGTATCTGCGTGATAATAAGCATATTTCGCTATTAATGTATAATGCTTGAACAACTCTTTGGCAACCATGAAATCCCATTCATCACCATAATGTTTCTGACCGGTATCGTCAGAAAAGTCATGAAAAACACCTGATAATTTAAGCCCCATTATATTTTTATCGACACTGGTATAAATATCACGCAAACCATCGCTAGGCGTGGTAACGAATAAGTCCGCCCAGCCATTAAATTTATTTAATAAACCTATAGGGGCATTAAAGGTTTTATTTAAGCCATTGCCGCCTAATTGCTCCATAGCACCTTTGACAATAAAGCCGAAAGCGGAAACGCCGCCCATGACATGGTAATAATCCGCTTGATAAGGAGTACTGTTTTTATAATTACTCTGGTTGGCGTATTCAGCCATGTAAACAAAGCCTAAGGTGTCATTGATTTTACGGGAACCTTCAAAACGCACGCCGTAGCTTTGATTGGAGGACGGGTACAGATAAGGATCTCTAAAATCCATTAAATAAGCATAGCCGGTTAATTTACCTATATCGGCAAAGCGATAACTAATATTTACCAGCGGTAATTGCATGCTATTCAGGCTAGTATTAATGTTCTTTATGTTATTGATATAACCAAGAACAACCGTAGTATTCGGTAATGAGACATTGGATAATAAAAAAGCATCAAAGGTTCGTGCTAGTTGACGCCAGGACGATGTTGCGATAAATCGTCCATTATCTAAGGTAATATTTTGTCGACCTAATCTAGCTTCGGTATTGGGAATACCCTTATAGCTTAGCCATAATTGATTGAGTTCACTTTTCTGGGGGTCGAGAATTGTTTCATACTGGTTTTTGCCATTCATTGTGCTGTTATAACTGTTAATACCGATATCCTGACTGCCTTGAAGTTCGGCATAGGCTTGCAGCCCTTTGAAAATAGGTGTCAAATAGCCCAAGCGATAACGTACCGTGGAGGCATTAGCAACTTGTTTTCTTGGATGGGTGCTATCGGTATTATCGTAACGATAGCGTAGATTCAATTTGATTTGTCCATATTTGGCATCCTCTTGTCCAAATTTCAGGGCTTTTTCGATAGTGGCATTAACATCATCCGCCATAGCCGTTGCGGTAAAAACTAATGAGAGCAGGATTATCGTAATTTTTATTTTTTTGTTATAAGTATAATGCATTAATTCTTGTCCAAAAATAGCGCTTATCTATTAATATATTTATAAGCTATATATTCAATTTCTATTTTTTAATTTCAAATCGGTCGATAACGAATTTTTACATAAAAAAGTATTCTTTTATTTTGAATAAAAAATACTGGATAACGCGAATAAGTTCAGGTTTCTTTATCGTTATAAAAATGTCAGGTAGTTTTGTGTTGCTTTATTTAAAGAACAGTTTTCTAATCAAGCGCTGAGTTAGGCTCTCATCGATTACTATTTTATTTGGTTTCCGTACTTCAGTAGGTTTAAGCGGAACGGCTAGTTCCGGCGGCCATTTCTGTTGAGAGGCGATGATTCGATACAATTTTTCTTTATCCTGCTTTAAATCGGCATTTGAACGGCGAAGAAGGTCATTTATTTGATACAATTTTTCTTTATCCTGCTTTAAATCGGCATTCGAACGACGAAGAAGATCATTCTCACGGTGATAATCTGCAGAAGGTCTAAATCCTCCAAACAAGCGAAGCAGCTCGGTTACATCGATCTTGTTATCCGTTTGCGAGAGCTCGCCGTCTTTTATGTGGCGATAAATTGTCGGAATGGATTTAGCCGTCAGTTCTGAGGCTTCAGATATTGAAATTAATGACATTGCTAAAATTCTCTCGGCATAACATCTTTATCCTGATAAACATTGAAATTACTGTCGAACATAAAAAATTCCACGAATAAAGATTCGAGAAACATCGGATTAATTCATGCGGCTCATAGCGGAATACTGGCGTAAAACCGCTTTACAGCGTTATGTTGTAAACTTCGTCCTGTTTGAAAAACCTATCCCGATGCGGCTATCAGATTAGCTTGAGCTTATCCGCCAATGCCAACCATCCTGCAGGCTCGTTTATAATCGCCTTAACGTCGTACTGGCTGAAAAACCCTAAAACACCCCGCCGGCGAAAGATCTCATTCATCACTTCTGTTGCGGGTCTATCGCCTGCGTCTGACTGCTCTAAATAAGCATGAAAATGAAGCATCTGCGCAGTCCGATCTATAGCCTTGTGTAGCGTTAATTTCGCACCCGATACCAGGACAGTGTTCACGACCGCAGTCGCAATCTTAGCAGGAAGAGAGGCATAAGGAATGACCGCCATGGTGGTGGAGATTCCTCGCGAGGTGGCCTTTACTAACTTCGCGGCAAGACACATATCAAGGTATCCGCGAAATTCTTCGTTAGGGTACTTCACACGAAGCTCTCTTAAAAATACCGCGTGAGCACCGGTCAAGGCTAAGGACTGGGCACCTAAGCTTGCCGTACCCACATCCACCGTGGTGACTGCTGATGCTGCGGCTCCTCCCCAACTAAAAAGAGCCGCCCCTATCTGTTTGTTCAGTCTATTTTCCAGGTAGGTTTCGGTCTTTGTTGAATGCCCCGAAAAGGTAAATCCCATATCAATAAGTTTAAGAAATTCAGGATTCGGAACCAGTCCTTTGTCGACATCTTTTTCAAATGCTTCAAGGCCGCTATTGGCGCCACGGATTAACTTATACATACCCATGCAAGCCTTTGCCGCGTCGGCCATACCTCCCGCCTCTGCAAGGCACTCTATGACAGTCCAGGCAACTTCTTCGGCATTCTCTTTATTCAATTGATCGGTATCAATCTCGATTAGGCCATTCGTTTTTGTAATGGGGCCGGCGTTGAGCGTTCTGGACGGATTAGACCGGATTAAGGGAGCGGGTCTTGACATGATATTTCCTCGTGTAATGGATTAAAATAAACAAATAAATTTTCATTCAGTTGTGTTGTTACCTATCGTTTCAAAACCACGAATACCAGGGTTTATGTTCTAGAACTTCCACTTGACTATTTGCCTTCAAGTTAACTCTGTATTTAAGGTCAAAAGGCATGGACAGCAGCTTTTTCCATTGCGAACCGGGCTGGGTGTATAAAAAGTACAACGCTACCGATCCCTGCGCCGGTTGACTCACCGCACATTCCTGTTTGGTGCCGGGAACTATCGAAAAGACTCCTAACACACCGGGATCTGGCGGGCTGGAGAATGCTTTGTCGGCAATGTCCTGGTAGCTGTCAAGCATGAATTGCTTTTCGTTGACACTACGGACGACGAAATAAAACAGGCCTCCATTGTTGGTTTGAATATTCGCCCTGACATCAAAAGTCAACATCGGCGGCGGCTTTGGGGCGCTGGAACAGGCAGCCAATAAGACAGACATGAGCAGCGACAGGATAGTTTTCCAAGGTGAGATTGAGATCATTCTTTAACTCCCGGCAAGATTGGCAAATACGGCCAACGGATTGGCTTGGAATGAGAATTCAATATTTAACGGTTGTTGCGGAAAATTGGGGTGGGCAAGCAGCCACCGATAACGCTGAGCGCCAACTAATTCGCCTTGTTGCAGCAGCCGAAAAAAATTCCACTGCGAATCGGTAACCGTAATGTCGCTGTAAACCCGGGTCGGTGCGGCATCTTTGCGAAACTCCATGCCTACCTCTGCCAGTTGCGGCGTCCACCACTTCACTGCCAATGTCTGCCAGGTTTTCTGCTGGTTGAAACCCAGCGCCGAATTTTCGCCTTGCCGCAAATAGGTTAAGGATACCAAGGGCGTACGAAGTATTTGCTGGTTTTTGTAGGTTGGCAATAATCCAGGCCTGACTGATAATTCGAGCGGCTTAGGATTGCCGACATCGTCCCATAAACTGGCCGTAAGTTGTTGCGCGGCATTAATCCGCTTCAAATAATTTGGCGGCAACACGACGCTGTCGGATAACTCCCGATGTTTAACCCATACGCCATTGCTGAAAGTCGACAGCGGCGACAGGTATTGCTGGAAAGTAATCCAGAAAATGCCCTGTATCGGATGGAAAGTGGCGCTTAAATCATCCAGCGCCAATTCCTTATCGCGTCCGGCATTGGACGTAAAGGGAAATTTGACCAATAGCGGCATGACATTGGAGCTCCAGATATCGGACCAAATACCGGCGACATGCTGATTGATTTCATGGGTGCCGAATTTTTGCACCTTTTGTACCGGCGCCAGGAACGGCTGTTGCCAGTCATTGAGGATGCCGACATTTTGCAGCCAGTTTTTGACCAAGGTTGCGTATGAACTATCCTCGTTGAGCAGCATGGACCATGCCACCCGCCCGATTGGCGTCAATGCGCCTTTCAGGGCACCGGCGGCATCGCCTTTTTTCGGCATGTAAGGCTCTTCTGTACTGATGTCATATTGCATTTGCGCCATCATAAACTGGTACTTTTGAAATTCCGGATAAACGCCGTTTTGTTCTTGCATCAAACGCTGGATGAAACGAAATGTAGTCAATTTTTGTGCAAACGGTTGAAAGTAGGGCGAGACAGGAAAATTCAGTGCCGTGTTGTTTTTTATCTGCACCAGAGTCTCCAGCAACGAGGACGCGGGTTGTTGCAAATCGCTAAGCACATAAGCCAACGCCCAGGTGGAATCAATGCGTACCTGGAATTGCTGAAAATAATGTAAATAGGCCTTCACATAGCCATCGGAGTAAGTACCCAGGCTTTTCAGCACAAAATCGCTGAAATACTTTTTCTCCTGTCGGTCGATGGGCAGTTTGTCCACGATTTCAGACAATGCGATGATAGCAGGCTTGACGTCTTGCTCGAAAGCATCAGCGGTCATGCGTCCATCAATACTGGCTTTACCGGCGAACAGCATTCCGCCATTATTGGTGGCATTCATTTCCACGTTGGCATAAATAGAAGGCGAGCCGAAAAAAAGCCAGCCGTCGTAATTCCTGTGGTTATTAATGACGTCGCGTAGCATCATGCTGATGCGGCTGCGTTTAATCAACTCGTTCCATTGCGCCGGATTGAACGAGAATTGCTCGCCGTCCAGACTAAAAGTCATGTCAGAAGAGGCGCTATCTACTTTAGCGTTGGCCACAGCTTGCACGAGCCCCAGACACTCGTTCAGGGATAGCGCGACCTTGCAATTATCAGCATGGTCAAGTTTGAGATTACTGACTAAGGTTAATAGCTGAGCGATGTCTCTTTGGCGCAATTGCGACTGGTTGCGCTGCTCCATCAGGCGTAGGCTGGTGTTCTCGGTCAGCCACTGTCTAATATCTTCCTCGTCACTGTAATAATCAAGCCGGTCAATAATATAGAGAAACGGCACTAACTGCTGTTGCAGGGTTTTAAATTCAGCTTCTTGCACAAACGGCTTGTTCAGCAGTTGCTGGAAGTTATGAAACAGCGCTATCCACAGTGTATTGTCTTCAATGTAGGTCTGAGGCTTGGCATAAGTGATTTCATTGAGGAGGAAATCTAACTCTTCGGTTCGTGTATTGTATTGTCGATAGTCGCTAATGAGCTTGGCGTATTTAGCGATATTAGCGATGTCGACTGGATTTTTTTCCGCGTTTTTCTCTATGATCTTACCCATTTCGTTAGTCGGTGTTGCATACAATAAACCGATAAAGCGGGTGGTTTTGAAATTGGCATCCGGTCCCAGCTGAATGAGTTTTAATAACGGCAGTAAATAATATTTCCTTATTTCGGCAATCAATAAATAATTATTGCGCTCTACAATCGGCTCGAAAAAATTGGGCATAAAAGTTAACAACGCGTCTTTATTCAAGTCTGCACTGAAATTGAGAAACAGTGGGCTGACTTTTTCCGCGTAGTGTTGAACCGGGATTGTGGGGATGGTTTGAATGTCTTGATAGACCTGGGACACCATATTCTGTTGATAGTGATAACTGCCAACTAAATAGACCGATCCTGCTAATAATAGGGCGAGCGCGGCTTTGGCATGACCATTCAGGGTAAATCGCGGTTTCTCTACGATACCGGGCGGTAGCGAGAAAGGGTGACAACCAAAGCTATGGACATGTTCCGACAACAGACAAAGTCGGACGATCGGCGGGGATGCCACATCCTGTTCCAGTCCGGCTACACGCAGAAAATCGCCCAAGACGCTAAATAAAGTGGGTACTTCTTTAAGAAAACCCACTATTTTAAGATAGTCTTGTGCTGGACAGGTCAGCAGTGCGCGGCGCAGATGTTCTTGGTAGCCATCCAGGCAGGACTCCAGCCGACTGATGCCGTCTCCTTCCGGAAAATCCAGTTGTAAGGGGATACCGGCCTCTTGCAAAAAAACACAAAACTCCACAAATCCCGGAATTTTTTCCATGTGGGTCAGCGCGATAATCAGCGGCAAGGGTTCGCGCTCTAGCTCACCGAATACTTTCAGTTTACCGAATAATGCATGACCTGACTGGCGCAGCTGTTCCATTTTCGGGGATAACAACGTAGTCGCATCAATGACCATAACGGCTTGAGGGCTAGGGGGTAAATGCCGCCATAACTTCTTTATCGCCGTATAAGCGGCTGGACTGGTGTCGTAGAGCAGTGAGGAGCCAAACTCCAACACCAACGATTTTGCACCCAGATAAATTTGTAGCAAGGGATCATCGGTGGCACTGGGATGGAAACGGAAATTTTGTCCTTGCCAGTCGGCATAGCGGTCAATGATGCCGGTCTTGCCGCAACCCGCTTCACCAATGACCAGGGAAAGCGGCACACGCAATGCATTAGGACGCAGTCGCCAGGGAATGGCGCGGATAAAATAACGCCATACCGTTAATAAACAGTTGGGAGGCAACAAAAGCTTTGTTGGAACAATGAGCTCCGGGATGGCCAGTTTGCTGCCACTTTTAGGATATTTGCGCCGCCAAATCAGAAACCCCAAGACGCACAGTAATATCAGCACTACCGCCAAGCCAAGCCAATCTAGCCAACTCAATACCGAGGTCACCGCGTCCAGCGTGTTCCATGAAGAGCCTGAATCCATTTAATCCTCCTTTTCGGTCACGGTAGTACCGACAGCATCGAGGTTAATTTTTTCATCAACGCCGGTAAATATCAGCTCTCCATCAGTCACGCTGACAGCAATTTGCTGCCCATTGCGTAACTCTCCGGACAGCAACAGTTCGGCCAGCGGATCTTGAAGTCGGGTTTGAATGACGCGCTTTAGCGGACGTGCGCCATACAAGGGATTAAACCCCCATTGCGCCAGACTGTTGCTGGCTTCATCACTGACATCGAGTCGAATGTCGCGTTCTTCCAGGCACTTGGCCAAGCGCTTCAGCTGAATATCGGCGATAGGGCGCATGGTTTCCTGGGTCAGTTGGCGGAAAATCAAAATGTCGTCGAGACGGTTGAGAAATTCGGGACGGAAATGACCGCGTACCCTGTCCATAATCAGCGCCTGCATCTGTTGCTGTTCTTGTTCGGTTTCTACCGGATCAATCAGCTCAGAACCCAGATTGGAGGTCATCAGAATCAGGGTGTTAGTAAAATTGACCAGCTGCCCCTGACTGTCAGTCAGGCGACCTTCGTCCAATACTTGCAAGAACAGGTTAAACACGTCAGGGTGGGCTTTTTCCACTTCATCGAACAGAATCACGCTGTACGGTTTGCTGCGCACCTGATTGGTTAATACCCCGCCTTCTTCATAGCCGACATAGCCTGGAGGAGCGCCGGTCAGGCGTGCGGCCGAATGCTTTTCCATAAACTCGCTCATATCGATGCGCACCATCGCGGAGTCATCGTTGAACAAAAATTGCGCCAAAGTCTTGGCCAATTCGGTTTTGCCGACACCGGTTGGACCCAGCATCAGAAAGGAGCCGAGCGGGCGATTGGCATCCTGAATGTTGGCGCGGGCGCGGCGAATAGCCTTGGACACGGCGGCAACGGCATCTTCCTGCCCCACCACCCGTTCCCGCAAATGGCTTTCCAGATTTAACAGGCGCTGCTGTTCGGAATCGAGCATCCTCGCTATCGGAATACCGGTCAAGCGGGCGACCGTGGCGGCAATATCCTGCTCGTCAATAAAGTTTTTCTGCAGTTGAATGTCGGCGGTGTCGATATCGGCGTATTCGGCCAGTGTTCTTTCCGCTTGCGGAATCACTTTATGCTGCAATTCGGCAACGCGGACAAAGTCTTCCTCGCGAATTTTCTGCTCCATTTCCCGGCGAGAGTCTTCCAGCAGCTTGCGAGCATCTTGCACTTCGGTCATTGCCCGTTTTTCACGCTCCCAGCGCTCAGTCAGTTGCGCGCTTTTCTCGCGCAGCTCAATCAGTTCACTGTGCAGCTGTTGTTTGCGGGTTTCAGCCAGTTCATTGACCAGCGAAGACCATTCGATTTCCAGTGACACCAAGCGGCGATCCAGGGCTTCCAATTCAGCAGGCTTGGCGGAAAGACCGATACGCACCATCGCGGCAGTCTGGTCGATCAGGTCGATGGCCTTGTCCGGCAGGAATCGGTCGGCAATATAGCGCCTGGAATAGCGAACCGCAGCCAGCAAACCCGCTTCGGTAATGCGGATGCCGTGATGCATCTCGTACTTTTCCTTGATGCCGCGCAGAATCATCAACGCGGTTTCGTCATCCGGTTCTTCCATCTTGACTACCTGGAAACGCCGGATCAGCGCCGAGTCCTTCTCGAAATGTTTACGGTATTCCTCGTTGGTAGTCGCGCCGATACAGCGGATTTCGCCTCTCGCCAAGGCAGGCTTGAGCAGATTGGCGGCATCCATGGAGCCTTCGGCCTTGCCGGCGCCGATCACATTATGAATTTCGTCGATGAAGGTAATCACATTCCCGGCATCGGTGATTTCCTGTAGCAGCCGCTTGAAACGTTCCTCAAACTCGCCACGGTATTTGGCACCGGCAACCAGCAAGCCCATATCCACGGCCAACACCGAACAACCTATCAAATCCTTGGGGACGTCGCCGGCAACGATGCGTTGCGCCAGCCCCTCGACGATAGACGTTTTGCCTACGCCGGGCTCACCAATGATGATGGGATTGTTTTTAAGGCGTCGACACAACACTTGAATCGCCAGGTTGATTTCGTCGGTGCGACCGATCACCGGGTCCAGCAAACCTTGCCGAGCCAGTTCGGTCAAATCGCGGGCATACTTGGACAGATATTCAAATTCGCCGGAACTGTCTTGACTTTGGTAGCCGCGTTTCGGCAGCTGATCTTGCATGCTGATAAACGCCTGCTTGCTTCCGCCCGCTTCGGTCAATGCTGCGACCAATTCCTCAAGCTCCCATAAGGCCAGCAGCAAATGGTTGATGCCCATGTATTTATCGCCCATGCGACTGGCTATTTGTTCGGCGTAAATGAATAGACGTTCCAGTTCACGGTTGATAGGCGTTTGCTGGGCATTTTTCAACGCCTTCGGCTGGACGATCAGTTGGGCAGTCACCGTATCTCCCAGCCTCGCCAAATCGATATTGGCCCGCTCCAGGTATTGTCGTCCTATGCTGTCTGTTGACTCGAAAAGGCTATGCAAAAGATGCCAGGGCGTGACCAAACCATGGTCTTGTTCAACCGCCAGACGACAGGCACTCTCAATGATTTTTTGCGCTTTCAGATTAAATTTTTCGATGATCATGGTTTTTGCTTTTGTTCATTATGTTGTTGAACGCGATGGATAAAAAACGTTGCTTAGCCTGCAGGGCTACTTTTTCAGCTCTTCAAACACTTTAGAATCACGGCTCTCGACTTGAGATCGTTCCACGACAGATTCGATCGCGAGAAGGCATTAACGGCTAGGGCAAGCCCGAGATACTTGGCCGTGTTAGAGCCTTGGATGGTGTCGGCGAGGGTTATTTCGTCAACCAAGTCGTCAAGAACCTTGGTCTTCATATCCTGCATACTCATAGCTCCGCCACTCCAGCCTACCGCCCGCAATGCCCCCCCAGTCTTTTTCGCCTGGACAGACTTGACTTGTCGCTCCTTTTCGCTCTGGAACAACTTCGGCTTTTTGTACGCCTTGGAATCGAGAGCAACCACCGTTAGTATGTTGAAGAAATGCTCAAAGTTTTTTGTGGCCTGGTAATTATTCAGCACACTGCGTATGTTCTGCTGTGTAATATGGTTGGGACTTGATGCCCCCGGGAATTTGTAAGACTTCGCGTTTCCCTCGACCAAATCGAAGAAGGTGTTGTACTTAGCCCATGGCGTAACTCCACTCAATCTGCTGTCAAGGAAAGCGCCTGCTCGTCCCAGTTCAGCCAGAAGCGCACCACGGGCGATAAATATCTCATGGGAATTGTCCGAGGCACCAGCTGGCTTTTCGAACATTACGCTCTGCCCTCCATGCTGCGATGCCATCGCGACACCCTTACTAGAGCCTTCGCCTATGGTCACAACTGAATCGCCCTTCACCCAGTAGAAACAACCGTTGACCCACAGCGCCCAATTCGTTGAGAAGTCCTTGCTCCCGCAGGTCGGTTGCGCCCAACCCACATATCGCAGGCTGTTCCAAGGCCAAGCCGGCAGATCCCTGACGAGGTAGGCACTGAAACTCCCATTTGTCATTGCAAGAGCCATTTGGCTGGCCAGCGCTGCACCCAAACTATGCCCGGTGACGGTAATTTTCCGGGGTGTACCGTAGATGCGGTCGAGCCGCTTGAGTGCATGGTGAACGGTGCCGAAACAAGTTTGTAGGGCATATGAAAAACCTTTTCCAACTGTACCCACCTTGCTCACCCAGTTGTTTTCCACTTTATAGTTTGCCATGTCCGTGACCCAGTCGGGGTTTCCATGACTCCCTAATGCCTGAACGACTGTCCTTGCGATACTTCCGCCGCTGCGGCTGCCCCGAAAGGCGATATGGATATCATGCACGTCGGGATTTTTTGGGTCCTTCCGCATTAGAACGTAGCCCATGAGGCTCCAAGCAGGCTCTGTCGTTGATGCGATGAGACCGTGACCACCCTCGAATCCGATCAGATGATCGGTGCCATCTGGGTAATCACAGATATCCCTGATCTCGACTTGAGAAGACCCAGGGTCGCCACTGACATTCGGTGCCACCTTGTATTGCGCGACCTCGACCGTCTTAATCTTGTCCGTGATATAGGCGGGAGTCTGGATGCTGACATAGCCGTCTGCCGTGCCGGTAAATGCAGGTAAGCGCGGATTCAGTTGGCTGTACTGGGTCATAACAGGATCCAGAGACTTATTGGAGCTGCGTCCGCTGAATGACGCGCTCGACGGACCTCGAAATCCTTCCTCCTTATCGAGCGAATTGCACTGCTCGTGGACTTGATTCATAAATAGGGTACGCCGATCCGACATGCTCCGTGTCATCACGTCGTACCAAGGATCAAGCGGCCAGATGACCGATTGTTGATACAAGTGGTAGGAAAGGATAGCTAGATCACACTGCAAAATTGTTTCCGGTATAAACATATCAACTTCCGATTTTTTATTTATTAAATAAGGTCAATGGTCTCAGGCTATTGATTTACCAAACCAATATGCAGCCTGAATGCTCACAATGAGCGTTTCACTACTGTCAAAACGTTTTTTTTCGGTAAGCGTATTCATCATCAAACTCTTTACAATAGAGTCATTGTTTAATCATGCAAGTTGAGCAATAGTTCAATAAAATAGGGGGCAAGTTTGCCCCGACCTATCTGTTTATCGAAAATAATACGCATCTATCAAAATAATTTTTAAGTTGATTATAAAATCAACAGGTTATGAGTATATTTTGCTATCAAATCCAGCATTTTTATAAAACTGATAAACTGATAAACTGATAAACTGATAGGTGGTAAGGGGCAAGTATTGTGCTTTACCTCCAACTGGTAGCCTACGCCAAAATCTTCTGTTTTAACTCGGACAGACAGCGATACATTTCGCTGCGCTGCCGCCGATACAACTCTCCGGTGACATAATGGAACTGACACCATTCTTGATCCGCTCCGCCATCGCTATTGCGCTGCGGCAACAGCGGCAAACACTCAATGCGATCGGGTAGAAACTCACTGCCCAGCTCGGTTTCAATCCGTTTCTGCAATGGCGCCGCATCGACGCCCGGACCGAAGGCCAATAGCACCTGGAGCGGATCCGCCTCGCCGCCATGGGTAAATGCCTCGACCAAGGCCGGATAACGCGCTGTTCCTGACAGCAAATCCAGCACTTCCTGTTTCGGATAAGTCCGCCCCGCGCGACCTAGCGGATACTGGCTCAA
Source organism: Candidatus Methylobacter titanis (assembly GCA_029946125.1). Taxonomy (GTDB): domain Bacteria; phylum Pseudomonadota; class Gammaproteobacteria; order Methylococcales; family Methylomonadaceae; genus Methylobacter_A; species Methylobacter_A titanis. The sequence goes on from JAQSDX010000019.1 coordinate 35,088, forward strand.
GTAATTCCAAACTTTTCGGTAGGGCGTCAAAATATAAGGCGTGGCTGTCCAAATGATTTTATCCTTTTCCGTTTTACCCAGGGCGAGCCGTCCCCATCCGCTCACAGAAGGCAAATCCGGGGAATCGATCATGCCCAGTTGCCAACACATAGCGGCGGCAGGCAATACCGTATGATGAGGCAGTCCTCGATATCTGGGCGAAAAAACGATAATCCCGCCCTTGGCAGCGTTGCATAACACGTTACCCGAATACCTGTCTTCCAGCTGCCATATCCGGATAAAGTCCTGCCATAAGGTAAAGTCAGCCGATTCGGCCGGATGGCGAAACCAATAGCGCCAGGTTTTTTCACCGCCCGGAGGATGATTAGCCATCAACAGGTCACGCAAGGATCGGCTGACGCCCAGCACGTCAATGGGTTGCTCCAATAGTCGTTCCGGTTGCTTTTCCAAATCGGCCAAGTCGATATGCACCCAGGTCGCGCCGCTCAACAAAACCGCCAATATCAGCGCCGGCTGGCTTTCCAACCCATGCCAACCGGGCGCGGCACAGGCTTGTCCAGGCTTGATGCCCAACGATAAAATGCCATCCCGCAAAGCCCCCAGATAGAGGCTGTCGGCATCGACCGAACAGACTACTTCGGGCGTCGGACTGGTCGGGTCAAAGCACTGGACGACGACAGCCGTGCCGGGATATTCATAGGGCCGCCTGGTTGGCGCCACTGACGACAGCGTGTTGGGCAGCACTTTGTCCTGCCAAACGGCGGCAAGCTGGTGGCGGTACAGCTGATCCATTGCCAGCCATTGCGGCGCCAGATTGTCGAGGCGACGGCTGACGAAAGCGTTGCCTTGCGGCGGCAACAGCGTCACCACCAGGCCTAAACGTAAACCTGCCAGTAACGCAGACAGCCAGTGCGGTCCCTGCGGATGCAGTATGGCCAGGGTATCGCCCGGTTGTACGCCGATTTCTTCCCAAGAGGCGGCCAAACCATTCACGACTTTGCCCAGTTCGGCATAAGACCAGGTTTGCCAAATTCGGCTATCGAACCAGACCAAAGCCGGTATTGTCTGGTCTTTTTGTTGCACCAGTACATCGTGATAAAAATCGTAACGCAACCAGGGAGTGCTTTTCGATTGGCTCGCTTGCCGTCTATCCGAGTAAGCGTGCAGGGCTTTGCAAAAACTGTCGGGGTCTTGCCAGCTTGATTCCAGCCAGGTTAAATCAATGGACGACTGTTGATCTTCCTGCCATAAGGACGCTTCAATCAGGGCAAAATTAGCCGCAGACCAAGGCCCGGTGCCGTCATCATTCCACATGGACTTTCCGGCAGGATGAGTTTGTCATTACAGCATCACCTTGACCTGACCGGCAAAGGTGATGCTGATAACGCCCGCCCAGCAACAGGTCAGTTTGCTATCGCTGCTAAGGGCAGGCATGTTGCCTATCAATACGGTCGGAGCGCCTGCCACCCAGGGCGCTACGGTCATCGGTATGCAGGGCATTGGGGTCGGTACTCCCAATGCCGCCGCCGTGGCCGCTATGACCATAGGGTTGGCCATGCTGCTGCACATGCCGAACGGCAAAATATTGAGCATCGGTATTTCATCGACGATATTGGCAGCAGGCATATCAACCATCACACAGTTGGTTGGCAATACCATCATCGTTGATGGCGCAGCACCGAAAGTACATGAAAGAACGGCATTACCCGTCACTAAAAAACCCATAACAGCCTCCTAATTATTGATAAAACTATCGACATCAACTTTTAACCAGTCCTGCATGACCTGCCATTGCGCGCTGTCCTGATTTTCTACGTAGCTAGACAATTCTTCGAAGTTCAACGCTTGCAGCCTAACGAAAGTTTCGAAAATTTTCGGAAAATAAATTTTAGGGTCGAAATTGCCTAGGGTTTCGTTGATATCGACCGCCATCAAAGCCGCACGGGGAAACTTTTCCTCCTGGAGCAAGCGTTCGAACGCAGCCAGTTTCTTCAGTAACAATTCCATGTGATAGGAGCTCTCGATTTCCAGTCCACGGGGTTGGATTGCTATCATCGGCAACATATCTGCTGCGGTGGAATCACTCTCACTCTGTTCAGGTTCAGCGTAAACCGGTTCGGCTGGGCGATACATCAGCCGCTGGAATGCCACCAGCCACGCCTCTATCTTGCTCCATAGACCGATTATGGCCCCGGCATTATCCTCAAGTCGGTGGTTAATGCCTAAACGAAAGGTCTCGCCCAATTCCAGTATATTGCTCATTTCATCGGTGTTGAAGTGCGCTTGCCACTGTTGCCACAGAGGCGTATTTTTGCTTTCTTCGTATTGTATTTTTTTCAGTAATTGTTTGAATAGCCAGTCCAGGCTTTTTTCAAGGCTTTTTTCCCGCCGGGTGACCGGGCCAATAGCTTCCCAATTTTCCAGGACATTATTCAAACAAGTGATAACATCAAAAAGGCTGGACAGTCCTTCCTCCAACCAATGGCCATAGAGAAAGTAACAAATCAGCCGGATGTCATAAATCCCGTCAGCCAATAGGGCTTCGCTCAGGCTGGCTGCTTCCGCGTGTTTTCCTGCTTGTACCAAGGTTGCAATGTCGTCAAAGCGGGGGTCTGTGGAATCAAGGCCGGGATTTTCGGTTACTGGCAAACTGCCCTGTAATAGCTCAATTCTCATGTTGTTTTTCCCTTAATCCCCATCATAGTAAACGTCCGGAAAAGATTCGGATGCGTCGGAACTGTAAATTGTCACTGAGCAGGTTTTCATAGCCCAGATAACTGTTTTGCTTTAAGCCCAGATAACTGCCCTGAGTGCGGATCATCAGCCATATTTCCAGATGCAGGTCCACGCCCTGTAAAACCGGAAATATCAGTTTTTGCAGTCGTCGCTCAATTTCATGCGGCCAAGTTTGTTCCTTAGTAAAGCTGTCTTCATCGGTAATCAAGGTAATTTGCTTCCCCGGCACCGGCAATTTTTTTATTTTTCCAAATACGGTCTGGTAACCAAGACGGGATTTTCCCAGAATAGGCGAACCCAGATCGATGCTACGTTGGAGCGTAACTTTTTCCACCCGAACCTGTAGTTCAGGAAACACCAACTGTGTCAACCAGTGCAGGGTGGCAATGCTGTCCAATCTCAGCGTGTGAACGGCTGATTTTTTTCTGGTTTCCCAGTTCTGGAAAATGGTTTCGTCAAATTCAGGATAAATAGCAAGCAAGAAACGGCGCAATAATCGATCGTCGAAATAGCCAAAAAATTCCGCAAATCGCTGCGCATCGATGGTGTTGTTGTGCACTTGCTTAAACAGATAATTGGGCAGTACGCTTTGCCCACCCAGCAAGCCCAGGTTAAGGGTAATAACCACTTTTCTTGGCGAATGACGAAATTCGATGGATTCAAGCAGACGGGATTGAGAACAGGCGCCAAAGGTGCTGCAAAACAAAATCTCATCGATGTCATAACCCAGGTGAGCCAATAGTTTCAGCAGGCTGATCGGATCGAATCGCCAAATATTCTGGACAATACGCGTTTCCAATAGCGTCATCTAACGGTCCCTAGGGACAAGTCCATTGCCCATAGCAAAGTCTCCAGTTGCTCCAACATAACGACAATAGCCTCCTTTTGTTGGGCATCAACGGGGCCGGTAGTCGCGTCCGGTGGAAAGGTCTGATTGATTGCCTCAGTCAAGGCCTCGAATCGACCCGACAATCTTGAGATGTCGGGGAACCTTTTAGCGACCAAGTCCTGCAATTCATCATAGTTGGCGCGGATCTTGAGATGAGATGCGGCCTGTTTCGGTTCAAGCGCCGGCGTAATTTTCATTGGCCAATTTTGGCGCAATCTGTCCGGTGAAAATAGTTCGTCAAGCCTCGATGGGCTGCCTGTGATCATTTTATCGGGTGCCAGGTGCTGGCCAGGAAGGTGAGGAACCAATAATTCATGATGAATAGCACACCGACCCCGGCGTAATAAACATAATTCGGTATGCGGAAATAGGAATGTTTTCTCGCCGAAGAAGCTGCCGAGGCTACCGTTGCTATCGGCTGTAAAACAATAGGTTTACGTAACTTCTGGAGATAATTGGCAACCATGTCAGGGTTGACGCTGTAGCGACCGCAAAAACCGTCATTCAAGCAAAAGTAATACACCTCATAAACCAAGGCCAAGGTTTCCGGTTTGCTTAAGGCATTATCAAGCAACTCATAGAATAAATCCCCTGCATCGGCCACTTGATAAAACTCTTGTTGTAGTGGTGGCCATTCCAACTGGTTACTCTCCAGGATCATCTTTTTAACCACTTCGTCACAATGGGCAGTCAGTGGGAATAAAACGTAGTAAGCGTCGCGCTCGGAATATTGTTCAGTAATAGCGGCACGCAAGTCGTCCAGTTGCATACGCATCTTACTGCGCAACTCCACTAAATCGATCATGGTAACAGTGGGCTGGGTATCGGCTGTCCGCAAAGGACTGAGAAAATTGTTGACGGTTACAATCATTTCCCATAAATCTTGGTTCATTGTCTTTCACCTGAAATAGTTTCGTCGATTTCATCCTGTACTTCCCAGCGGGTCTCGACCAGCGCATCGGCAAGCCATAAGTCAAGTACTCGCCCGACATGATGGACAAACGTTTCGATTAATTCACGACTCTCACCCAATTGTGGCTTAAATTGCAGATAATACGTTTGTTGGGTCTTATGCCCTTCGGCTCCACCTAAAGGCACTTCCTCCAGACGCAAATCAACCAAGCTGTTGAATACGCCTTGAAATCGGCCTGCGGTAACACTCCCCAAGGCAAGCAGCAGATCCTTCATATTCTGACCGCTGAGACTGGAATTATGCATCAGCGTCAGTAAATGCATATATCGGGAAACATTGTCCATTTGGCGATTTTCTGCATGAGGGATTACAGTATCCAAAAGCTCCCATTTTGCCCCCGGCAATTGTCGACGAAATGCCTGTAAGGTATAGGTGTTTTGCACGATTTGATCGTACCAGGGTTGTTGCCATAAGGCTTCGATCACCAGGGTGCGGGGTTGCTCAAATGAAGCGGGGAAATGGGGAACCACCCAATATAAATTGCCACCGCCTTCTTGCATCGGACCTTGTTCTATCTCGTAGGAGCCATTACCGCCCGCTAATATGCCTGGTCGAAAAGGCAGCATGCCCTGATCACCCACTTCATAAACGCCCAGCACTTTTTGCAAGCTAAAACCTAATTCCGGCATGGGATGTCGGATCGTATAGTGTTCCTGGGTACCGTCGCAAATAATCGGTTGAGCCATGGTCTGTTGATTATTGACCACTGGCACAGTAAACAAGTGAAATAAATTCCGGTTTAAACCGAGTTGACGCGGCCATGGCTGGTCACAGTTCAATATTACGGTAAAATATTTCCAATTCCTGGGTGCAGGAGGAAGTTCAAGATCCAGATAAAGTTCTTGCTGAGGAAAATGAAAATAGTAACGCTCCACTTCCAACGGGTGCTGCCACTCATCTGTGGCGATATCGACGGGTGGAACACCGAGACTGAAGTCACAGGCAGTGCAGGGTTGATCGGGATCATACCCACCGAACTGGACGTCGACACTTTTCAACGACTGACCCAGAAAATTAAAAACTTTAAGCGACAGCGCCAAGTCGTTCAAATAGTTAATATGTAGGCTGAGAGTTTCAGGTTGTGCGTTCAGCGGAAAGTTAGCCTGGAATGACATTAAAAGCCTGATGCCTGCACCAGGAAGCAGTTCTTGCTTGACTCCCGTCAGACTCATAGGTAGTACCCGCAATGGCCGAGTACTGCGAAACATAACCAGACCGCCTTTTTCCGGCCGCAATTCAAATTCGGTACCCGTAGGCAAGTCTAAGACCTCAGTGAGGTGACCGGTCGGCTTTGCCTGAATCATCGCCATCGCCGCTAAAGGTGTCAGCAAATAGGAAAAAAACTGCTGATACAAGCGGCGGTTGGTAGCATCCACGCTACGTAAAGCCGCAATCTGGGTACGTGCGCCAAAAAAAGCCAGGGCTTCGATGATACGTTTGACATCCGGGTCGTCGCCTTCCAGTCCGGCACCAGGATAATCAAGGGCATAATTAAGCCGAAAATCGGCCAAATCCTGCAGCTCCTCAAGAAACGCCTGGTACTGTGTGTTATCGAAACTCATAAGCCTTATCCGAGCGTTACCAGGCTACCCTGGATATTGGTCAGTTGTCCTTTGACCGTGGTTGTTAGCCCTTCGACATCCATCGTGGTATCGGCTGCGGCTTTGACCGTGGCGCCTTTCAGACTGGCGCTGGCCGTCGCGGTCAGTGCCAGTTCCAAGCCGGTAACGCTGGCTTTGTTGTCGCCATTTAGGGTTGTGGTCAAGGCGGTTACTTTGGCGCTGTTGGTTGCGGTAGCGACAAAGTCGGCCGATTTCAGGTTCAGTTTTGTCGTGGCCGAAATATCCATGTCCGCCGATGACGTAAATGCGGATTTTTTAGTGCTGTTGATACTAAAGGTGCCTTCAGCTTCATGCAGGGTGTCCTTGGTTGATTTGCAGGTAATGCTTTCCGCATTGACGATAAAATCCTTGCAATCGACGGTTATGCTGTCGGTTTTCTGCGTTATCGTACTGGTATCATCTTGACCTTTACAGGTCAGAGTGATGATGGTGCCGTCGAAGGTTGCCGTCTGGGTGATATTGCCATCCTTGTTAATTACCGTCAGGGTAATCCCATCCGTTTGGCTTAATTCAATTTTGCAAACTAAAGCCATGTTCAGCTTTCCTCTTCTTGCTGGGTTTGCAAGATGATGTAACCCGTGGAGAACTGTAATAGCTCGGTATCTTTATCGTCAGTACGCTGAATTTGCAATTCAGGCTTACTATCCACATAGCTATGCTTAATAATGTTCTGGCTGGTCGTTGATTTACCCATGACCAACTGGTTCCCCTGGGAATCCATAGGCAGGGCAGTGCCGCTGCCCCAATCAAGAAATTCAGTAATCACGGCGCTATCAAAACCTAAGCCGACCAGCACCCGGGCATTTTTATAAGGGGGGAAATAAAATTGCCCCGTATCCATATTCGATTGGTAGGCGGCGCGTACCTTTTTATCAGCCCACAACGGAATGCTGATCTGGTAATAATTAATCGAGGTGTCTTCGTCTGTGTAGAACTGATAACTCAGATCGGCATCCTCGCCTTGTTCACTGACGATTTTGCCTTCGACGAAAAAAGGATAAACGGGGAGCGCATAGGGCGGCAAAGCCACGTTCAGTTCCAAACTGCTGTCCAGCTTCAGGCTATGTTCCATGTCATAGCGACTGTAGGCATTATTAAGGTCGAGCGTTAATTCCTGCTCCGCTGAACGGGCGAGCAAATGCCATTCCCTTACCTGATAAGTGTTGGCGTGTACAAATAAGGACGCGTTCCAGGCAGAGGAACCCTTAAAATCGACCAACTGGCCCGGCGGGGTAACCTGCATGGGAAAGTTATGGTATTCGACCCAGACCTCGTGCAAATGCTGCTTTAACCTTGCCGTTTCCAGAGTCACTCGCGCCTGCATGTCGGCTGCGATCGGATAGCGCGCAATGTAATCACGGCGGATTGGACTGGCCACCTGAGTGTTGGTGACGGCCGTATTTAGCGGGCTTTCCGAGTAAGCATTCAGGACATTGGGCTGGTGGCGACGGATTTCAGGAAAACTGACGCCAAATGCCGAAACTTCCAGAGGATTTAGCGACTCAGCGCTGCCAGACTGGATTTTTGCGGCACTGAGGGAATATTTCTGGGTGGCAAAATCATAGCTGAAAACGCCATTATTGCTATCGACGAGCCATATCAGGTAATCGTAAAAACTTGCCAGGTTGCCAGGTGCTCCCAAAGACAGGGTCAGCACCGGGTAGGTTTTATCCAAGACGGTCCAGTCGTACAACAGGTCGATTTTTTCACTCTTGTGGGCGGTAATCAGCGCCTTCAAGGTGGTGTCGGTCAGCAAGTCACAGGGATAATGTTGTTTCCATAACACTTGGGCAGGATCGGCAAATTCCAGATGGTAATGCCGATGTAACATAAAGGCCTGGGTTTTTAGAACATTACTCAGCGTTTGTTCCGAAAACCCTCTGATGGTGACTAAACCACTCAAGACAAGCGGACTGATCACGGCGGAGGTATCATTGGAATACGCCTCTACCTGCAATGACACTTCGATTAAATCGTTTTGCGTGGTTATCGGGGTAAATAGCGCGTCGGTCGACTCTTCGCAAGACACCACAAAACTTATTTTGCCGTTAAAGCCGTAAGGGCTCAGGCTAAGATCCAGGAACTTGACGTTACCGGCAGGAATAGTGTGGGCCTGACCGGCAATAGTCACTACCAGCGTAATCGTTAAATCTCCGGAAAAACGACTCATAGCTGAACCTGGTAACGATCAAGTACTGGATTCAAAAATAACTTTATGGTGTGATTTGTGTTACGCACACTGCAATCCAGGCTAAAAGCCAGGTGAAACCGCTTGTCATCCTTGATATGTTCAATGTTGTTCAACACAATTCTTGGTTCGAAGCGTTCGATGTTTTCGGCGATTTCGGCGATTAGCGCCTTCCCGATATAATCGCTGGTACCGAGATATTTGTAGTCGGACAGGCCAAAATTTTGCAAAAAAAAGCCATAATCGCGTTGGCTGCCGAGTACATTATTCAGGTTATCGATGATGCTATTGATTTCATAGTCCTCAGCCTTATCCTTGTCGCCTGCTAATTTACGTAGCAACGCCATCAGACCGATCTCCAATAAAGGAAGAAATTTTCTTCGGTGAACTTTGGATCAGCGTAAAAACCCAGTGCCAGTTCATCCAGAGCATGATCCCATTCTTCACCTAGACTGATTTGGTAAATATCCACCTCAGGACCAAAGGAGTTCTGGAATGGCGGACGCTCCATGCGTTTGCAAGGGATGCCTTGCAAATAAAATTTATGCACTATCGGAATGCGGCTGACGGCGGCAATCTTAAAACCATCAAGACTGACGGCTTTGGTGACGCCTCCTTTTTGCACCAACAGGTAGATTTCTTTTGCCTCACGAATCGACTCGGGCAGGCTAGCTCGCACGATGCCGGCAAGCAGGGTAAATGGCAAATAGGGTGAACGCATCTGACTCAACTGTAATTGGTCATTCAGTGGCCCAAGCGTTTCACGGAATACCTCGGCAAGTTGCTCATGGCGATAAGGGCTCGTGGCAAATTGCGGGGTGTTGTTATGATAGAAGCACAAATCGACATAAAAGTGCTTTAATTGTTCGTACACCGTATAGGGGTGCGGGGAAATTTGGGCAAACAGATTGGCAAGAAAGCGTTGCATTTGCACAACACTTTTCAGGCACTGCTTAGCGTTGACCAGATCGGCACCCGATAGATAAATGGCCGCAATTTCCTGAGTCAACTGATAATGATAGGCCTCAAGTTTATGAACCAGTACGGTCAATTCCTCTTTCAGAAACGGCACTGAACCCAGGCACACTAACGGTGGAATATAGCGGGAGGAAAGCCGCCATGAACCATCCGGTTGTTTTTCAAATTCTGCCAGACGAAAACTTTCCAGGGTGTCAGGATTTTCTTGTTCAGTGGAAAGTTCCAGAGACCAAAGCCAACAATTGACATTGTCGCGTTTAATCGTCTGTGACCCGGCGTCACGCTCGCTACCGTCCTCAGGACGGCAGCGCACATGCACATAAACCGGTACCAGAGTGGTGCCGGGAATATTAAGATTCAGTGGAGCTACCTGTGCATTCGCCTTCAACTCCAACAGCAAACCTGAAAATAACACCAGCGTCATCTCGTCCAAAGACAATACGCCTTCGATTAACAGGTTTTCGTTCCATCTTAACCGGTACAGACCATAACCCGGCGCCTCCTGCCGACTGAAGCGCAAAGCACTGTCAGCCAACAAGGATTCTTCCAGGGCACGCAGATGTGCAGGCAATAACGCCTGCCCCATCGTCCACAAAACTCGTGATAGGCGATTGTACATAAATTAATGAATAGCCACGAGGCTTATGGTGTTAGTCAACAAGGAAATTTAAGTTGATACCGCGACACCCCAGGTCTTGACGAATTTGTCGGTATTGGAAACCGCCAAATTAAGAACTTGAGCTGTTTCCTGGGGCATAATGCCAATGTACATTTCATAATTTAATGGTGATTTCACTATAGTGGAAGCATCTGGACTAATTTGCAGAGCTAGATTACCTCCCTCTTTCAAGATCAGACCGTTCATGTCAGTTTCATTGGAATGAAATGCCAGATAGTACACTTTGGCAACTGGATCGTAAGCCCAGATATTGAACTGAAATACCACGTCATTATCCAACAGGTTGGTATGCGTTTTAATGGCTATTAACTTTTGATTTTCAGTGCTGACATGAACAGTAAAATGCAGTGGATCCGCATAACCGCCTTGCCAAGATATATCGGCAACCACACCGACAACTGATGTTGATTCTGTGACTGCGTCACCTGATGAAAAGGTCGCTGTCGGTATAGTCAAAGCCATATCGGCCTCTAATGCTTGGCCGCCGACCGACATACTGACAAGATGTCCAACCAACACCTGCTGGTCTTTCTCAAAGTTAAGGCCTTGCCTTACACTGCAACTATATTGTGAAGATGCCATAATATTTTGTCCTTAGTTAGATTTTTATGTTCAATAGTAAAAGGTTACAAGCGTGCATCTAGGCGCAATTCAACATCCATGCCCTCGAATTGGATATGCGGCAGTACCGAAATTTTACAATCGTACCAGCCGAGCATGCCGGGACGTTCCTGAACATCTACACTCGCTGCCTTGAACGGATAGTAGCGCAAGGTAAGATCATCCGGATTGACCACGGTGGTCACATATTGGAACATCCAGTTATTCAGGGAGTCCTTTATATAAGGCGCATCGGCACTACTGCCAATATTGTCGCGCATGATGCATTTAACATAGTGAGCGATCCGGGTAATGGATAAGGTGTAGGAAAGATTTGTCACCAATTGGGAGTTTTCAGAATCTTTGGGATCTTTGAATTTCTTGGCTTTTTTCAGTGCCTGGCAGCTGAAAAAACACGCATCGGCGGTGCCTTTGCGGTAAATCAGTGGCATAAAACCGGCATTGGCAAATTCAAGCTCGCGGTAATCGGGGATAACCATTTCTACTGGAAGTTTCATTTCCTCTTCGCCACGCATGTTGAACATATGCACCGGCAGTCCGGAAATCAAACCACCTCCTTTGGGTCCTCGAAGATATTGACACCATCCTGACGTCGTAAAGGAGCGGATCATGTTTTGTGCAAACAGGATCGTCGCACTACCCCACAGATAATCGGCATTGTTGTCGCCGCGTACTTCCTCTTTGAAGCTGAAATTACCGCTGCCGCAGGGGTTGATATCTGGATCATAGGGTTGACGCAGAATGTAACGGGGTAAAGTCAGGCCAATATAAGCAGCCGCTTCCGATTCCCTGAGCGCATTCCATGAGCCATATCGAGGATGGTTCATCAGTCCTTCCAGGTCCTTGATAGCGGACAATTCTTCGATGGTTTGGCAGCCAAAGAATTTCGGGGAAACTGCGCCAATGAAAGGTGCGTGACTGGCTGAGGCAATTTTACCCATGATTTTTAGCCAGAATTCATCGCGAGGCGTATGTTCAATTTCGTATAAACCCACGATACTGCCATAAGGTTTGCCGCCGTATTGGTCATACTCGGCCAAGTAAATTTTCTTAAACAGAGCGCTACCGGTAATATCGACCGCGTTGCTGTCGAAATCATCGTACAACTCATCCTTGCTGACATCGATAATATCGATCATCACGTCGGCCTTGAAATTGGTGGTGCGAACCAAATCGTTTAATGCACGCCAATCGGCTTCCATGCCTTTAAATTTTTCGTTATGAATAATCTCGTTCAATTGCGCATTGACTAAGTCATCGATACGGGCGATTAAGCTTTGTACCGCACCCTTGTCAAACTTGCCTGCTTCAGAATCGATATTCATCAACACTGCAGCCATCCCTGAAATAAAGCGATCCTCGTCACGAATATTTTCAGCAACGGTTTCCAGATTATTGGAAATCATAGGGACGGGTTCGGAAACGTCCGGATTCAGCCTCATGCTCGACAAGAAACGCTTTAGATCCAGCGCCTCATTGGTTTCAGCAGTAACGGTACTAACGGCAGTGGTAGCAGCAGGAGCGGTGTCATCAGACATAATAGTATTCCTAATATTCTAGTTGATGGAGGTTTCGGTAGATTCGTTAGTCGCTGGCAACTTGAAGCTTTCAAAGCCTTTCAAGTCGGCCAAAACTTTTTCCAGACTTTCTGGATTGCTCATTAGCTCATCCATCAATTTACGCAATTCCTTGCGGTTATCTACGTTAGAGAGCATCTCCCCAATCAACTCTTTTAAGGCAAGCAAGCCTTTTAGCTTAGGAACATGCTGAGCTACTTGGTCGGGAGAAAAAGATTTTATCGAGTTAATGGGCAGGAATATTTGCAGGTCTTCTTCATCAGCGCCATCAATCTTGTTTTCGACGGTAAAGTTCAGGCTCATGCCCATATCTTTCATTACCTGGTCGGTGTTGGTTCCGTCCAAATTGCGTATTCGCCTTTCATCGAGATCAACGATACGGTCACTGGAAGATCCTTGCGAAAAATCACCGGTAACAAGCAGCCGCATAGGCAAGGTGATGTCTTCAGGTTGGCCATTAACTTCGGTTTTATAACGTAATGTTAATCGTGATTTGGGAATTTCGTCTTGTATTGCCATTTTTTTCTCCGCAGATAACAGAAATTGTAATTTTTACCCGATTTAGGAAGTTTTTTTACGCAGCTGATTGTAGGTGTTCAGCTTAGGTTAAGCAATCTAATTAAGTAATAATACCTATGGACTTTCAGAAAATTATAAATTGATGTGATTGCGTCAGTAGAAACGGTTTCCTGATCGTGCCAAGAGGCATACAGGCTAGTCTATGAAATTATCCGAGAACTAACGTTTAACTGATTCGCAACTATATATGGTGCTTTATATAGTGCTTTGAAAGATTTAAAAAAATCTCTATGTTGAAGCTTATTAATGAGGATGTTAATTCTTGTGCAGTTTTTTGGACGCGGCAAAGGACGTATTACCACGTTAATTAGGTGGGTAGGCAGTGAATGACTGTTTGAGTGAGTTTAAAATGGCACAGATGGATGGTGTGGTGTTTGACCTCTATCATTGATAGCGTCTGCGTTTATGGCCGCTTAATCTGGAATGTCCGGTTTTGGTAAACAACGACCAGGCTGTCGGGGCGAATTTCTTTCAGTAGCAGTGCGTCTTTTATTTGCTGTCCCGGCTTATATTTGACCATATCGATCATGACCCAGCGATCTTCGGGTTGCTGTGAATAGACGAAGACATTGATGGCGAATTTCGGTATCGTCTGGCGAAAGTCGAAAGGCAGATCGTTTAAAAAGAGCAGGTCATTTTTTACCGGTATCGGTTCAGGCGGAGCCGGTTGAATGTCGACAGCCGTTGGTATCGGCGGTATTGCTTTGCTCGCAGTAGCGGCTTGCTTAAGGGTGTCGGCCGCCGGTTTTTTTGCGATAACCGGCTTGATCGGTAACGGAGCCGGTTCCGGTTTTTGCCCGTCAATCAATTCGGCAATAGAGCTTGCATCGGGTTTGGATTTGGGTGTCGGTGTTTCCGCTCGGAATTCAGATGCAATCGGGGTTTCTTGTGCAGGCAGGGACTTGGAAATAAATGGCGTCTTGTCTGGCGTCGACCTTAAGTCATTTCGGATAAACCAGGCGAAGCCGCCGATAGCCAACACATTAGCGACAATAAGGAAAACAAGAAACTTGGCCGTCTTATTGCGGTGTTGCTGCGGCTGCGGCAGAAGAATTCTATCGTTGACGGTTTCAGGCTGAAGAGCTTGTCTTTCCTGTTCCGATTTACGCAAGGCATTTAGAATAAAAGACATGATTAATCGGTTATTGCTAAGTGAGGGACATCAAGCGTATTCGCTCTGTTGTTAAGATGAGGCAGGGTCTGGTTTCCCACTATGCCGTCTTCCGGTAATTGATGCTGATGCTGAAAATTGATCACGCGGGCAACTAACTTATCATCATAAAAACGCGGTTGTTCTACGGCTTCAGTTTTTCCGTCAATGCTATTCAACAGATGACGCAACCAGAGCACATTATCCGAGGTCTGGCCGGGATAGATCGTTTTTTTGTCGGTGATGGTCGGCTGCTCCAGTATTAAATAATAACCGTTCCAATACTTCAACGCATCCGCTAGCGGAAAGCTCATTGCGTCTTTAAAATGAATAATGGGTTGGTTTTGCCCGAATCCGGTAAGCAAGGCATGGAACTTGTCTTCGCCTGTTAATGAGAATTCCAGAATAGCCGGATGATTAATGGCCAGCAGATCTTTCCAGTTGGCTTTGCCTGATACGCAGCGCAGTCCCGTTGTTTCTACGTAATGACAATCCAGCTGATGATGCTCTGGGATGGGCTTGGCCCATAGCCTCAGTGCATCGATTAATGCGGTATTTAGGGAGTGCTCGGGATTATTGATCCAGTCATAAAACGGTGTTGTTTTAGCCACAGCAACGGGGGGGAATTCAGCTTTTATTTGCAAGGCAGGGTAGGGTATTGCCACATTAACCGGAGCCTGACTATTCGCTTTGGGCCAATGGTAAATGCCCGCAGCAATACACGCTAAAAACAGCAGGCTGAATAATGGGATCAGGTAAGACGGTTTTTTATCGGCAAACCCCAGCGTTTCATGGGCAGCATGATGAACCAGGGCGGGCGTAACAACGTAAGTATTGGTTGAGTAAGCGCCAAGCAAGGCGCGATCACAGAGAACGTTAATCACTCTAGGTATACCGGAAGAAAGTTGGTAAATTTTGCGTATCGCGCTGTCTTTAAATATATCCGGACGACCGTTACACACCATCAGTCGATGCTGGATATATGCCCGGGTTTCATCCAGCGATAACGGCAATAAGTGATAGCGGGCGGTAATGCGCTGATTTAACTGGCGTAAATCTTTTCGATTCAGTAATTCTTTCAATTCAGGCTGACCGACCAGAATAATTTGCAGCAATTTTGTTTTACTGGTTTCCAGGTTGGTCAACAGGCGAACTTGTTCCAGCACTTCCAGGCTTAAATTCTGCGCTTCATCGATCAGCAAAACCGTACGTCTGCCGTTGGCATGGGCGGTGAGTAGATGTTGGTTTAAACAGTCGATCAGGTTTTTTAATGATTGCCGGTTTTTGTCATAGCTAATGTCTAGCTCATCGCAGAGGGTAGCCAATAATTCGATTGCATTAAGCTTTGGATTCAATATCAGGGCAATATCGATATTTTTCGGTATTTGTTGCAATAGGCAGTGGCAAAGCGTGGTTTTGCCGGTACCCACTTCGCCGGTTAAAGCGACAAAGCCCCCGCTAAAATTAATGCCGTAAAGAAGATGAGCCAAACCCTCCTGATGGCGCGGGCTCATATAAATAAAGTGCGGATCGGTCGCGATCGAAAACGGCAATTCGCTAAAATGAAAGTAGGCTTTATACAAGGTGATGAAATTTTCCAGTAAAGAGAAAATGATAAATTATTGTAACCTACAACTGAAAAGAAACGTCTATTAGGTGTTGACATCCATTGATGCCGGTGATGGCTGAGGTTCTTTGCTATAGAGCTTGATTAAATAACCGGCCATGTTCTTCCCTACCGGGCAACCCTAAACGTGCGCCCATTTGCAGACAACACAAAGCGCCTGCCGCACTGGCATATCGAAGCAGCGATTGCCACTCCATCCCTGCTGCCAGCGCCGCACAAAAAGCGCCATGAAATGCATCGCCGGCGCCCGTGGTATCAAGCGCAGTCAGCGGATAAGCAGACAGCGCGCCTTGCTGATTGCCGCGTTGCCAAATCAGTCCCCGCTCGCCCAGCGTGATAACGACGACGGGAGCCAGTATAGCGAGTCGGCTTAAGGCGTTGCGTTCGTCACCGGCGTACTGGTTGGCAAATTTTTCCGAACAAACCAGATAATCGACGCGATTCATCAGCGCCAAGGTGCCTTCATGCACCGAGCCTGCATCCAATACCGTGGGGATGTTGGCTTGCCTGGCTTTTTCAGCCAGCGGCAATGAGATCAAGGGTTCGTGCCCGTCGAACAATACCACCTTCGCCGGGATTTTAGTGAGGTTCAGCGCATCGGCTGATAAGGCTTGCGTGTCCCCCTTGTAATTGATCAAACAGCGCTTGCCATCGGGTTTGACTAATATCGCCGATAGCGGGGTAGGGGCGTCGCCGCGCATGACCAGCTCGGTGTTGACGCCGTAAGCATCGAATTCCTGGAGATGTTGGTCGCCGTAAAGATCGCGTCCCAAGTAACCGGCAAAGGCGGAAGTTAAACCCAGCTTGGCCACGCAAACGGCGGCATTGGCGGCTGGGCCGCCGCCGCAACTGAGCAGGCTGTCGGCCACTATTTTTTCATCGGCGTCAGGCTGTCGGCTCACCGAAAAAATCAAATCATAAGAGGCATGCCCTACGCACAGCACATCAACATCAACATTAATGGTCATGGTTTATAGTCTGTGAAATAGCTCAATTTTGATATATAATTATTCAGGAAAGTGTAGCTGTTCTTATCTCGATAGCTATAGTACAGGTTTTCCTAGTTGATAAAACCAAGTATTTAGTCGCAGTGTGGCTAGGCTTTTTTGCCCGTACCTTGCTTGCGCCGACTCAACATAACATATCCGTTTCACGGACTTTATAACGAGTGTAGAAGGACATATGTCACTACAAATTATTTTCAAGCTCGTAGAATGTGCTGAAGGCAGTGAAGCGCATCAATCGCGAACGATGGGCATCCTTCGTCAGTCCATCCTACAAATTCTGATTATGCTGTTGCTTTCCGCCTGTGTATTTGCAGGTGAAGAGCCGGTAGTCAAAAGCGTATTAACCTTAAAAGCCGCGACCGAGCAGGCCGTTCAGGACAATCCCGATCTGGCGCAAATGCAGGCCAGAGCTCAGGCGATGGCGGCTATTCCGTCGCAAATGGGGGCTTTGCCTGATCCAGAAATCAGTTTCAATGCGATGAGCCTGCCGGTTAATACCTTTAACACCCGACAGGAAGATATGACGCAACTGGGAGCGGGTATCTCGCAAGTCTTGCCTTTTCCCGGCAAATTGGCCTTGCGCGAACAGGCGGCGGCTTTTGAAGCGGAAGCCGCATCACAAAGTGTCACCGAGGTACGCTGGCGCTTATTAAGCGAAGTTAAAACCACTTGGTGGCTGATCTTTTATCTGGACAGAGCGATTCAGATTGTTGACAGCAACCATGCGCTGTTGCAGCAGTTTGTTCAGATTGCCCGGACTAAATACGAAGTCGGCGAAGGTTTGCAGCAAGATGTATTGCTGGCTCAACTGGAGTTATCCAAGTTACTCGATCAGCAATTGATGCTGAAGGCCTCGCGCCGCAATGCCGCCGCCAGCCTGAATGCGTTGCTGGATAAACCGGCTAACGAAGCGCTACGTTTACCGGACAAGGTTGACACACAATTGCCAAGCATCAAGCAGGAAACCCTGCTTTATCAACAGGCAGAAACGTCCAGAGCCGTACTGGAAGGCAACCGCTTAGGCATTAATGCCGCACAATCCCGTCTGGATTTGGCAAAAAAAGAGGTGCTGCCTGATTTTAACCTGGGCGCCGCCTATGGCGGTCGAGCGAATACGCCTGCCGGTGACCGGCGGGCCGACCTGTTGAGTTTGAACCTGAGCATGAATGTCCCGATTTTCGCCGCCCAAAAACAGGCCAAGGCGGTTGACCAGCGCACCAGCGAATTGATGCAGGAAAAATACGCCTTGCAGGATCAGTGGAACAAGGTTCGGTCGCAAATTTCACAAGGTTACAACGATTACCGGCGCGCCAAAGATCAGGTGGTGTTATTTGAAACCGGCATCGTGCCGCAGGCAAGACAAACCGTCGCCTCGATGCTGGCGGGTTATCGGGTCAACAAGGTCGATTTTCTGAATTTGGTGCGCAGTCAGATTACCTTGTTCGAATACGAGACCCAGTATTGGAAAGCCTTTACCGAAGCGAATCAGTCGCTGGCGCAGTTAGCTGCGGCTGTCGGCGAGGAGGAAATTTATGAATAAGCAACTGGTAATAACCGCCATTCTGATGCTGGCTTTGGGTGTCGGTGGTGGCTATTGGCTGGCTATTCCGGACGACAAGGATCATCCCCAGAGCATTGTACCGGCTGCCAGGCAGCCCTTGTTTTATCGCAACCCGATGAATCCAGCCGTCACTTCGCCTGTTCCGGCAAAAGATACGATGGGTATGGATTATGTTCCCGTCTATGCCGACGAGGCGAAAACTGACGAACCGGCAGGCACCGTTAAAATCGACGCGGTTACCGTGCAAAATATCGGTGTGCGCACTGCTGTTGCAAAACAAAGTGTACTTTCCCATGTGGTGCGAGCCGTTGGCCGCGTAGCGTATGATGAGGAACGTATCGTGCGTTTGCATCCCAAAACCGAAGGCTGGATTGAAACCCTGCGCGTCGATAAAACCGGGCAATGGGTCAAGAAGAATGAAGACTTACTGAGTATTTATTCGCCGCAACTGGTGGCCAGCCAACAGGAATATATTCTAGCGCTAGACAGTCTTAAAGTGCTGGAAAAAAGCCCGATTGAAGACATCCGCCGGGGTGCCGAAGAGCTGGTCAACAGTTCCCTTCAGCGCTTGAAATTGCTGGATGTTCCGGCGCATCAACTGCACGATCTGACCCGCACCCATCACATTAAAAAAGACCTGCATATTCATACTCCGGCAGCCGGCATTGTGATCAATATAGGTGCCCGCGAAGGGCAGTATGTGACGCCGACCACCGAGCTTTATATGATTGCCGACTTATCCAAAGTCTGGGTATTTGCCGATATTTATGAATATGAATTGCCCTGGGTAAAAGTGGGTGATCCGGTTGACATGCAATTGGCCGGTGTGCCGGGGCGTATTTTCAACGGGCATCTGGCTTTCATTTATCCTTATGCCGAGGCGAAAACCCGAACCATCAAGGTGCGGCTGGTATTCGATAATGCCGATTTATTGTTAAAGCCTGAACTGTTCGCCGACGTAACCATCTACGCGGCTAAACAAGTCGATGCGGTGGTGATTCCCTCCGAAGCGGTTATTCGTTCAGGCGCGCAAACCCGGGTTCTTATTGTGCGCGGTGCAGGCAAGTATGAACCGCGCAAGGTCACCACCGGCTTAGCCTCTAATGGCGATGTTGCCATTCTTTACGGCGTAAAAGCAGGCGAAGAAGTCGTCACTTCCGCGCAGTTTCTGATCGATTCCGAATCAAGGTTGCATGAAGCCACGGCCAAAATGATGGAACCTTCGGCTCCGCAAAAGCCGGAGCCAAACCGCTTGATCATGGAACAAGGAGCGCATCAACATGACTAGCGCATTTAAACCTCTATGCGGGGGCGACTTCAGTCGCCCAGTCAGTCAGCAAGCTATTGTTCAATCGGCGACTGCCAAAAGTAGGCGCTTTAGGCGAAGTCTCCCCATAATTCCAGGGCCAAATCATGGGATAGAGGGACTATCAACATGACTGATTTCATCATCAACAGTTCGCTAAAAGACCGCTTTATAGTGCTGCTCGGTGCGATTATCCTGGCATTGGCAGGCGTTTGGTCGTTTAAAAACATGCCATTGGACGCGATACCGGATTTATCCGATGTACAGGTCATTGTGTTTACCGATTATGAAGGCCAGTCACCGCAGGTTATTGAAGATCAGATTACCTACCCGTTAACTACCGCCATGCTGGCGGTGCCGCATGCCAAAGTGGTGCGCGGCTATTCCTTTTTTGGTCTGTCGTTTGTCTACATCATTTTCGAAGACGGCACCGATATTTACTGGGCAAGATCGCGGGTGTTGGAATATCTTAATTATGTTAAAGGTCGATTGCCGCCAGGCGTTACCCCGACCTTGGGTCCCGATGCCACCGGCGTCGGCTGGATTTACGAATACGCGCTGGTCGATAAAACCGGCAAGCATGATCTGGCGCAGCTGCGCTCCATTCAGGACTGGTATTTACGCTATCCCTTGCAAACCGTTTCCGGTGTGTCCGAAGTGGCCTCGGTGGGCGGCTACGTCAAGCAATATCAGGTGGAAGTTGATCCTAATAGCTTGCAAGCCTATCAAATTCCGTTATCCACCGTTATTACTGCGATCAAGCGATCTAATAATGATGTCGGCGGCCGTCTGTTTGAAATGGGCGAAACCGAATATATGGTCAGGGGCCTGGGCTATATCAAATCCATCGCCGACCTCAAAACCATCCCGGTGGGTGTCGATGCCAATGGCACGCCGATACGTTTGCAGGATGTCGCCCATATTCAGATTGGCCCGGAACTGCGTCGTGGCATCGTGGAACTGAATGGCGAAGGCGAAGTGGCCGGCGGTGTAGTGATTATGCGCTTTGGCGAAAACGCCCTGGCGACCATTAAAGATGTGCGCAAAAAGCTGGACGAATTAAAAAAAGGCTTGCCGGAAGGCGTTGAGATCGTCACCGTTTATGACCGCGGCAGTTTGATTGAGCGCGCAGTGGGCACACTCAATGAGGCGTTGATTCAGGAGCTGATTATTGTCTGTGCCTTGGTCGCCTTGTTTCTGCTGCATTTGCGTTCATCGTTAGTGATTGTTATTACCTTACCCTTAGGGATTTTGATGGCCTTCATCGTGATGAAATGGCAAGGCATAAACGCCAATATCATGTCTCTGGGCGGCATTGCTCTTGCGATTGGCGACATGGTTGATGGGGCGGTGGTGATGGTTGAAAATGCCCACAAACACCTTGCCGCCGCCGCTGAAAAAAAACAGGCTGAACTGAGCGAAAAAGAACGCTGGCAAATCATCGGCGAATCATCCAGGGAAGTGGGTGCAGGCCTGTTTTTCTCGCTGCTGGTCATTACCGTTTCCTTCCTGCCGATCATCACCATGGAGGCGCAGGAAGGCCGATTATTCAGTCCGCTGGCTTACACCAAAACCTACGCAATGGGGGCAGCCGCGATCTTGACCATCACCTTAGTGCCGGTGTTGGTGGGTTATTTTGTTCGCGGCAAAATCATTCCTGAGAAGAAAAATCCGATCAACCGTTTTTTGCATTTTATTCACTCGCCGGTTTTGAAACTGGCGATGCGTTGGCGGCCACTGACATTAATAATAGCCGCGCTGTTGATGGCCTCAACACTATACCCGTTGTCCAAAATCGGCAGTGAATTCATGCCGCCTCTGGATGAAGGCGATATTCTCTACATGCCGTCTACATTTCCCGGCATATCCATCACCAAGGCCAAAGAACTGTTACAGCAGACCGACAAGATGCTGAAAACATTTCCCGAAGTCCATCATGTTTTTGGCAAAATCGGCAGGGCTGAAACGGCAACCGATGCGGCCCCGTTAATGATGATGGAAACGACTATTCAGCTGAAACCGAAAGAGCAGTGGCCTGATCCTACCAAGACCACCCGGCAACTGATGGCTGAAATGGACAAGGCCATTCGTTTTCCAGGACTAGCCAACGCTTGGACCATGCCGATAAAAACGCGTATCGACATGCTCTCTACCGGCATCAAAACACCGGTAGGCATCAAAGTTGCTGGTCCCGATTTGAACGTCTTGCAGTCGCTGTCGCTGGAAATCGAGCAGGCGATGAAGACCTTGCCGGAAACCTTGTCGGCCTATGGTGACCGTGCCGTCAGCGGCTATTTTCTGGATTTCGATATTAACCGCGAAGCGGCAGCGCGTTATGGACTGACCACCGGCGATGTGCAGGACGTTATTCAAAGCGCGATTGGCGGCATGAATATCACCGAGACTGTTGAAGGACTGGAACGTTATCCGGTCAATCTGCGTTATCCTCGAGATTTGCGCGACAATCTGCAAGCGTTGCAGCGCGTATTAATTCCCACGCCCACGGGTAGCCAGATACCGTTGACCCTGGTGGCCGATATTAAATTCACCCGTGGCGCTGATGTGATTAAAACCGAAGATGCCAAACCTAATGCCTGGATCTATGTCGATATCAAAACGTCCGATATAGGGGGATTCGTTGCCCAGGCCCAAAAAAACCTGGCCGAACGCGTCAAACTCCCCGCCGGTTATACCGTTGCTTGGTCAGGTCAGTTCGAATACATGGAACGTGCTGGCCAACGCTTACGCATAGTGGTACCCATTACCCTGCTACTGATTTTTATCCTGTTGTATAGTGCTTTTCGTAATCTGACCGAGCCGACCATTGTGATGCTGGCCATCCCCTTTAGCCTGATTGGCGGCATCTGGCTAATCTACTGGCTCGGATTCAACCTGTCGATTGGGGTCTATGTCGGCTTTATCGCTCTCGCCGGTACCGCCGCCGAAACCGGCGTCATGGTATTAAGTTTTATCGATATTGAAATTGAAAAACTGCGGGAGAAAAAACAGGCGCCGTTGACCTGCGAAGAAATCAGGGCGGTTACAGAAGCCGCCACGGCTTTGCGGGTGCGGCCGGTAGCGATTACCTCGCTTGCCAATATCGTCGGTTTAATCCCGATTATGTGGGCCACCGGCACCGGCGCCGATGTCACCCAGCGTGTCGCAGCCCCTGCGATGGGCGGTATGCTGACCGTACTGATATTAAGCCTTTTGGTGTTTCCGGTGATTTACAGCCTGGTGCTGCAGTTTCAGGAGAAACGCAAGCAAGGTATTAATGCATACTTACATTCAACTCATAAGTGCAATCGCTGAGAATCGGACTTGAAGGGGGCTAG
>JAQSDX010000001.1 GCA_029946125.1 Candidatus Methylobacter titanis
CCTTCAAATGCGCTACGTATCTGGCTAATTAAGTCCAAGTCCATTTGTTATTTACCGATGGGTTTATGAAGCTTTGAGGTTCATGTTAAAATTGCCTTTATTTTATCAGGGTTTTAAATTGGGAATTGCTGAGTTCTAACGGCTACTTTGTCCGAGCGGTGGCATCCTGTATCATGTAGACCCTTGTGTGTACCCATACAAAATACATATCCATTCAGATTCGATCTTGAACCTTTCACCTCGAGCCTTTCACCTTAAGACTTATGAATATCGGCAAACTCTATATTATTTCCGCTCCGTCCGGCGCCGGTAAAACCAGTCTGGTTAAACAGCTGGTTACCGATCTGGATGAGCTGATCGTTTCAATTTCCCATACCACCCGCCAGATGCGCCCCGGCGAAGCACACGGACAGGATTATTACTTTGTCCCTGTCGCCGACTTTAAAGCCATGCAGGCACAACAGGCGTTTCTTGAACATGCCCAGGTTTTCGACAATTTTTACGGCACGGCTCAGCAAACCGTAGAAGAAAATCTGCATCGGGGACTGGATGTGATTCTTGAGATCGACTGGCAGGGCGCCGAGCAAATCAAAAAACTGCTGCCCGACAGCCTGTCGATTTTCATCCTGCCGCCATCGACCGACGTTCTGTTGCAACGGCTTAGAAACCGGGGTCAGGATGATGAGCAAATTATCGCCCGCCGGATGCGCGATGCGGTTACCGAAATCCGCCACCATGACCAGTTCGATTATCTGGTAGTTAATGACGACTTTGCGCTGGCGCTGACCGAATTAAAAAGCATCATCATCGCCAATCGCCTGACCCGGCAACGCCAGCTGCCTAATCTGCGGCCTTTATTGGCTTCGCTGCTTGCGTAGGAAATGACAAAATAGCACCCATGTAGGTCGAAATAAGCCTGTTTGAGCGAAAGCGAGAACTGGCGTTTCCCGCCTGCAAACGCTGGACTTTGGCCGCCATAAATATTTTCGAAACAAAAATGAGTTATCGTAGCCAATGTTGGGGCATAAAGGAGATAGGGCAAATCAAATTAAGGGACCACACCAATTGCCCCACAGGTAGTTTTCCATCACCGCTGCACTGAGCGGCAGCTTCAGGGTTTCCTCCACAGGTTCTAACATCGAGTTGAAGGGGTACAAGGTGCCGAAGACAAATTGATCCAGCAGAGAGTGATGGTTGCGTATCCTACGCCAAAGCGACTACTGTAAATTATCAAATTTTGAGTGTTCTATAGTCCAGGATCGACCCACAGAAAACGTTCACTATCCTATTATTAGATCGCCCGCTATGTTTATAACATAGCGGGCACTCATCGAAACTGCTTGTACGACCACATAGCCCCAAGCTCGGGGAATATGGTTAGTGATTTTGTTTTTGCGAGTACCTCATTCTCTGTACGCCAAACGATACCCTATGCCCGCCTCGGTGAGCAAGTAACGCGGTTGAGTGGGATCTGATTCAAGTTTTCTGCGTAATTGCCCCATGTAAATCCGTACATAATGGGCATGCTCCACGTAGGCAGGCCCCCAAACGTCCAGCAATAACTGCCGATGCGTCAGTACCTTACCCGCATGACGGATCAAGACGGTCAGCAGCCGGTATTCGATGGGGGTCAGATGAATTTCCTGTTCGCCGATATGTACACGGCGATGGGATAAATCAACCTGTAAATCACCGACGCAAAATAACGTTTCGACGCCGTCTCCTGCAAGCCGTGCGGCGTGGCGAAGTGATACGCGAATGCGCGCCAGAAGTTCGCCGATGCTGAACGGTTTGGTCAGATAATCGTCCGCTCCGGCATCTAGTGCGGCAATCTTGTTACTTTCCTGGCTTCTGGCCGACAGCACGATGATTGGCACTGAGGACCATTCACGAACCTTGCGAATCACCGCTATGCCGTCCATGCCCGGCAAGCCCAGATCGAGGATGACCAGCTCCGGTTTGCGGGTACCGATTTCCACCACGCCCCGTTCGCCGGTTCCCGCCTCAATCACCTGAAATCCCTGCACACGCAGACTGGTTCGCAAGAAGCGGCAGATTTGCGGGTCATCCTCAATGACCACAATGACGGGTTTAATGTTATTCATCTTGCAGCTGCTCCGCTGCCAGTTGCGGCGGCGCTTCGTCTACAGGCAACAGAAAAAAGAATTGCGCCCCACCGCCTTGCCGATTAGCGGCGCCGATAACGCCTCCATGCGCAATAATGATAGCCTTGCAAATAGCCAATCCCAGACCGACGCCGCTTTGGGTGCCTTCCCGGTCTACCCGATAGAATTTATCGAACAGTTTTTCCTCTTCTCCCGGCGGTATGCCGGGGCCGCGATCCGCTACCGTCACCTTTAGCATCTGGGCAGATAGTTCGGTAATAATGTCGATGGGGCTGCCCGCCGACGTATATTTGCAGGCATTTTCCAGCAGGTTGACCAGCACCTGTTCGATCAGCACCGCATCAACACGCACCAAACAGAGCCCATCCGGCAGTTTGGCATTGACGGCGCGCCCTTCAAGTAGCTTGCGCATCCGTGTCAACGTTCCACCGATTATTTCATCCAGCGGATACCATTGCCGGTTGAGTGACGCTTGCCCTGCATCCAGGCGGGCCATGTCCAGAATGTTATTGGTCAGGTTCGACATGCGTAGCGCTTCGTCATAGATGGTCAGACTCAGCTCCTGTCGATCCGGCGGGGCGAGCTGGGCATCCTCTTCCACCAAGGTGCTGGCTGCGCCGACGATCGATGCCAACGGCGTGCGTAAATCATGGGAAATGGCGCTGAGCAAAGAATTGCGCAGGGTCTCAGATTCCATGCGCAATTGCGCCTGCTGCGCCTCTTCGGAGAGACGCACCCGTTCAACGGTTTGGGCAATCTGGCTGATAAAGGTATCCAATAGCCGACGCTGTTCCGGCAGAAATACCCGGCGCAGATTGGCGGCGCGCAACACCAGCACACCGATGACGCCGCGAAAACCGGACATAGGAAAAAACACCGCGTTGGCTCCGGGCAAGGTATCGGTGCCTTGTCCTGCCATCTGTCCGTGGTCATAAACCCACTGCGCCACGCTGAGATCGCAATCGCGTAAGGATTCCGGCACGGGCGGGTCTATCGGGTAGACGATCCGGCTGTCATCGGTGGGAAACAGCAAGACGCTGGCGCCGCCGAACTCATCCTGAATATGACGCACGGCGATTCTGGCCGTATCTGCCACAGTACGACTGGCCGCCAGTTCTTCACTCAGCGCGTAAAGAACATTGGCGCGCCGCTCCCGATGCGAAGCAACCTTCGCCTGGGAACGCATATTGCTGGTCAGGTGGCTGATGATCAACGCCACCAGCAGCATAATGACGAACGTGACTAAATACTGCGCATCGGCAACCGCAAAGGTATGAACCGGATTTACAAAAAGAAAATCGAATGCGGCAACGCTCAATACCGAGGTCAGAATGGATGCCTCGCGACCGAAACGGGCGGCCATAAAAACCACGCCCAGCAAATAAACCATGACCAGATTCGCCAATTCGAATTTCCCGGACATTAACCAGGCAAGCAAGCTGGTGCAAGCGGTCATCGCCAGCGTCCAGCTCCAATTTAACCAGCGCCGTTTGGCGCGCCCCCAGGGATAATTGGGACGAAGCACTTTTACCCCCGCCATTGCTTTAGGCGCTTTTTTCTCTAAAGTATCTTCGCCGCGCGGACTGCCCAGCAAATAGACATTGATGTTATGCGCTTCGGTGATCAGGGTATCGACGACCGAGCCCAGCACCCAGCGCTTCCAACCCCGGCGACGGGGTTTGCCCAACACGATTTTGGTGACGTTGCGGTTTTTGGCAAACCCCAGGATTTCTCGGCTCATGTCCGGGCCTGACAAGGTCACCGTTTCGGCACCCAGCTGTTCGGCAAAACGCAGCACCCGCAATACCTCGTCGCGACGTTCGGCAGGCAGGCGTTGCAGCTCCGGCGTTTCCACGTAGGCCACGATCCAGTGCGCATGAAGGCTGGTAGCGAGTCGCTTGGCGGCGCGCACCAGTCGCTCGGCGATAGCATTGGGACCTATGCAGACCAATATCCGGTCGCCGACCTGCCAAACGTCGCGTATCGCGTGGTCGTCCCGGTAGTCCTGCATTTGCGCATCGACCCGGTCGGCGGTGAGGCGCAAGGATAACTCGCGCAACGCAATCAGGTTACCTTTGCGGAAGAAATTGCGCATTGCCCGTTCCGCCTGTTGCGGCACATAAACCTTGCCTTCCTTGAGCCGCAACAATAATTCATCGGGCGGCAGGTCAATCAATTCGACTTCGTCCGCCAGCTCGAATACCGTGTCCGGCACGGTTTCCCTAACCTGCACGCCGGTTACCTGACCGACATCGTCGTTGAGACTTTCCAAATGCTGGACGTTCAGCGTGCTGTAAACATCGATTCCGGCATTGAGTAATTCTTCGACATCCTGCCAGCGCTTAGGATGACGGCAGCCGGGGGCATTGCTGTGCGCCAACTCGTCCACCAAAACCAGGACCGGGCGGCGTTTCAGCGTGCCGTCCAGATCGAACTCGCGCAGCACCGTGCCCCGATGTTTCACCAGCTTGGGCGCCAGCACATCCAAGCCTTGTAATACAGCGACGGTTTCTTGCCGATCATGGGTTTCCACCAGCCCCACCACCACATCGACGCCTTCAGCCCGCTTGGCTTGAGCCGCCAACAGCATGGCATAGGTTTTGCCCACGCCTGCTGCCGCGCCGAAAAAAACCTTGAGCCGTCCGCGTCGTCGCTGAATTTCCTCCCGCTCTACACGAGCTAGCAGGGCATCAGGGTCTGGTCGTGTGTCGTTCATGCATTAATCTCATTACTTAAGGCGCTGATCCAAAGCCAGATTTAATTTCAGCACATTAACCCGAGGTTCACCCAATATTCCCCATTGCCGGGCTTCCGTATAACGATCAACCAATTCACTTACACTGTCCGGCGATATGTGCCTGGCTTTGGCAATGCGGCTGATTTGGTAGGCGGCAGCAGCAGGGCTGATGTGAGGGTCAAGCCCACTGGCCGAGGCAGTCACCAAATCCACGGGTATAGAATCCGAATGGACAGAGTCTGCATCGCGTAACCCTTTGATGCGCGCCTTAACGGCGTCTATCAGTGCAGGATTGGTAGGCCCTTGATTGGAACCGCTGGATGCTACGCCGTTATAGGGAGCGGGCGAAGTCGCTGAAGGCCGTCCCCAAAAATACTCAGGACGACTGAACACTTGGCCAATTAATTCTGAACCGAGCGGCTGCTCGTCACTGCCAAGTAGACTGCCGTTTGCCTGGTTGGGGAACAGGGTTTGTGCGCAGAACGTGACGGCCAATGGATAGACGATGCCGGTCAGCACCGTAAAAAACAATAGCATGAGTATTGCGGGTTTGATGTGCTTAATCACAGTGATCTCCTAATAGTCAGAACGGTAACGCAGTTAAGCCAATATCGATCAATTTGATACCTATAAACGGCGCGATAACACCGCCGCCACCGTAAATCAGCAAGTTATTGCGCAGCAACGCCTCCGCGCTTTGCGGACGGTAAGTCACGCCTTTCAACGCCAAAGGAATCAAGGCTACGATAATCAGGGCGTTAAAAATAACCGCCGAAAGTATGGCATTGTCCGGGCTGCTAAGCCCCATGATATTAAGCCCGCCAAGTTCCGGGTAAGTGCTGGCGAACGCGGCCGGGACAATGGCGAAATACTTGGCTAGGTCATTAGCCAGACTAAACGTGGTCAACGCGCCGCGCGTCATCAGCATCTGTTTGCCGGTTTCAACAATCTCGATCAGCTTGGTCGGATTGGAGTCGAGATCGACCATGTTGCAGGCCTCCTTGGCCGCCTGGGTGCCCGAGTTCATCGCCACCGCCACATCGGCCTGAGCCAGAGCCGGCGCATCGTTGGTGCCGTCGCCGGTCATCGCCACCAGGCGACCTTCGGCTTGTTGTTCGCGGATCAGCTTGAGTTTGGCTTCCGGCGTAGCCTCGGCCAGAAAGTCATCGACGCCCGCTTCAGCCGCAATCGCCGCTGCGGTCAGGCGGTTATCGCCGGTGATCATGATCGTTTTGATACCCATATTCCGCAGCTCGACAAAACGCTCCTTAATGCCGCCCTTGACCGTATCTTTCAGCTCAATAACGCCCAGCACCTGCCCGCCGTCGACAACCAGCAGCGGCGTGCTGCCCCGACGCGCGACAATATCGGCGATTCGTGTCGCTTCCTCAGGAAATTTTGCCTGCTGGTCTTCGACATAGCCGCGTATCGCATCGGCAGCGCCTTTGCGAATCTGGCGCTCGCCGATATTGACGCCGCTCATCCGGGTTTGCGCGCTGAAAGCGACAAAGGTTGCGCCCAGCTCGTGAATATTGCGCTCCCGAATCGCAAATTTCTGCTTGGCAAGCACAATGATGCTGCGTCCTTCCGACGTTTCATCAGCGAGTGTCGCCAGTTGTGCGGCATCTGCCAATTCTTTTTCGGTGGTCTCGCCAATCGGTATAAAAGCCGAGGCTTGACGGTTACCCAGGGTAATCGTGCCGGTTTTGTCCAGCAGCAACACATCCACATCGCCTGCCGCTTCAATGGCCCGTCCTGAGGTGGCGATGACGTTTTTCTGCATCATCCGTCCGATGCCTGCAACGCCGATAGCGGACAGCAATCCGCCGATGGTGGTAGGAATCAGGCAAACCAGCAACGCCACCAGTACGGTAATCGAAACCGGCGTACCGGCTTTGGCTATTTCCACACTGTACAGAGAAAAAGGCAGCAGCGTCACGGTGGTTAGCAGAAAAATCAGCGTCAATGCCACTAGCAAAATAGTCAGGGCGATTTCATTAGGTGTTTTTTGCCGCGATGCGCTTTCCACCATCGCAATCATGCGATCAAGGAATGCCTCACCGGGATTGGCAACGACCCTCACTACCAGCCAATCGGACAATACCCTAGTACCGCCGGTTACCGAACTGAAATCGCCGCCCGACTCGCGGATCACCGGCGCGCTTTCGCCGGTGATCGCGCTTTCGTCGACACTGGCGGCGCCTTCGATGACTTCGCCGTCGGCGGGCACAAAGTCGCCCGCTTCAATCAGCAGGATATCACCGCGCCGTAATGTGGTGCTGGCGACTTTGGCGTAGTCAGTGCTGTAACGCGGTTCATCCAGTTTCTTGGCCATGATGTCGCGCTTGGCGCTGCGCAATGACGCCGCTTGCGCCTTGCTGCGGCCTTCGGCGACGCTCTCCGCAAAATTGGCAAACAGCACCGTGAACCAAAGCCAGAAAGTCACGGCCAGCATGAACCGGGTCGGTGCATTGTCCCCGGAATACAGCGCCCACAGCCATAGCCCGGTGGTCAGCAAACTGCCGATATAGACCACGAACATGACCGGATTTTTCCATTGTTGCTGGGGAGCCAGTTTGCGCAAGGCATCGCCCAGCGCAGCCAGCATGATCTGGCTGTTAATAAACTGTTGCGTATGATGTTTTTTGCTCATAGCCTGCTTCTCTTGTTGCTTGAATTTGTATTCATCGTGAGCGTAGGGCGCGCCGTGCGCGCCTCAATATCCGGCAAGGCGCGCACGGCACGCCCTACCATGAACTCGTTTATTTCCCATTAACCATTACCAAATGCTCGACCACCGGTCCCAGCGCTAACGCGGGTACGAAAGTCAACGCGCCAACAATAAGCACGGTGCCGATCAGCAGCATCACGAACAACGGCGTATGCGTAGACAAGGTGCCGACGGTGGTCGGCACGGTCTTTTTTGCCGCCAATGATCCGGCAATAGCGAGCACCGGGATAATGATCCCATAGCGTCCGAACAGCATCGTGATACCCAAGGCCGTGTTATAAAACGGCGAATTGGCGCTAAGACCAGCAAAAGCGCTACCGTTGTTACCCGCCGCGGAGGAAAATGCATAAAGAATTTCACTAAAGCCGTGCGCGCCGGGATTGGCGACCGCTGATTTTCCTGCCTCCACCATGATCGCCAACGATGTTCCACCCAGAATAAAGAAAGCCGGAATTAAAATGACGATAGCCGCCATTTTTATCTCAAAGGCTTCAATCTTTTTACCGAGATACTCCGGCGTACGGCCTATCATCAGACCGGCGACAAACACTGCGATCAGTACAAAAATCAGCATCCCGTAAAGCCCGGAACCGACGCCGCCGAAAATGACCTCACCCAACTGCATTAGCCACATCGGAACCAAGCCGCCCAGCGGTGTATAAGAATCGTGCATCGAATTGACCGAACCGTTCGATGCCGCTGTGGTCGCAGTCGCCCACAGAGCGGAATTGACAATACCGAAGCGCGTTTCCTTGCCTTCCATGTTACCGCCGGACTGGTCGACGCCAACGCTTTGCTCAACTCCAAGCGCAGTCAGCAAAGGGTTGCCGCCCTGCTCAGACCCAACCGTGACGAATAACAGGCTGGCGAATACCAGCGTCATCGCAGCCAAAATGGCCCAGCCCTGGCGCGGATCGCCGACCATCGTGCCAAAGGTATGGCACAGCGCGGCCGGTATCAGCAAGATCGCCAGCATTTCCAGGAAATTGGCCAATGGCGTCGAGTTTTCGTAAGGATGGGACGAATTCACGTTAAAAAAACCGCCGCCGTTGGTCCCTAGTTGCTTGATCGCGATTTGCGAGGCCGCAGGCCCCAGCGCCAAGGTTTGTGTAGCCTTTTCCGTTGCGGTGCCGACCTGCTCGACTAACGGAACGGTTTGGTAAGGTTTGAAGGTTTGCACCACGCCTTGCCCAACCAACACCAACGCCAGCACAAACGACAGTGGCAGCAGGATATACAAAGTGCCGCGGGTCAGATCCGCCCAGAAGTTGCCGATACCGTCCGCATGAGTGCGCTGAAAGCCGCGTATCAGCGCAACCAAAACCGCCATTCCGGAGGCGGCCGAGACAAAGTTTTGCACACTCAGCCCCAGCATCTGAGTCAAATAACTCATCGTCGTTTCGCCGCCGTAACCTTGCCAATTGGTGTTAGTCATAAAACTGACCGCCGTGTTAAATGCCGAATCGACCGTGACATTGCTCATTTGCTGCGGGTTCAGTGGCAAATGGGCTTGCAGCATTTGCAATGCAAACACCGCGAGTCCGCCGAACAGATTGAACCAGAGCAGGGCTGCTGCGTATTCTTTCCAGCGCATTTCTTGCTCCGGCTTAACGCCACTCAAGTGATACAGCCCTACTTCCAAAGGTGCCAAGATGCGATTAAGAAATACCGGGCGATTTTCATACACCGCCGCCATATAAACGCCCAATGGCTTAGCCAACAGCAGCAGCGCGACAAAATATAAAATGATTTGCAATAAGCCGTTTTCAGTCATTAGAATTTCTCCGGGTAAAATAACGCCACCAGCAGATAAACGAACAAAGCGAATGCGAGCAAGCCGCTTAAACCGTAGATAAAAGTCATGATTACCTCTCTTTTACAGATATTCTGGGCAATTAATGTAACCCAGTTGTTATAAAGAAAATGTAAAAAATTGTGGGTATACCACCGTCTGTGTTAAACGGCGTGGAAAAATAGCCAGGGAATTGAGGGGAAACAGAGTTGCATAAAATGTAAACCGAACGTCCGGATTTGGCCGAATCCGACGGCCAGTTAACTAAAAAATCAACACGCGTTGAGAGGGGCTTGCCTAAATAACCCCGTTCTCAATCACCGGCAGCACCCAGTATTGAATACCTGAACCGGAAAACTCGGCTCTCAGTTGCTCCAATAATGGGGCTAATCTCTGCTGAGGTACGTACATTTGAAAACGGATTCTTTTCTGCCGCCCGCTGACCTGTTCGGCCAGCGACAGGCCTTCATTCTTATGATCGTGTGAATTGACCGGAAAACTGCTGAAGCCGTGTTCCGATTCCGCCATCAACAGGCAATCGACAACCGCCTCTTCAAGGCTGACCGGCACGTTCAGGGTGACGAGATATTCCTTGCTGTTCATCGCTTAAGCTCCTTGGGCAAGCCAAATAATGTAAATAAAATCGGCAGTAAGAATAAGGTCAAAAAAGTTGACGATACTAGGCCGCCGATCACCACGATGGCTAAAGGCCTTTGAATTTCAGAGCCGGGTCCGGTTGCAAACAACAACGGGATCAGGCCGAATGCGGCGATGCTGGCGGTCATCAGCACCGGACGCAAACGCCGCGACGAACCGATCAGCACCACGTTAGCCAAGTCCATGCCGGTGGCGATCAGCTGATTAAAATAGCTGACCATGACCACGCCGTTCAGCACCGCAATCCCTAACAATGCGATAAAGCCGACCGATGCCGGTACCGATAAATACTCGCCGGATAACCATAAGGCGAATACGCCGCCGACCATCGCCAACGGGATGTTGGATAATACCAGGACGGCTTGACGGACCGAGCCGAAGGTTGAAAACAATAATAAAAATATCAGCCCCAACGATACCGGAACGACCAGCGACAAGGTCGCCGCCGCACGTTGCTGGTTTTCGAACTGACCGCCGAATTCGACGGTGTAGCCGGTCGGCAACTCAGCTTGTTCGGCAACCGCTTTACGGGCCTCATCGACAAAGCTGACCAGGTCCCGATTAACGACATTGCTGGTGATGACCACAAAGCGCTGCCCACGTTCCCTGCCCACCGACACCACGCCCTCCACTTTTTCTATTTTGGCGACCGCCGTAACCGGCACATGCCCGCCATCCGGCAGCGCAATTTGCAGGTTGTCGAAAGTAGCGACATTGCTGTCGCCGCGCAATATTAACGGGGTGCGCTTGATACCTTCCTGAACCACGCCCAGCTTCAAGCCTTCAATCTGCGCCCGCAATAAGGTTTCGATGCTGTCGCTGTCCAAGCCTAAACGTCCGGCTGCCGATTTGTCGATGGTCAGTTGCAAAAACTGCATCCCCGCATTTTGCTTGGCGAATACGTCGCTGGCGCCGGTTATATTTTTCAAAATATCGGCAATTTGTTGGGCTTTTTCATTTAACACCGCCAAGTCGGTGCCGAATAATTTAACCGCCACATCGCCGCGCGTTCCGGTCAGCATTTCCGAAACGCGCATTTCAATCGGCTGGGTAAACTGAAAGGCAATGCCCGGGGTTTGCGCCATGACTTTCCTGATCTGATCGAGCAACTTTTCCTTGCTGTCCATACGCCATTCGTCCTTTGGCTTGAGGATCAAAAAGGTATCGGTATCGTTCAAACTCATCGGGTCTAATCCCAACTCGTCCGAGCCGACCCGAGCGACAATATCGACGATTTCCGGGATATTTTTACGCAGGTTTTTTTGCACCTGAATATCCAGGGCTATGGATTGCTCCAGGGTAATCGACGGCAATTTTTCCAGCTGCACGATGATGTCGCCTTCGTCCATGGTCGGCATAAAGGTGCTGCCGATCTGGGTAAATACCAGCACGGTCACGGCCAACAATGAACCCGCTCCGATAAAGACCAGCTTGCTGTTGGCCAGACACCAGACTAAAGCCGGTTGATACAGTTTTTGCAGATTTCTGGGCAACCACGGCTCTTCATGCGATACCTCTTTTAACAAATAAGAGGCTATCACCGGAATCACCGTCAGCGACAACACCAGCGAACCGCTGAGCGCAAACACGATGGTCAAGGCCACCGGGGTGAATAATTTCCCTTCCAGTCCTTGCAGGGTCAGCAACGGTAAAAACACGATGATAATAATCAAGATGCCGGAGACCACCGGAGCGGCAACTTCGCAGGTGGCCCGATAAATGACATGCAAGCGCGGCAGGCGCTGGGCTTTTTCAACATGCGCCAGATGAGTGATCAGGTTTTCAACCACCACCACGGCGGCATCCACCAGCATACCGATCGCAATCGCAAGCCCCCCTAAACTCATCAGGTTGGCCGACATGCCCATAGTGTTCATCAAAATAAAGGTGAACAATGCGGCCAGCGGCAAGGCCAAAGCGACCACCAAAGCCGCGCGCAAATCACCCAGAAACAAAATCAGCAGGATGATCACCAGCACGATGGCTTCCAGCAGGGCGTGCAATACGGTATCTACCGCGTGGTCCACCAGATTGCCGCGATTGTAAAATACCTTGGCTTCAACGCCTTGAGGAAAACCCGGGCTGATTTCGGCCAGTTTTGCCTCTATACCGGCTATGGTTTGTCTGGCATTAGCGCCGCGCAAACTCAACACCAGTCCTGTAACTGCCTCGCCTTCGCCGTTTTTACTGACTGCGCCATAACGGGTCAGCGCGCCGATTTTGATGGTAGCGACATCGCCAACGGTAATCGGAATGCCGTTGTTGTTATCCACTACGATAACGCCGACATCCTCCAGGGTTTTGATGCGGCCTTCGGCGCGGACGATCAAGGCTTCTTCGCCGTCGGTTATGCGGCCTGCACCGTCATTGCGGTTATTGTTTTGTAAGGCTGTCGTCAGTTGCGCTATGCTGATGCCTCTGGCCGAAAGCCGGGTATTATCGGGGATGACTTCAAAACTCCTGACCATGCCGCCCAAGGAATTGACATCGGCAACGCCGGATACGGTGCGCAATGCCGGTCGTATGACCCAATCCAATAGACTGCGGCGTTCCATTAAGCTTAGTCCTCCGCCTTCCACGGTAAACATAAACATTTCGCCTAAAGGCGTGGTCATCGGCGCAATGCCGCCTTCGATACCCGCAGGCAAATCGCCCCATATTGTATTCAGGCGTTCGGCAATCTGCTGACGCGCCCAGAAAATATCGGTGCCTTCTTCAAAATCGACGGTAATATCGGTCAGCGCGTATTTGGCGATGGAACGCAACATGGATTGATGCGGGATACCCAACAGCTCGACTTCGATCGGTGCGGTGATTCTGGCCTCGACTTCTTCCGGGGTCATGCCGGGCGCTTTGACGATAATCTTGACCTGGGTCGGCGATACTTCAGGAAAGGCATCAATCGGGATATTTTTAAACGCCCAATAGCCGCCGCCGGACAACAGCAGCACCAACAACATCATCAACAGCCGCTGACTCAGCGCAAATCTAATCAAATTAGACATTATTCATCACTCCCCAACCCCAGCCAATTGGCTTTGAGTGCAACAGCACCTTTGACAGCGATTTCTTGATCAGCGGTCAACTCGCCGCTAACGATCGACTGATCATCCTGTTTGCCGACTACGGTGATCGGGGTTACCAAAAATCCCTGCGGCTTACGGATAAAAATATAGGCTTTGCCTTCGTTCTGGGCAATGGCGGTATTGGGAATTTTAAACACGGCTTTGTCGCTGGATTGAATAATCCGGGTATTCAGCCGTTGTCCGGGACGCAATGGCGCATTCTCGTGTAGCGGTTCAAGCACTGCTCTGGCCACAATAGTCTGGTTGTCCGGATTAACACTCTGTCCCAACAAGGTGATTTTGGCGCTGGCGTTTGAGTTTTCAACAACAACCCGGTCACCGATTTTAATGCTGTCCATACGTTCCTGCGGAATGGCTATTTCCAGCCACAGCTGATCCAGATTGGCGATGCGGTATAACGGCGCCATCATATCGATCCGCGTGCCCGCGACGGCCAAACGCTCCATCACCACGCCGACTATCGGCGCACGGACATTGAGCTGACGGGTGAGCCGATGGGTTTTGGCTAGATGCGTAATCTCACTGTCGGTCATGCCGGAAATTTCCAGCAATTGCTTGTGTTCATTCACTTCGGATACAAAGGAGTTATGTTGAATGCGGGTTTCCTGCCAACGCCGGTCGGCAATAACGCCCTCTTCCACCAGTTTTTTATCCCGCTGAAAAGTAGCCGAAGACAATTGCAGTGCGCTGACGGCTTTAAGATATTCCCGTTGTAGTGTCAGCAAATCAGGACTATTGAGCTGGGCTAACACCTGCCCCTTGACGACCTTATCGCCTATCGCCACATTCATCTTATCGATAACGCCGAACTGCGATGCACTAACGATATATTCCTGCGTCGGCGGAACCACCACTTTAGCCGGGGCGGATAACACCGGGATTTGTTTAACCTGCTCCGGTTTGCCGAGTATTACCCCAAGGTTGGCAATATTTTCCGGTGAAATCTGGATGCTGTTTTCAGCCAAAACCGGTGGGCAGGCCAACATGACCCAGCCGACAAAATTCAATATCAGTACACATTTATAGTTTTTCATGGCGTAACTCCTACGGCCTGATTGTATAGCGCTATATCGCGCTGCAGCATTACCGAACGTTGCTTGGCATTTAACACGGCTTGCTGGGTTCTGGACTGGATTTTTAACAAATCCATCAAATTAATTTCACCCACCGAAAAACTTAAGTGGGTCATTTTTAAATGTTCTTCGGCAACCTGTTGTAACTCGTTGGCAATACCTAATTCAGCCCGGTTGATCTCCAGATTATGTTCGGCCTCGTGATGCGCCTGTTCCAGGTCGCGGCTCAGTTGTTCGCGTTCCGCAAGCAGTTTGTTTAATTCGACATTGACCGCCGCAACCTGCGGCGCCAGATGCGCGCTGCCGCCGAAAGGAACGATAATGCCGATATTGAAACTTTCCGTTTGATTACTGCGCTGATCATCGGTAAACCGGTCGCTGTTGATGCCAACAGCAACATTGGTCTGCCCTGAACCGACTAATTTAATCGCATTCAGTTCCGCCTGCTTGCGTTCAATCTGATTATTGATCGCCACTAATAGCGGGTGGCTTTGCTGGATTTCCGTTAACTCAACCAGTTTTTCCTCATAGGTGCCGGGAATTTTAGTCATTTGGGTGATGCTGGAATACCGTTTGCGGGCATGCATTAATTCCGCTTCCGCTAAAGTTAACACTGAGCGTTTTTGCAACGACTCCGATTGTGCCAACAAAAAGTCAGCTCTGGGCAAATCGCCCAACTCGACGCGCCGTTGCACTTTAGCCCGCAACTGATCGGTAATGGCCAGCTCGGTTTTGGCCTGCTCATAACTTAAGTTTGCCAGAGCCATATCCCAAAGGGCCGCTCTGACCAGTCCCGATACGCGCAATTTGACCGCATCCGCTTGCGATAGTGCGCTGTTTTCTGCCAGCTTTGCGACGGTTTGTTGCGCATCGCGCTGACCCAAATTCCATAGCGGCACTTGTACTGACGCATCAATATAATGCAAGGTGCCGCTGGTCGCTTCCTGAAAACGTAGCCCTGCTTGCGATGCTCCGGCTGTCCAGCTGTTGCCGCGCTGCGCTATCGCCGCCGCTTCTTGTTCCAGTGATTTAAGCCAGCTTGCATCGGGATATTTCTCCAATGTTAAATCAACGACTTTAGCCAAGCTCAAGGTCGCAACACTTTCAATCGGATCAAGATGATCGACAAGATGGGGCGACTCGGCAAAGCCGGGCGTTATCGTCGCTAAAAAAACAACAATAGCCGGCAAAAATCGGGGAATGCGCCTTCTGAAAGGGTTCAAAAAAAACATAGGTCAGACTCGATGCGGTTTTATGCCCGCGTTACAAATAAACAATAAGGAAATAAGGTAAGTTCTGCTTGCAATGACAGGCACCATTACAGTAAACCTAAAATCCGATAAGAGCCTTTGGTGTTCAAGATGATGGCCACCGGAGACCGGGTTTTGTTTTCCCAGTACCAGCCGTGAGGGCCTTCGAAGGGAGCCGTCAAGGTACCGGTGGATTGATTATCGGTACTCTCCTTAAAGCTTTTGAAGTAACCGGTTTTGTCACCTTTGGGTTCGCCATGAAAATCAAAATAGAGTTTGGCGCCGTCCGTAGCCCATGAATAATCCAGTGTCGCACCTTTTACCAGATGGAATTTATATTCCAAACCTTCCCCGGCCGGCACTATGATTTTGACTGAATCTTGCCACTGCGGCAGTTGTTCCTTTTGGATCGTCTCAGTCGAACTGGCCGCTTGCTTAATGGTTTGCGGCGGCAACACCGGACAAGTAATCGCGAGTGCTTTATTGCCGTCTTTTGTTGGTACAGATAAAGCGGTTAAGCCCATCATTTTTCCCATTCCGGTTGGGTCAATGCCGTATTCTGCGGGCAGTACCGCCGACAGTAAAATAATGACGGCCAATAGCAGCGCAAAAGCGCTGGCTATGATCAGTGATTTGAGCGATTGAACAGGGGGATTGATGTGAGTCATGAATTTATCCGTTAATTAAATAGCCGGTTATTTGATAGCCGAACAGAATCAAGCCGCCGGTCATTAAAAGTGTATTGGTAGCCGTGGAAAAGCGATAAAAACTCTCGTGTCTGCGCCAGAAATCGAGTGCAATCAAGATAAACAGCAAGGCGACAAACTGGCCTAGCTCCACCCCGACATTGAAGGCCAATAAATTTTTCCATAACTCCGCTTGAGGCAGTGAAAAATCCTGCAATTTGGTGGCGAGTCCAAAACCGTGAAACAAGCCGAAAACCATCACCGCGATTTTGGTGTTCGGTTGAAAGCCGAATAATCGGCGAAAACCGCCCAGGTTATCGAAGCCTTTGTAGACAATGGACAGCCCGATAATCGCATCAATCAGGAAAGGATTGACTGCCATGTTGTTTAGCACGCCGAATAATAGCGTCAGACTATGCCCCAAGGTGAACAGGCTGACATAAATCAATACATCCCGGGTGCGGAACAGAAAGAAAATCACGCCAATCAGAAACAGCAGGTGATCGTATCCGGTCACCATGTGTTTGGCGCCGATATAAAGAAACGGCCCGATGGCGAGACCCTGGTTTGCCAATAAAAAGCGTTCGGTATTCGCGTCAACGCCATGCGCAAAGACACTTGGGCTTATTAGGAGAAGTAAAAACAACGGCACGCTAATAAGCCGGGCCAGTCGTAGTATTGGGAATGTCATCGTTAAAAAATCCTGCTTCAATTTATGTGTCATTTAAGGCTACCAATTTAAGCCGGGGCAAGTTCGGAGTACAGGCTTCGCCTGTTTGCAAGCGAAGCTTGCACTCCTAACTAACACTGCACCGTCTTAAGCTGGTAGCCTCATTGAGTATTTATAGCTTAATGCCATAGCGCGTCAATAGTGTGATCATTAGAAAATAACAGCCTGCGGTCACTGACATTGAAATCCCCATGCTGAGATAAAAATCAAGCCCCTTCTTGAGCAAAAAAGGTAAGCTGATAAAAAAAACCAGCGAGGGGATAACCAGCCAAAAAATACTGGCGGCCAAATTGGCAACTTTTCCGGTATCTTTGGTGTCAATATAAAGCCAGAACATCGCTAAAACGGATATGAGCGGCAGCGAGGCCAATAAAGCGCCAAGCAATGAGCTTCGTTTCGACAGTTCCGATATAGCCACGATAAGCAGGCTGGTAATAATAACTTTGATTAGGGTGTAGCTCATTTGTGCCACCGTTATTTTACTCCCGTCTTGCTTTGAAAATGTACAGCTTTGAAACGGCTGAAGACCTTGTTAATCAAGGGCTGGCCAGTTTTACAAAAACAGACGATTTGTCACTAAGATTAGGAGCGTATTCAATGCGGTTTTAACCGCGTTAATGTAAAGACGCGATACATCACGTTTCTACGAAACGAAGGAGGACTTATTGAGCAGGAGGCGCGCGAGGGGATAACGAGGGAATAAGCAACCGGCAAACAAACTGCGTGGCTTGCGGAGAAAAATTGGTATCGAAAGGGGAGATTGCGGCGTTAAATGCTGGAGCCTGTTGCGGCAGATAGTAACTGTTATCCGTCGCAACAGCAGCATTAACTTGTTTATCTTTCATTCCGGCAGCGACACCCACTATGATGCCTTCGGAACTGAAATCATGACTCACTGCCTGAAATGCATGATCGTCATGGTCGTCATGGTCGTCACTATGCATTTCAAGACCGTGAATATGCAGGCCAAAGCCTGGCACTTTTTCTCCGGCATGCGCATGCACCAGCGGTGCAATGAATTGCAGTATCGCCAGAAAAATAACGGTAAATTTGCGTAATGTTGTCAACATGGCGCCAATGCTAAGCGATTAACCCGCAATTAACAACTTGTTGTTTGCGCTAAGAGGCATAGCGCAAACAAACGAGCTCTGTATTTGGCACCGCTGGAGCGATGCAGGATGCAGGATGCATTCCCGCGCCGGAGCGTGGGAACGATACGCGAACAGCCACGAACCGCTGCATCAAGCATGCAGTTTTTTGTAACGGATCGATGACAGCACCGATAAGCCGATCAATATCGCACCCGACAAGCCGGTAATGATTTCGGAAATATGATGGGTGATGCTGAGCAGCATAATGCCCGCCAACACCCCTATCGCATAATGCGCGCCGTGTTCCAGAAACACATATTCATCCAGCGTACCTTTGCGCACCAGATAAACCGTCAGACTTCTTACAAACATCGCGCCGATCGCCAAGCCCAGCATAATGATGACCACATCCTGGGTAATCGCAAACGCACCGATCACACCATCGAATGAAAATGACGCATCCAAGACTTCAAGGTAAATAAAGCTCATTATGCCGCTTTTTTTAAGCACTGCCGAAACCTGTTCGCCTTCTTCTTCATCCTCAAACAAGGCCGCCAGACTGTCGACGATAACGAATAAGATAACCCCGGTAACACCGGCGATCATAACATCCAGACGGATTTCCTCGGGCAGATAGTTTTGAATGATTAACAGCGGCGCTAAGGCCATGATAATTTCAATGGCTTCAAGCTTGCCGAATGAAGCCATTTTCTTTTCTATGTAGCCGAGCCAATGCAGCTCCCTGGCCTCGTCAAAAATAAACGAATAAAACACCATCAGCAGGAACATGCCGCCAAATGCCGCAATTTGCACATGCGATTCTTCCAAATGTTTGGCATAGGTCGCGGTATCGTTTAAGGCCATGTCGGTGACGCCCATAAATCCGATGCCGGTGGCCGCTGCCACAATCACGATAGGAAACAACAGGCGCATACCGAAAACGGCCACCAAAATCCCCCAGGTTAAGAAGTACTGCTGCCAGCGGTCATCC
Source organism: Candidatus Methylobacter titanis (assembly GCA_029946125.1). Lineage (GTDB taxonomy): Bacteria > Pseudomonadota > Gammaproteobacteria > Methylococcales > Methylomonadaceae > Methylobacter_A > Methylobacter_A titanis. Next base: position 18,951 of record JAQSDX010000001.1, read on the forward strand.
ATACGTTTTAGAATGGAGGCATTAACCACCGCATTATCAAATGACAAACTGACTTCGAGTACTCCCAGAATAACGGCGATAAAAACGCCCATTATTCCACCCCAATAAAATGCGGCCGCCAGGCAAATCGCAGTGACAATAAAAGAAAGTCGAAAATGTTGCATAGTGTACTCGCTAAAGATTGATGATTTTTTGTTGACCAACTATAGGTGGATTTGATTTAAAATCAACATTTATCCGGAGAGGAGCGACACTCTACTGCCCGTAAATTGCACCGGAATTTTTTTAACAACTCAATGTCGAAGCCTATTACAAGTCCACTAAATGAATAACCGATGTTATGCAGTCTCTGACGCGCCTATCCGTCAGCGGCGATCTCACCCGCCTTCATGCAGTCGAATACAGAGACGATAAATACGCTTTCCTCGAATACATGGCTGACTAGGCAAGTGGTTTATTAGCGGTTATCATGGCAAGGGCACACGTCGAATTATTCTGAAAGTGTGGATTGATCAATCGGTGTACTACGTAATGAATCAGCAGTCTTTTACTATTTTTTTTGCCGGACTCATGAAACAAATAGCGTTAAAAGACTTTTGATAACTTGTCTATTTAGACTTTGCACTCTATACAAGGAGATTTATTGATGGCTATTTCGCTCACTAAAGGCGGCAATATCAGTCTGTCCAAGACTGATCCGACCCTTAAAAACCTGATTGTCGGTCTCGGCTGGGATGCAAGACCCACTGACGGCGCAGATTTCGATTTGGATGCCAGTGCATTTCTGGTCAAAGAAGACGGTAAAGTCAGATCCGACAGCGACTTTATTTTCTACAACCAGACTAAATCCACTTGCGGTTCGATTGAGCATACCGGCGATAACCGTACCGGTGAAGGCGACGGCGACGATGAATCCGTTATCGTGCTGCTCGACAAAATCCCGGCCGATATACAACGCGTGGTTTTTACCGTGACCATACACGATGCCGAATTGCGCAAACAGAATTTCGGTCAAGTTTCGAAAGCCTATGTTCGGGTCGTTAATAAAGACTCAAGCAGCGAAGTCGCCCGCTATGACTTAAGCGAAGACGCCTCCATTGAAACCGCGATGGTTTTCGGTGAACTCTACAAACACGGCGCCGAATGGAAATTCAAAGCCGTCGGTCAGGGATATGCAGGCGGGTTGGCCGCATTAGCTCGTCAATACGGTATTAGTATCTAGTACTTTCGTTAGCCGACCTCTATAGCGTCACTCGACGGATAGAGGTCGGATGTGGATTGAAACATTAGCCGCTACGCGGTTTTAATATATCTTAACTAAGCATCAGGAGAGAATCATGGCAGTATCACTTACCAAAGGCGGCAATGTTAATCTGAGTAAAGAAGCCCCGGGCTTGAATAAAATCGTCGTGGGACTAGGCTGGGATGCCCGTGCAACCGACGGCGCAGCGTTTGATTTAGATGCCTGCGCTTTTCTGGTCAAAATGGACGGCAAAGTTCGCTCCGACAGCGATTTTTGTTTTTACAATAACAAGGTGGTCGGCGATGGCTCGGTTCAGCATCAGGGTGACAATACCACCGGTGCCGGCGATGGCGATGATGAAACCGTCAAGGTTGAATTATCCAAAGTTCCCGGCGAACTGGACAAAATCGTATTCTCGGTGACCATTCATGACGCTGAAACGCGTAAACAGAATTTCGGTCAAGTCAGTCATGCCTATATCCGTATCTGCAACGAAGAAGGCGGCGCAGAAATCGCCCGTTATGATTTGAGCGAAGACGCATCAATCGAAACTGCGATGATTTTTGGCGAAATCTACCGCGTCGGTACCGATTGGAAATTTAAAGCTATTGGCCAAGGTTTTGCCGGTGGACTAGGGCCTTTAGCCGCGTCTTTCGGGGTTAATGTTTAAACCGCCGCTACGATTGTTTATTTTGAAATTTCAAATCATCAAAAATCCTGCTGCCATTTAACACAGCAGGGTTCATTTATTGAGGTAATGTGTATGGCTATTAATTTACAAAAAGGGCAGAAAATTTCTTTGTCCAAAGAGTCCGGCGGTGCGTTAAGCAAGATTGTCATGGGGTTGGGCTGGGATGCTAAAAAAGTCCCTGTCAGCATGTTAAAAGGCATGTTCGGCGGCGGTAAGAGCGATGCTATCGATCTGGACGCTTCTTGCGTATTGTTTGACGATCAAAACAAGGTGGTTGACACCATTTATTTCGGCCAACTGAAAAGCCGTGACGGCAGCATTGTGCATACCGGCGATAATCGTACCGGCGCCGGTGATGGCGATGATGAACAAATCAAAGTCGACCTGGATAAAGTGCCTGCCAATGTTAAATCGCTGGTATTCACCGTTAACTCCTTTTCCGGCCAGACTTTTGATGAAGTTGACAATGCGTATTGCCGTATCATCGACAGCAGCAATAATGCCGAAATTGCCCGTTATACACTGAGCTCTCAAGGTTCCCATACCGCACAAATCATGACGAAACTATATCGGCATAATGGCGAGTGGAAAATGCATGCGATCGGTGAAAATGGCACTGGCCGCACCATTGAAGCCTTGTTGCCGCAAATTATCATTCATTTGTAGGCATCAATGAGAATTTGGTTTAACCAAACATTTTCGACCATACACGCCGTATTTAGAAATCTTCGCCAGTCGGCACCGAACGGCGAAATCACCCTGATTTGCACTCACACCCAAGCTCATGCCACTGCTTTTTTGGCAGCGGATGAGCACTATGTTGAACCTGCCGAACTCACTGAACACGAGTATCTTGAATGGTGCGTGGATTTTTGTCGGCGGCACAATATTCAGTTATTTTGGCCCGGAAAAGAAGCTGCGCTGATCAGTAAACACCCTGAATTATTTCAGGCGATTGGTGTGCAGGTAGTGTCGGTTGCCGATTTTGATACGTTGAGCTTATTGCATAACAAGGCGGATTTTTATGCCGCGTTGCCTGCAGTGGTTGCGCAAACCATGGACTTTATCGCCGTTAACGACCGTGATGCGTTTGATAGCGCGGTTGCCGCATTATCGGCACATCACCAAAGATTATGCGTTAAACCGGCGGTTTCGGTGTTCGGCCTGGGCTTTCGGGTTTTGGATACCCAGCGCGACAGCATCACCCAGCTACTTAAAGGCGTTGAATACCAGATTCCGCTGCAAGAATTGCGGCATGGCATGGCTAACACTCCGGAGTTTGCCACCCTGCTGGTCATGGAACATCTGGGCGGCCCTGAATGGAGTGTCGATTGCGCCGGACGGCACGGCGAATTGCTGTGTGCGGTGCAACGCAAAAAATCGCAACTGGCGGGCGGCGGGCAAACCATCGATAACAACGCCGATATTGACGGCATGGTGGCAAGACTAACCGCGCATTACCGACTCAACGGCTTGTTCAATATCCAGTTCAAGGAAGGCGTACACGGTGTGCGTTTACTGGAAATCAACCCGCGTCCTTCGGGCGGTTTCGGCATGGCCTGCTTATCCGGCGCCAATCTGGCGCAGATTGCGTTGCAGGCTATCAAAGGTAAAGCATGCCAGCCTCCGAGCATTCGTTATGGGCTAAGGGTGAGCGAAATTAATACGCCGGTGGTGATGATGCCGGAGCGTGGGAACGATACCTAAAATTTATAAAATAACTCCACAAAACAAACCATGCCAAAAACAGTCACCATAAAACTAGACACCGGAACCCTGCATCTCGACATCGAACCCGGACGCATTCCGCTGAATCGCTTGCTGGGATTTGCGGCCAGGGTGAGCAGCAAGCGCAAGTTTTTGCTGGTCAGCAAGGTCTTGGGCAAGCATTATCCGGTATCGCCCAAAGTCATGAGCTGGTCTTATCGGGCCCTGGCCCGGATGGTATTAAATAGCGGAGCAGACACCGGTTCGCTATGGATAGGCATGGCGGAAACCGCAACCGGCTTGGGTTATGGCGTATTTGAGGCGGCCTGCCGTGAAGGTGCAGAGCAGGCCCTGTTTATCCAGACGACCCGCTATCACCTGGACGGCATCGAACGGCTGGAATTTGAAGAGGCGCACAGTCATGCGACCGACTTTTTTTTGTATTATCCTGAGCGGACAGATCTTCGTCAGCAGTTTTTAACGGCCAAAACGCTGGTGTTAATCGATGATGAAATCAGTACCGGACTTACCTTTTTACGCCTGATCAAAGCCTACAAAGAAGTTAATCCCGGCCTGCAAAAAGTATTCATCGTCAGTTTAGTCAATTTTGCCCATCCAGACGATCGAGCCGCGTTGGAAGATCAAGCCGGTGTAGCGGTCGAATGGCTGTGTTTCAGGCAGGGTTTATTGCGCTTTGAGGACGGCCAAAACGCGGCTATTGACCGTATCAGCGTCAATGTATCGGGTAATGGCGACTGTAAAAAATCGCTGCTGGCCTGGCCGGGTCGCTTAGGTTTGGATGCGCAGATCAACCTGGAAAAGGATGTGCTCGAGCAGCTGTGCAGCAATGGCTTTAGCCGCGATCAGGCAAGCGACTCACGCCCGATTCTGGTCTTAGGCACAGGCGAATGCAACGCCCCCGCTTATCTATTGGGCCGCGAATTGGAAAACCGGGGTTTTAAGGTCAAGGTGCAAAGCACCACGCGCTCGCCGATTCATCAAGGCAACGCTATCGGTTCGGTATGCCAATTTGAAGACAACTACGAGGACGGCATCCCCAATTTTATTTATAACCTGAATCCGGATGATTATCGGGACATTATTCTTTGCCATGAAACTCCGCTGTGTGCAGCATTAAATGGCCGACTGCACGCATGGCAAGCCATTAGCGCAAGATTTGAACTCCAACCAGGCAACACTAACCATGCAAAGCTACATTTTTTTAGACCTTGATGACACCTTATTCCAGACCTTAAGAAAATGCGCACCCGATGTCGATAATCATCCGCTACAGGCGCGGGCTTTTTTACCTGACGGTTCGGCTAATTCCTACGCGACACCAAAACAGCAGTGGTTGTGGCATTGGCTGGCCAAGGGCTTTAAGATCGTGCCGGTCACGGCACGCGATGTTCACGCCTTTGAGCGCGTCAACCTGCCGTTTCAGGAAGAAGTGGTATTGAACCACGGCGCAGTGATTTTGAATAAACAGGGTACTGTCGATCAGGTGTGGATGGATAACATCATGCAAAGCTTACCGGCTTACCAGGAAAAGCTATTGGCGGTGTGGGCGGAAGTTGAGCTTTATGCACAACGACATGGCGGTTTTAAACCACGGCTGGTTAACGATTTCGGTACAACCTGGTATGGCGTCATCAAACACAGTGACGGCACCGAAGCGATATTAAAAACCCTGTTGGATGAGATTATCATCACGCATCCGTATGTGCTTGACGGCAGTTTGTATTGGCATTTGAACGGCAACAACCTGGCGTTATTACCGAAGATCATCAACAAAGAAAGCGCAGTCAGTTATCTGCTGGAAGGCTACAAACAGCAGCATTCCAAAGTATTGACCTTTGGTGCGGGCGACAGCAAAACCGACGCAGCGTTTATAGCGCTGTGCGATTACGCGTTAATTCCCAAGAATACCCAGCTGTTTCAAGCGCTGGATTTTGCCGAAACCACATAAATGACGATTCCTTTCACCGGCAGTTACACTGCAGACGATGTACGGTTTTTATTAAAACCGATGGCGATGGAGAACACGCCCATCGCTATCAAGGAAGCCTTAATCCAATCCGGCAAACAACATTACTCCCAAATGCTGACCCATGAGTCGTTGCCGCCGGAACATTATTTACCGCTGTTTTATCAGGCGATGGCCTTAAATCAGCAGCGTATGGCCGAGCATGTGCTGCTATTGGCCGAACGCATAGTCGCCACCCGTCGACACGGCGTTACCCTGGTTTCTCTGGCGCGTGCCGGAACGCCGGTCGGCGTGCTGCTTAAGCATGTACTTCAGCGCTATTTCGATACCGAGGCTAGCCATTATTCCATTTCGATACTGCGCGATATCGGCATAGACCAAAATGCCCTGCGCTTTATTGTACAAAACCATGCCCCGGAATCGTTGGTTTTTGTCGATGGCTGGACCGGAAAAGGCGTTATTGCGCGGCAGTTGGCCGCCAGCCTACAGGCTTTTGCCGCAAGCGATGGCGTGACTATTCCGGCCGAACTGTATGTGTTGGCCGACTTATCAGGCAATGCTACGGTTGCCGCAACGTCCGAAGATTATTTGATTCCCTCGTGCATCCTGAATGCGACGGTATCGGGTCTGGTCAGTCGTTCAATTTACGCCCCTGATACGGCGGGCCCAACCGATTTTCATGGTTGCGTTTATTACCGGCAATTTGAGCCGCACGATCTGTCCCGTTATTTTATTGACACGATGCTGACTTGCATTGAACAGGCGTGGCAACAGGGCAATCTTGTCAGCTGCAGTCATGACCGGCTAAAATTGCAAGCGATTTCCCAAGCGCTATTGGCCTGGATTACAACGCATTACGGTGTCAAGCAGCACCATTACATTAAGCCCGGTATCGGTGAGGCGACGCGGGTTTTATTACGACGCGAAGCCAAGGTCTTGCTGTTACAGCATGAAGATTGCGCCGCGACCCGACATTTGCGTTGGCTGGCCGAGTCCCGATCCATTCCAATCGCTATTTTTCCCGACCTGCCGTACCAAGCAGTAGCATTAATCAAGGAGTTGCCATGATGAATAATGTACCGAAAGTTTTTTCGCCTTGGTGTTTAGGTGCGTCACTGTATATGCCCGCGCATCGTCTCGACCTGATGGATTGCGCCAATGGCGAAAAACTGTCAACCTTGCGTTCGATGATTTTTTGTACCGAAGATGCGGTATCCCATACCGAGCTAGACAGCAGTCTGCGTCATTTAGGCCTTTGCTTGCAGGGCTTTAGAGACACGCCGCAGCGCCTCCGTTTTATTCGCGCCAGAAACCCTGAGGTTCTGGCGCGACTGCTGGCGCTGCCCGATATTGAAAAAATCGACGGCTTTGTGTTGCCGAAATTTAATGCCGGCAATTTTCACGCTTATTTCGATCAACTGCAGGGCACTCCCTTCAAGGTTATGCCGACACTAGAAACCCAGGATGTTTTTGATGTCGGCGCGATGACTGAACTACGTCAGGGCTTGGCTCAGGATACTGTTTTTGCGCGGATATTGATGCTGCGGATCGGCGGCAACGACTTGATGAATATTTTAGGTATCAGACGCCCCAGAAATATGACCTTGTATCAGACGCCCCTGGGCCATGTCATCGCACAGCTGGTGACCGTATTTAAGCCTTACGGGTTTTCATTGTCAGCGCCGGTATTCGAATATCTGAATGACAGCATCACCTTACAAAAAGAGATTCGGCTGGATCTGGCGCATGGTTTGACCGGTAAAACGGCTATTCATCCGACTCAGGTACCGGTCATTGAAGCCATGTACAGCGTCGATAGCGAAGACTATGACATGGCGCTTAGCTTGAATCAAAGCGCGTCACCTGCGGTATTCAGAATGCACAACGCGATGTGCGAAGTGGCGACGCACAAACAATGGGGGCAGGATATTATCGATAGACAGCAGTGCTACGGCGACCGGGTAGCGCTCGCCTTGCCGGAATATACCGGGGTGATTGTTTAAATCATTAGCGCTAACCCGACCTACATGGCTGGAAAAGATTAATGGTAAACTCCAGGTTACCAAACTGGTCGATTATTTTTCCGGGCAGCAACTTAAAACCACAACAACACCCTTAACATCAGGAGAGCACCATGAGTTTCGATAGTTTTCTAAGTCAATTAAAAAGCAAAGCCAGTGAGTTAAAAACAGAGGCGTTAAAATACAAGAACAAGGATTTTTTGAATGCCGCGATGGCGGGTTCCGCATTGGTCGCGATGGCCGATGGCAGCGTGAGCTCGGAAGAAAAGCAAAAAATGATCAAGTTTATCGAAAGCCATGATGCGCTGTCGATTTTCACCACCAGCGATGTGATCAAGGCTTTTCAGGATTTCGTCGGTCAGCTTGAATTCGATAAGGATATTGGTGAAGCCAAAGCTTATGAAGCCTTAGGCAAGATGAAGTCCAACGCCCAAGCCTCGCGCCTGTTGGTACGCATGATTATCGGCATTGCCTCTTCGGATGGGGATTTTGATCACGCTGAAAAAAAGGTAGCGATTAAAATAGCCCAGGAACTGGGGATTGATCCTGCGGAATTTGAATTGTAATCGGTTAACAAGCGGGGATTGAACGCTTTAATAAGCGTCCGCTCGGTCGCTTATTATTGCAACTCCGGTAATAATTTAGAATTAACATTTCGATAAAAATGATATTCTCTCGCGACTATTCAAAGCGCTTTGTCGCTGAGCAATGTGTAGACAAGCTTAATCGGCTAAAACTTACGCGGTAAACAGTGCGTAGGATGTGCTGAGGTACGAAGCGCATCTTTCGCGAAAGATGCTCTTCACGTTGTTCAGCACATCCTACGTACTTACGCTGTAAACGGTCAATATTCAAAGCTGTTTTACCGTGTATTTAATTTAAAACGACTGATTATAATAATCTGAACAGCACTATACCGAAATGCTAGAATCACCCACTTTCACCCCCTGATGCTTATGCCTTTTTTCCGCCTGATTACTTTATTGTGTCTGGCACTGAGTTCATCTCCCTTATTGGCCGAGCCCACACCAGCTGCCGAACAAGTCTCTTTACAGCTCAAGTGGTTGCATTCTTTCCAGTTCGCCGGCTACTACGCGGCCAAGGAAAAAGGTTTTTACGCCGAACAAAATCTGGATGTCACTATCCATGAGCGCATTCCCAAAATCAGTAACATTGAGCAGGTTCTAAAGAATGAATCTCAATACGGCGTAGCCGATACCAGCCTATTGGAACAGCGGCTGATCGGCAAACCGGTAGTGATTTTGGCCTCTATTTTCCAGCACAACCCGCTGGTTTATCTTACCTTGAAAAAATCCGGCATCGTCAGCCCCTACGAGCTTAAGGGTAAACGCGTCATGGAGGACAGTTTTGACAATGCGCCACTACGAGCCATGCTGTATGAAACCGGCATTTCTGCCGATGAATTTACCCATTTGGATAATTCCTTCAATCCCGACGACCTGATCACCGGCAAAACCGATGCACTGATTGGCTATCTGACCGATCAGGTCGATTACTTCAAACAGAAGGGTATCGAAATCAACATCATCGATCCACGCAACTACGGCGTAGATTTCTTGGGCGACAATCTGTTTACCACGGAACAGGAAATAAAGCAGCATCCGGACAGAGCTCAGCGCTTCCTGCGCGCCTCGCTCAAAGGCTGGAATTATGCGCTCCATCATCAGGATGAACTGATCCAGATCATCCTGAGCAAATACAACGCCAATAACCGACTTTCCGCCGAGCACTTGCGTTTTGAGGCAGAAGCAACGGTAAAGATGATTTTACCGGAGACTATCCCCATCGGTCACACCGACATCAAGCGTTTTCAACGCATTGCCGATACTTATCGGCAACTGGGCCTGATCCGTTCAATTGATCATCTGGATGGCTTTATTTACCAACGGATAAAGCCAAACAAGCTTTATTTCACCCCGGCTGAACAGGCTTGGTTACAAGCGCATCCGGTTATTCGCGTCGGCATAGACCGCGATTTTGCGCCTTACGAATGGCTAGACGCCAAAGGTGATTATGTCGGCCTGAGTGCCGACTATATTGCTTTGGTCGAGCAACGGCTAGGCGTGAAACTTGAGATTGTGAAAGATAAATCCTGGGCTGAAATCATTGCCATGGCGCAACGCGGCGAGCTGGATATGATCGCCAACGTCAATAAAACGCCCAAACGCGAGCGTTATTTAATTTTTACCGAAGCCTATCTACAGACCCCTACCATCATTATCAGCGATAATAATAACGGGTTTATCGGTACGCTGGATCGTCTTGAAGGCAAGCGGGTGGCGTTGGAAAAAGGCTACTTCATGCAAGAACGGTTAAAACACGATCATCCTAATATACACCTGATTCCCGCAGAAAATGTACACGAGGCATTGTCCCTGGTCGGCAGCGGCAAGGCGAATGCCTATGTTGGCGACGCCGCTTCGGCCAACTACGCGGTTAAAAGAGACGGCATGCTTAATCTCAGCTTTTCCGGTGATACCGGTTACAAAAACTGGCACCGAATGGCCGCTACCAAGAGTAATCCTGAACTAATAACCCTACTTGACAAAGCGCTGGCCGACATTCCCTTGTCTGAAAGGGAAACCATACAGAATCGCTGGATGAGTTTGACCTATGAACCTGGTTTCAAAACCGAAACACTGCTGCTTTATGCGGCGGCGGCTTTATTGCTACTGCTTATGATTGTCGGCTGGAATATGCGATTACGACGTGAAATCAGTAAACAAAAACAGGTTGAAGAAGCGCAACGTATGGCTGCCAGCGTTTTTTCCAGTATTCAGGAAGGCATTATGATTACCGATGCCCGGCGTACTATTATCGATTTGAATCCGGCATTCACCCGCATAACGGGCTATTCGCGGGACGAGGTGCTGGGTAAAACGCCAAGCCTGCTCAAATCCGGACTGCACGACGATCGCTACTATGAGGCGATGTGGCAAGCCATCAACCGGCAAGGCTACTGGCGCGGCGAGGTTTGGAACCGTAAGAAAGGCGGCGAAATATTCGCAGAAATGCTGACCATTTCTGCGGTTACCGACAAGCAAGGTAAGATAACGCATTACATAGGCACCTCTTCAGATATTTCCGCGCTTAAAGAACAAGCGCGGAAACTGGAGCTTGTTGCTCATTATGACCCGCTGACCGGCGTGCCGAACCGGATTCTATTAGCGGACCGCATGCATCTGGCGCTTGCCCAAACCAAACGTGATAATTGCTTAATGGCGGTCGGTTATCTTGACCTGGACGGCTTTAAACCGGTTAACGATACACTGGGGCATGAAGCGGGCGACCAGCTGCTGATCGAAGTTGCCCGGCGCATTAAAAATGCCCTGCGCGAGGGCGATACCGTTGCCCGTTTAGGCGGCGATGAGTTTGTATTTTTGTTGCTGGGACTGGAAAAGGTTGAAGATTGCGAGATCACTTTACATCGCCTGCTACAAGTCATTAGTGAGCCTGTTGCGATAGGCAGCCAGACCGTCTCAGTATCTGCCAGTATTGGTATCAGTATTTTTCCGGGAGACTGCACCGATGCAGTAGCGTCTACCGAAGATAACACCGACCCGGATACGCTGTTACGACATGCCGATCAGGCCATGTACAAGGCCAAACTGGAAGGAAAAAATTGCTTTCATATCTATAACCTGGAGTTGGATCGTCAACTTCATGCGCATCGCGAAGCACTAAACCGCATTGAACAGGCATTTGAAAACGAAGAATTCGAACTTTTTTTCCAACCCAAAGTCGATATGCAGCAGGGTATCGTGTTTGGTGCAGAAGCCTTGATACGCTGGCGGCATCCTGAACGCGGTCTGGTCATGCCGGGTGATTTTCTGCCGCTGCTTGAAAATCACATTATTGCAATCAAACTCGATGCCTGGGTTATCGACACCGCATTGCAGCACATGGAGCATTGGCAACGTCAGGGATTGCAACTCCAAATCAGTATCAATATCACCGCCAAATCGTTGCAATCGGAAGATTTCGTCATGCAACTCTATTACGCATTCGAGCGCTATCCCACTGCCAAACCGGCGCATTTCGAATTGGAAATACTGGAAACCCAAGCGTTAATCGATTTATCGCTGACATCCCAGGTTATTAAAGACTGTCAGGCATTGGGCGTACAGTTTGCTTTAGATGATTTTGGCACTGGCTATTCCTCGCTCAGTTACCTCAAACATCTGCCTGTGGAGACGCTAAAAATTGACCAGTCTTTTGTCCGCGATATGCTGGAAGACGAGGATGATTTAGCCATCGTACAAGGCGTCATCGGTTTGGCCGAATCTTTCCGGCGCCAAGTTATCGCCGAGGGTGTGGAATCAATTGAACACGGCATCGCCCTTTTGCAAATGGGCTGCTACCTGGCACAAGGCTACGGCATTGCCAAACCTATGCCAGCCTCCGAGCTTGCAGATTGGGTAAAAGAATGGCAAGCGCCAGTGGAATGGAAAAAATCACGTCCATCAGCGTCGGCTTAAGGTGATTGCCAAAATAATGACCCTATCAAAAGAATCGTCCGCGAAAAGCACGAAAAATTGTGCTGGGCGGGGTTTGCACCCCTGCTCGTAACGTTTAACCCCGACAATTATCAACCGACATGACCTATACCGAAGACTTTCTCATCCTCGCCAATCAGTTAATCGATGCCGGTCGATTTATCGACAGCAAGGGCTGGGTGCCCGCAACCAGCGGTAATTTTTCCGCACGCCTGCCTGACGGCACTATTGCCATTACCGTTTCAGGCAAACACAAAGGCCGGTTACAGTTGGACGATATTATGCTGATCGATAGCGACGCCAACTCTCTGGACGGTAAAAAACCGTCGGCGGAAACGGTGCTGCATACCTCGCTGTATAAACGTTTCCCGGAAATCCAGTCGGTACTGCACCCGCATTCGATAAATGCCACGCTGTGTTCACGGCTGTTTAACGCCGAAATCGTACTGGAAAATTACGAGCTGTTAAAAGCCCTGGCCGGCATTGATACCCACGAAAGCCGGGTTGTTATCCCGATTTTTGCCAACGACCAGAATATCCCCCGTCTGGCCGGGCAAGTGGAACAATACCTCGACCAACACGGGGCCATTTATGCCTATATCATTGCCGGACACGGGCTTTATACCTGGGGCAGTTCGGTACAGGAAACTTTGCGTCATCTTGAGGCGCTGGAATTTTTATTTGATTGTGAATTACGATTGCACGGAGTTAAAAAACTATGAGCGCATTAACCGTTTATCCCGATAACCAGCCGCAGTTGGGCGAAACATTCACCGAGTTTAGCGCCATCCAAAACCGGCTGAATGGCATAGGCGTACAGTTTGAACGCTGGACGGCTAACGGCGAATTTTCCGCCGATGCCGACCAGGACGCCGTGTTGGCCGCCTACAGCGATTCCATCGACCGCCTGAAACAGCAATACAGCTTTCAATCCGTTGACGTGATCAGTTTAAACCCGGATCATCCCGACAAAGCCGCGTTCCGGCAGAAGTTTCTGGCTGAACACATCCATGCCGATTTTGAAGTGCGCTTTTTTATCGAGGGCCGCGGCCTGTTTTACCTGCATGTCGACGATAAAGTCTATGCCGTGCTGTGCGAGCAAGGCGATTTGATCAGCGTACCGGCCAACACCACGCACTGGTTCGATATGGGCGAGAATCCCAAATTTAAATGCATCCGCCTGTTTACCACGCCGGATGGCTGGGTGGCCGACTTTACCGGCAGCGACATCGCCAAATCTTTTCCAACCCTTGATCAATACGTTGCCGGACTGTCATGATTAAAGCCATCGTCACCGATATCGAAGGCACGACCTCGTCGATTTTATTTGTTAAGGATGTGCTGTTTCCGTATGCGCGCGCCAATCTGCCGGGCTTTATCCGCAGCCATGAAAATGAGCCACAGGTTAAGCCACTGCTGGAAGATGTCTGCAAAGAAGTCGGCTCAGAACTGTCCACCGAGCAAATCATCGCCCAATTGATCCAATGGCTAGACGAAGATAAAAAAGTCACGCCGTTAAAGTCCTTGCAAGGCCTGATCTGGGAAGCCGGTTACCGGCAGGGCGATTTCAAAGGCCATCTGTATGCCGATGCCGCTGAAAAACTCAAAGAATGGAAAGCTAACGGACTGAATTTATATGTCTATTCTTCCGGGTCGGTCTACGCGCAAAAGCTGCTGTTCGCGCATACCGAATATGGCGACTTGACGCCGCTATTTTCCGGCTATTTCGACACCCATATCGGCGGCAAAAAAGAACAACAATCGTATCGCAACATAGCCGCACAGCTGGCGATACCGGCGAACCAGCTGCTGTTTTTATCGGACATTAAAGAAGAACTGGATGCCGCCAAAGCCGCAGGTTTTGAAACCATCTGGTTGACTCGGGACAACGCGCCCGACCCGCAAGCCGAACACCGGCAGGTGAACAGTTTTGCTCAAATCAGCTTTGCGACTTAAAAACATATTCATGCTCTTCGTGGTTTAAAAATAAAACTTGCTCAAGTTATTTCATGCACGTTCCTAACCGCTTACTCCTTTTGATTTGCCAAGCGGCTTGCAGTGACTGAGAGCAATTGCGTCGTAGGAGTGGGCCACGCCTGCAACATTTTTGACAACGACTGAAATTTTTGTCCGCCCTGACGCGGGCATGGCCCGCTCTTACAAGTTTTACAGTGAGTCGTTACGTTTTTTCTTCGTGCTTTTCGTGTCTTCGTGGTGAGAATGCCCTTATTCCAAGGTCTGACTTGGCAGAGCGCAAACCTCAACATCCGCCTGCCATAATTGGGCAATCAGCGGCCGTGCTTTATCGAGTGCACCGCTAGTCCAAAAGCATTCAGTGCCCACTCTCGCCGCATCCGCCAACAAACCCGCCACTTCCAGACGCCGCTGAAGTTGCCGCGCAACAGCGGCGGCGGAATCTATCACGGCCACCCCAGCCCCCGCTATTTCCTGTATCAATGGTGTCAAGAACGGATAATGCGTACAGCCCAGCACTATCGTGTCGGCCTTCTGTTCCAGCAATGGCAGCACATAACGCTCCAGCAACAGCCGCGTCTTATCGCCGAACAAATCGCCCGCTTCCACCTGCTCAACCAGCCCGGGACAGGCCTGACCTAGTATCTCCACATTAGTGCCGTGTCGTGCAAACAACCGCACAAAATTATCGCTAGCCAAGGTTCGGCTGGTCGCCAGAACGCCGATTACCCCTGATTGGGTGTTCGCCGTCGCCGGTTTTACCGCAGGTTCCATCGCAATAATCGGCACAGCGAATCTTGAACGCAACGTTGTGACCGCCGCGCCGGTTGCCGTGTTGCAGGCAACGACGATGGCTTTGACGTTTTGGCTCACTAAAAACCCGCTAAGCGCAATCGACCGATCTTCGATAAATTGCTGGGATTTATCGCCATAAGGCGCATGGGCCGAATCGGCTACATACAATAGATGTTCGCCCGGCAGCGCTCTGCGAATCGCTTGTAGAACGGATAATCCGCCAACACCTGAATCGAAAACACCAATGGGATTTGCGGCATTCATTTTTTGAAACCTTTATTTGTCAACTCAGGACACTAATTTTAAGATGGAAGATAACAAAAGGTTATCCCTGATAGGCTTTACTATGAGTCAGTGCTTTATTCAACTGATAATCAGCAAAGCCAAATAAGGCACCAGATTAAACATCAGTATGCCCATTTTATATAAAGCCATGCCCGCATAATGAATGGAATCGAAGCGCTCAACCGACAACGTAAACCACCGGCTGTGAAGCCTGTACGCCCAGTCATGCGCAAACATGATAAAGAAAAACCAGTAACACACGAAGCCAAAATTGATCAGGGTGGCCCACCCTAAAAATCCACGCAGCATTTCTATTGTCATCATCAATCCTCCTTTGCCATCAAGGTCTAACGCTCACGATTACACAGGACTTAAACACTACGGCATTAAAATTGACTGCACAAGGCATAGGACTACCTATATACCACAATATTTTTGATATATTTATTTATAGCTGTCATACTGGCTTCCGATCCATCAAGGACTTTACGTCCTCTTTTTTGCCACTGCTTTATAAAAAGTGGCAGTATTTCCATTATCATAATCAGAGAAATCCTATGAAAAAAATCAGCCATTTTTTGTTGTTAATTATTGCTGTATCGGCCATTGCTGCATGTGACTCAGGTGTAGGCCCAAGCAGACCAGCTACAGATACAAACGTCGAAGCTGAAAAATAAGCATTTTCTAGCAAGAATAAAATTGCCGTACGGTTTAATTGTCTATTAACGAGATTTTTTTAAATTTTAACCTTGCTTAGGCGCGTTGGTTTGCTCTATTAATCCGACAGCCTACTACGAAAATGCTGCAAAAGTTGGTTCCATTCATGACTCGACAAGGCTCGCCTGAGCTTAGTCGAAGGATTCACCATGAAAGGAATCAACATCTTACCGTTCGACCTACAAAGCAAACAACTCCCTCATCTTCTGCCCAGGGCTTTCCGCCCGCATAAACACTTCGCCGACCAGGAAAGCATAGATGTCATTATCCAGCATCAGCTGCACGTCTTCGTGAGTATGAATGCCGCTTTCGGTGATGATTAACCGGTCTTCCGGGATATCGGCTTTTAAAGCCAGCGTGGTCTGTAATGACGTTTCAAAAGTACGCAGGTTGCGGTTGTTGATGCCGATCAGCTTGGTGTCCAGCGTTAATGCTCTTTGCAGTTCTTCCGCATTGTGAACTTCCACCAACACATCCATGCCCAGTTTGCTTGCGGCGTCCGACAGCTCGTGCATTTGGCTGTCTTCCAATGCGGCGACGATCAGCAAGATGCAGTCGGCGCCCAAGGCGCGGGCTTCATAGATTTGATAGGGATCGATCATGAAATCTTTTCGGAGCACCGGCAACGGGCAGCGCTCTCTGACCATTTGCAGATAGACTTCAGAACCCTGAAAAAACTCCTTATCGGTTAATACCGACAAACAGGTCGCGCCGTTCATCGCGTAATCCTGCCCAATCGAGATCGGATTAAAATCCGCCCTGATCACGCCTTTGCTGGGCGAGGCTTTTTTGATTTCCGCAATGATGGCCGGTTTTTTTGCCAATACCTTGCTGTGCAGCGCGTTATAAAATCCGCGCGGACTTTCTACGCCTCCGGCAATTTCTTCCAGATTGGCGATGGTCATGCCTGTTCTGCGTCGGGCTACCTCTTCGGCTTTTTTATCGAGGATTTTTTTTAAAATATCTGGAGTATCGGTCATGGTCTCTGGTCGTTTTATGAAGTTTTTGAGTAGGCGATCAACGCCTCGAATTTGGCTTTGGCCGCACCGCTGGCGATAAGCTCTTGGGCTTTTTCTATACCCGCGCTTAAGGAATCGGTGATATTGGCCGCGTAAATTGCCGCCCCGGCATTGAGCGCCACGATGTCCCTGGTCGCTCCGGCTTTATTGTCCAGCACCGATTTTACCATCACCAGACTGGAGGCTGCACCATCAACGGCCAATTCGGCCAGACTGGCACGATTGAAACCGAACTGTTCCGGTGTAACTGTGTAGCGAGTGACGACTCCGTCTTTAAGCTCGGCAATGGTTGACGGCGAGGCGATGCTGATTTCATCCAAGCCATCATCGGCATTGACCACCAGCACATGCCGGCTGCCGAGTTTTTTTAACACCTGCGCCAGCGGCTCTACCCAGTGTCGATCAAATACGCCGATCAGCTGGTTCGGTGCTCCGGCGGGATTGGATAACGGGCCTAAGAGATTGAACAGGGTTCTGACGCCCATTTCTTTACGGGCATTGCTGGTATGCTTCATTGCGCCGTGATGTTTAGGCGCAAATAAAAAGCCCACGCCGATTTCATTGACGCAATGCGCGACTTGCTCGGCGGTTAAATCCAGATTAACGCCAGCGGCTTCCAGTACGTCGGCGCTGCCGCAACTGCTGGACACGGAACGGTTGCCGTGTTTGGCAACCTGCCCGCCAGCTGCGGCGACGACAAAGGCGCAGGTGGTGGAGATGTTAAAGGTATTGGCGCCATCGCCGCCGGTGCCGCAGGTGTCGATGACATGCTCGCCGGTTACCTTTACTTTTCCGGCCAATTCGCGCATCACTTCGGCAGCAGCGGCAATTTCGTCGATGGTTTCGCCTTTACAGCGCAGCGCGATTAAGAAGCCGCCGATTTGCGCATCGGTCGCATTGCCGCTCATGATTTGCCGCATCACCTCGCGCATTTGCTCGGAGCTAAGGTTTTGTTTGTTCAGCAGGGCTTGCAAGGCTTGTTGTATGTGCATTCGGATTTAGGCCTTTTATTTATGTTTATAAGGGTGATCCGCAAGCATTCAACTCGTCCTGCAAGCGCTGATAAATGCCGCCGAAGCTGCCGTTGCTCATCAACACAAAATGGCCTTTGTTCCGCGCTTCAGATTTAAGCTTGGCGATAATGTCATCCAGCGATAGGTAGATTTCAATGTTAGCGGCGTACTTTTTCAGCTCACTTAAATCCCAGCCCATCGCTTCCGGCTGGTAGATGATAGCCAGATCGGCATTAGCCAGAGATTCCGCCAGGGTTTTGGTATGTACGCCCAGCCGCATGGTGTTTGAGCGCGGCTCGACTATCGCAATGATGCGCTCTGATCCCACCTGTTTGCGCAAGCCGTCCAGCGTCATTTGTATCGCGGTCGGATGATGGGCAAAGTCATCATATAAGGTCACGCCGTTGATGCTGGCGATCACTTCCATACGACGTTTTACATTTTTAAACTGCCCCAGCGCGGTTATCGCATCCTTGGGCAGGATGCCGATGTGTCTTGCGGCGACTATCGCCGACAGCGCGTTGTAGACATTATGTTCGCCGGTTAACGACCATTCGACACAGCCTTGTACTTGATTGTCCATCAGCACTTCGAACCGGCTGCCGTCGGCTTTAATCAATTGCGCGTTCCACTGAGCATTTGAATTAATCGAAGTCTTCGCAACCGGCGTCCAGCACCCCATCGCCAAGACCTCATTGATATTGGCGTCGCATTCAGGGCTGATTATCAGGCCCTCTCCGGGCACCGTCCTGACCAGGTGATGGAATTGTTTTTTGATCGCATCCAGATCGGGAAAAATATCGGCATGGTCGTATTCAAGGTTATTCAGGATGGCTGTTCTGGGGCGATAGTGGACAAATTTTGAACGCTTATCGAAAAACGCGGAATCGTATTCATCGGCCTCGATCACAAAAAAGTCGGATTCTCCCAGCCGCGCCGAAATACCGAAATTTAACGGGATGCCGCCGATTAAAAAACCCGGATTAAAACCCTGATGCTCCAGTATCCAGCTGAGCATACTGGTGGTCGTGGTTTTACCGTGAGTTCCGGCAACACCCAATACCCATTTATCCTGCAACACATGCTCGGCCAGCCATTGCGGACCGGAAACATATCGCAATCCCTGATTCAGTACCGCTTCGACTTCGGGATTGCCGCGCGACAGGGCATTGCCGATAATCACCAAGTCAGGTTTACTGTCCAGGTTCTCGGCCCGATAACCTTCCATCAACACGATGCCTTGCTGTTCCAGCTGCGTGCTCATCGGCGGATAAACATTCTGGTCGGAACCGCTGACCTGATGCCCCAACTGCCGCGCAATGACGGCCAGTCCGCCCATGAATGTGCCGCAAATACCTAAGATATGAATATGCAATGTTTTATCCTTTAGTGAGTTATTTTTTGTCCGCTGGCTTCGTATCGGACTTTTCTGCCGGTTTTCCAGCGGCGCCGTCTTTGCTGGTCGCTTCTTCTATCGGCACTTCCGCCTCTTCTTTTGCCCCGGCTTTCTCCAGTATTTCAATCACTTTTTTATGGTCGGTTTTTTTGGCTCGGCCCATAACCGTCACATTTTCTTTGTCCAGCGCATTCACATCGGCTCCGGCTGCAATCAGCAAACTGACGATGTCTTCATTGCCGAAAACCAGCGCATCCATTAACGCTGTTACGCCTAAATTATCGGCGAGGCTGACATCGGCTCCGTACGCCAGCAGTAGCTTAACAATGCGTACATTGCCGTTAAAACTAGCGGCCATCAAAGCAGTGCGGCCGACGGCTGTTTTACTGTTAACATCGATCCCTTGCGCCAGCAAAGCTTCTGTTCTATCAATCTTGCCGATCATTGCCGCCGCAAATAAATCTTGACCATCTTGTGCATGCGTCGCTGTGGACAAAACTAATAATAGAATTAAAAAGCCGTCTTTGTATTTCATACTGAATAGTTACTTGCGTTTAATGAAAAGTTACGATGAAATAAACACTATATAACCCATATGATCTAATAATGAACGAAAAAAACAAAATAATAGTTGAGGCCAAACCTCTTTTTATAGAAGCGCAATCTTCTCCGGATGAAGATCGCTATGTCTTTGCCTACACCATCACTATTACCAATGTCGGCAAAATACCGGCAAAACTGCTCCAGCGTCATTGGCTGATTACCGATTCCAATGGCAAAACCCAGGAAGTCAGAGGCGATGGCGTCATCGGCGAACAACCTTATCTTAAACCCGGCGAGTCTTTTCGTTACACCAGCGGTGCGATGATAGAAACACCGGTCGGCACCATGCAGGGTGACTATACGATGCATTCGGATGATGGCGATAATTTCCAGGCAGACGTACCCCGGTTTACCTTATCCATCCCAAGAACCCTGCATTAACAATGTCTGTTTATGCTATCGGTGATATTCAAGGCTGTTTTGATGAATTATTAAGACTCCTCGATACCATTTGTTTTAATGAACACACCGATCAACTGTGGTTTGCCGGTGATCTGGTCAATCGCGGCCCCAAATCTTTAGAAACCCTGCGTTTTGTCAAATCGCTGGGAGATTCTGCAGTCACTGTGCTCGGCAACCATGATTTGCATTTACTGGCCGCGTCCTGCGCAGCCAAAATAGCCAATAAAAAAGACTCGCTATTGCCGATACTTGAAGCGCCGGACAGGGACGAGTTAATCGACTGGTTAAGGCATAGGCCTTTATTTCATTTTAACGATGATTTCTGCCTGGTTCATGCCGGCCTTCCGCCGCAATGGGATTTTAAAAAAACCCAAAAAATGGCCTTGCTGGCGGAACAGGCCCTAAGAAGTCCTGATTATCAGGCGTTTTTAAAACAAATGTACGGCAACAAGCCCAATATCTGGTCATCCAATTTAAAAGGCGTCGAAAAGCTGCGTTTTATCATTAATTGCTTTACCCGTATGCGTTATTGCGATGTTAATGGTCGGCTGGATTTTGTTCAAAGCGGGCCTTTAGGCTCTCAACCCAAAAGTCTTGTTCCGTGGTTTGCAGCGCCTAAACGTAAAAACGCAAACATGCGCATTATCTTCGGTCACTGGTCTACCTTGGGCTATTACGAGGGACCTAACTGTTATGCCATCGATACCGGCTGTCTTTGGGGCGGCCAATTGACTGCATTAAAACTGGGTGAACCGGTGCAGCGTTTCAGCATTGATTGTCCCGAAACCAAAAAATCCGGTAAAAATTCTCTGGCTGTAGCGGGTTAACCTATTAAGCCACTCCTACGATTGCAAAAAATGTTAACGCTCGTAAGCAGTGCAAAGCCGGCTTTGCACTGCTAGCCTTTTCGTTTTTCCAGCTTCAAAAAACTGTAGCTGAACCCCGCATCAGCATCGTCCCGGATATCTTCCCTCTCCACCTCAATCCACTGATCTGCATCAATTTCGGGAAAAAACGTATCGCCGGGGAATTCCTGATGTATTTGCGTCAGGTAGAGCGTATCGGCAACCGGCAGCATCGACTTGTAAAAATCCGAGCCGCCGATAACGAAAATTTCTTCAGCCTCACAGCAACTTTCCAGCGCCTTTTCAATATCATTAAACACCAGACAGCCCGGTTGGCTGTATGCCGAATTCCTGCTGATAATGATGTTGGTGCGCCCCGGCAGCGGCCTGCCTATCGACTCGTAGGTTTTTCTGCCCATTAAAATGGGCGCACCCATGGTGATTTTTTTAAATTTTTTAAGGTCGGCGGATAAATGCCAGGGCATTTGATTGTTCAGGCCGATGGCCCGATTGCTCGCCATCGCGACGATAAGTGATATTTTCATATTAATGCAGTATTTTTTAGCCATTGAATTTTACTCAAGCATCATACCCCTGAATGGCAGGATTAAGGCTAGAATAAAGACTATTCGCACCTGCCTATAAGCGATTTTGTATGACAAAATTACTGTAAAACAGCATCCCATATTTTCCAGTTTCAACGTCATTTTTTGACCTTGAATTGATTGACTGAGGTTACTGCGTAATAGTTATTCAATCTTCACCACGAAGCTTTATTGTTCTGCGTTGAGCTAACAATACCCTATACGACTGACGAGCAGTTTTGTGCACAAATCCATTCGAATCAAATTATTTCTAACTTTTCTGCTGACCACATTGCTGGTTGTGGCCGGCATGTATTTGTTTATGCGCTGGTCCTTGGATCGGGGCTTTAATGAACTTATTGAGACGCGGCAACGTGAACGGGTCTCAAACTTGATCGATGGACTGACCGACTATTATGCCGATACCGGCAGTTGGGAACCTTTGGCCGGGAACAAGCAACAATGGATTCAGTTGCTGTTGCAATCCGATAACCGTCGTCACCGGCATCCGGCACCCTGGATGAAAAAAGCACTGACCGAGCCGCTGAACAGATGGCCTCCCGACGTCGAATCCGAAGCCCTTAGCAAACGGCGTTTCAAGCCTTTGGAAATGCGGGTGATGCTATTAGCCGCTGATAAATCGATTATTTTCGGTCAACCAGAAGCGCTGTCGCAATTAACGCTGCAAGTAATCAAGCATGAGGACCGAGTCGTCGGTTTTCTGGGACTGTTGCCGGGAAAACCTGACAATCAACTCGGCGAACTCCGGTTTATGGAAAGGCAGGCTAAAGAATTCGCTTGGATTGCACTGTTAATGATAACGCTTTCCGCCGTTCTGGCACTTTTGCTGGCCTATATTCTGGGTCGGCCGATCAAGCGCATTACTGCGGCAGCCAAAGAGCTGGCTGTCGGCCGATATGATGTCCGCCTGCCAGTCGAATCCGGTGATGAACTCGGACAGCTGGCGCGTGACTTTAATGAAATGGCCGCCGCCCTGGAACAGTCGGAACAGGCCAGACGGCGTTGGGTTGCCGATATTTCCCATGAGTTGCGTACCCCATTGTCGGTATTGCGCGGGGAATTGGAAGCATTGCAGGACGGCATTCGTCCAATGAACCGTGCAGCCATCGATTCTTTGTTCGGCGATGTTATGCGGCTAAACCGGTTAACGGAGGATCTTTATCAATTGGCCTTGTCCGACCAAGGCGCATTGACTTACCGAAAAGCTGTTATTGATCCGATAGCCGTTTTAACAGCGGACTTGGCTGCGCTGATGCCTGAATTCGACAGTAAACAGCTGAGCGTTCAACTGATCGATACCACTCAAGGCACTGTTCGTGTTTATGCCGATCCGGACCGTTTATCGCAGCTGTTCCGCAATGTGCTGAAAAATAGCGCCAACTATACCGACAGCGGCGGCCGTCTGGAAATCACTGTCGCAAAAAAGGCGGATACCTTGTTCATCGATATGGCCGATAGCGCCCCGGGGGTATCCGATGAGGAAAGGGAGAAATTGTTCGACCGGTTTTACCGGGTCGAACATTCGCGCAGCAGAAATCACGGAGGCGCCGGGCTCGGTCTGGCCATTTGCCGAAATATAGTGGCCGCGCATAACGGCATTATCAAGGCGCAGGCGTCATCTCTGGGCGGACTCGCCATACACATTGAATTACCTTTGCAATCATGACCATGAATGAAGCAAGCCTTATATTAATCGTCGAAGATGAACAAAAGCTCGCCAAGCTGGCAGAGGATTATCTGCAAAATGCCGGTTTTGCCACCGCTACGCTTGGCGAGGGCAATGCGGTTGTGCCCTGGGTCAAACAGCAGCATCCGGATCTGGTGTTATTGGATCTGATGTTGCCGGGTTGCGATGGTCTGACGATTTGCCGTGAACTACGCAGTTTTAGCAAAGTGCCGATTATTATGGTTACTGCGCGTATAGAGGAAATCGATCGTTTACTGGGTCTGGAAATGGGTGCCGACGATTATATTTGCAAGCCTTACAGTCCCCGTGAAATGGTGGCGCGGGTCAAGGCGGTACTGCGCCGATTGCAGCCTCAAGCGGATAATGATGAGCATCATGTTCAATTGTTAACCCTGGATGCCAACAGTTTTCGGGTATTGGCCGCAGGGCGTGAAATCGAATTGACCTCAGTGGAATTCCAGCTGCTGCAAGTGCTGTACCGGCAACCCGGCCGCATCTTTTCCCGGTCGGCATTGATGGATCAGATTTATCAGGATCAGCGGAGTGTTTCGGACCGTACTATCGACAGTCACATCAAAAAATTGAGAAAAAAACTGGCCGAACTGTTACCCGGCCAGGAACTGATTCATTCGGTCTATGGCGCCGGTTATCGCTATGATCCGCAACGGGATAGTGATTAGGTAAAGCAAGGAATAGATAAGCGTTAATTTGCACATTATTTCCTTAATTGCTCCAAATTGTTTGTGCTTTTCGTGGTTAAAGTAGATCTCGAAAACGGAAAAACGCCGTTTGATGATCCTTAATCAATTGAGAGATTTACCATGAACAAAAAAATCATCACCATCATCGCACTGGCCTTGGCCTTTCCTTTGACTGTAGCCGCATTTCCCGGCGGCCATGACGGAGGCCGCCACCAGGGCAATAAAGTGGAACATATGGCCAAACAGCTGGATTTAAACGCGGAGCAAAAAAGCAAATTGGAAGTAATCTTCAAAGAACAGCAGGAAAAACGTGAAGCGCTTCGTCAGGAAAGCCGTTTGCGTATGCAGGAAGTGTTAACTGCCGAGCAGATGACCAAGTTGGATGTCATCAAAAAAGACCACCAGGAAAAATGGCAAAAACGTCATGAGGAAAGGAAAAACCAAAAACAAAACGAAAGCCAAAAGTAAACACGCTTTGGTTTTAGAAGCGGCTGTTGTTGTCCAGGGACGGACTCAGCGCTAAACACCCAGATAAATCTTTTGAGGTAGATAACTATGAACAGTCTAAACCACAAAATCATGCTCCTTGTGGGTGTGTTGATGTTATTCGGTCAACAAACCGTCATGGCAGATAACCGGCCGCCTTCGCATCGGAACGCCCAGATCAACCGTATGTACAATGCGCCTCTGCGTAAACCCCAGTTTGGGCATCGTTTCGACAGCCGCCGCAATATGTCGGCACCCGCCTACAGGTACTATTATAAGCCCAGTTACCGGGTCAATCATTTTCCTCGAAGACATAACCGAGCTTTTGTTAATGCCCGCCGAAGATTTCTTTTTTGACGGTTTCTTTTAAATGTTATGCGCTCTACTGATTACTCCTTGCCGCTTTGCCGAATGCTCCAGAAGACCAGACCGACCAGGGCAAGAACGACTACACCAATCAGGTAGTCCTGGAGTAAAAGTTCTTTTGGCTGCCCGTAAGGCTTGGCGACTAGGGTTCCGGAAGTCGTCGTCACAGTTGGCGTAGCGGTTTCCGTTGTTGGTTTATGTTTGCTAATGTCGGCATCCGGATAAACCATAAACTGCGCTACACCATCACGGAAAGACCAATCAATATCATGGTTTTCGGAGAGGGTTATCATTACGTTTTCAGGCGGAATACCTGGATTAACCGCCAGATTTTCCACCACTTTTTTATAAAACGCCTGTTTTGATTCGTTTGAGCGGCCAGCACGCATCACCAAATGCATCATCACTCGGTCACCATCACGGCCTTGAAGCTGTAATTGCTCCGAATCGAGCTGATGAATAATCTGGTAACGGTCATCCGGTGGGAAACCCATGGTTTCAATGACAGCTGAGTTGATGCCATCACCAACCGCTTTAATGTATTCGGGTGATTTGCCTGAAAGTATCGAAATGTTAACGAGTGGCATGCTAATCCTTTGTTCTGGTGAATATTGTTAATGGGTCGGTTAACTTGCTATGAGTCGAGCGAAGTGTCGACTAATAAATTAATTGCGGAGCCAGCGGAGGCCGAAGACCAAATGTCTACTGATCAGTTTCTTCAACAAGCTGTTCGCTCTCATTGCTGCGTGCTGCGATTACCGCTTTGCGCAACCGCAGCAGAGTGGCTTCAAGAGTCGCGATATCTTCTGGGGAATAATCATTAAATATCCGATAAATGAATGCCAGATGCTCGGGAAAAGTGCGTTGGTATAAGTCCTTTCCCGCCTCCGTTAGTTGTACAATCTGACTGCGGCCATCCGTTTCCGAGGCAACACGCTGAACCAGTCCTTTATCCTCCAACCGGCTGATTACGCCGGTCAACGTGCCTTTAGTAATTAAGGTTTTCTCACCCAGTATCTTGAAGTTCATACCGGCCGTATTGCCTAAGGTGATGATAATATCGAATTGCGGCAGCGTCAGATCCAGGGTGTGAACATGACTGGCTGCATAAGATAAGAAAGTCTGGTGTGTGCGTAATAACTCTCGTAGAGCAGTCGGAAATGTTAATGCAGAGTCCATAGTGTCAATATTAATTGTTTTAATTAGTACCAAATAATAGCCCTAACGAAAATTAACCTCAAGGTTTTTAATATTATTTGAAGCGGATCGTTAAATGCATGATCGCGGGCAAACCACTTTAAACGACGCTGCAAACCAAACCCTTATTCGAGTTTTCGAGTAAGGGTTTTTTTACCGTCTTTCATACCGCTATTTGGTTTTCGTAAAAATTACTATAATATTCTGATTAATATCAATAATTCACTACAGAATAATAAGTTTATGAAAAACATACTGGTTGTATTTACCGGCGGAACTATCGGTTCTGTTGCCACTGACGGCACCATCAATACAGCAGACAGCGCATCATTCAAATTGATTCAGCTGTTTCAACAGCATGACGAAAATTACCGGAAAATCCATTTCGACACTATCCAGCCCCTGCAGATTTTAAGCGAGAACCTTGCGCCCCGCGCCTGGACATCCATCATTACCGCCATAGAAGCCGCCCGACCCGAGCAATACGACGGCATCATCATGACTCACGGCACCGATACCCTGGCTTATACGGCTTGCGCGTTGAACTTTTATTTTCATGCCACCCAGATTCCGATGCTGCTGGTTGCCAGCGATTATCCGCTGGATCATCCCAAAGCCAACGGAGTTGAAAACTTTATCTGTGCTGTTGAATTTATCCTGCAAATAAACCGCCCCGGCGTTTTTGTTCCCTATCGCAACCCACAGCAAACGACCCAAGTGCATCAAGGCACTCGCCTGACCTGTTCCTTACAGTTAAGCGGCGATTTTTTCAGCGTTCAGGCTAAGAGTTACCTGCATTTTGAAAACCGGCAGTTTTCATTATTGAATCCGCCAGCAAAAAAATCGCTGCCCCATAATACGCCGTTAAAAGCCGATTTTTCCGAGCGCATCTTGATGATAAAACCCTATCCCGGGCTGGATTATGCCAGATTTAACCTGGAAAATGTCGATGCCGTTTTGCATGATTTATATCACTCCGGCACCGCCTGCGCATCCTTGCAATGGGGCGAAAACTATTCGTTAGTCGCATTTATCGAACGCTGCAAACAACAAGGCATCAGCGTTTATCTGTCTCCGGCGATTAAATCAGCGGACGCTTACCAAAGCACCCGGGCGTTAATCGAACAAGGCGCTGAAATCATCTGGAATATGTCGATTGAAGCCGCTTATGTAAAACTGCTGCTGGCTTACGGCAATTTTAATGATAAGCAGGAAATCATGGCTTTTATGATCGAAGATATTGCCGGTGAACACCTCTGCTAAAACAGTAATAGCTCACTCAGCAATAAAATGGTGCTGATAATCTTCCATGGCTCGCCTGATCACTTCATGGGCTTCTTCCCGTCCGTAAACATTGGTTATTTCGCAGGAGCTCTTTTCGCTAGGTAGCTGCTTATAGGTCAGAAAATAATGTTTCAACCGGTTGATATAAGACTCCGGACAGTCTGATACGTCATTCCATTGCCGATAAAACTCGTCACCTTTCATGACCGCAATAATCTTGTCGTCGGCTTCGCCGCCATCCAGTAAGCGAAAGCCGCCGATGGGTATCGCCTGTAAAAGAATGTCGCCATGCGTCACACTGCGCTCGCTCAAAACGCAAATATCCAGGGGATCGCCATCGCCCTTGGCAACCGTTTTTCCGGATTTTATTGCGGCATATTCGGCAACCCTGTCGGCGCAATAGGTTTGCGGAATAAACCCGTACAAGGTAGGCACGGTATTGGAAAACTTTTGCGGTCGGTCGATTTTAAGATAGCCGGTTTCTTTGTCGACTTCGTATTTAACGGTATCCGACGGGACGATTTCGATGAAGGCCGTGACGATGTCCGGCGCATGGTCGCCCGGATTGATGCCATGCCAGGGGTGCGCTTTGTATTGTATATTCATAGGTGATAGTTAATTTTCCTTAAAAATAGCCGGTTAAAAAATGGAATATAGATACTGCAGATTAAACCGCTAAAAAAGACGAAAGGCAAAAGGCGAAAAAACCTTGCACCTATCAATCCGTGCCTCATTAAACAGAAATCGGCGCCTTGATAGGGTCGTGCGTCTGGTAATCGACTATTTCAAAATCGTCATAGTGATAATCGAATATCGATTCCGGCCTGCGTTTTATGGTTAATGTCGGCAATGCGTAAGGCTTGCGGGTCAATTGCAAGTTAGCCTGCTGCTGATGATTCAGGTAAAGGTGCACGTCGCCACCCGTCCAGACAAAATCGCCCACGGCCAAATCGCACTGCTGAGCGATCATATGCGTCAATAAGGCATAACTCGCTATATTGAACGGCAAACCCAAAAACGTGTCGCAGCTGCGCTGATAGAGCTGACAAGACAACTTGCCATCGGCCACATAGAACTGAAAAAACGCATGACAGGGAGATAAAGCCATTTTTCCTAGCGCCACATTCTGCTGCGGGCTGATGCTTTCATCCGGCAAATCCGCGACATTCCAGGCGGAAACGATAATCCGGCGGCTGTTGGGCGTTGTTTTAAGCTGTTCGATCACTTGCTGAATCTGGTCGATATGCCGACCGTCGGCTGTCGGCCATGAGCGCCATTGATGGCCGTACACAGGGCCTAAATCGCCGTTTTGATCCGCCCATTCATTCCAGATGTTGACATTATGCTGCTGCAAAAAATTCAGGTTAGTCTCGCCTTTTAAAAACCAAAGCAATTCATAAATAATTGATTTTAAATGTATTTTTTTTGTTGTCACCAATGGAAAACCTTCCGCCAACGGAAAGCGCATCTGATGACCGAAAATAGACAGCGTGCCGCTACCGGTTCTGTCGCCTTTCAGGCTGCCTTCGGTGATAATTTTATCGAGTAATTCTAAATATGGCTTCATGCGTTATTTGACTATCGGTTTTTTTTAACAAAATTGATGGACATTTTGAAACTATGGCGTACGGGAGTGCAGGGTTTGTCTACGCCAGCAAGCAACATGATAACGACATAGCCTTTTAATTGTTAGTAACTCATTTCATTCAGAAGTTTGATGAAGTTCCGCTTAAGTTTAAAGCGGACGCGCAACTCGGCCAAATAATCGCCGAACTCACGATTGCGCTTTTGGGCATTCATTATTTCCCCAACCTTACGAATCAGCTTTGCCGCATCGGCATAAGCCACATTGTTGGTTTGATCGACAATGGACGGGATTATTCGCTTATAAAGGATGAGAGCATCATTCGGACGCGTCGATTCCAATTTACCGGCCAACGCTATCATCAGTCCCTGATTGCAATTGCCTGCATGTAGTGCCGTCCAGGCGGCATCGAGATCATTCTCCCACAAAGCGATTTCTGCCCGCAGGGAATAATCGGGTATTGAGGGTTTCGGTTTCCAGCGGGTTGTAAAAGCGGCTTGATCGGCAATGACTTCAGCAACCCGCGCCAAAGCGCGCTGACGCTGTTCGGGCCAAACGCCAAGTTGCCCGGCAACGCTATGCAGTTTTTTATATTGTTCCAGCGACGTCCGTTCCTCGAACTGCACCCAAGTCAATTGCAAGGCTTCATCGTTGCGCTGGCGTTGCAGATAGGCCGCCACCAGAAAGTCCCGCAGCCGGTTGTCCTTCGCGTTGGGAAAAGCTTGCAGCCCGCGTTCAGCCCAATCCAACGCCTTGTCGTCCTGCCCGGCCTTGGCCCATATCTCGGCAATTGTCAGATACTGGTAAGACGACGACAAATCGCGCGACTTGATCGCTACCAGTTCTTCCACATCGCCGCTCTCCCGAGCCAGCGATTCCATGAGGTATGTGAGCCGGGAGCGACGCGAGTCATAAGCGTCGTTGCTATGCCGTGGCTTGATCTTGGCCCACTCGGCTTCGGCCAACTCCCGATAACGCTGAACACCTTCCTCGCCAAGCGCATCTCGATAAGTCGAAGCATCGAAACTGCAAATTTCGAAAGACGGTTTCATTTCCAAGTGAAACAGACGTTCTGCGAGTGCTTGCGGCTCAGGCTTTGCCAACTCGCAGGCACGAAGATGCAAATCGCCGAGTGTTGCCACGATATCCCCAACCTCACCGTTTGAATCATCGATCTGTTCCAGAGAGTCTTCCAAGCGTTTGATGGCGTATTCGGCCAGCTCGATCAACAGCTCGGCGCTGTCCGGCGCAAGCAATTCTTCCAGCGATTCCACGACTTGATCGAGCTTAGACGCAAAGTCGCCGGATTCCCGCCAGTCGATAAAGCCGTGGATGCGTGTTGCCTGATCTATCGCCTTACGGAAGACATTGACTACGTCAGTTCCCACTACGGCGCGCTCAGCCTTGAACAATAAGGATTGATATAAGCGATCATCGCGCTCGGCGGTGTCCAATAACAACTCAACCAATACTTCCGGCGTTTGTGTGTTCAAATAATCCCGAATATCGCGCCACGGATCGCGGCGTTGTTCTTTAGCGGAGACAGCACCGCCGGATTCTTTCCGCCCGGAAAGCCAAGCTAAGCCCAGCGCCACGCAATGCTTGCAGAAATAACCTTCCGCCGCACGCGGACAAGTGCAGTCGTAGCCGAGACTGCCATCATCGTCCCACAACTCGACCCGATAGGTTTCCGTGCCTTCAACGCGGGCGCTGATTTTGTCGCCGGTATCGCGAAGCGGTCCCACCGAGCCAATGGAAAAATAGGCTTCGCCGCGTTGAAAAGCGCCGACACCGGCCAAGTTTTCGAGATTTTTCTCAGTAATTAGTTTATCAAGCATGGTCAATTCTCAAATTGTTATTCCGGGTGCCGATTAGCAAGCTAACCAAAAAACCATCTGCGTTATATTTTAAATTTATACGACATTACTCCTCCACCAACAAACCCCGCAAATTATTCATCGCCATCGCCGCAATTTGCCCTTGCAGATTGATATTGTCGATAATCTCCAACACGGTGCGGGTATCAACAATCGCCTTCACATTGGGATTAACGGCTTTCAAATCATAAACCGCCGCATCAATATCAGTCGCCTTGGTTTGCGCTTCGCGAACGGCTTTTTCCTTGGCTTTAATCGCCTCTTCGATAGCCGATATTTTTTCCTTGTCGGCTTTATCCTTTTTCAGTGCTTTCAGATTTTCTTTCAGCGGCAACAATGCTTCGGTGAGATTTTTAACCTCTTCCAGAAACGGCAGCATATCCGCTTGAGCCTTTGCACGGCGGGCGGTAAAGTCTACCGTCCAGGAAAAATCGCTGTCCGCTTCGGACGTCCCGTGTTTGCCAAGCAACCTTGCTATCGAAGGAAAGGGCTTACCCTGATTATCCTCCTGTTCCAACCAGTCGGCGGTTAATGGCCTCGGCAAATCGGCATCATCTAAAATGCCGCCTTGCTTATCAAAGCCGAAATACGCCAACGTCGTCGGTGTTTTCTTGCCGACTTTGATTTGCGACAAATCGTAATACCAGATACGTTCGGTTTTTTTGCCCTTGGTAAAAAACAGCAGATTGGTTTTAACGCCGGCCCCAGCCGTTGAAAAAACACCACCGGGTAAACTGACGATACACCACAAATCACATTCATCGACCAACTTGCGTTTAGTCTCAACAAAAGCGCTCTCATTGGTGCGGAACAACAAACCTTCATCCAGCACAATGCCGCAACGTCCGCCAGCTTTACCATCCATCGGCATTTTCAGGTCGGCCAAAATATGTTGCAGAAACAAAACCTGGGTCGAGCTGGTTTCAAAACTGTAATTCTTTTGCGCATCCGTGCCTTCCTTGCCGCCAAATGGAGGATTGGTCAGAATCACATCGAAAGTAAGCGGGGCTTGCTCAAACAATCCGGCATAGGTAGGCCGGTTTGTCAGCGTGTTGCCATGCCATAAATTCGGTTGGTCTATGCCGTGCAGAATCAAATTGGCTAAGGCGATAGGAAAAACCAGGTTCTCTTTTTCCCTGCCGAAAAAGGTATCGTGTTTGAGCGTATCCAATACCGTACTGGCGGGCGCATTACCCAGGTTCCGGTTGATATGTTCGAACGCCACCGCCAAAAACCCGCCGGTGCCGCAACAAGGATCGTAAACCGTCTCCCCGGCTTGCGGATCGAGAATATGCACCATGCCCCGAATCACTTCACGCGGCGTAAAAAACTGGCCGCCGTCGGAGTTTTTCTCGCCCATTTTCAGCAGCAAATCTTCATAGACTTGCGACAGCGTAAAAAAGTGAGTGTCGTCGATATGATCTATATGGATTTCATGCACCTTGTCGAGAATATCGCGCAGATTGGTTTCGCTATCGACCCGCACTTTTTCCACCGCCGTCATAATCCGGCCGATCACCCGCTGTTTGCGGCTGGCATTACTATTGGGCAACTGAGTGTCAGGATCGGCATCCAGACTGTGCAAATGCGGCAGCAGTTCGTTGTTGATAAACTCGAACAGCTTGCCGTCGCCCGCCGCGTAAAGTTGCTTGCGCTTCCAGCCGACAGCTTGTTCTTCCGTGTCCTCTTTATCGGCAAACGGCGCGGCCCAATCCTGCCAACGGTACGGCGCAGTCAAGGCCGGGGCATAATCGTTACCCAAAGCCTCGGCTTCTTCGCGCGCCTTTTGCTCTTGAGCATCCAGAATGCGCAAAAACAGAATCCAGGTTAATTCCGGCACATACTGCAACGCGCTGGCGCAATTGGAACGGCGCATCACATCGCAAATGGCTTTAACGAAAGAAGATAAGGATTGGGTGGAGGCTATCGCTTTAGGCGTTTTGGTTTTTTTTGCGGTTTCGATCGTTTTATCTGGTTTACTGTTCATGATTATTTGTTGTTTTTCTCAAGCTTTTTCTTTGCAGTCTCGATTTGTTTAATGCTGATGTCGGGTGTCGGCAATGCTTCAGGCATGGTGCCGCCCAAATCGTCAATGGTCTGTCTCACTTTTCTGCCCACTTCAAGATGCGTTTGATTAGCCTGCTTCTTGCCACGCACTTGATCGCGTTTGAGCTTTTCTTCGGTCTGTGTGGCACGGAACAGGTTTGCCGCCAATTCGGTGCTGCCCATATGGTCGAGAATTTTTTGGCTTTTTTTCAAACCCTTTTTAGCGTGAATATCTTTCGCCCCGAGCCCGCCATACAAGCCCTTATAGCCATGATCCTGAAAAATGGCATAATCAAGCGAAGTTTCCACGCCCGCATCTTTTGCGGCCGCTGCTAAATGCTTGTTATGTGTAGCCAGCTCATTGCGGATAGCCAAGCGTTTATCATCTTCGGAAAGCCGGGCAAAGTTTTCATTATCCGCCAGCTCTTGACGACGGGTCTGCATCGCAAAATAAGTTTGACCATTAGCGATGACCGGCTTGGCTGGATCGCCGTTCTGCACAACCAGATAGCAGGCGTAGCGGGATAATCGCACATCGGGCACCTCACGCTTTGCACCTGAACCGATTTCGACCATTGTGAGGACATCCTCAATATGGTCGGAAACTTTTTGGCCACTGTTTCGGCAAGCTTCCTTGGCACGTTCCAGCACCGGCAGAAAATGGCGGTACTGTGAATACTCTAAAAAAACAGCGAGTTGGCGGGCGTTCCAATACTCGTTGCCCTCTTCATCTAGCTGACGAATGCTGTCGAAAGTGGCGTGATGCTGTTCGGAAATGCGTTTGTTGGTCATGACTGTACTCCTTTGCAATTTTTCATTGTGCAGATAGAGGATCGAAAGCGTGAGCAAGCAAACGGCTAGATAGGAGCTCAATGTCTTTTTGGGCTTCTTTTGCGGCTATTTTTGCAATTTCTATTTCTCTAAAGATTTCCAAAGCCGTAGCAGCAATTTTTTTTTGTTCCTCAACATCAGGCAGTGGGATTTCAACGCCCTCTACTTGCGATGGTGAAATATGAGGAACACCTAAACTTTGCTCATGTCCTGAAATAGCATCTTTAAAAAAAGACGTATTGAGGAAAAAATAAAGATAGCTTGGATCAAGTCTGTTTTTATCAATTAAAAATCTTCCCACACGTTGAACAAGCAAAGCAGGAATATCTTTTTCTGAAATACAGGCAACTTTAATGCCTGTGGAAATAATCGGTCTATCCAGGCTCAAAATCACATCGCCTTCATGAATCACATAATTTGGATAATGAGCGAATGATTCGCTGGGCAAATAAGCCGTATCATCCCAATAAATTTTATTTGGAAGAATATTAGTATTGCGAAGAAGCTTTATGCCTTGCGTTATAAAGTCCTTACTTTTGAAAGCATAGCCAGATTGGATTTTTGCAACATCGCCAAGCTTATTTTTAATTGAGTAGCTGTATAGCTTATCCAATGCTGTTGCCGCTAAAAGTTTAATATCTGCTTGCTGCGCGGCTAAAGCCTTACGGGCGGTTTCCACTTCAGCTAGTTGGGCTTTGAGTTTGGCGGCGATTAGGCGTTGAGTTTCAACAGAGGACGGCACTGGTATTGCTAAATTCTCTAGAAAATCAGTCGGAACACGCTGCTGACCAACTGCGCCATTAAACGTTTTGATTGCAGCATTAAGGGTTTCTTGTCGGCGAAGATAATAATGCACCCATTCAGGAATAATATCTTCTGAGCATCTAATAACATGAAATTCTGTTGAACCAAAGCCAATACCGTCAATTAAATCGGTAGCAATTGCATGTTTACCATTTTGCATACATGGCGTGATTTTCGCGAATATCACATCATTTTCTTCAAAATAAGTGTATCCCTTTTTTATCTCTGCATAAGGCCGATTCAATGCCCCAATTACAATTCCATTTATACCATCTACGCCTTCCATAGGAACAAAAGAAGTTTTTGTATTGTCTTCTCTTATGATTTTATTTCTACTCGGATTTATTTGTGCAACAGTAGAAAGTCTTTTTATTGGCCAGCTCATACCCCGAACAACCTCTCTTTAGCCTGTAAAATTATTTCTGCCGGTTTACCCAATTTTTTCAAAGCCGCCAAACCACCCGCCCGGCTGATTTCCGGCACCTCCCATAATGCCGAGGTTTCCAGCGCCTCGGTGCCGCCCAAGCCAAACTGATGCCCGAAGCCTTTCAGCACAATCGCAGTATCGGTCGGCATGGCGTCGAACCAGGGTAAGTTTCGGTCGAGATAACCCCGGCCGCGCTGTTGACGTTTCAAGGCTTGGGCATGGTAGCCGTGGTGGGCGAACATGTCGTAATAATCAAAATCCTTCATGTCTTCCAGTTCCCGTAACACTTCCGGCGAATAGTTTTCGCCCAGCAAATGGTCGATCAAGTCGCGGCGTTTTTTGGCTTCTATCCATAATTGCCGAAAATCCTGTAAGTTGCCCGCTTCGCGCAGCACCTGTTGCAGCATTTCCCGACGGTATTCGTCTATCGGGATTTTTACATCCCGGCCTTCGCGGCGGGTCAGGATAAAACGGCCTTCGGAGTTGACGGTGACGATTTGCCCGGCTATTTGAATCACCGGCGGTTCGTCTCCTCCCTCGCCATCATCCCCGCCGTCTTCGCCACCGCCAGTTGTTTTTTTCTTTTTACCCGAACTGTGCGCGCTAATAAAATCGGTGCCGAATAAATCGGTTACGCCGGTGTAATCGTACAGCCAGAATTTGTATTTTTGCGTGACTTCGTCGATATGGGTGCCGCGTCCGAGCATTTGGTAAAACAGAATGCTGGATTCCAGATACCTAAAAAACACCACCGCATTGAGCCGTTCTATATCGACGCCGGTTGCCAGTAGATCGACTGTGCAGGCAATAAAAGCCCGTTCGCCGGAACCGCGCATCGGTTCGATCAACTCTCATCCGCCGTTAGCCGTGCCCATGCATTTGAACGCGTAATGTTCTTTGGCGGTGCGGTTCTGTTGTTTGCACCATAGGCTGTACAGGTTATTCATCTGCATCGCGACACGGTCGGCGTGGATTTCGCGGGTGCAAAAAATAATCGCTTTCTGCTCGGGGCCGCCGTGCAGGCAAAGCTGCGTGAACAAATCCTCGCACATGGCGGCAATACGCTCAGGCATCAACAGTTGACTGTCGAAATTCCGGGAAGTGTATTGGTCTTTGATTTCTTCCTGCCTGATTTGCCTGCCGCTTTTGGCATCAATCGGCTTGGCTTTCAGTACATCTTCGCTGGTAAAGGTTTTGCCGTCTATCGAGGCCTTGCGTTTAACGATTTCGCAGGCGGCCAGATAGCCGTCTTCCTGGGCTTGGATCAGATTGTATTCGTAAACCGGTTCGCCAAAGTATTTGAGGTTGTTGGCGGTGATCAGCGCATCTTCTTTGTTTTGCGTCTTGGCTTCGCGCAATTGTCGAGGCGTGGCGGTCAAGCCTATTTGTATGGCATTGGGATTGCGTGATAACACCTCTGACCAGCGACCCCAGGCGGAACGATGGCATTCGTCGATAATAATGACACTGAACGCATCTATCGGATAATGCTTACTAAGAAAGCTGATAGATTCATTCTCTTCATCATCCAGCCCCAAGGTTTGGTAAGTCGCGATATGAATCCGGGCATTTTTTGCGCTGTTGTCCCCTTTGCTGTGGGTGACGATTCGGGCATTGTCGCCGAACACGGCTTTAAGCTTGTTGTAACCCTGTTCGCGCAGTTCGTCCCGATCGCAAAGAAACAAGGCCGGTTTAGGCAAGCGCTGAGCTTCGTGCAAGCGCCACAGCAGGTTTGCCGCAATGACGGTTTTACCAGCGCCTGTTGCTAGCGCCAGTAAAACACGACTATCTATTTGATTTTTCTCACAAATAAGTATTTGTTCAAAACAGGCGCGAATCGCGGCATCTTGATAATAGCGGGATTTTGGATAGGCCGGACTATCAGCCATGAATAACAAGGCCGATTCGGGTTTGGTCAGATCAATCCCCGTATCTTTAGCATAACGGACGGTTAAATCATCATGGCTGGGAAAGTGCTCTTTGAGTGAATGCGGCCCGGCCTGCAAGCCGCTGGTTTTATCGTATTCGCCGTATAAATGGCCGTTGGTAGCAAACACATACTGAACACTAAAGCGGCTGCATTCTGAATAACCTTTGGCCTGTTGCATACCTTTGAGCGGGTCTTCCGATTGTTTTTTGGCTTCCAGTACCCCAACCGGTAACGGCTTGGGCATGTCACCTGCTTTTACGCAAAGCAGGTAATCAGTGCGGCCGCCGCCAGCACGTCTGCGGCCTTTGTGGCCGATGGCTTCTACCGGCGCGGGTGTTTCCAGTTTGAGTTTGGAATGATCGTCATAGCCTTTTTCGCGCAGCACCGGATCAATCAGGTAATAGCGGGTTTCTTGTTCGTTGTAGCTCATGGTATTTCCTTATTGATGACTTCCTTGCGAACAAATTAACACGGAGCAAGCCGATGACTACCCGATACACATTCCTTATCGATTTATTGGTTTGGAATAGTTTTTTTATAGGCAAAATAAAATAATCCAGCGCCGATTATTATCATCGGTGTTGACAGTATCTGCCCCATGGTCAGCCAGTCCAAAGCCAAATAACCTAATTGCGCGTCCGGCACTCTGAAAAACTCGACAAAAAACCGAAAGCATCCGTAAAAAAACAACGCCAGACCGGTTGTGGCCATAACCGGTCTGGGTTTGCTCGAATACACCCAGAGAATGACAAACAAGACGAAGCCTTCTAAAAAGGCTTCGTACAATTGCGAAGGGTGACGGGCTAACGGGCCGCCGGTAGGAAAGACCATGGCCCAGGATACATCGGTGGGTCTGCCCCATAATTCGGAATTGATAAAGTTGCCGATGCGGCCGGCGCCCAAACCGATAGGTGCCAGCGGCGCGATAATATCGGTCAATTGCAGCATGCTGCATTGCTGCTTTCTGGCAAATAACCACATCGCAATAAACACACCCAACATGCCGCCATGAAAGGACATGCCGCCTTGCCATATTTTAATCAGGATCAGCGGGTCGCTTAGGAAACCGGAAAAATTATAAAACAGAATATAGCCGATTCTGCCGCCCAGAATGACGCCGAGTGCACCGTAAGTCACCAGATCTTCTATGGCTTCCGGCTTGATCGGCGACCAGGGCTGTTCGGCGCGTTTTTGCCCTATAAACCAGACGGCGGCAAAACCGATCAGGTACATCAGTCCGTACCAGTGAATCTTTACTGGGCCTAAGCTAAAGGCAATAGGGTCGATTTGCGGAAAATTCAGCATAATTAAACGTCCAGATTGGTAACATCCAAGGCATTTTTGACGATAAAATCTCGTCGCGGTTCCACCACATCGCCCATTAGCGTGGTAAAAATCTCATCGGCCGCAATCACATCTTCGATTCTGACCTGTAGCAAGCGTCGGTTATTTGAATCCAGTGTGGTTTCCCACAGCTGTTCCGGATTCATTTCACCCAAACCTTTGTAACGTTGGATATGCTGGCCTTTTTTAATTTCCTTCATCATCCATTCAAAAGCCTGTTTAAAGTTGCTGACCGGCTGCTGTCTTTCGCCCATTTGCATGAATGAGCCTTCATTGAACATGCCCGCCGTGTTTTCTGCATATTGCGCGATTTTTTGATAATCCTTACCGTTAAAAAAGGTCGATGGCAACACAAAGGTTTTAGTTAATGCGTGCAGTCGTTTATTAACGACGACAGAAAAATCGTTAGCCGCTTTATAGTCCAGCTCGATGGTGTATATCGCCTTGCTGTCGCAATCAGTCAGTTTCTGCTCCATCGCGGCAAACCAGGCAGCAAGCTTTTGTTGATCCTGCTTGAGGTCGTCGCTGATCACATCGATATAGGCAAACTGCTCCAGAAAAATATCATCGTAACGTCTGGACAAGCGGTTATTGATGTCGGCTATTTCGGTAAACAATTTAGCCAGTTTTTCCAAGCCCTGCCCTTGAATAGGCGGTGTCGATGCATCGGTAAAAAGCTGGGCTTTATCCAGAGCAAGCTGAATCAGATATTCATTTAACTGGGCATCATCTTTAACGTAATGTTCTTGTTTGCCTTTTTTAACTTTGTACAACGGCGGCTGGGCAATATAGATATAACCTTTTTCGACGATCTCGGGCAATTGACGGTAAAAAAACGTCAGCAATAAGGTTCTGATATGCGAGCCATCGACATCCGCATCGGTCATGATGATAATGCGGTGGTACCGCAGCTTGGCCAGATTATATTCATCCTTGCCTATGCCGCAACCTAACGCGGTAATTAAGGTTCCGACTTCTTCCGATGAAATCATTTTGTCAAAGCGGGCTTTCTCTACGTTAAGGATTTTTCCCTTTAACGGCAGTATGGCTTGGGTGCGACGGTCTCTGCCTTGCTTTGCCGATCCGCCCGCAGAATCCCCTTCCACCAGGAACAGTTCGGATAACGCGGGATCTTTTTCCTGGCAATCCGCCAATTTTCCCGGCAATCCGGCAATATCCAACGTAGTTTTACGACGCGTCATTTCACGGGCTTTACGGGCTGCTTCTCTGGCACGGGCGGCATCGACAATCTTGCCGACGATGGCTTTGGCTATTTGCGGCTTTTCGAGCAAAAATTCCTGCAACTTCTCGTTCATCGTCGATTCGACTATCGGTTTAATTTCAGAAGAAACCAATTTGTCTTTAGTTTGCGAGGAAAATTTTGGATCAGGCACTTTAACCGAAAGCACCGCCGTCAAGCCTTCCCGTGCATCATCACCGGTAGTCTGTACTTTTTCTTTTTTAGCCAAACCGCTGGACTCGATGTATTGATTGATGGTCCGGGTCAAAGCGCCCCTGAAACCGGCTAAATGGCTGCCGCCATCACGCTGGGGAATATTGTTGGTGTAGCAAAACACATTCTCCTGATAGGAATCATTCCATTGCATAGCCACTTCGACAACAACACCGTCCTTTTCCGCTGTAAAGTGAAATACCTCCGGGAATAGCGGCGTTTTGTTTTTATTTAGATGCACCACAAAAGCGCCTATGCCGCCTTCAAATTCGAATACGTCTTGTCTATCAGACCGCTCATCTTCCAGGCTGATGCGTACACCGGAATTCAGGAAGGATAATTCTCTAAGCCTTTTTGCCAGGATGTCGTAGTGAAACTCGACATCGGTAAATGTTTCGGTACTGGGCTTAAAATTTATCAGGGTACCTGAACCTTCGGCAGGCCCTGCTGCGGCCAATGGCGCAACCGGGTTGCCCATTCGGTATTGCTGCTTGTAAAGCTGGCCATTCTTGCGCACCTCAAGATTCAACTCTTCGGATAAGGCATTGACCACCGACACACCGACACCGTGCAAACCGCCGCTTACCTTGTAGGCATTATCATCAAATTTACCGCCGGCGTGCAGTACCGTCATAATAACTTCCGCCGCCGACACGCCCTCTTCTTTATGAATATCGACCGGAATACCCCGACCATCATCAGAAACAGACACTGAGCCATTGCTGTGAATAATCACCCTGACTTCTTTGCAGTAACCCGCCAAGGCTTCATCAATCGAGTTATCGACAACTTCAAAAACCATGTGATGCAAACCGGAACCGTCATCCGTATCACCGATATACATGCCCGGTCGTTTTCTGACTGCATCTAAGCCTTTTAGCACTTGAATATTGGTGCTGTCGTATTCAGGCACGACCGTTTTTATTTCGACCGTTTGACTTGACGTTTCGACAACTTGATCACTGGAGTTACTCATGATTGTTTTTTTCCTAATGGTTGCGAATGTTCCACGTGGAACATTACACGGATTTTATGGTGCCATGTTCCACGTGGAACATTTTGTAATTTTTAATTTGACTTAAATCGCCAAAATCATTTTTTTCGGTTGCGGTAATAAATACCTGACAAGCCATTTCTGACAAATAATTTAATAATTTAGCGCGGTTAATCACATCGAGTTCTGCTGCGAAATCATCAATCAAAATACAGCCTGTTTGACTCTGTTCATTGGCAAGCAATTGAACCTGTGCCAATTTCAAACTCATGACTAATAATTTTAATTGCCCGCGTGAAACAAAATCCTTTGCCAAACGGTTATTAACCCATAACTGAAAATCCCCACGATGGGGCCCACTATGAGTAAAGCCATAACGCAGGTCTTTATCCCGATCCTCGATTAAAATTTGATTAAATTCCTTGGCAGTATCCCAACCGGATACAAGCTTCAGATCAATACCATCGAGGATCAGAAATCTGCCGATAATTTCGATAAAAACAGGTTTGAATTTTTCTAAATATTGCTGGCGGAAACTGTCCACTATTGTACCGTAATAAACGAGTTCTTTATCCCAAACATTGATTTGTTCAAGCCGCTTTGTTTTTAACAGTGCATTGCGTTGAGATAAGGCTTTTTTAAACTTACGCCAGGCAGGTAAAAAGTTTGAGTCATTATTGAAAACGCCCCAATCTAAAAATTCTCTTCTTATTTGGGAACCGGCATCCAGTAATTCGTAACTTTTAGGATGAATAAGTTGCAACGGCAATGCATAGGCTAAATCCGAGCGTTTTTGTTTCGCTTGCTGGTTGATATGGATTTCACTGTTTTTGCCATCGAGCTGTATGCCTATGTGTAATTGACTGCCATTTTCCTGCAAAGTTTGCGCAGAAACGACTAACCGATCTTTGGTGAAATTGATAACCGATTTAATAGCTGAACAACGATAAGATTTGGCTCGTCCTAAAATAAAAATAGCTTCGAGTAGAGCGCTTTTGCCACTGGCATTTTCTCCAACAATCAGATTGATTGTTGGAGAGGGGATTATCGATTCTTTGTCGATATTTCTAACGGAGTAAATATCCAGTTTCAACAAACTCATTACTGCAATGCTATAGTCTCATGGGCATAACAATAAATTTATACCCACAATCATTCGGTTCATCAATAAAACAACTGCTAGCGTTACTCGCAATAGTCAAAACCGCAAGTTCAGAATCTAAATTAGAAACAGCATCCAGTAAATATTGAGCATTAAAAGCAATCGTTAAGGGCTCGCCGATATATTCAATAATCAATTCTTCCTCGGCTTCATCATGCTCTGGGTTATGCGTACTGATTTTTAGCCTGTCAGGAGTAATATCGAAAGTCACCCCCTTAAATTTTTCATTCGATAAAATCGCAACACGAGTTAATGCGTCTTTTAAAACTTGTTTTTGAATATGAATCTGATTGAAAAATTCTTGTTGAAAAACTTTACTAAAATCGGGATATTTTGAATCCACCAGTTTGGCGGAAAAAATCAGATTCTTGATGAAAACTCGAATATTGTTGCTGGAAAACTCAACTTTCAGTTCGGCTTCAGGATCGTCGAGCAATCGACTCAGTTCAAGCACACCTTTTCTGGGAAGAATAATTCTGGCTTCAAAACCGGTAGCCTGATCCAGATTATCTTCATAAATAGACAAGCGATGCCCATCAGAGGCAACCAGTTTAAATTTGCTGTTGGATACATTAAACAATAAGCCGTTCAGGTAATAACGAACATCTTGATTAGCCATGCAGAAGACCGTCTTATCAAGTGCTTTTTTAAATTTACCGGCAGTAATGAATAAGTGATTTTCTAATTCGGATTCGGCAAATTCAGGATAATTATCGGCGGGTAAACAACTCAAAGAAAAACGACTGCGACTTGAGGCTATTTTTACTTTATCGCCCTGCAACTCGAATTTAATTTCAGCTCCGCTAGGTAACAGCCTGCAAATATCTAAAAATTTTCTGGCCGGTACCGTAATCGTTCCGGGAGTAGCCATTGCGATATTGATTTTAGCAATGATCTGAATTTCCAGATCGGTACCGGTTAAAATCAGCTGATCGTCCTCAATAACGATCAGTACATTGGAAAGAATAGGCATAGTCTGCCTTTTTTCTATCACGCTGACTATTTGCTGCAAAGGAGTCAGGATTTCTTCTCTATTAATAATAAATTTCATAAAAGAATATTTTTCTATTATTACTATTAGCTTAAAAGGAAGCTGTGGAAAACAGCTTTTTATCCTTAATAATCAATTAGCTATATTGTTATAAATGATGTGGTTAACGATATACTTCACGGTGTATAACCTGGGGTTAAATAAAGACTGTCGGCAAAATTACATCTTATCCACAGCTTGCTCCCGGTTAATGTGACAGGGTTCTCAACAAGTTGGAATAATCCTCAGCAATTTTATTATCAGTTTCTTTTAACTCAGCAATTCGTTTACAGGCATTCATTACCGTAGTGTGATCACGACCGCCAAAGGCATCACCAATTTCAGGAAAACTGTGTGAAGTTAATTCTCTGGCTAAGCACATAGCCATTTGCCTTGGCCTAGTAATGGATTGTTTTCTGTTTTTAGAAGACAAGTCGGCCACTCGAATTTTAAAATATTCGGCAACTGTTTTTTGAATATTGTCGATATTAACGAGCTTATCCTGCAAAGAAATTAAATCATGCAGAGCTTCCTTGGTAAAGTCGATGGTGATGTCTCGGCCGGTAAATTGTGCGTTGGCAATGACTCGTCGCAAAGCGCCTTCCAGATCTCGAACGTTCGAAGGAATCCGTTTGGCGATAAAAAAAGCCACGTCCTGAGCTAATTCAATATTAACAAAAGCGGCTTTCTTCATTAAAATAGCCGCTCTGGTTTCCATATCAGGGGGCTCGATTAAAACAGGAAGTCCCCAGCCAAACCGCGATTTTAAACGATCTTCAAGACCTATAATTTCCTTTGGATATTTGTCGCAGGTTAAGATGACTTGATGTTTTTTTTCCAATAATGTATTGAAAGTATGGAAAAATTCTTCCTGAGAGCGCTCCTTGCCGGCAAAAAATTGAATATCGTCGATTAACAGCACATCAACACTACGATAAAATTCTTTAAAGGCATTAATGGAATTTTGTTGTAATGCCCTAACCATATCCTGAACGAATTTTTCAGAGTGCAGATAAATGACAGTTGCCGATGGATTTTTTTGTAAAACAGCATTGCCAATCGCATGCATCATATGAGTTTTACCTAAACCTGAGCTGCCATAAATGAGCAACGGATTATAAGCTTTACCGATATTTT
Organism: Candidatus Methylobacter titanis; assembly: GCA_029946125.1. Classification (GTDB taxonomy): domain Bacteria; phylum Pseudomonadota; class Gammaproteobacteria; order Methylococcales; family Methylomonadaceae; genus Methylobacter_A; species Methylobacter_A titanis. The sequence goes on from JAQSDX010000001.1 coordinate 63,112, forward strand.
CAGAAACCTGCATGGAAGCCGCCCTGGCCAACTGATTGGATTTACCTTCAACAAAATTATCGAAAGTGAATGCCTTGTTGAGAAAGTTGGGGCTGCTTTTTTGAGTACCGGCAGGCTTTGCTATTTTAGCAGCAGGGGTAACGGATGAATTTTTAGATCCAATTTCAAGACTTAACTGCAATGTTCCATTGGAAAACTCATGAATCGTTTCTTCAATTTTTGCAAAATGATGCTCTTTAACCCAGTCCAGTACAAACCGATTTGGGGCTAATAATTTTATGTGCCCATCGCTTTCTATGGCCTGAAGGGGTCTTATCCATGTACTGAAGTCAGAACCTGAAATTTCGTTTTCAAGTTTAGAAAGACAGTTGTTCCAAATTGAGCTCATTGAAATAGTAAAAAAGTTGATTAAAATTAATGAAGTAATTTTGCATTTTATCACGATACAGTAATAAAACATTGCGCTACAGAATTGACAGACCTAGTGGTTTATTTTATCATCCGCTGTCTTTTTTATCTGTTTTTGTTAACACTCACCTGATCAGGCCTTAAGTACAATGAAAAGAACATACCAACCTAGTAAAATTAAACGCGCAAGAACACATGGTTTTCGTGCAAGAATGGCAACAGTCGGTGGCCGTAGAGTTATTAATGCTCGTAGAGCAAAAGGACGCGCCCAGTTAACCGTTTAGTTGATGGTTGTGTGGCTGAAGAAGTTTTTAGTTTCCCCCCGCAGTTACGGTTAAGAAAACCAGCTGAATATAAAAAGGTTTTTGCTAAGCCTGTAAAATCAAGTGACCAATATTTTACCCTGTTAGCTATACGGAATGATTTCGATCATCCGCGACTAGGCTTGGCAATTGCTAAAAAAAATATAAGAAAGGCAGTACAAAGGAATGTAATTAAACGAACTGTCCGGGAAAACTTTAGAATAAAGCAACATGGTTTAGGGAATATTGATATTGTTGTTTTGGCTCGTAGAGAAGCCGTAGATGCTCCACTGGATTTGTTAAGAAAATCATTGGAAAAGCATTGGCTTAAGCTGGTATCCCGATGCGATTCATACTCATAGCAATTATAAAGTTCTACCGGTACTTTATTAGTCCTCTGCTAGGCGATAGATGTCGCTTCTATCCAAGTTGTTCAAGTTATTCTCTGGAAGCGCTTCAGCTCCATGGAGCCATTATCGGCTCCTATCTGACCCTTAAAAGATTATTAAGATGCCATCCGTTCCATGAAGGTGGCATTGATCCCGTTCCAGAAAAATTTGGTAATAAGAATGGATAATATAAGATTTGTACTGATCATTACTTTTGCAATGCTTGTTTTTATGCTGCAACAAGCTTGGCAACAGGATTATGGCCCGAAACCTGAAATTGCTGCTGTTGTAGATACCGTAGCGACCAATACCAAAGAAGATTTGCCTTCTGCCACGGGAGCATCGGCTCAAACAGAACCGTCAGATCAAGATACTACAGCCGTTCCATTGGCAACATTGTCATCTGCCAATATCATTACTGTTAAAACCGATGTACTTGCTCTCGAAATTGACACCAAAGGAGGCACCATCCAGAATCTGGATTTGCTGCACTATCCACAGGAAAAATCCAATACCTGGGTAAATAGTTTGCGCGAACTAATTGGTTTGGCGCCCACAGAAAAAAACACCACTCCCGTACGTTTACTTGACAGCAGCCAAGAAAAATTATTTGTCGCACAAAGCGGTTTAATTGCTGAAAGCGGTTTCGCGACGGCGCCGAATCATCATACGGTTTTTAAAAATGAACAGACCAATTATGACCTGCAACCAGGACAAGATAGCTTAACAGTACCCTTAACATGGACTGATAATAGTGGCCTAACTATTACCAAATTATTTACCTTTAAGCGCGGCAGTTACGAAATAACGCTCGAACAAAAAGTAAAAAATGCTTCTTCAAAGGATTGGTCTGGCAGACAATACAGCCAACTACTCAGAGTTCCTGATACCACCAGCGGCGGCGGTATGCTGACCGGCGGTATGAGAGCTTATGCTGGTGGCGTTATTTATACCGAAAAAGAAAAATACCAAAAAATAAGCTTTGACGATATGGATGATGAAAATCTTGATGTTGCGACCGTAGGTGGTTGGACGGCAATAATTCAGCATTACTTTGCCTCAGCATGGGTTCCGCCTGCGGATAAAGAAAATCACTTCTATACCAAAACGCTGAATGATGCCCGTTATGTGATCGGAACTTATTCTCCATTAGTCACTGTTAACGCCAATTCAGACGCTCAATTTGTGGCTAAATTATTTGCTGGGCCTAAAATTCAACCGATGATGGAAGAAACTGCGCACGGTCTCGAACTTACCGTTGATTACAGTTTTTTAACTTTTATTGGCAAACCCATTTATTGGGTATTGAATCAAATTTATAACGCTGTTGGTAATTGGGGCGTGGCCATTATTGGTGTAACCCTGTGTATTAAATTACTGTTTTTCCCATTATCGCAAGCCAGTTATAAATCAATGGCTAAAATGCGTAAAATTCAGCCGCGTCTTAAAGAACTGCAAGAACGTTTTGCTGATGACAGGCCGCGTTTCAATACTGAAATGATGGCCTTGTATAAAAAAGAAAAGGTCAATCCATTGGGAGGCTGTCTGCCTATTTTGGTGCAGATTCCGGTGTTTATGTGTTTATATTGGGTATTGAGCGAAACCGTTGAATTTCGTCATGCGCCTTTTATGCTATGGATACAGGATTTATCTTCACAGGATCCCTTTTATGTTTTGCCCGTTATCATGGGTATCACCATGAAAATTCAGCAAAGCTTAAATCCTGCGCCGATTGATCCGATACAGGCTAAAGTCATGAAGATGTTCCCGATTATCTTCACTATCTTCTTCCTGTTTTTTCCGGCCGGTTTGGTTTTATATTGGGTGGTCAATAATACCCTGTCTATTATTCAACAGTCGTATATCACCCGGCAAATAGCTAAAATGCCATAACTTTGGCTACAGTGGATATTGCTTACCTAGATACCATTGCAGCCATTGCAACACCGCCAGGGAATGGCGGTGTTGGCATTATTCGTATTTCGGGAACATTAGTTCCCGAAATCGCCAAGCGTCTCCTCATGGGTCGCGCATTAACTCCCAGACTGGCTTTGTATTCATCTTTTTACGATGACGACAGCTCAGTGATCGATTCCGGTATCAGCCTTTATTTTCCGGGACCTGCCTCGTACACCGGTGAACACATACTTGAACTCCAAGGTCATGGCGGCTCAGTGGTATTGGACATGCTGTTGCGACGGGTTTTATCGCTAGGTGCTCGATTAGCCAACCCCGGTGAATTTACCGAACGCGCCTTTCTTAATGACAAACTTGATTTAGCCCAGGCTGAAGCCGTCGCCGACTTAATAGAAAGTAGCACTGAACAATCGGTCCGGTCGGCGCAAAAATCGATGCAGGGTGTTTTTTCAGTACAGATCAATGAACTGGTCGACGAACTCACCGAGCTCAGAATTTACGTTGAAGCGGCTATCGATTTTGTCGATGAAGAAATTGACTTTTTGACCGATGGCGTAGTCGAAAACCGGCTAGTTAAATTACAACAACGCATAGAACAAATCCAAAAAACGGCACAACAAGGGCGCTTGCTGCGCGACGGTATGACCGTCGTCTTAGCCGGAAAACCCAACGCCGGAAAATCCAGCTTGCTCAATGCATTGGCCGGACATGAAGCCGCTATAGTCACCGACATAGCCGGGACTACGCGCGACGTGTTAAAAGAGCGTATCCAGCTGGACGGCATGCCTTTGCATATCATCGATACCGCAGGCTTGCGCGAAAGCGACAATGCGATAGAACAAGAAGGCATTCGCAGGGCGCATCAGGAAATCAAAAATGCCGACAAAATCTTATTGCTGATTGATGCCAGAGAACCGGAAATAGAATCGATATTAAAAACTCTGCCTTCTGGCGGCAACATCACTCAGGTCTACAACAAAATAGACCTGCTTGGCATAGAGCCGGAAATCAAACAAACAGAGTCAGGCTTTCAAATCTACTTGTCTATTAAAACCGGCAACGGCATGGCATTATTAAAACAACACCTCAAACAGAGCGTCGGTTTTAATGAAGCTACGGACAATGTTTTTATTGCTCGAAGACGGCACATAGAAGCCTTGAACAAAGGCCATGAGTTTGTTGATAGCGCCTTAAGCCAGTTAAGAGGCAGTCAGGCCGGAGAACTGGTCGCGGAAGACTTAAGACAAGCGCAAAACAGCCTTGCGGAAATTACCGGAAAATTCACTTCGGATGATTTACTGGGGAAAATATTTTCTAGTTTTTGTATTGGAAAATAGTAGCAAGTCCGCAACAGAGAAAACGAAGATTAACAGTGTTCAGGTTCCTAAGATTATTCAGCTGTAGCGTGAACAGGGCTCTATCTTAAATTGGGTAAAAATTGCTGGCTGAACAGGGGAGTTCACTAAATCATGAAAAGCATTCCGCGCCAGCAACTGCTCGCTCGGTTTACCAAAAATATAACCTTGTCCATAATCGATACCTATTTCCCTTAAAAAATGAATTGTTTTTGGGCATTCGACAAATTCAGCTATGGTTTTTTTACCCATTTTTTTCGCAATCTCATGCATTGATTGCACCAACATCTGGTCTGTTTCGTTATTCAACAAATTTTTAATAAACTGACCGTCAATTTTCACATAATCCACTGGAAACGTTTTCAAATAGTTAAAAGAGCAAAAACCAGCACCAAAATCATCTAACGCAAAATGACAGCCCAAAGCACGCATGTGATTAATCATCGACCTTGTTTGTTTGTAATTTTCTACGGCCGCTGTCTCAGTAATTTCAAAGATAAGACGTTCGGCTCTGACACCGGTCATTTCAAGTTTTTGTTTAATCATTGGCAATAAAGATAAATCTTGAAAAGCAACGCTGGACAAATTGATTGCCAAAGAAATATGTGACTGCTCGGCGGGCAGCGTAGCAAGATAATCAATGGCACTTTCGACTACCCATAAATCAATACCATGAATCAAGCCCATTCTTTCAGCTGCTAGAATAAACTCACCAGGACCGATTATTACGCCATCTTCGCGCCTTAATCGAATTAAGACTTCATAATGAGAAACCTCACCATTAATGAGTTTCACAACGGGCTGAAATGCTAAAAAAAAACGTTTGCTTATTAAAGCTTCTCTTATGATCGGAACCCAATAAATATCACGATGCCTTTCTCTAATGGCAGCATCTTCACTGTCATATTTCCAGATGGTATTGCCTCCATAAGTCTTGGCCATACAACAAGCCTGATGAGCCTGGAAAATGAGTTCTCGGGGATGTAGTATTAATTTTGCAGAATTTAACGAACTTAATCCTATAGAAGCAGTGATATTGTAAGCAACTTTTCCAATTATAAAGCGGAAATCATCTATAGATGTTTTGATCTTTTTCGACCATATTTCAGCTTGAAGAATGGTGCAGTTATCCAGATAAAGACCGAATTTATCAGAGTCAATTCGGGCAAATAGCCCAACATTATTTAACATGTTTCTTATCAAACCGATGACTTCTGTCAACAAACGGTCACCAACATCAAAACCTTCCAGTTCATTAAACAAACTGAACCGATCAAGGTCGATAAACAATAGCACACTGTCCTGAGAAAAATTCCTACTGCTATTTCGGTTCAATGTTAATTGAATATGTTGCTCTAAACTTCTCCGGTTAAGCAGGCCGGTGAGTTCATCATGTATAACAAGGTACTGAAGCTTTGCATCTACAAGTTTTCGCTCAGATAATTCTGTCAATAGTCTTTCTTGCTGTTTGTAGCTCAGATATTTTCCATTTTTTAAACAAATGAAAAAATTAACCACCATCTGCAACTCAACCGAGCTATAGTGCTCTTTTAAATGGTGAACAAGATATTGGCTACCCAAAGTCCAATCATAATCTGGATATAAATTTTTTCTCAAAACAATAAGAGGAATAAATACCCCACCGTTCCCATCGGAAAAAGATTTATACAAATCTTTAATCTGACAACCGGGTAAGTTTTCACTGACAATAATTAGGCCTATTGCTTCGGGATTTTGGTAATACTTTCTGATAATATTATGAATTTCAGCGCCATTAACGGCAAATTTAAGATTATAAAAGTTATTACTCTGTAATTCATCAGTGATCTTTGTGGCTGAAGACGCATCATTTTCAGCAATAATAATGACTTCTTGTTTATGTGACTTAAATAACACGCTAATCTCCAAATAGTATTGCCAGACTAATAACCAGATTTCAGGGTACTTCTAAAAAAATAGGCCCTTCCTGATTTCGTTGGATAGGTGCCAAATTGAGTGGACTTGCGATAATGGGCTGTAAATATTCGACTAATCCGTATAAAATTATTGTTAATCAATAACATAAAATCATGTATATATTGGGTTGCGATAAAATAATCACATACAATTAATGACCTTGATCGCATCATATTTACGATGGATTTTTAACATGCTATTGATTTTTAATGAAAAACAATGCTTTTAGAAGTCTGCTTTATATTTTTATTGCTTACAAAGCTCAAATTGCCTACTTCCATCTGACTCAAAAAACGTTCAATCCATGGAGTGTATAGGCTGCTTAACATAACTAATAACAGGCACTTAAATTTTACAAGTAGAGGTTTTTTCACTCAGATGAAAGTAAATTGATATTCGCCCTAATAATTTATTCGAATTGACTTTAAGACAGCAATTCGCATATGAACTACATCATATCGTTTGTGGACTACTATAAACAATAATATTTAATTATCTATGCTAACGACTATTTCTTCTCATTTAAAAAGTTCAGATCTATTCAGGGGTGATTTGCAACTGACGTCACCACCAAACATCTATTTTGAGCTGAAAAAAACCATTGACAACCCTAATAAATCACTTGCAGATGTCGGCTTTATTATTGAACAAGATCCTGCATTATCAATCCGGACGCTTAAAATAGTTAATAGTGCTTTTTATTGTCTTCCTGTACCCATCGCATCAATTAAGCACGCCATATCAATTATAGGTGCTCATGAATTACAAAATCTGGTATTGGCTACTGTCGTTATAGACAAGTTTTCATCAATGCCCGGCGGTCTCCTGTCCATGAAAAACTTCTGGGCCAGAAGTCTACGTTGCGCACTCATTAGCAAAGAACTCTGTATTTATCACAACAACAAGGACGACCTTGACTCAATGTTTATTTGTGGATTACTGCACGATATTGGTCAACTGGTTTTCTACCGCAGAATTCCTGAATTGGCACGTCAAATCGGCCTCTTAGTAGAATCGAGCAATATTGATGAAATCGAAGCAGAAAATAATATACTAGGTTTTAATCATTATCAGACAGGCGCTGAATTAGCCCGGTTATGGAGACTACCTGAAATCATTATTGAAACCATCGCTCAACATGATCATCCTGATTACACCGGTGCGTTTGCAAATGTCGCATCAATCATAAGAACCGGTAATTATCTGTGTAAAATTGATACAGTGGACATCCTTCCAAATATTATTTGCAATAATATACCGGTAGACGATTTGAGTAATATCATTGAAAAAGCCCATAATCAATTTGAAGCTATTTTTAAACTCCTCTACTCAACGCCACCCCACTGAACTAAAAGTCATACTTATTAGCATCGATACAAAATGGGTTACGGTAACGTGGTAATTTTACGATCTGATTTACTGAAGAAGCGACAGCCAAAGATAGGCTGAGTCCGAGTCGACCACAGGAGTATTTTGATATTCCGATAAAAACCGCTGTGTTTATCTTTTTACAAACTAAAGGCTTTCTGATTTCAGCAATATTAGCTTACTAGAGCAAAACGCGTCTAAAATAGCCGGTGTTCAAACACTGTCGACAGATAGTGAAGCCATTGAGTAATAAGGGCGAATCGCATGGTAGCAAAAAACGTAAATATGGACGGCGTGTTTTGTTTACACTCAACAAAATGATAAATGGGGTATGCCTAACCCATAAAATAAAACTAACGTTATAGATAGGTGGCTTTAACTGAATTTTGATTTATTCAACGCTGTAGCAGAAGGTAAAATGATACAGGGCCATTGTCGAGGTGAAGCAGAAGTATAAGCGGGAAAAAGTCTTATACCATATCAGAAAACCGAATGGTATCCTGATATGGTCTCAAAATCAGTTTTAGATTAAACTTTTCAAGTCATTGAATGCTTTTAGTGCATTTCTTAATTCTTGTTCAGCTTCTTGCAAAGCTGCTTCTTTAGCATGTTTTCTGGCCAATTTTAGAATGTTATTAGCTTTTGAGCGAGCAATATCAACTTTATCATTAGCATTGATTTCTTTGCTTGCATCCGATGCGTCTTTAATAAGCTCAGCAACTTGTTCCCCTTCCGTGCCACTAGTCACAGCATCCAGCGCTACTTTAATCTTACCGGTGACTATATCAATTGCCTCAGCAGGAGCATATGTAATTCTACCAGCATCAGTTTCAGCCAATACTGAAGTTGAAACAGCACCGATAGAAGCTGCAATTAATAAAGATAGTAAGATTTTTTTTAAGATTTTCATATTACCCAGTCCTCAAGTATTGTTATATTGGAGTTAAGCATTACAACTATTTTAAAAAATAGCCATGTGCTGATATTGATTTTAACACATTTTGAATCTTTTCAACCAGCTATGGAAGAGTGATTTATAGTGAGTTTTGGATTTTAAAATCAGATTCAATCACATTGATAAAATAATTGAATCTAACTTTATAGCATATATATGTCTTTGTTAATCAAGCTACATAGGCCTGTCTGCCAATCAAGGCAGTTCTTAACTCATGTATTTGTCATGTCGCTTAATCAAATTAGACATTTATCATTATTAATGAGTTAAATCGTATTTAGCTTTCATTTCTATAAATAATGCTAAAGATTCGGCTAATTCAGCTTCGCCAGCTTCAACATTACCGGCATTAAAAGATTTACGAGCGGATTTTAATAGATTAGTCGCTTTTTGACGTTGACGTTCGGTAAGTTCAAAACGGAATTCTTTTGAATCTTGAGCAGCTTTAAGAATAATGTCTGCAACGTTTGATAAATCACCACTTTTGATTGCAGCTTGTGCAGTTGCTATTCCTTCAAGGGTGTTTTCAATGGCTTCTTTAACTACCGCTTCACCTTCAGGCGCAGCAAAAGCAGAAGATGAAATTGCAGCCATAGACATTGCCATAACAAGAGAAATTAAGATTTTTTTAAAAACTTTCATCAGATTAAACCTATATTGTTGATATTTAATGTATTTAGCATAACTATTAAAATGTGATTTTTTGCAAAAAAGCAACATAATGAATAGCTAATACCGCAAGTCATTCTAGCACATAAAAAAGTGAATTCGAGGTTAATGAGAATTATTCATCATCCCGCTTAACATCAATAAAAATTTCTCCTGCATGATCTTCGGACACAATAAATAAAATCGGCGCACAGCAAACCGAACAGTCTTCGTAATATTGCTGCGGCCCGGAACTGTTGTCTACCAATACATCCAAGGATTCACCGCAATACGGGCAAACGATAATAATTTCAGCTAAATCGTGCATTATTGAACCTTTTTGAGTAAAGCATCAAGCCAGGACATGGGCAGAATGCGTTTAAGAACGGCAAATAGATAAGTCGGAAAAGTAACGTAATAACGCATTTTAGGATGCTTCGCTTCCAGTGCGTGGATAACTTTTTGGGTAACCGCAAAAGCCGGTAGGGTAAAAGGCGCTGCGGCTCCTTCTTTTTGTAAGCGTACTTCCATGATTTTATAGGTTTGATTATGGTAGCTGTGCGTTGGGTCTATATTTTTTTTATACAGGGCAAAGGCATTTTTTCTAAAGTCGCTTAGGATTGGCCCGGGTTCAATCAGCGAAATATGAATATTAGTGCCGTAAAGCTCCAGGCGTAAGGTATCAGCCAAACCTTCCAGAGCAAACTTGCTAGCATTATAAGCTCCCCTATAGGGCATCGCGACAAGTCCCAAAATTGAACTGTTATAGATAATCCGTCCATGCCCTTGTTTACGCATCAGGGGTATGATCAGATTGGTCAGTTCATGGGTGCCAAACAGATTGGTTTCAAACTGAAATCTGAGTACATCGCGCGTTAAATCCTCAACAGCACCGGGTTGACCAAAAGCACCATTGTTAAATAAGGCATCAATTTTTCCGGCGGTTAATTGAACTGCCAAATTAACCGCTTGTTGAATGCTGTTACTGTCAGCCAAATCCAGTTGTATTGCAGTAAAACCTTGCTGTTGTAAATGGGATACATCGTCCTGTTTTCTTGCCGTAGCAATAACATTGTAACCACGGTTTTTTAATTCTATAGCAGTAGCGTAACCAATGCCGGTAGAGCAACCGGTGATTAATATTGTTTTAGATGGGTTCATTAATGTCATTAAATGTGATGAGCCGGTCGAATTACTTAACTAATACATGTTTGGTAAAGACAAGCAGATTAAAATAATAATTCATTATAAATCATATACTTAATATTTTCTACTAAGCCCTGATAAGCTATAAGTTACTGATTTAAAAAAATTAATCATAGCGGCGTTGTTGATAACAGATATTTTGTTTGAATTAATAATAACAAATTAAAAATATTTAAAAGCTATTATTACTATTAAGTCAGTATGATCCTGTTGATAAGTCATTTTTTAATAATTAAATCAATTTGTTATAGTCAAGAGTAAAGTGGGTTTAAGGTTATCCACATGCTGTGGATGGGTTGTGGATAACTAATGAATTAAGGTTATCCATAGCATTATCCACAACTTATTAAGAGTTTTTTAACAGATTTACCCTATGTTGTCTTGGCCAATAACTGTATAAAATAGGCAACCTTTTGTTGAAAAGATGATTTACAGATAATAAATTTGGTCAGATAAAACCCCGTTTAGTGCTTAATGTATAAAGCATTCGCACTGTCCTTAAGATTAATAACTTCATCATGTCAGAACAATTATGTTAGAAAAAAACGGCGATAAAAATACCGTTCAACCGGCATTAATCCGGTTGAAAAACTATATTAATCAAGAGATTATAGGGCAGGATGTGCTGGTCGAACGGATGTTGATTGGTCTGTTGTCCGACGGTCATATTCTGGTTGAAGGCGCTCCGGGTCTTGCCAAGACCCGAGCGATTAATGTGTTAAGCAAAGGCATACAGGGAGACTTTCATCGGGTACAGTTCACCCCCGATTTATTGCCTGCCGATTTAACCGGCACTGAAATTTACCGTCCCCAGCAAGGTACCTTTGAATTTCAAAAAGGGCCTTTGTTTCATAATTTGATACTGGCTGATGAAATCAACCGATCACCGGCGAAAGTGCAGGCGGCGTTACTGGAAGCGATGGCCGAGCGGCAAATAACCGTAGGTCAGGCGACTTATCCTCTGCCGAAATTATTTATGGTGATGGCAACGCAAAATCCAATTGAGCAGGAAGGCACTTATCCGCTCCCGGAAGCGCAACTGGATCGTTTTTTGCTGCATATAAAAATTGATTATCCGAAAGCGGAACATGAAAAAAATATTTTGCATTTGGCTAGAACCGAAGCGCGTTCCGGCTCGGTAAGAAATGGCGATCAGTTCGAGCCGCTTGAGCAAAAAACCTTGTTTGCAGCGCGTAATGAGGTGCTGGATTTGCATATGGCAGAAAGCCTTGAAAACTATTTGCTGCAAATTATTTTAGCTACCCGTAATCCTGCGGCTTATGGAGAGGATCTGGCCGCCTGGTTGCAATATGGTGCAAGCCCTAGAGCCAGCATAGCTCTGGATCGTTGTTCCAGAGCTAAAGCCTGGTTGGCGCAACGCGATTTTGTCAGCCCGGAAGATATTCAGGATATGGCCTTCGATGTATTGCGACATCGGTTGATATTGTCATATGAAGCCGAGGCGGAAGGCATCACTACGGATCATGTTATTAAAGAACTGATTGCCAGAGTTGCTGTACCGTAATGTTTTTTGCTAAACAAGCAGGCCTAGCCAAGGCCTTAGCCAGTGAATTGGTTTCAGTGTCGTTAAAAACGCTGATCGATTTGGCCAGACCGGCAGCCGGATTAAACTTGAAACATTCAGCCATACGTTCCGGACAAAGCGGCGGTTATGTGTCCCGGTTTAAAGGTCGCGGCATGGAGTTTGAAGAAGCCAGAATTTACCAAGCGGGCGATGACATACGCAGCATCGATTGGCGGGTCACCGCGCGCACCGGAAAAACCCATACCAAGGTGTTTCGGGAAGAGCGCGAAAGACCGGTATTTATTTCTGTGGATAACCGCCTTGCGATGCATTTTGCTACGCGCGGTGTTTTTAAATCGGTACTGGCTGCAAAACTAGCCGGTTTTCTGGCATGGGCGGCTCAGCATCATGGAGACAGGATTGGCGGGCAGATATTTACCGACACATTGTGCCGGGAATTAAAACCGCAAAATGGCAGACATGCCGTGTTGCGGTTTTTAAATGCTATTGTTTGCGGGAGTGACTTTAGCCACCGGGCGACTGAAGTCGCCCCCACCGTTACCTTGGAACGGGTGCTGGCAAGGCTTATGATCCATGCCCGCCCCGGCAGTCGGGTTTATATGATCAGCGATTTTCGTGGCATTAATGATCAGGTTGAAAACTATCTGGCAAAGCTGTCGCGACATTGCGAGGTGGTGTTGATTTTTGTCTACGATCCGCTGGAAAGTCATTTGCCGGAAAAAGGCCGCTATCGATTTATCGCCACGGATGGTGTGTATGCCGCAAGCCTCTCAGGAACAGGCTCGGCGATCGACGAGCAGCGTGATGTGGTGATTGACACCGGCGATAGGCAGCGACTATTAAAATATCAACAACATTTTACCCAGCGGCTGTATCAGCTGGAGCAGATAGCAAAAAAATTGGGTTTGGCCTTTATTCAATGCAGTACCACCGACGATCCGCTACAACGTTTACGATAAATGAATCCTACTCTTCTTGATTTAAAAGACATCCACGAACCCGACGTCATAGCCTGGTGGCCTCCGGCTATCGGCTGGTGGATCTTGGCGGTATGCATTCCGTTGCTGATTATTTTCTTTATCTGGCTATATAAAAAGTTGACCCGGAAGACTGCGCTTAAAACCGCCAGAAAAATACTGATTCAAATCAAACATGACGCTACGCGGGATAACCTTCAAAAATTATGCGCTGTTTCGGTACTGCTCAGGCGCGTAGCCATCAGCGTATCGCCGCAGGCAAAGGCCGCCGGATTGACCGGACGGCAATGGCTGGAATTTCTCGACACTTCGGTAAAAGGGTTACCGTTCAGCGAGGGCGTCGGTCAACTTTTAGCTGACGCACCCTATCGAAAAACGCCGCCCACAGAACTGGAAATTTCCCAATTAATCGAGCTATGCGAAGACTGGCTTAAAGCCCAGACAAAATCATGATTTACTTTGAATGGCCCTGGCTGCTGGCCGCGTTACCCTTACCCTTGTTAATCCGCTGGCTGGTTCCGGCCAAGATGCTTGTGGAACAGGCGGCATTAAAAGTTCCGTTTTTGGACGATTTTTCCGATGCTGAAACCCGAGCGGTCTCCCAAAGCCAACAATGGCCGTTATTGCTGGCGGTGCTGGCCTGGCTGTTACTGGTCATCGCCTGCACCCGCCCGCAATGGCTCGGTGAGCCGATTGAGCAGGCGGTCAGCGGCCGTGATTTAATGCTGGCAGTGGATTTGTCCGGCAGTATGGAAGAACAGGATTTTGTGATTAACAAACGGGCTGTTGACCGCCTGACAGCTGCCAAAGGCGTTGCCGGAGATTTTATCAACCGGCGTGTCGGCGACCGGGTGGGCTTGATCCTGTTCGGCACCCAGGCCTATTTACAAACGCCGTTAACCTTTGACCGAAAAACCGTGATGACCTTGTTAAACGAGGCCGTCATCGGTCTGGCCGGTGACAATACCGCGATCGGCGACGCCATAGGATTGGCGGTCAAGCGCCTTAAAAACGAGCAGGCCAACAGCCGGGTTTTGGTGTTGATGACTGACGGCGCCAATACCGCCGGTGAAGTCTCACCGTTAAAGGCCGCCGAATTGGCCGCCGTCAATCATCTGAAAATTTACACGATCGGCATAGGCGCGGATGAAATGATCGTGCGTAATTTTTTCGGTAACCGCAAGATTAATCCGTCCGTCGACCTGGATGAAAAAACCTTGATCAAGATCGCCGAAAGCACCGGCGGCCAATATTACCGGGCCAGAAATACCGATGAGCTGAATAATATTTACATGAGGCTGGACGAGCTGGAACCGGTTAAGAAAGATAAACAATATTTCAGGCCCCCTAGCGAACTGTATTTCTGGCCGTTGTCGCTGGCATTGGGTCTGGCGGCGGTCATTGCTTTGTCGAAGGTGCGATTGTGATGAACCTAGTCGAGTTTCATTTTATCAGGCCATACTGGTTACTGGCCGGTTTACCTTTTCTGGTGATCGTGGTGTTAATGCTCAGAAACAAGTTGGCTCAAGGCAACTGGTCGGCCGTATGCGACGCCGCATTGTTGCCTTATATCTTGCAGGAAAAGCCGGGCAAGCAAAGCCGTTGGCCGTTAACAGCCGGTGCTGTTGCGGCCCTGTTGGTGATTATTGCGCTGGCCGGACCAAGCTGGGAACGACTGCCATCGCCGGTATTTAGAAACGATTCGGCGCTGGTCATTGTTCTGGATTTATCCCGTTCCATGGATGCGGCCGATATTAAACCCAGTCGTTTGATTATGGCGAGATACAAAATCGCCGATATGCTAAAGCAGCGCAAAGACGGCCAGACCGCGTTGCTGGTCTATGCCGGCGACGCGTTTACCGTTACGCCGCTGACCGATGATACCCAAACCATAGACAGCCAGTTGTCGGCATTAAATACCGACATTATGCCCAGCCAAGGCAGTAATACGGTGTCGGCATTGGACAAAGCCGTTGAATTGTTCAAGCAGGCCGGTCTGCAAAAAGGCCAGATACTGTTGGTTACCGATGGTGTTGATGTCGATAAAACCTTGCCCGCAGTAAAATTATTGGATAAGTACTCGCTGTCAATATTGGGTGTCGGAACCGATGACGGCGCACCGGTAGCGTTGCCTGAAGGCGGATTTCTTAAAGATGGGCAAGGTAATATCGTAGTGCCTAAATTAAATTCCCATGAGTTATCGACGCTGGCTCAGGCAGGTAACGGCATTTATCAAACCATAACGACAAATGACGCCGACATGCAAACCATACAGGCAACCCTGGATAGACCGGTAAAACAGTCGGGTAAGGAAAACAACACGTTATTATTGGATCAATGGGCAGACAAAGGCCCCTGGTTGCTATTGCTGGTCTTGCCGCTGGCCGCGCTGACGTTCAGGAAAGGTCTGTTATGTTTTGCCTTATTGCTGATCTTGCCCTTGCCTAAAAACAGTTATGCATTGGGCTGGCAGGATTTATGGCAGACCAAAAACCAACAGGCGCAGCAGGCTTATAAAAAGCAGGATTATGCTAAAGCGGCGGAGCAATTTTCAAACCCGGACTGGAAAGCGGCGGCGCACTATAAAGCCGGTGAGTATGACAAGGCGCTGGAAAGCCTGAAAAGCAGCAAGTCTACCAGCAGCGCTTACAATCAGGGCAATGCGCTGGCGAAAGCCGGTCAGTTAGAAGAGGCTATAAAAGCCTACGACAAAGCACTGACTATGAATCCTAACGATAGCGACGCCAAACACAACAAGACTGTCGTAGAAAAAGAACTGGAAAAGCAAAAGCAGGATCAGAAAAAGGACGATAAACAACAAGCCAAAGGCGATTCTAAGCAAAACAAGGAGGGCGAAAAACAAGAAAAATCAGACGAGCAGAATCCGGATCAAAATAAAACCGAGGAAAAGCCCGAACAAAAACCTGAACAGAAGCCATCCGATCAACAACAGTCGGAAGAAAATCAGCAGCAAAATAAAGCCGAGGAACAAAAACCGGAAGCCTCACAACCTCAGCAAACCGAGCAAGGCAAAGACAAAGCTAAGCAGCAAGACAAAGAGCAAATACCTGCTACGCCCGAGCTATCGGATGAGCAACAGCAAGCCAACGAACAATGGCTTAAAAGAATTCCCGACGATCCTGCCGGCTTGTTAAAACGTAAATTTAAATATCAATATGGGCAGCGAGGTCGACAAACAACGGGTGATGCCGACAATTGGTAGGCAATTTTCTTAAAATATCGGTTGATTAATCTAAATGATGAACATGAGCGCTATAAAAAAAATATTCTTTCTTCTGTTGCTGTTGAGTTTCGTGCCCGCCAACGTACTTGCAGCGCAAATCAGTGTGTCGTTCGATCGCAATCCGGTTAGTCTTAATGAATCCTTTCAGATCATTTTTACGGCCAATGACACGCCGGATAAAGACCCCGATTTCACCCCGCTGGAACAGGATTTCGAGATACTCGGTCAAAGCCAGAGCAGCAATTCATCATGGGTCAACGGACAGTCCAGCAGGATTATACAGTGGACGCTTAACGTGATGGCTAAACATTCCGGCAGTTTGATTGTTCCGGAGGTGAAGTTTGGCGATGATGTCAGTCAGCCAACACCTATTCTGGTTACTGAGGCGACGGTCAATAAAGCCGTCGATACCGACGATGATTTGTTTCTGGAAGTTGAGGCGACCCCTGAAAGCCCTTATGTGCAATCCCAAGTTCTGTTTAGTGTGCGCTTATATAGAAGAGTCGATATTACTCAGGCCGCGTTGAATGAACCGGAACTGGGTGACGCGGTGATTGAAAAGCTGGGTGATGACAGTAATTACAATACCCAGATCAACGGAGTGAATTACCTGGTTACCGAGCGTAAGTATGCGATTTTTCCGCAAAAAAGCGGTTCAGTTAGTATCAAGCCGCTGGTATTATCCGCCGAGGTTGTGGCTAATAGCCGCCCGGATTTTAACGGCTTTTTTAGCTCTCGGACGACCCGAACCAAAAAGGTTTTATCCAAAGCGGTAACGCTGGAGGTGAAGCCTGTTCCGGCAACGTTTACCGGACAGCATTGGTTGTCAGCGGAACAACTGGTGCTAAAGGAAGAATGGTCGGGCGATAACCAGCAAATGAAAGTCGGCGAACCTTTGACCCGAACCTTGACGCTGTTGGCAAAAGGCACGACAGTCGGCCAATTGCCCGAGTTAAATGCCGGAAAAACTGACGAGCAGCTGAAAACCTATCCCGATCAGCCGGTATTGCGCGAGCAGAAAAAAGCGGATGGGTTGATTGCTTTTCGGGAAGAAAAAATTGCCGTCATTCCATCTAAAGCGGGATTCTATAAATTACCGGCGATTGAAATCCCCTGGTTTAACAGTCGAAGCCAAAAAATGGAAATAGCCAAAATCCCGGAAACCACGATCACGGCGCTTGAGGCGGCGGGAATCCTGCCGGACATGGCCGTTCCCGTAGCCCCGGCGACGGCGCAACAACAGCAAAAAGTCGAACAAGCCACGCCGATTATCAACCAGCCGCAACAGCAAAATATCTGGCTATGGGTATCGGTATTTCTAGGGTTAGGCTGGTTGGCGACATTGATCTATTTTCTGGTTAAGCGTCCGGCTAAAAAACCGGTAATGGAAAAAAACGAGCGGGAAATAGGCTTGGAAGCTAGCGTAAAAAGCCTGAAAAAAGCCTGTGCCGATAATAACGCCGCAGCGGCCAAAGATGCGTTGTTGGCATGGGGACGACAAAAGTCTGGTGCGGCCAGCCTGGGTGCAATCGCCGCAGAAAGCGATGCTAGGTTAAGGGATGAAATCCTGCATTTGAATCAGATTTTATATGGCAAGGGCGTAGAGCAGTGGCAGGGGAAAAAACTGATTCAGGCATTTGTTGAAAATAAAGCCAGAAAAAAAATAGCCGCTACCGACGATGATAAATTAGAGCCGCTTTATCGTTTGTGATTAGGGCGACCAATGCAAGTTTTGCCTTCCTCAACATCATTGCTTCGGAACAGGTGCAGGTCTAGCGTTTCCGTCGAATTACAATGCCTTAAAATATTCCAGCGCCATAAACAGCGCGGCAATTGAACGGGCTTCGGTACATTCGCCGGTAGCTAATAACGCATTAATATTGCTTAATTTCCAGGGAATAACTTCCAGCTCTTCCGGTTCGTCGCCTTCCAATTTTTCGGCATATAAATCCTGGGCAAGCACAATCTCGGTCACGTGTTCCAGATAGGACGGTGCGATCGAAAAAGTGCTTAAATGATGCAGGCTTCTGGCGCCAAAGCCGACTTCTTCTTTCAGTTCCCGGTTTGCGGCATCGAGAAAGGATTCTCCTGCATCGGTTTTACCCTTGGGCAAGCCCAATTCATAACGATGTACACCGGCGGAATATTCCCTGATTAGCAATACCGTTTCCGCATCCAGCATCGGCACAATCAGTACCGCGCCGCTGCCGGAATTACCACGAGCCAGACGTTCGTAGTTGCGCAGTTCGCCATTGCTGAATTCAATATCCAGCGATTCGATGCGGAATAACCGGCTGGTAGCGATGATGGTTTTGTTAAGGATGGTCGGTTTTTGGCTCATTGTGGTATTTTATGAAGTATTTTTTTGCAAATATAACGCACTATGATGATTGATTGGAACAAGGTTGATACGGTTTTGTTGGATATGGATGGCACGCTGCTGGATTTGAATTTTGACAATCATTTCTGGAAGGAGTTTGTGCCGCTTAAGTTTGCCGAAAAACAGGGCTTGTCGATAGAAGCCGCAAAGCGGCAGTTGGAGCCGCGCTTTAAAAGCATGGAGGGCAAGCTGGAATGGTATTGTCTGGATTACTGGAGTGAGGTTTTAACGCTGGATATTGCCGGATTGAAGGCGGAGATTTCCGGGTTGATTGCCATATTGCCGCATGTCACGGAGTTTCTGGAAAAAGCGCATCAATCGCCCAAAAAAGTGTATTTGGTCACCAATGCGCATCGGGGCAGTCTGGGACTTAAAATGGAAAAAACCTGCTTACAGCCGTTTTTCGACGGCATTATCAGCTCCCATGATCTTGGCTATCCGAAGGAACATGCCGATTTTTGGCGCTTGCTGCAACAGCGTGTCTCGTTTGAAAAACAAGCTACGCTGTTGATCGATGATAGTCTGGCGGTACTTAATTCTGCCAAGCAGTTCGGTATAGCGCATTTAATTTCGGTGAGCAGGCCCGACACCCAGCAGCCTAAAAAAGAAATAACCGCTTATCCTGCTATTGAGGATTTTCGGGAGTTGATGGCTGGACTGTAGGTTTTAAGATATTCCAATACGAAGCCGCCAAAAGAGCCGTCCACGAAAAGCGCCATAACAGGGTTGTTTCGATTGTTTTTTTGTGAATTAACTGCTTTTTCTAGGTTGATTAGGACGTTTTCCTTGATATTCTGTTTTGATTCTTTCAGGTCTTTTTTCCGGGTTTACAATTTCAGCCAACAGGTCCGCTGTAATGGGTAGCACCGGAATTTTCTGGCCAATATAGTCTTCGATATCCGGCATTGAATAGGCGTATTGTTCACAGATAAAACTGATCGCGACACCGCTGGCACCAAAACGCGCGGTGCGACCGATTCTGTGTACATAATCTTCCACATCCTGCGGTAAATCGTAATTAAAGACATGAGAAACATCGGCAATATGCAGGCCTCTGGCCGCAACATCGGTCGCAATCAACAGGGTGATTTTGTTTTCCTGAAAATCGCTTAACAAGCGCTGGCGTTTGTCTTGCGGTACATCACCACTGAGCGCGGCAGTTTTGTAGCCGTTAGCATTGAGGGTGTCATCAAGTCGTTCGGCACAGCGCTTGGTGTTAACGAAAATAATGCTGCGCTGCGGCTTATGCTGATTCAATATGCCGACCAATAAAGGGATTTTTTGCTCATTCGAAGGACAAAATGCGCTTTGTTCTATGGCTTTAGAGGTGACTTCTTCGGTTTCGATGCGTATCAAAACCGGATTGTTCATGTGCTCATAAGCCAGCTCGGTCACTTTGTAGGATAACGTCGCCGAGAACAGCATATTCAAGCGCTGATCCGGCGGCGGCATACGTCGCAATAAAAAACGGATGTCTTTAATAAAACCTAAATCAAACATACGGTCGGCTTCATCCATCACCGTGACTTGCACATTATCCAGGGTGAAGGCATTTTGCCGGTAAAAGTCGATGATGCGACCCGGTGTGCCGATGATAATATCGATAGTAGACTTTAGACTGTCCAGTTGTTTTTGGTAGTCGGTGCCGCCGTAAATGAGCGCCAATTTAAGATTAAGATGCTTGCCCAGTTGTACCGCATCCTTGTGGATCTGAATGGCTAACTCGCGAGTTGGCGCGAGAATAATCGCTCTGGGATAGTTGATTTGTTTGCTTTTGGCAGCGACTTTGGGAGCTGGTTTTTCTGTATCAAGATCATCGTCGGCTTGTGCTTCTGCATCGTCCTCGGCATCATTGATTAAATGTTGAAAAGTTGCCAGCAAAAAAGCGGCGGTTTTACCGGTTCCGGTTTGAGCTTGCCCCGCAACATCCATACCTCGTAACGACAAGGGTAGGGCTTTTTTTTGGATCGGGGTGCAGTGATCAAAACCGGCGTCTTGTAAACTGCGTAAGATAGAATCAGACAATTCAAGATTGCTGAAGCGGGTTTGGGTTAAATGTGTATTATTCATAGTGTATAGCATAGCGTAAAAATCAAATGAGCTGAAATTGATTGACTCCCAGCTTCATCCCTCCTATAGTTTTGGCTTTCGGCAACCGCTCCCTGCGTTGCCCTACCTTCTGCATCCGTGCAGTCGTAATTTTTAGGAGACATAATGTGAGTGATTCAGTCCTTCATGTAAGCGATAGTGAGTTTAACGAAACTGTTATTAAAGCTGCGGGTCCCGTCCTGGTTGACTACTGGGCTGAATGGTGTGGACCGTGCAAAATGATTGCACCGATTCTGGATGATATCGCCAAAGAATATGCGGGCAAGTTGACCGTGGTAAAATTGAACATAGATGAAAATCCGGAAACTCCTCAACATTACGGTGTACGCGGCATTCCCACGTTGATGCTGTTTAAAGACGGCGAAGTGGAAGCGACTAAAGTCGGTTCATTGTCAAAATCGCAACTTGCCGCCTTTATTGATAGCAATATTTAAACTTATCAGCTCCATGGACAGTATTTGCTCCTTGGAAATTGCTCCTGCGTCGCGTTAGGCGATATAGAATGATTGCCGGGAGCAATCGAATCGCTGCCTCATTATTACTCAGATTGGGCTCAGGCCTGTCACAAAAAATTGGACGGGGCTGAGTACTTGAGTTACACTTATGCAGTGTGCTAATCACGCGCACCCAATCATATCGTCCGATAAACTACACCCCTGAATTATAATCCTGTCCTAGTCGTTGCGGTTTAACACCGTAGTTACTTTTCCTTGAGTTGTCCTTTTATGAATCTAACTGAGTTAAAACTAAAACAAATAAGTGAAGTTATTGAAATCGCCGAGTCCCTTGGGCTTGAAAATGTAGCCAGATCGCGAAAGCAGGATTTGATTTTCGCTATCCTGAAAAAACAGGCAAAAGCCGGTGACGATATATCAGGCGATGGTGTGCTGGAAATTTTACAGGATGGTTTTGGTTTTTTACGTACGCCGGGCTGCTCCTATTTAGCGGGTCCCGACGATATTTATGTTTCACCCAGTCAAATCAGACGATTTTCTTTAAAGACCGGGGACACGATTAGCGGGAAGATCAGACCGCCCAAAGATAACGAACGTTATTTTGCGATGCTCAAAGTTGATCAGATCAATTTTGAACCTCCGGAAAATACCAAAAACAAAATCACCTTCTCAAATCTGACTCCCTTATTTGCCAAACAAAGATTCGTCCTTGAGCAGGGCAACGGTACCAGTGAAGATTTAACCGGGCGGATGATAGATTTAATAGCCCCCATCGGAAAAGGTCAACGCGGATTGATCGTATCGCCGCCTAAAGCCGGTAAAACCATGATCCTGCAAAGTCTGGCTCAGGCGATTGCAGAACAAAATCCTGAATGTTATCTGATTGTGTTGCTGATCGACGAACGTCCCGAAGAAGTTACCGAAATGGAGCGCTGCGTTCGCGGCGAAGTCATTTCCAGCACCTTTGATGAACCGGCAACCCGGCATGTACAGGTTGCAGAAATGGTCATCGAAAAGGCGCGTCGATTGGTCGAACATAAACACGATGTAGTCATTTTGTTAGACTCGATTACGCGTCTGGCCAGAGCTTATAACACGGTTGTGCCATCGTCAGGCAAAATATTGACCGGTGGGGTTGATGCCAATGCGCTGGAAAAACCGAAACGGTTCTTCGGTGCGGCGCGAAATATTGAAGAGGGCGGCAGCCTGACAATTATTGCCACTGCGTTGGTTGATACCGGATCGAGAATGGACGAGGTTATCTATGAGGAATTCAAGGGTACCGGCAACATGGAGTTGCATCTGGATCGCAAGATTGCCGAGAAAAGAATTTACCCTGCGATTAATATCAATCGTTCCGGTACGCGCCGCGAAGAGTATCTGATTGATCCTGATACCCTGCAAAAAACCTGGATCTTGCGCAAAATTCTTCAGCCCATGGATGAAACTGCGGCTTCAGAATTTTTGATCGGCAAGCTTAAAGATTTTAAAACCAATGCAGAATTTTTTGATTCGATGAAGCGGTAGTGTTTGAGCATCATCTATAAAATCTCTTAAAATACAGCATCTTTGCTGTTAGATAAGACGGTAGCCGAGCTATGGTAAGCTAACAATTGATCGGAGCCGTCGATGCGTAAAAAAGCGGTTTTAGCTTATGCCCGATTGCTGGCCGGGTTGTGGCTATGTATTTTTGCTTTTTCCGCGCAGGCGTTGGACGTATTGCTTGCTAATGCCTGGAATGAACATCTGGAGCCGTCAGCATACTGGGTCAGTGAAAAGCTGGATGGAGTGCGTGCAGTATGGGATGGCGCACAGCTGCGCACGCGCAACGGCCATTTAATTCATGCGCCGGCCTGGTATATCGCCGGTTTCCCCAAAGATGCGATGGACGGCGAACTTTGGATGGGCCGCAAACGCTTTGAAGCCGTTTCCGGCGCAGTGCGTCAACAGGCGCCAAATGATGTTTTATGGCGACAGATTCACTATCGTATTTTTGAGCTGCCCAATAGGCCGGGTGATTTTTCTGCACGTATTGTTGAGATGCAGCGCATCAGCCAAGCAGCCAGTGTGCCGTGGCTGACGCCGGTTGAGCAGTTTCGTGTTGGTAATGCGGATGCGTTGCGACACAAGCTCGATGCTGTGGTAGCTGAAGGCGGGGAAGGCTTGATGCTGCATCGCGCCGATGCCAGTTACCAGACCGGTCGCTCAAACGCGCTACTCAAGCTCAAACCGTTTGACGATGCCGAAGCTCGCGTGGTGGCGCATAGACCGGGAACCGGGCGCAATGCCAAAAGATTAGGTGCGCTTCAGGTTGAAACGGCAACAGGGTTAAGCTTTCGCATCGGTAGCGGCTTTAGCGATAAGCAGCGTGAAAATCCTCCGCCAATCGGCACAGTAATTAGCTATCGTTACAACGGCCTGACCAATAAAGGATTACCACGTTTTCCTCGTTTTCTTCGTATTCGTCCGTTGGAATAATCGGCTTTCAATATGACAGATAATATCTCTGCCAGAGATATTATCTGTTCTCGCTGTTTAAAATTATCAGCCTTTCGGCGGCACATAGCCTTCCGGCATGTCATTGTTATCTTCAAACAGAAACTTGGTTCGCTCTTCTGCCAAAAATTCCCTGGCTTTCGGGTCGAAACTGGCCAATTTCCCCTCATTAATCAGCATGGTTTGCTTGGCTAGCCATTCTTTCCAGGCTTGTTTGGATACCTTTTCAAATATTTCCTGACCTTTAGGTCCCGGAAATGGCGGTGCATCCAAGCCTTCGGTTTCTATTCCCAATTTTACGCAATTAACCAGTCTAGTCATTTTATTCTCGTGTGTGATTGCAACAGCAGCTTAATCGGTGCGGCTAAGCCAAGCTTATTAAGCTGCCCAACTTTATACCAGACAGTTTGATTGGCTTCCATCACAAAATTAATAGGGTTATCTGAGCATTGAACTAATAGCGGCGTATAGTCCAAATGATAATGGGAAAAGGTATGGCGCTGGGTTGCCAGTGTCTGCTGATCGGCAATAGGAATATTGTGGGTCAGGCACCAGTCGCGTGCAGCGGAAATGCTGTCGAATTCCGGTAGGCTCCACAAGCCGCCCCAGATGCCGGTTGGCGGTCTTTTTTCCAGTAATATCTGGTTATCGGCATTGCTCAGCATTAAAAAGGTGAGTTGTTTAACAGCTTGGATCTTGGCAGGTTTCTTGGTTGGAAAAGCCGAAATATTATCGCTACGTCTGGCCAGGCATCCGGCATTCAGCGGACAGGCCTCACAAGCCGGTTTGCTGCGGGTACAGAGGGTTGCGCCTAAGTCCATGATGGCCTGGGTATAATCCGCGACACGATCTACGGGAGTTAACTTGGCGCTGATTGCCCAGAGTTCTTTGTTGACTGCGCTGTTGCCGGGCCAGCCGTAAACAGCTTTAAATCGGGTCAGTACTCTTTTGACATTGCCATCAAGTATCGGCTGGCTTTTATTAAACGCAATGCTCAATATGGCTCCCGCCGTTGACTGGCCTATGCCGGGTAATTCGAGCAGTTCCTCCAGGGTATCGGGGAAGCGATCCTGTTCGGCAATAAACTGTGCCGTTTTATGCAGGTTACGGGCGCGTGCATAGTAGCCCAAGCCGGACCAAAGATGCAGAACCTCATCAACGGGAGCGTTTGCCAAACTCGCTACATCGGGGAACTTTTCTATAAAAGTATTGAAGTAAGGGATAACGGTAGCAACCTGGGTTTGCTGCAACATGGTCTCGGAGAGCCAGACGCGGTAAGGTGTTAGCTCTTGTTGCCAGGGCAGGTCTTTACGGCCGTATTGATCAAACCAGGCGAGAATGTTGTGCTGAAAAGCGGATGGACTCATAAGGGTTAAAAGACGAAAGATGAAGGGCGATGGGCGAAGAGTGAAGGGCTGCGTAGTTTAAGGGCTGCTTTTTTCGCCCTGTGCCTTTCGCCTTTCACCGACTCTCCCTTTTTAAAAAGTTTTTTAACAAATCACCGACACCAGGGCCTAATTTTTTATCGATTTTATTGATCAGCTTATCAATTTTAGCTTTGTTTTTATCGGTCAATAATGAGGCTATATCTATCGAATAGGACGGCTTGCTGAGCGTTCCGGCAATATGGATGGTTGCCGCACCTTTAATTTGTTCCGGCTCAGCGGCAGTCGCATCAGTATTGAGTAACTTGGCATCGATTTTATAGTCCAGCGCTTCAGAGATTAGGTTTATGTTGCCCTTGCCATCGACCTGTAATTTGGAGGATTTGGCAACAAGGTCGTTGTTTTGGATTATGCCGTTAGCGATGGTCGCGGTACCGCTCATATCTGAAAATAATGTCTGGTCGTTTTTATGGTCCGTGGGCAAAGCAGAACCTTTAATAAGTGCCTTGCCGCTATCGATGATGTGTTGCAGGTTAAAACCTTTAATAACGGAATCTTTAACCAGGAAATTCAACCGACCATTGAGCGAGGATTTAAGTTCTTTAGTCTTATTGCCCCGTCCTTGCAGCTGAGTGGATGCGTTTACGATACCGCTCATTCGAGCTTCACCCAGGTAGTCTTTCAGCAAAGGTTCAAGTTGCACGTGATCAATTTTTTCGTTTACAGTCAGTGTCGGCTTGTCGCCGTGCGTATCCACGGTGAGATGGCCCAAATAGCCTCCCTGGTAAAACTGATTTACAGATTGTTGGGTGTTAATCGTGCCGTTTTTTGCCTTGAGTTTGAGCTTAATATCCTGCATAAGCAAATTATTGACTTTAAGTTTGTCCATTGACACGGTGCCTTCGGCATTGAGTTTTCTCAAGGTTTCAACAGGCAGAGCGTTTGCGCCTATCGCTAAGGCGATGGCCGGAGTTGTAATCGGTTTGGAGGCTTTATCGGCAGGAGGCAAATAACGGTCGAGATCAAGGTTATCCGCATGTAAAGCAAATACGATAGCGGGTAATGCAAAGTCTTTAATGCCGACGGAACCTTTAATTTGGGTATCGTCCAGCGACAATAGCAGATTTTGCAGCTCCGCCGATTCAGCCGTTGCGGCCAAGTCAAAATTGATCGACAGCTTGCTTAGGGCATTGGCATCCTGCCTTGCAGGCAACGCGATGGCCCATTGCTGCATCACTTTGGCCGGACTGAACGCTGCAATGCTGACCGGACCTTGAAAAGCCGGTTTATCCTTAATGGCGGTGCCGGTCAATTCGGCTGACAGCGTCACCTCGCCCGATGTAAGCTGCAACCCGGAAATTTTGGCCGTTTGTTTTGCCGAATCCAGGGCTATATCGGCGACAGTTAATGCGGTGGTTAACGCTTTTCCGGGAACTGTTTCCCCTGTCGTAGTGATCTGTAGGTCGGTATGGCGTAATGCAAAAATATCAAGTTGTTGATTAACGCTTAATTCGGTATTAAGTTTGACGGCCTGGGTTATTTGGGATTGGCTGTCTACAGCGATCAGGGAAACGGCGACACCTGCCGGTTCATCAAAGGTAAATTTATCGGTATTCAGGTTAAGGTCTGTTATTTCGGTGCGCTGTTCGGTTTGCTGGTCGTTCCAGTTAATCCGCGCATTTTCTATAGTAATGCCGCCGATGGCAAAAGCTGCCAGCGCGGCACTGGGTGTTGGCTGTTGATCCTGTTTGCCGCCGTCCTCAGTCGGGGCGGGTTGTATCTTCCCGGATCGGGTTAGATCATCCCAGTTGCTGATGCCTTGTTTGTTTTTGGCAAGGTTTAAAACCAGGCCTTTTAAGGCTATGCGGCTGACTTCTATTTTCTTAGATAACAGCGGCAGTAACCGCACTTTTACATCGCTTTCTTCTAGGGTTGCAAAGGCTTGGTCTTGAAAATCCGATGCATTGCTCAGCGCCATTTTTCCGGTTGAAATACCGATCCAGGGGAACAGAGAAAGTTTTAACTCGCCATCCAGTACCAGGTCACGGCCGGTTTTATCCTTAACGGCGGCGGCAATTTCAGGCTTAAAATCATTAGGATCGATAATCAAAGGCAGGATGCTGATGGTGGCAATCAGCAGCAAAACTAATGCAGCCATTGTCGATAAGATGATTTTAAATGGTTTGCCCACAATAGTTTCCTAGTGTAAAAAAATGTTGATGATGATCAATTATGGAATATGATTATCCGCTTATATCAGTTGTGTAGCTTAGGTTATCGTCTTTCTTGTCAGTTAACATTTATGTCTTATGTCTTATGTCTTATGGCTTTGTTAAGTTTACGATACCAACTTAGGCAAAGTTATTCACTGAGTCTACTCGACGGTAAGTTTATTATAATCAAAAATAAGGTGTAAAAATGTTGCATTTGGCTAGATTTGCTGCGATTGCAGTTCTTGTATGGTTTTATATGACCGCAAAGGAAAAAGGGGAATCACCTATTAACTGGGCTATCACCGGATTGATTGGTTATTGGATCACTTGGTGGGTGGTTAAGCTGGCAGTAATTCCTACTTTAATGGGAATGGTTGCTAAAAATCCCACAGGCGCTTTTTTGGTTTATCAGATACCCGCTCTATGCGCAATCGGCGCGGCTTTTTTTATCAGAAAAAAAATGTTGGCGAATGCGGCTGAAAAAGCCAATTAGGGTGGATGCCAAAAATAAAGGCTTTAGCACTGCATAGACAAATATTTTACAACACTATTTGATCCGACGTATTTTTGTACGATTTAATGTTAATGATGCGAAATCGAGTACAGTTTTATCTTGTTCCATTCTTTGATTATGTTGAGAATAGCGGCACATTAGCGAGTACAGTTCAATAACAACATGAACCTAAAAAAACGTCTGGAAATTTTTGACCGACTGGCCGTAGCCATACCTGAACCGACTACGGAGCTGCATTTCACCAGTCACTTTGAATTATTAATTGCAGTGGTTTTATCGGCTCAGGCGACCGATAAGGGCGTTAATAAAGCGACTGCTAAATTATTTCCCGTCGCCAATACGCCCGGCGACATTTTGGCGCTGGGTGAGACCGGCTTAAAAGAATACATCAAGACCATCGGCTTATTTAACAGCAAGGCGACTCATATCATCACGCTTTGTCAGCAATTGCTCGATAAGCATGCAGGCCAGGTGCCGGCAACGCGGGAAGAGTTGGAAGCGCTGGCGGGGGTTGGCAGAAAAACCGCCAATGTGATACTCAATACTGCTTTTGGGCAACATACGATTGCGGTGGATACGCATATTTTCAGGGTTGCCAACCGTACTGGCATTGCACCCGGTAAAAATGTGCGGGAAGTGGAGCGCAAACTGGATAAATGGGTGCCTAAACAGCATAAAAAAGATGCGCATCATTTATTGATTCTGCATGGTCGTTACACCTGTATTGCCAGAAAGCCGCGTTGCCAGAGCTGCGTTATTGAAGATTTGTGTGAGTTTCAGGAAAAGTCGGCGTAAATACAAAATCTAGTTACGACTGCATGGGCAGCTTTTGCTTTCTGAAAAAACCGGCATCCCTGCAGTCGTAACCCAACTAACGCCCACAAATAGGAGGATATTCATTCATTATTCAGTCGATTTTGATATGATAAGCGGTATTCGATATCTTTTGGATATCGAGATATTTCTTGGCCTAACCGCTGGGAACGGATTGAAATTTATACTAATACTTTGGAGTCAAAATACATGAAAAAAATTAATAAAACCCCTTTAGCTGCTGCAATGGGTGTTGCTTTTTTATCAACTTTTGCTGTAACCGCAGTTAATGCCGAAGCTAATCCTTTCGGTATGACTGAAATGTCTGCCGGGTACATGCAAGTGGCTGCTGCCGATAAAGCGGCTGAAATGGCTTGTGGTGCGGCAATGGGTGGCATGGACAAGCCTAAGACAGCCGAAGGCGCATGTGCGGGCAACAAAGCAACAACCGGCAGCGCAAAATCTGCTGTAAAACCGAGCGAAGCTTCATGCGGCGCGATGATGAAAGACGGCAAAATGAAACCGGGCATGGAAGCAGCTTGCGGCGCGATGATGAAAGGCAAAGAAGGCGCTTGCGGTGATATGATGAAAGGCAAGGAAGGCGCGTGTGGCGCTCAATGCGGCGAAGGCATGAAAGCTTGCGATGCTGCCAAAACTAAGGAAGGCGCTTGTGGCGCCATGATGAAAGGTTGCGGCGAAGATATGAAAGGTTGCAGCGAAATGACCAAAGGCAAAGAAGGCGCTTGCGGCGACAAAATAAAAGCTAAAGACGCAGCGGGCAAATAAGCTTAAGACTCGTTATTAGTATAGAGAGGGCATGATAATCATGTCCTCTCGTTCCCATCAAATCAGATAAGGTGTTCATATGGACACAACCCAAAATCTTGTTCACGGCGCCGGTTTAGGTCTACGGCGGTCTTTTTTAAGCCAGATTGTTGAATCGCCTCCCGAAAATGTCGGCTTTTATGAAGTCGCACCGGAAAACTGGATCACCATCGGCGGAAAATACGCTAAACAATTCCGCGCAATGACCGAACGCTTTGATTTTATCTGCCATGGCTTATCGCTGTCGATAGGCAGTACTGATCCGCTGGATGAAAAATTTGTCCGCGAAGTCAAACAGTTCATGGCCGAACATCAGATCAAGTTTTACAGCGAACATTTAAGTTATTGCAGCAAGGACGGGCATTTATACGATCTGATGCCGATTCCGTTTACCTCGGAAGCGGTGACTCATGTTGCCGGAAGGATCAGGCGCGTTCAGGATATTCTCGAGCAAAAAATAGCCATCGAAAACGTGTCCTATTACGCCGCCCCAGGCCAGGAAATGGCTGAAATCGATTTTTTCAATGCGGTTATCGAGGAAGCCGACTGCGATGTGCTGATTGATATCAACAATATTTACGTTAACAGCGTTAATCACGGTTACGATGCCGAAGCTTTTTTAAAGGCCATGCCGGCACACCGTATCGCTTACGCACATATCGCCGGACATTATGTGGAGGCAGAAGATTTTTTAGTCGACACCCATGGTGCCGACGTAGTCGATCCGGTCTGGAAATTACTGGGAAAAGCTTATGAACTTTACGGCGTGTTTCCGACGCTGTTGGAGCGGGATTTTAATCTCCCGGCGATGGATGAATTAATCAGAGAAGTGAACACCATCAGCGCCATACAAACCGCTTGGGGCGCACAACATGCACGACAATTTGCCTGAGGCCGTATGAGCGTCGACTTTAAAGCTAAACAGCTGGAGTTTGCAGCCTATATCCGGGATCCTGAAAACAATCCGCCGCCTGCCGATGTTCAGCCACAGCGCATAGCGATGTATCGTGAGCTGTTTTTTAATAATATCGACAGTTTTTTGTCGGCTAATTTTCCGGTGTTGCAGACAATATTGGATGACCAACAATGGTTTCAGCTGGGGCAGGATTTTTTTGCCAAGCATGCCTGTCAATCGCCGCATTTTTCAAAAATACCGGAAGAGTTTTTGGATTACCTGCAAAACGAGCGGGATAGTTCGAATGATTTTCCGTTTATGCTGGAACTGGCGCATTACGAATGGGTGGAAATGGCTTTATCCATTGCCAAGGAAACCGTATCCGGCCGTCACCAGAATCTGGATAACCTGCAAAATCAGAGCATTCAGTTGTCTTCTTTGGCTTGGCCGCTAGCTTATCAATATCCGGTGCACAAAATATCGCCCGATTTTTTACCTGAAACCGCGCCGGAACAAGCTACGTTTCTGGTCGTTTATCGCAATCCGGATGACGAGGTTAATTTTATGGAAATCACCCCGATCACTTACCGATTGCTGGAAATAATTCAGGAGCATGAACAGGTATTAGTGACGGATTGCCTAAAGCAGGTTGCCGAAGAAATGCATCATCCCAATCCTGAAATGATTATGGCAGGCGGCTTACAGATTCTAAAAGAACTGGCTGAAAAGACAGTTATTACGGTTGCTGTTTAAATGGGTGAGGGTTATAGCGGTGAGATTGAAAAACCGAATTTTGATGGTTAATGACTATAACAGTAAAGTAATTAACCCGGCTTGTGAAAATGCCTGCACACATTTTTTTTCTTCATGCCAAGGATGGCCGTCAGCACCCGTAAACGTAAAGCCTAAAACTGTAATTTTTACTGATGCAGTACCATACTGTTTCAGTATATATTTTAATGCCATATAGCCCGAGCTTGGAATTAAATTGCTTGGTTGAATAATGTTTAAATCCATGCAGGCTTCGAAGAATAAATCTTCGTTTAAAAAAAGAATATTTTTCTGTTTAAGCTCGTTTTCTTTCAAAATAAATTTCGAATAATCAGTTTTTTTAAATTTTTTTTTGTTAAAAGGTTTTAACCAGAACTGTTTAGCCGTGCAATCGAATGGATGAGGAAACCAAATATCGATTACATCTTTAATGAAATGTAATTTTTTAATTGTTTTATATTTAGAAAATGTCCGTCCAGGATGCGAAGTATTTGCCAGGCAGAGTACATCGCATTTGTGACCTGTTAATCCTGATGCATAATTTCTTGCTTCATTAAACCTAATGACTAAGTCGGCGCTGTCAACTAATTTGGAATGGTCGCTATTAATATCAGCATTTCCAATAACTACAATATGATACATTTTATTTTCAAATTCTATTCGTCGTATAAAAAGCGCATCAATCGAGAATTATGCGCTTCGTACTCCTACAGCAATCGGTCTTGCCCACTAATCAATTAACCTGAGGTGCCCTGGAAAAGTCAGGTCCTTTAGGATGTGTATTCTGTTGCAGGCAATGATAAGCCGCATTTTCATACTTGATGACTAAAGACTGGGCATTTTTATGTTCGCCGATGAATTTTTCAGCTTCTTCCGCAGTCAAATCTTTCATCAAAAATGTGGCGATACACAGACAAGGCTGAGTATATTGCGCTGCATCAGTCTCTTTATTAGATGAATGTTTCAGTTCTCTTTGTACGCATTGCTTGGCAAAATCATGCTCAAATTTATGCTTTTGTATATCGGTCACTGGGGTGTCATGGGAATGATCGAATGGATTATGTACTGCGGTAGTCGTCTCAGGTTTCGCGGCTAGTGTTTTTTCTTTATCATCCGAACAACCGGTAATTGATAATGCGATAATCATGCTGATCAATGCAGTAATAAAGTTTTTTTTTGTAAATGCGGACGTTTTCATAAGATTTCGTAAATAGTTTAATTAAGGTTATTCAAACTTTATCATTTTATCAAGAAGCGTTCTACCCATCTTCGTCGTTGATCAAATTTCATTGCTGGTCTGAAGGCTCTCGTTTCAGGGGGATTATTTGGGATTGACAAAGAGGCACCCGCATCGTTATCCTTTTTGGCAATCTCCTCGTTTACGGGGAGGAACAATCCGCCGACCTCTATCTGTCGGCGGGTGTCACTCGATGGATGAGGTCGGGTGTGGATTGAAACATTGATGATTTTCGCCCATGTCTTTTATTAAAAATCTTGAAGCTGAATGTGCTTCGCTACCGGATCAGTTAACCGCAACGGTCATTGATTCGCTGACGAAATGGGATGAACGAGTCAAGGAGCTTAAGCTTAATTTTACGCAAACGCCTGAGTTTAACGCATCGATTGCCAAGGTTTGGTGTTCCAGTCGGTTTATTGCCGAGAGCTGCACCCGCAAGCCTGAGTTGCTGGTCGATCTGGTCAATTCCGGCGATTTGTCGGCTATCTATGGCGAAAACAGTTATGTCGAAAAATTAGCGCAATCGCCTGTCGAATCACAAGCCGAGTTATCGCCAGGGATGGTGTGTATGCCGCAAGTCTGCCGGGAGCAGGCGTGGTTAATGACCAAACTGCGCGACTTTCGGCGCAGGGAAATGGTCAGGATAGCGTGGCGGGATTTGGCCGGTTGGGCCGAATTATCGGAAACGCTAACCGATTTATCGCATCTGGCCGATGCCTGCATTCAATATGCGCTCGATTTTCTTTATCAGGAGGCCTGCGAGCTGCGAGGCACTCCATTATTAGCCGACGGCACACCGCAGCAGATCGTAGTGTTGGGCATGGGCAAACTGGGTGCTTACGAATTGAATTATTCTTCCGACATCGACCTGATTTTTGCCTACGCAGAAGACGGCGTGTTGCCGGACAGGAAAGAAACCACCTATGGCGAGTTTTTTACCAAGCTATGCCGCAGTCTGGTTAAAGTTCTGGATGAGAGCACCGTAGACGGCTTTGTATTTCGCACCGATATACGTTTAAGGCCTTATGGCGACAGCGGCCCTATCATCATGAGCTTTGACGGCATGGAAAACTATTACCAGACCCAGGCTCGGGAATGGGAGCGTTATGCGATGATCAAAGTGCGTCAGGTTGCGGGCGACTTTACCGTTGGCGCACAACTGATGGCCATGTTCAGGCCTTTTGTGTACCGACGTTATCTCGATTACGGCGCGTTCGAAGAATTGCGCTCGTTAAAGGCGCAAATCACCCAGGAGTTGCGGCGCAAAGACCGCATGGAAAATATCAAGCTGGGGCCGGGCGGCATCCGCGAAATCGAATTTATCGGCCAAGCTTTTCAGCTGATACGCGGCGGCAATGAAAAAGCCTTGCAAACACCTGGTATTCTGGATGTTTTGCAATTGTTGGGCGAGCTGGAGTTGCTGTCGCAACCCGATGCCGATCAATTAAAACAGTCATACCGCTTTTTGCGCCGGGTGGAAAACCATATCCAGCAGTATCAGGACAGGCAAACCCACGATTTGCCGTCAGACCCGTCAGTGCAGCGGATATTGGCGTATTCGCTGGATTATTCTGACTGGACCAGCTTTAAACAGGATCTGGATAAGGTAAGAGCACAGGTACATGAAGTCTTCGACCAGGTCTTTTCGTTATCAAAACAGGATGGTTCGACAGGCTCACCACGAACGGGAATAATTTGGGCTTGCGTGGCGGATGAGTCGGAGTTGATGGGGCATCTAAAAGAATGCGGCATTCAAGACACCGGCAGCATACTCGCCGCGATTAAAGACTTTAAAAATTCCGCCGCCGTGAGAAGAATGACGACCAAAGGTGCGGGCGTGCTGGATCGGTTGATGCCGCAATTAATAGAAGCTGTGCAGCAGGTTGATAATTCGGATGAGACCTTGTTGCGGATACTCGTTTTGTTTGAGGCGGTAGCGGGTCGGAATGTGTATTTATCGTTATTGTCTGAAAATTCGAATGCGCTGTCTCAATTGATCAAGCTGTCGTCGGCCAGTCCGTGGATTTGCGCTTATTTAGCGCAGTATCCGGTGTTATTCGATGAATTGCTCGATACTCGCTCTCTTTACGAGCCGCTTAAAAAAGCCGATCTTGATCAACAGCTTGATATTTTACTGGCTCAAATTGAGGTACAGGATTTGGAACAGCTGATGGTGGTGCTGCGCCAGTTTAAACAATTGAATGTGTTAAGAGTAGCCGCCGCCGATATTATGGGCGTCATTCCGCTGATGGTGGTCAGCGATTATCTGACCTATATTGCCGAAAGCATAGTCGATCATGTTGTTGAACGTGCGTGGCTGATGCTGACCGACAAGCACGGCTTGCCGCCCGCGCCGGGCCAGTTCCCAACTGGCTTGCGGCATACACACCATCCCTGGCGATATACCGATAACGCTTCCATAGGCTTTGCGGTCATCGGTTTAGGTAAACTGGGCGGTATCGAGCTGGGCTACGGTTCCGATCTGGACCTGGTATTTTTGTACGATTGCCAGGACGGCAATGCGATGACTGACGGCTATAAGCCGATTTCCTGCGCCCAGTTTTATGGCCGCTTGGGGCTGAGGGTTCGGCATATCCTCGATACCAAAATGTTGTCAGGCGTACTTTACGAAGTGGATATGCGCTTGCGCCCCAATGGCGACTCCGGCTTGCTGGTCAGTCATATTAACGGCTATGAGGACTATCTGAAAAATCAGGCTTGGACTTGGGAATTACAGGCACTGGTTAGAGGCCGGTTTATCGCCGGTGATCCGCAATTGAAAGCTCGGTACGAGGCTATTCGCAGCCGGGTTTTGAGTTTGCCTCGGGATACTGAAAGCTTAAAAAAAGAAGTCCGCGAGATGCGCGAAAAAATGCGCGAGTCCTTGACTACCAAAGATAAAGACCAGTTTGATCTCAAACAAAGCAAAGGCGGTATTGCTGATATTGAGTTTATAGTACAATTTGGTGTTTTAGATCAGGCAGCTTTTAATGTAGCGTTAACGACCTACACCGACAATGTCAGATTGCTGGAAGGCTTGCAACAGCAGGGTTTTATGTCCAAAGCCGATGAGAAAACACTTAAAAATGCTTACTGTATTTATCGGGATTTCGGTCATAAACAGGTTTTACAAGGGGATAAGGCGGTTATCGCCGAGGCCGAAGTGGTTAAAATAAGCGCTCAAGTCGAGCGGATTTGGCATGAATATATGGAGTAGGATGCGCTAACCAAAAGGAGGCGCTTTAGGCGACGCAGTGCAGCGCATCATTCGCGGACGATGCGCTTCGTACCTCAGCACATCCTACACACTACGTAACAAATAAACTTAATATTGGAGAAACAATGATGACGATGGACGACAGAGACGGCGTTATTTGGCTGGATGGAAAGTGGGTTGAGTGGCGCGAAGCTAAAGTCCATGTGTTGACGCATACCTTGCACTATGGTTTGGGGGTGTTTGAAGGCATAAGAGCTTATCACGCGGAAAAAGGCACGGCGATTTTCAAGATGCAGGACCATACGGACCGCCTGTTCCGTTCCGCGCATATCATGAATATGAAAATGCCGTATGGCAAAGACGAGCTGAATCAAGTTCAGCGCGATGCGGTGGCCAAGAACAACCTGGACAGCGCCTATATTCGCAGCATGTGTTTTTTAGGTTCTGAAGGCATGGGGCTAAGAGCCGATAACCTGAAAGTGCATGTGATGGTTGCCGCATGGTCTTGGGGCGCGTATTTGGGCGCGGACAGCATCGAACAAGGCATACGCATACGCACTTCGTCTTATACCCGCAACCATCACAACAGCACTATGTGCAAAGCCAAAGCCAACGGCAATTACATCAACTCCATTCTGGCGTTACAAGAAGCGCGCGCCAATGGTTACGATGAAGCGTTGATGCTGGATCACGAAGGCTTTGCGGCAGAAGGCAGCGCCGAAAACCTGTTTATCGTGCGTAACGGCAAAATTTACACGCCGGAAACCACCTCGGCATTGGAAGGCATTACCCGCGATACGGTGATGACGGTTGCCAGAGAACAAGGCTATGAAGTGATTGAAAAACGTATTACCCGCGACGAGATTTACATTGCCGATGAAGCCTTCTTTACCGGTTCTGCGGCTGAAGTGACGCCGATCAGGGAGTTGGATAATCGCACCATAGGTTCCGGCAGTCGGGGGCCGATCACCGAGCAATTGCAGTCGCTGTATTTCGACTATGTGCATGGACGCCGGGACGATCATGCCGACTGGTTGACTTACGTTGCTTAAAGGATTTTAAAAATTTAACCACGAAAAATACGAAAAAGCTCGTAACACGATCCTTTCGATTGTTTTTTCGTGCCTTTCGTGGACTATTTTTGTTGAATTCATTATTAAAATCGCCTTAATGGATAATCAGGTCAGGTTTTGAAAAATACACCGAAAATTCTAGTCGTCGGCCCCTCCTGGGTCGGCGATATGGTGATGGCGCAAAGCCTGTTTATCGCCCTGAAAAATACCCACCCCGATTGCCGAATTGACGTGCTGGCTCCGTCATGGACATTGTCGCTGCTGGAAAGGATGCCCGAAGTGAGCAAAGCCCTTGCCGTGCCATTGCCGCGCGGTAAGCTCGGCTTGATGGCGCGCATCAAGCTGGGTTTGAGCTTACGCTTGGAAGGCTACGATCAGGCCATCCTGCTGCCGAACTCCTGGAAATCCGCAATCCCGCCGTTTTTTGCCAATATTCCGGTTCGTACCGGTTATATCGGCGAATGTCGTTGGGGTCTGCTTAACGATGCCAGAAAGTTGGATAAAAACCGGCTGACTATGACCGTGCAGCGTTTCGTTGCATTAGGCTTGCCCGCAGACGCGCCTATGCCGCCGGTATGCCCGCCGCCTGCGCTAACAATCAGCAAAGACCGGCAACAGGCGGTCATCGATAAATTCAAATTAACACCATCAGCCGCCGAGTCTGTTCCCGACAGACTTACGGCATACACACCCTCCCTGGCGATTGCCGCGCCTGCTCCCGGCAGTCTTGCGGCATACACACCCTCCCTGGCGATAAAAATTCTTGCTCTATGCCCGGGCGCCGAATACGGCCCGGCAAAGCGCTGGCCGATCGAGTATTACGCCGAAGTCGCCCGGCATAAAATCGACCAGGGTTGGCAGGTCTGGCTGTTCGGCTCCGATAAGGATAAAGCCGATGCGGCACAAATCAACCGGGAAACTTCGGGATTTTGTACCGACTTCACCGGCAGGACATCGCTAGCCGAGGCGGTCGATTTGATGTCGCTGGCCAATACCGTAGTCAGCAATGATTCGGGCCTGATGCATGTTGCCGCCGCGTTGGACAAAAAAATCATCGCCATTTACGGCTCGTCGGACCCGGGATTTACGCCGCCGCTGAATGCCAAGGCCAAGATTGTCTCGTTGAATCTTGATTGCGCTCCCTGCTTCAAGCGTGATTGCCCGTTAGGCCATACCCAATGTTTGACCGGCATCAGGCCTGAGCAGGTGCTTGAATTGATAACACTTACCCAGTCAGGGCCTCAGTGAAAATTGCTATCGTAAAGCTTTCCGCTCTGGGAGACATCGTCCATGCGATGGTCGCATTACAGTTCATCAAGGCGTATTCCCCGGAAATTCAGATCGACTGGATTGTTGAACAACGCTTCGCCGACGTTTTAAAACACAATCCCGACATCGATAACGTTTTAACGGTTAACCTGAAAGCTCTGAAAGCCAACAAGGCAGGGCTATTTGCGCAGCTTAAAAAAATACGCAGCTATGCAAGCAACAACTATGATCTGGTTATTGATGCCCAAGGACTGATTAAATCGGCGGTTACCGCTAAGATCATAGGAAAACGCATCGCCGGATTCGATGCCGATTCAATCCGGGAAAAAGCCGCGTCATGGTTTTATGATGTCAAAGTGGCCAGCGCTTACGATGCCAACACCATCGACAGAAACGCGTTGATACTGTCCAGCCCTTTAGGGATCGACATCAGCAAAAAGCAAATCCTGAACAAAAAGCCGTTTTTGTTTTTCAGCAACGAAGATCCGCAAATATACGATTTCCTGGCAAAAGACCGGCTCAATATAGTCCTGGTTATCGGCTCGACCTGGGACAGCCGCAATTATCCGGCCGCCAAGTTTGTAAAAATCGCCGAGGCCTTGCAACAAAACTGCCTGGTCATCTGGGGCAGCGATCAGGAAAAAGCCGCAGCAGAGTGGATGGCGACGCAATCCGACCGGATCAAAGTCATGCCCAAGCTGGATTTGAACAGCCTGAAAGCGCTGATTGCCAAGGCCGATTTAGTGATCGGCAACGACACCGGACCAACCCATATGGCCTGGGGGCTAAATCGACCGTCAATCACCATTTTCGGCCCGACCCCGGTCAGCCGGGTTTATCAAACCGACATTAATAAAGTGGTCAAGTCTGCGTCTATCGTCAATCCGTATAAGCTCAATAAACAGGATTATTCGATTAAGGACATTGATGAACAGGTCATTGTTACGCAGGCAAAGTTGTTATTGGCATTTTGACATCTACCCCCAGCTAAAGCGGGGGGATTCCTTAGTACAGCCCTCCATGCCCGAAGGGGACGACTCTGAAAATCGTCTTACTTCACGCCATCTCAGTGACCCTGATGGCAGGAGATACGCAGCAACAGCGCACCCAACGACGAAAATTATAGATGATAACAAAAACAAATCAAGAGCATCCTTACATCCCTTACCTGAAGGAAGGGGCTTTACGGACTTTTTTGGTAAATAAAAGGGTAAACTACGGTTTTTTTGGTATTATCAATGTGTTTAAGCCCGGTTTAATCGCCAATCTGTATAAATGGATTATTCGATTAAGGGCATCAATAATGCCGATAACTATCGAGTAGGAAAATTTTTAGGGTTGTTTTCAACAAAAAATAATATTTTAGCGCCACAACAACACCGCCCAACTTACAGCGGAAAATCTTGATCCCAAGAAAATCCAGTGGAATTAAAAAATACTGGGGGCTTTGTTAATATAAAATATATTGCTAAACAACAGAGTCATTTGATAAGTGATAGCACTTATTGATTGAATAAGTTGAACGCTCTAACCTACAGACACTCACTGCACTATCAACCGGTTTTTTTGAAAAAATGGCATATGAATCGTTGCTAAGCGTTTTGCAGGATAAGCATAAACTTTCTGTTGCAGAATTGAAAAAAGTTGAGCGCGTGCAAAAGACGTCGGTTTCGGAAACTGTGCCGCAGTTGCTGGTTAAGCTTGGCTTATGTTCGGAGTTGGATGTGGCCGATGCCTTTGTTGAATCGGGCCGGTTTGAAAAAATCACACCGGATCAGTATCCGCTGGAAGTGCAACTGCCGGAAACGGTGCCGCTACGGTTTTTAAAAAACTACCATGTCATCGGTTTGAGTCAAAATGACGATATTACCGTTGCGCTGATGGATCCCGAAGACCGGTTTGTGATTGATGCGTTAAAGCTGGCGACCGGAAAAAACATCATCCCCAAAGTCGGCCTGCTTTCGGAAATCGATGCGGCGCTGGAAGTACAGTATGGCGAAGGTCGCTCGCAAATGGATAAACTCGTTGATGATTTGACTGTCGATGATTTGGGCGAAGAAGATCTGGAGCATTTAAAAGATCTGGCCAGTGAAGCGCCGGTGATCAAAATGGTCAATCTGATCATGCAGCGGGCGATTGAAACCCGGGCCTCGGACATTCATATTGAGCCCTTCGAGCAATCGCTAAAAGTCAGGTTACGCGTCGATGGCGTGTTGAAAGATATTGACGCGCCTTCGGTTAAATCGACCGCAGCGGTGATTTCACGTATCAAGATCATGGCCAAGCTGAACATCGCCGAACGCCGCCTGCCGCAGGATGGCCGCATCAAGGTGCAAATGTTGGGTAAAGAGCTGGATTTACGGGTTTCGACGAT
Source organism: Candidatus Methylobacter titanis (assembly GCA_029946125.1). Taxonomy (GTDB): domain Bacteria; phylum Pseudomonadota; class Gammaproteobacteria; order Methylococcales; family Methylomonadaceae; genus Methylobacter_A; species Methylobacter_A titanis. Next base: position 103,409 of record JAQSDX010000001.1, read on the forward strand.
ACCGACGATGTATGGCGAAAGCGTGGTGATCCGCTTGCTGGACAAGGAAAATACCGTGCTGGATTTTGCCGCGCTGGGTTTTTCCGGAAAACATTTACAGCAGTTTATCAATGTACTGGCTCAGCCGCACGGCATTATTCTGATTACCGGTCCTACGGGTAGCGGAAAATCCACCACGATGTATGCCGCGTTAAAACAGCTCAACACCTCCGAGCGAAAAATCATTACCGTTGAAGATCCGGTCGAATACCAGATGGACGGAGTCAATCAGATTCAGGCAAAACCGCAAATAGGCCTGACCTTTGCGTCGGCGTTGCGTTCTATCGTGCGCCAGGATCCCGATGTAATCATGATTGGTGAAATGCGCGATCTGGAAACGGCAAGAATCGCCGTGCAATCTGCATTAACCGGACATTTGGTGTTGTCGACGCTGCATACCAACGACGCAGCCGGCGGTGTCACCCGATTGCTGGATATGGGCCTTGAAGAATATCTGCTCACGTCCACCGTCAACGGCATATTGGCGCAACGTTTGGTAAGAAAGCTATGTCCTGAGTGCAAGCAACGCTATACACCGACCCCGGACATTATCGATGGCATGAGGTTAAGACGGTTTACACCGGATATTGCCAGGGATGATGTGTATGCCGCAAGCCAGTTGGGAACTGGCACGGCGGGCGATATTGTCTTATACAAACCGGTTGGCTGCGCGTCTTGCGGGGGCTTGGGTTACCGTGGACGGTTGGCGATTATTGAGTTTTTGCAAATGACCGATCCTCTGCGTAAATTGATTATGGCGCATGAAGAAGCCGGCGCTATTCAGCGACTTGCTATTGAAGAAGGGATGACCACGATGTATGAAAACGGCCTGATTAAAGCCCTGCAAGGAATTACCTCTTTGGAAGAAGTGCTGCGGGTCACGTCGGAAACCTAATGTTATTTGCCTATAAAGCCGTTAATAGTCTGGGTGAAACCGAAGAGGGCGTCAGGGACGCGGTTGATGAGCAGCAGTTGATTGCGACTTTGCAGACGGAAGGCTATATCCCTATTCGCGTCGTGCCAGCCAGCGCCAAATCGTTTCTGGGTTTAAGGCTGGGCATAAAGCAGTCCAAATTATCGCAAAAAGACATCGCCTTGTTCACCGGCGAATTGGCCACCTTGCTGGAATCCGGCCTGCCGTTGGATAAATCCCTGCTGGTGTTGATCGACTTGACTGAGGACAATGAGCGGGTGAGCAAGTTGATCGGTAGGGTTCTGGATAAAGTAAAAGGCGGATCTACGCTGGCCGATGCGCTGGAAAAACAGTCCGGTATTTTCAGCAAGTTTTATCTGAACATGATCCGCGCCGGTGAGGCGGGCGGTAGTCTGGGCGAAGTATTGACGCGTTTGTCCGAATATCTGGAGCGCTCTCGGGAATTAAAAGAAACGGTCAGCACCGCGATGATCTACCCGGCCATTTTATTGATTATGTCGCTGGCTTCGCTTTTTGTGATGCTGACCTTTGTGGTGCCGCAGTTTTCCGAAATGTTTGAAAGCGCGGGCAAGGCGTTGCCGGTATCGACCCAGATTGTAGTGGGACTGGCAAACTGGTTGCAAAGCTATTGGTGGATGCTGGCTTTAGGCATTGTCTTGATCACCGGATATATGAATCTTCAGCTGGCCGATCCGGTCAAAAAGAAGGTTTGGGATGGCCGTTTTTTGAAACTGCCGCTGGCGGGGACGATTATTTTGCATAAGGAAACCGCCAACATCAGCCGTACACTGGGCACTTTATTGGGCAATGGCGTTTCGATACTGGCGGCTTTGGTTATCGTGCGTGAAACGGTAGACAATCTGGTTTTGGCGGCGGCCATTCAGGATACCGAGGAGCAGTTAAAGCAGGGTAAAAATATGTCGGATGCTTTGTTGGAGAAAGGTATATTCCCCAAAATGGCCATGCAAATGATAAAAATGGGCGAAGAAACCGGACGCCTGGAAGAAATGTTGTTGCGTGTGGCGACTATTTACGATAAACAGCTCAGGGTGTCAATACAGCGGATGCTGGCATTGCTGGAACCGGCTTTGATCATTACCTTAGGCTTGATGATTGCGGGCATCATTGTCTCGATTTTGCTGGCTATTCTGAGCGTTAATGATCTGGCTTTTTAAAACTAGGAAAATATCATGAAACAGTTATTAAGATTCAAGGCGAAAGGCGAAAAACGAAAGGCGAATAATGTCGGCTCGCCGCATCAGCGCGGATTTACCTTACTTGAGTTATTGGTCGTGTTAGGCATTATTGCGATGTTGGCCGGGATAGTCGGGCCGCAGGTCATGAAGCATATGGGCGAATCCAAAACCAAAGCGGCAAGGGTGCAAATTGAAGATCTGGCGGCCGCTCTGGATATGTATAAACTGGACTTGGGTAGCTATCCGACTTCCGAGCAAGGCTTGATGACCTTGATTGAATCACCCGATAAGGCTAACCGCTGGAATGGCCCTTATTTGCGTAAATCCAAAATGCCGTTGGATCCATGGCAACAGGAATATCGTTATGTGGCTCCCGGCGAGCACGGAAAATTCGATTTGTATACCTTAGGGGCGGATGGCAAGGAAGGTGGCGAAGGCGAAGATCAGGATATTGCTAGTTGGGAGTGATTGATAAGACGAAAGGCGAAAGGCACAAGGCAAAAAGCCATGCGCAGCACGGCTTTACTCTGCTGGAGTTGGTCGTAGTCCTTTTTGTCGTGGTACTGGGTTTTTCCGTCATCGGTCTTAATCTGTCGTCAGGCAGTGACTCTACAGAAATCAAGGCGGCGGCAAGGGATATGGTTTCAGCCTTACGCTATGCCCGAGGACAGGCTTTAATGACCCGCGAAGAAACCACAGTGGCTATTGATCTTAGCGACAAAAATTACACTGTCAGCGGTAAGAGTAAACTGTATAAAATACCCGAGACTATCGATATTACTGTGGTCACTGCGCAAACCGAATTAAGCGGTGAAGGCTCGGCGAGCATTCGTTTTTTTGCCGATGGCTCCTCAACCGGAGGAAGGATCACGCTGGAACGAGGACAGACATCGTGGAAAATCGATATAAACTGGCTAACCGGGCAAATTGAGCTTGAAAGCAAATAAACAAAGCGGCTTTTCTTTACTGGAAATCCTGATTGCGTTTTCAATCCTGGCGCTTGCACTCGGCATTTTGCTGAAGATATTTTCTGCCGGTGTGAATACTGCCGGTGTTGCCGAGGAATATACCGCCGCCGTGCAAATTGCCGAAGCGTTAATGGCCAAAACCGGTGTAGAAGCGCCTTTGAAACCAAGCGAAGCTACCGGTCTGGAAAATGAAAAATATCATTGGCGGGTGTCGGTCAGTCCATTTCAATTCATAGCTGAGAATGTGGATGTCACGGCCCTAGCGGCAGAGCTTTTTAAGATTAAGGTTACGGTAAGCTGGGGTGATGATAATGCCCGCGTTGATCGCAGGCAGGTTGAACTCATCACCTTAAAACTGGTTAATAAAACGTCATGAGCGGCAACAGCCAAGCGAAAGGCGAAGGGCGAAGGGCGAAGTACCCCGTTCTCATTGGCACATCAAGACTGAAAGCCGCGACCGGTTTTACGCTGATTGAAGTTTTAATCGCCATGACGCTATTAAGCATCATGGTGGTGTTATTGTTCAGCAGCTTGAGCATTTGCGCCAAAAGTTGGGAGCAGGGAGAAAACAAGATAGCCGAAGTGAATGAAGCCGCAGTCGTTTATCATTTTTTTCAGCGGCATTTATCCTCGGCCATTCCTTTATGGGACGATTTTACCGCCAGGGATGGGGGGTATGCCGCAAGTCGGCCGGGAGCCGGCGCGGCGATCCCTAGGGATGGTACGAATACCGCAAGCCAATCCGGAACTGGCGCTGCGACTGAAAACAAGGATAAAACGTTTTCTTTCCAGGGTAAAAAACAGTCCTTGCAGTTTGTCTCGGTTTTTCCCGCAAGTGCCAGGAGAACAGGTATGCAGCTGTTTTCAATAGAAACTCAGCAACAAGATGGCGAGCAGGATATTAAGGTGACGTTAACGCCATTTTATCCGGTGGCTGAGGGTGAAGAATGGAATCAAGAAGAGGTGGTTTTATTAAAACATATCAACAATTTCGAGTTGGCTTATTTTGGTGTTGATGATTCAGGCGAAGGGGCTTGGCAGGATGAATGGCTGGAAAAAGACGCTCAACCCCGATTGGTCAAAATCAGTATCAATACTGACAATGGCATTTATTGGCCGGACATGATCATCGCGCTTAAAGTGGCAGGCGCAGGCGTTGAAACCAATACGGAAAATGGTGCCGTATCGTCACCGGATAGCAATTGATCAGGCAAAAGGGCTTCGCCCTGGTTCTGGTTTTATGGGTGTTGAGCCTGTTAACTATCATGGCCGGGAGTTTTGCTCTGAGTATGCGGCGGGAGGCGGCTATTGTGACTGGCAGCCGTACTAATGCTCAGGCTATGGCTGTTGCAGAATCGGGGCTGGCGATTGCCGAGCTGATGTTATTGAATCCCGATCAGCGTCAACGTTGGCATACCGACGGCAGTATTTACCAAATTGATTATGCAGAGTCTGCAGTCAGAATTCGGTTGTTAGCTGAGACCGGTAAGGTGGATATAAACAGCGCGGATCAGATACTGCTGCAAGGGCTTATAGCTTACGCACCGGTGGAGACTGAGGCACAAACCAAGCTGGTCAATTCGATTCTCGATTGGCGTGATGCGGATGATCTGGTGCGCATAGAGGGCGCGGAGAAAAAAGAATATAAAGAGGCGGGATTAAGTTACCAGCCTCGCAACCAGCCGTTTCAGTCCATTGAGGAATTACAGCTGGTATTGGGCATGGATGAACAGGTCTACCATTGGCTTGAAAGCTTGGTCACGGTTTACTCGGGACAGGCTAAGGTTGATTTGACTCTGGCAGCCAAAGACGTTTTGCAGGTGTTGCCGGAAGTAGATTCCGGGTTAATAGAGGGGTATATTGCAGCCAGGCGGGAAAACGCGATAAACCGCTTACCGGCCCCGGCAGTTCCGTTAGCCTCTAATCTAGGTATGGCATCCGGGCAAACGGGTCAGAGCATGCCGGTAACAGCGGTTAATGACGGGGCAGAACAAAAAGGTGCGATTACGGTTGTTACCGAAGCGCGGTTGAATGATGGTACAACGGCCGTCATCAGGGCGCTGATAAAAAAATCCGATAGTCAGGTGTCGACACCTTTTCAGGTTTTAAAATGGCAGCGCAATGCCGATGGCTATGGTTCATTATTTACAGACGAAAAAGATGATTTACTAGTGGGACAGTATGGCGAACCTGAATTCAACAATTAATCTGGATGTTAAAAAGTTCTTCCGCTGGTGGCTGCGCGAACTTGACTTTTTGGTGCCGGAAAAAATCAGGCAGCTGGTTAATGAGAAGCAGGGTTGCATTATCGTTCGTCCCGAAGACAATCAGTTAGCGCTGACTTATGTGGCGAACGGACTAGCCGAGCCTCTGGCAATACTGGAGCGCAATGCATCGGGTATAGCGCAATATAAAGCCTTGCTGGCCAAAGATGGAAGACTGGCTAAAACGGATTTAATACTCCGGCTAACGGGGCAAGAAGCCATTCAAAAGGAGCTTGTCCTGCCTGCTGCGGTTAAAGAAAATCTATCCCAGGTTGTCACCTATGAACTTGATCGCTACACTCCGTTTAAGGCGGAACAGGTTTATTTTTCGGTTAAGCAGCTGGAAGCTGAGCATGAACCCGGGCAAATCCGAGTCATGCTGGTGTTAACGCCCCGAGAAACGCTTGACGCGTTGTATGAAGACATCAAGGCCATGGGCATGTCACCGTTATTCGTTGATTATGAAGCCACGCCCAATGATCTTGAGCAGCGCTATGATGCCTATAATTTATTACCTGAACATCTACGGGAAAAAACCGCCAATACGCCGCGCCTGATTTATACGGCGCTGAGTACGGCGGTATTTTTACTGTTGGTTGCAGTGCTGGTGTTGCCGGTCTGGTTTGAATATCGGACAGTCAACGCGTTGCAGGAAAAAATCGATACCCTGGAAAAAGATGCCAAGGAGGTTAAGGCTTTGCAGCTGGAGATCGATGCGATGATAGACGAAACGCGACTATTGATAGCAGAGAAAAGTGCGGCTCCGACGGTCGTCGATATGTTGAATAGCTTAAGCACGATCATGAAAGACGATACCTGGTTGTCCTATGCGCAATACTCGGACGGGAATCTGCAAATACAGGGCGAGTCTCCGGCGGCTTCAGCATTGATCGGTGTTCTGGAAGACTCTGAATTGTTTGTCAATGCCCGGTTCGTCTCACCGGTCACGCAGGATAAAATCAGCAAGCAGGAGCGCTTCCAGATTACCGTTGACGTTAGCCCTGCCATTGCGACTGCACCCACACAGTCGAACGGGAGGCGCAAGTGAATAAGATCAGTAGTCAGCAAATGCAGCGATGGTTAGCAGTAGGCCTGCTGGTTGCAGCAATACTGATAGTCGGTTTTGTTGTTATTGTGCCGGTGGTTAACAAAGGTTTGGAGCTGCGCGAGTCCAAAAATAATCTTGTTTTCAGGCTACAGCAATATGAGCGGATCTTGGCAGGAAAAGATGCCGTCATTGCAAACATGAATGCGATAAAAGAGCAGTATCAACAGCGCGGGCTTTTGAACAGGCAGGGTACTGGCGCTTTAGCCTCTGCCGAGGTTCAGGAGTTCATTAAAAAAACGATTGTGGAGGCAGGCGGACAATTGAGCAGCACCCAGGCGCTACCTGTCAGCACCAAAAATGAATTTAACCGGATAACCGTCAGCGTAAGAATGACGGGTAATAGCGAAGTGTTGCGGGCGGTACTGTATAAGATAGAAACATCAACCCCGCTGATTATTATTAATCAGCTCGATATAAGGCCGATGCGCGGCGTAAGAAGCAGGACAACGCGACAGATTGAACCGAGTAACGAATTAAATATAAATTTTCAGGCCGTTAGTTTTATGAGAAAGCAATCGTAATGAATACAAAACTCATAAAATTGCTGGTATCTACCTGCATCAGCCTGTGCTTGATTATTGTCGGGGAGTGGTTGTATGCAAGCTATATGCGGCACCGTTTGTTAACGTCAATAAGCTCGGAAAAACGGCAAGATTACAAAACAGATGAGTTACCCGCAATAGAACTGAAAAAACTATCGGAAGATAGTTATGTCGACCTGGTTGCCAGGCCGTTATTTATTAAAGGCAGAAAACCTGTAGATGAGCCGAGTTCTGAGGCAGAGCAAGCGGCCGCTAAATCGGAAAGTTTTGATTGGGAGCTGACCGGCGTTTACGGTACTCAAAAAAATGTATCGGGACTCTTTAGCCGGTCTAAAGCAAAAGTTGCCAAAGACAACTTTCGAAAAATAACCGTAGGGGATGAGGTTGACGGATGGAAACTGACCGAAATAAATAAGGACAGAGCCATGCTCAAACAAGGCGATAAAGAGAAAGAACTGCTGCTTCGAAAACCAAAATTAAAAGCATTGCCACAAAGGATAAATGGCGCAATACCGGCTACACCGGCTCCTGCACCGTCGCCTTTTTCTACTCCACCCGTTGCGCCTGAACCTGCTGAAAATACCAACGAAAGCTCACCCGAGAATCAAGAATAATGACTAATGTAAAAAAAATATCAACAGCATCTTGCTTCGTGATCATGGGTTTAACACTATCAAGTTGTGAATTACTCGGCCCGAAGCAGGTCGCTAAATTACCGTTGACACCGGTGAAAACCGAGCAAACCGATGTGATTTATAAAGAGCTGCAAAACAAAGCATCGGTTACTGAAACAGCGCAGGCCAAGCCTGAATTGTTTCCCGGTACCAGCCGGTTTGTACCGGACACGACCCTGCAGCATAGAAACACAAAACGAGGCGGCGAAGGCACCTACAGCCTGAATTTTGATGAAGCGGATCTTGGTGAAGTGGCCAAAGTTATCTTAAGCGATATACTCGGACAAAACTATGTGCTCAGCCCCAAAGTGGCAGGCAAAGTCACTTTGCAAACCACCGACCCTTTAAGTAAAGACGAGCTAATTCCTACGCTTGAAATGCTGTTGCGCATGAACAATGCGGTGCTGATTAAAGATGCCAGTATTTACCATATCGAACCTGATAGCGAAGCCTTGTATAGTTCCAGCTTTTCGGCTCCCGGTGCAGCTGGCAGGACAGGCTTTCAAATCAGAGTTATCCCGATCAGAAATGTCGCCGTACAAGACCTTATCGATGTGATCAAACCGCTGGTGCAGGAAAAGACCATACTCAATGTTGATGGCGCCCGCAATATCATGATCGCTTCCGGCACTCCGGATGAACTGGCGCGGGTCATGGATATGGTCAGCACCTTTGATATCGATGTGTTGAAGGCGCGGTCTTTCGGTCTGTTTCCGTTGACGCATGTTGATGCGGAAACCATTATTAAAGAATTGGAAGAGGTGTTTAACAAAAAAGCCAAAGGGGATGAGACTAGCTTTTTTCGCTTTATTCCTATCGAACGTTTGAATGCGGTCATGGCGATCACTCATCAGGCGCGGTATTTAAAGGATATTGAAAGCTGGGTCCTCAGGCTGGATCGTGCCAATACCGCTTCCGGCGGTGGTGTTAATGTCTATAAGGTTCAGCATGTTGATGCCGTGGAACTGGCAGATACCTTAAATGAAATTTTTGCCGGTGCGCAAAAAAAGGATAAATCGGCGAAAGTTGCACCGGGAACAAAAGCCGTTGAAATAACCACAAAAAAACAAACGGATACCAAAAAAACAAGCGCCGGTAATACCGAAACCGGAGACGCTAAGGTATCTGATGTCGGCGAGGTCAGAATAATTGCCGATGAAGCCAATAACTCGGTCATTATTGTTGCCACCGCTCAGGAGTATGAAGTGATCAGGCCGGTTATCAATCAGCTGGATTCGATGCCGTTACAGGTGTTGATTGATGCGACCATAGCCGAGGTGACCCTAACGGATAACCTGGTATACGGCATCCAGTGGTTTCTTAAAGAAGGCAGTTCGGGTGTCGGCAGTGGCTTAGGGAAGGCTTCACTTAGCGATCTTGCCGTTGCAGGTGCTGCGGCCTCTGCCACAGGCGGACTGAGCCTATTGTATAACTCGGGCTCCATTAAGGCCTTATTAAGCGCCGAAGCCACCGATGGCAATGTCAATGTCATTTCCTCGCCGTCGCTGATGGTGTTGAATAATCAGGAAGCCTCGATACAGGTCGGTGAAGAAATACCGTTAAGAACCTCCCAGTCGACCAATGTCACTAATGTCGGCGGAACCGATTCGACTCAAACGTCAGGCGGACTGGTAACCAGTGGCATACAGCAGCGTAAAACCGGGGTTAAATTAACGGTTAAACCCAGAGTTAACGCCAATGGTTTAGTCATTATGGATATTGAGCAAAGCGTTGAAAATGCACAACAAACCAAAACCAGCGGAATCGATTCTCCCTCCATACAAACCCGGGAAATCTCCAGTTCCGTTGCGGTACAAAGCGGCGAAACTATTGTTCTTGGTGGGTTAATTAAGGATGACGACACTGATAATAAAGCCGGCATACCTTTTTTACATGAGTTGCCATTGATAGGGGCATTGTTTGGCAATACCACTAAAAACAAGATCAAAACTGAATTAGTGGTATTGATTACTCCGCGCGTGGTCGGTACCCGCCAGGATGCCCGGCTGATTACCGACGAATTCAAGCGCAAATTAACCGGAATTTATGAGGATAAAGCCGTTGTTTCGGGAGCTTCAGCAGCAGAATAGTTGGAAGGGCAGGAATGAGGATGGACAGAAAGTTTGCCTAAAGCGGCTGCTTTTGTGTCCCGCTAAACGCCATCCATGGCATTATGGCGGAGCACAAGCCGGGGCATTGTTGCCTCGGCTTGCCGACTATTTTAAAGCGTAGTGACTTCATTACCTTTGCCGATTAACACCACATCGGCAGGACGCATCGCAAAAATACCGACGGTAACTACGCCGGTAATGTTGTTAATGATTTGTTCCAGTTTGATCGGATCGACAATATTCATATTATGCACATCGAGAATTTCGTTGTGATTATCGGTAATAAAATTTTCCCGCCACACCGGTTGACCGCCTAATTTAACCAGTTCTCTGGCAACATAACTTCTGGCCATCGGAATGACTTCAACCGGCAGTGGAAAGGCACCCAGCACATCGACACATTTGCTTTCATCAGCAATACAGACGAATTTCTTGCTGGCCGCGGCAATAATCTTTTCGCGAGTCAATGCGCCGCCGCCGCCTTTAATCAGGTATTTGTGCGGATTGACCTCGTCGGCTCCGTCCACATACACATCCAGCGTACCCACTGCATTTAAATCAAATACCGGAATACCGATTTTTTTTAAGCGTTCGGTACTCGAGATTGAACTGGAAACGGCTCCCTCAATATCGGCCTTAAAATCGGCCAAACAATCAATGAAGTGATTAACGGTAGAACCCGTGCCTACGCCGACGATGGCAACGTCTTTAATATAGAGTAAAGCGGCTTGAGCCACTTTTTGTTTTAATTCATCTTGAGTCATAAGGCTATCCTGATTTTGGTTAAGGGTAATAAAGTGTGTGTGATAATACCGCAGATAGCGTTATCCAGAAAAATTTTGTTCTCTCGTAGCTGTTCCTGGCAGAAAGGCATCGCCTTTCGCCAAGAACGTTTTTTTGATTCAAAGTTCAGGGTATGGAGTGGTGGTTATCACCGCAGCTTGGAGTGCCTAGCTATACGGCAAACAGTCCCGAATAAGGCCATTAACGCCAACTCAGATCCGAAATGGCATCCATAACTAACCCCGTTCCAATCGTGATTAACAAAATGTCGTCCGCCACCCGCACATAACGGTGCCTGGGCGGAGGCGGCCCCAACTGCATAAGGATTGTCGGCGGCAGGTCGTAGTAAATGACGTTACGCGGTAGCTGTCGACCTACAGCCCACTGTTTTGCCTGTCCGGGGGGCATGCAACCGTTGTGTTTCTTGGCAAGCCCTGGCGGACAGCGACCGCTACGGAACTGTTCCGCATAATAGTCATGAATCACGGCTCGGTGCCGGTCACCAAAATAGTGCTGATCTCTAAAGCCATTTGAGCCTTTTTTAGAAAATGACCGGTCATCGTGACCTCGATCAGAGCTACGTTTTTGACTTTCTTGCCGCTGATGTTTGTCGGCTTTACCATGATCGCCCCGTGAAGGCTTGTCGGCAAGAGCTGAGCCGGTCGCTAACATTGCCGCGATAACAAAGGCGATGGTTTGACCTGTTTTTAAAGTAAATTGCTGCATAGTTTATTTCCAAATAATAAAGTTAACATTCACTCACTGGCCTGTTTGCATGCAATGCGCATACGCATTAATGTCTGCCATGGCATTGTTGCCCAACTTAAGCCGGAGTATCCGATTCTAAGGTAGCCGGTTTTTTATAGTTTTCGACAAAAGCGTTTAATCCTTTTTGTACTAGCTCATAAGTCGCATCAATATTACTGCCGATATTGCCTTCTTTTAATACGTTAAGACCTTCTAAAATATCTCGAGCTTCTTTAAAGCCTTTATCAATCCCGCCGCCAATTAACGCGGTAAATGAGTGCAGGGCATCTTCAGTGCTTTGTTCGGGATGATTAGCCTGATACCGATCAAAAAAAGCCGTACTCAGTTGGACAATTCGATCGGCAGTGGCTTGCGGCGATACATCGAGACCCGAAGCATACGATTTTTGAATGGCATTAGTACCCAGTTCACCGGCTAAAGCTTTATTAACACCCTCTAGTGCAGTCTTGAATAATAAGGCTGCCGGATTATTACCGGCGCTCAGGCTCACCTCCATAGATGCCTGCAAGATACTCTGATTTAATTGTTTTTTGGCTGTTACTGCTGCCGAATCCTGCACACTATCGGCTTTTTTTGCCTGCGCCTGTGGCGATACCTGCATGCCGAAAGGCGTGCGATCCTGTACCGCTTCATTTTTTTTCTCGTGCGCTTGTTCAGATACTCGCGTACCGAAAGAGGCATTTGCCAGCTTGGGTGTTTTCGCTGAGTAGTTTAACGGTTGTTCTGATTTAATTTCCATGAACAGGCTCCTAATCAAATATGAGTTCTAAAGTTATAGGTATTTAGTTTTTTGTCAAAAGAAACTAAGCTCTAACAGCTGGTTAGCGGCTGTTAACGTTCGGACTTTAAATCACAGCGATTTTTGTGCGGCAAACAGCACGCACATATGCCGATAGGCCAGCCATTTCAGGCTGGAAAATAACAGCAGGGTAGGCACGGCGTAAGCCATAGCAACACCGGTTGAACCGTAGCGAGCGCCTAGAATAAAACTCAGGGCTATCATGCTAAGCGCAGCCAGTGACATTAAACTAACGACTAAACGATTGCGCCCCATAAATTGCAAATAATACGGCGAGTCGGAAAATAGGGTGCTAAATGCGGCTCCGAATGCGCTGATAAATAAAGCCTGATAGCCTTGAGAATAATTGGCACCAAACAGATCAATTATTTCCTGCCCCCAAATACCGATAATACTCAGGAAAACTGCGATGAAGCAGGCAATCAAACGCATGCGTTTACCCAGTAAAGCCTTGATAGCATCCTGGTCGCGACGCTCGAGTAAAACTACCAGCATCGGCAGATAATAACGATTGGTCGAGGTGCCGATCAGAGAAATCAAGGCTACTGTGTTCATCGCAACAGCATAAGTTCCGGCTTCCGCCTGTGAGGGATATAATATTTCCAGGATGATAATGCCGCCGCTGGTGAGCAAGGTCATCATTAAGCTGCTTATCAACAAGGGAAGCGAGTTTTTCAGCCACCAGCGCTGACCTTTTGAGTTGGCTTTTGCCGGTCTAAGTTCTCTTGGACTGGCAGCTCGCGCCGTAATCAGCATTAGTATCAGCGTCAAACACCAGGCTGTGCCAAAACACAGCACCGCAGAAACCGCGGTTATCTTAAGCTGAGCATAGGGTAAAGCGATAATCAACAGCAAAAATACTGAAGGCAGAAAAAAACGATACAAAGCCAAAGCCAGGATTTGTACACCGTAGACGGTAATGACTTCAATCAAAAACAAACACAGCGCAATCACCGGCAAAAAACCGGCGTAAATGACAATTGCGATGTGAAAATCAGCCTCTTGCAAGGCCAAAAAGGTTTCCAATCCCAAGCCGAGTATGCCCAGCAACAGTATGCTGAACAGAAAGATAGCCCGCATTGAAAACAGCAAAAATCCACGCAGACGCGGCCAGTTTTCGCGCTCGATATACAGGGCGATCAGACGCAGGGCGTACTTTTCCAGTCCCATGGTTGCCAGCGTCGACAGCAGCGTGACAGTGGAAATAGCGACACTGTAATCACCAAAAGCGTCGATAGCCAGATGCCTGGCCAGAAAAATATTCGCCCAATACATCAGCGCATAATTACAGAAGCTCAAGCCAAACAGCATCATGGAACTGAAATTATTGGGTTGGACAGAAAATTTTGGGTTCAATATAAATCCATTAAATTGATGGGTAGTGTTTCAGGGTCGGAAGGTGAAAAGCCCCGAAGCACATTGTTAATGATGGATGTCTAGTGATGCCATATATCTTAAGTGTTAATTCGTTCATTCAGCACCACTAGAGCCTCTTATGTATGTGTCTTTTCTTTTCCATATAAATCAATTACTTCAATCGTAATGTTGTCATTCGGTGCGGTGACTAGAAAATCCTCAATTGTTTTCATAATGACATGATCGATAAATTTGGCTTTACTCGCAGTAATGCTGCTGTTTGCCTTAATGGTATTGCGACCAAGAACACCAGGATTCCGGAAGGAATATCATGTTTAGATGACGGTAGTGGTATTGAGCGTATTTGTGTATCGCGTTAATAATCCTTTAGTTCTAAAGCGGGCGTACATTGATGCCACGGGTTATTCTTGAAGGGATAGTGAGTCTTTGGCAGGCAACCATTAAAGACCATCATCCTAGCCCCTTAAGCTTTCAATAACCTTTCACAATTTTTCGAGTACGTCATGTTGACGCAACGGCTCATTCTAGCTACAGATTTTTTGTTGTTGAAAAGAGAATAAGTAACGTGCTGTTTTTTTACTAGGAATCACAATAAAGCCGAACAACGAATTTTGGATTGTTGTAGATTTGCAAATTATTTGATGATTTGTTGCTCTGTAACCAAACTGTAACAAATCTGTCATTAAGCTGTCATGTAATTTTCTTATTCTTGCCCCGACCTTTTCGACAACAACCAGAGCAAAAAATGAAAATATCTAAACTTACATTGGCAATTGCTACCGTTTTAGGTGCGAGCGTCACATCCGGCGCTTTTGCCATGGATCTTTATGTAGATACCAAAACCAAGCAAATTTTTGCAGAACCGGGCCGTGGACGGGAACTGATGGGTGCTTTCGAGAAGGTTCAAGATGCTCCTGCGAAAATAGCTGAGAAATTAGATGAAGCGGAAATTAAAGCTATTCGCGAAGATTTGGCATTAAAAGATAATGCGATTAAAGCATTACAAGAGCACAAAGAAGAATCTACGGGGCCCGATTCGGTTAATGTTAAGCTGGACAAGAAAGGCCTTAACTTTGAAACAAAGGATAAAAACTTCAAGTTTAAGCTGGGTGGCCGTATTCAGGCCGATGCGAATTACAGCAGCAATGATAACTTTGTTACCAGAGGTACAAACAATCATGTTGAAGCCAATGACGGCACGGAATTTCGTCGCGGACGTATAGACTTTACCGGTACTTTCTTTAAAGACTGGAACTTTAAAACCCAGGCGGACTTCGCTGATAACGGCGTCGCGATGAAGGATTTATTTATACAATACACTGGCTTAGGTTTCATGAGCGCTACTGTTGGTCAACAGAAACAAAACTTCAGTCGTGAATTGCTCGAAAGCTCTAATGATTTGATGTTTACCGAGCGTTCCTTAATGAACGTATTAAACGCTCCGGTGGTTGATCGTGCGATCGGTCTGAATCTTCAAAGTGAAGCCAAAAAAGGCTATACCGCTGCGCTCGGTATTTATGGCGACACCATTACCGCCAATAAGCCAGCCGCACCTAACAAAGGTGACGAAGGCTGGGGTATTTCAGGACGCGCTACTTATGCGCCGATTGAAGAGAAAACTAAAGTTGTGCATTTAGGTGTCGCAGGTAATTACCGGGCACCAAACGCTGACGATAAGGTTCTGGATAGCGGCTTACATTATGTATATGAAACCAATCATATGTCTAACCTTAACTTGATAGATACGAAAGTAACTGGTGTTAACAATATCAAAATGATGGGCTTAGAAGCTGCCGGACTTTATGGGCCTGTTTCAGTAGGAGCAGAATATACGCGCACTTGGCTTGATCGTAAAAATGGCGGCACTAATCTGGAATTAGATGGCTGGTATGCAGACGCTGCATGGACTATTACCGGTGAATCACGCCAGTACAAACAAGGTCGGTTTTATAAAGTTGATCCGGCGAAGAATTTCAGTTTTAAAAATGGCGGCTTGGGTGCATGGGAACTTGCGACCCGTTACTCTGATGTTGATTTAAACGATGGCGCTTTTCACGGCGGCAAAATATCAAATGTCACTGTCGCTTTAAACTGGTACCTTAACAGCAATATCCGCTTGATGGCTGATTACACCCGAGCATTTAATATGACTCATCCTGCTGTTACTACCGCTACAGGTGGTGATCCGGATAATAATGATACCTTTACTATACGTACACAATTGGCGTACTAAATAGATCAGGGCTTAGTTAGTTAGATAAAAAGCCGCGCTGGATTTCCAGTGCGGCTTTTTTTATGGTCAATATTTCATATATGATGAGCGGTTTAAAAATCTGTCACCAAACGAGGTTAGCGTTGAAAGTTAGTCACATCATTAAATTTTTACCTGTTTTATGGCTGGCGGGATGCACATTGGCTCCTGTTAACTCCACTAGCCATTGGACTATAGAGCCGGTCAGCGACTATGATTCCGGGTATAAAAAAGGCACAGAAATCGTCAGTGTGCAGCAATCCACGTTGCGGGCGGTACTCAGTAACTTCGAAAGTGGCGAAGTGGATGTACTGGATGTCAGTCAACCTGGGCGCTTGCACAGAAAAGCCCGTTTCAATCTTAAACTCAGCCAGGGCGAAGAACTAACTTCGGTTGCCTTTCATCCTTCTCTGGATCTGTTTGCAGCGGTTGTCGATGCCGGTAACCGTCCCGGCAGGCTGGAGATTCGTTCGGCAACGACAGGGCTGTTGGTGGATCGTATCGTCATCGGCTTTGGGTCGGATGCGGTGGTTTTTTCCGAAAACGGCAAGCTTGCGATGATCGCCAATGAAGGCGAGGATTTTCTGTTTGAGCCGTCAAGCAAACAATTTTTCACTCCGGAAGGCAGTGTTTCAATCGTGCATTTGAGTCAATCCGGGCATATTGTGAGCCACAAAAACCTGGAGCTGGCTAACATGACCAATCAGGAGGGTTTTGTCATCACCGAAGGCGGGCGGTTCCTGGAAAGGGAAATCGACTGGAATGGCGATGGCATCATTAGCAAGAACATGGATTTCGATGGTAATGGCGTTATTGAAAAGAAAAAGGTCGTCTTGGGTTATTTTGAAGGACACGATGTGTTCGGTACCGAAACCAAGGGCGAAAAGAAAATATTCATTCCGATAAAAAACCGTTCGCCAGCTTTATTAGAGCCGGAATATATTGCGATTACCCCTGATTCAAGTAAAGCCTATGTAACCTTGCAGGAAAATAATGCGGTGGCGGTGGTCGATTTAGTCAACGAGCAGGTTATCAGCTATTACGGCCTGGGCGTGACTGAACATAAAACCGATGCCCGCTATGACGGTTGGGTGAATTTTGATGAATCGATGGCGGGCTTGCGTGAACCCGATGGAATTACCACGGTGGGCAATGGCCGTTATTTTGTCACCGCCGATGAAGGCGATAGCGATTCGGATATTTCTATGCCAATTGACGGCCAGCCGACCGGCGGCGGTCGTTCGGTCAGTGTTTTCGATGCGGCGACAGGAGTCTTGTTAGGCGATACCGGCAACCAGCTTGATGAGTTTGCCTTCGCTAATAAAGTTTACCCGGAGCTTCGCAGCAACAAAAAAGGCTCGGAACCGGAAATGCTGGTTGCTTTCGATCTGGACGGCATACCGTATGTTGCCGTTGGCATGGAAAGAGCCGGTGCGGTTGAATTGATTTCCTTGGCTGATCCTGTTCATCCTAAAGTCGTCGCTTTGGGCAAGATTAGCGGCGATGAAGACAAGTCGCCTGAAGGCATCGCCCATTTTGTCGTGGATGGCGAGCATTATCTGCTGACGGCCAATGAAATGAACGGAACGGTTGAGTGTTTTAAAATCGTTCGGCAAGGCGCTGATTAGGGGCATACTAAAAAAGTACGTGGGCCGCGCTTTTCTGTCCACCAAATTGATGATGAGTAAACGGTGGGCAAAAAAACTGCCCACCCTATGCCTTTGTCTACAAATCCAATATTCTTAGTCATGCCCCATTATGTTTAACTGGGCGCGCAGGTTTTCAAGCTCTTCGATCAAGTCCAGCGCCAGTGCAATACCGGCCAGATTAACGCCCAGATCATGCTGTAACCTTAGCGCCGAACGTACCCGCACCAGGCTGGCCCCTGAAAAACGCCATAAATGTATCTCATCTCCTTGCGGCTCGATAATGCTTTCTTCAACCAGGCTGATAACCCATTCTGCATGCACGCCGCAAGCCTGGCACAATTGTTCCAACGTCAGACTGTCATCTTCAATGACGGTTCCGGTATGTACTGGCAATAAGTCATGTGAATTCATTGGCGTTATACCCCCAGAGATAGACGCGGATTAAAATCAAGTTCTTGCTGCATTTTTTGGTAGATGACTTTGGCGTGCTCGGTGTTGGCAGGCGGCAGCGCGATTTGCAGCACTACAAAAAAATCGCCCGGTGTTTTGGCCGGTAGTCCACGACCTTTTAAGCGCAGTTTTGTGCCTTGCCGGGAATTGGGCGGGATTTTCAGGTCAATATTCCCTTCCGGTGTCGGTACTTTGATTTTAGCGCCTAAGGCCGCTTCCCAAGGCGTGACCGGCAGATCCAGATAAATGTCGGTTCCTGAAACCCGATACAGCGGGTGGCTGTTAAAGGCTATTTCAAGCAGCAGGTCACCGGCTTTACCGCCGCCTGAGCCTGGGTCGCCCTGACCTGACAGGCGTATGTGTTGTCCGGGTTTAATGCCTTTGGGGATTTTGATGTTCAGGCTACGGTGCTTGACCTGTATATAGCCTTGCGCATCCATTCCCGGGGTGCTGAGGGAAATATTCCGTGTCGAGCCGTGAATGCTGTCTTCCAGATCGATATAAATTTTTGCATGACTGTCCTGCCCACGCTGATCGAAACCACGTTGCCCCTGAGCGGATGGGCGGAATCCGGCGCGACCGAATAATTGTTCAAAAAAATCGCTAAAGGTGCTGGCGTCGCCGCCGGTAAAGCCGCCGCCTTTGAATTCGAAGCCCTCATCCCAGTTTGGCGGCGGCCTGAATTCCTCGCCGGCTTTCCAGTTCGTGCCCAGTTTATCGTAAGCGGCTCTTTTTTGAGGATCTTTGAGTACTTCGTAAGCCTCGCCCAGTTCCTTGAATTTTGCCTCGGCATCCTTTTCCTTGCTGACATCGGGATGATACTTGCGCGCCAGTTTACGATAGGCACGCTTGACGTCGTCCTGAGTCGAGGTTCTGGATAGCCCCATGATCTTGTAGTAATCTTTATATTGCATGCTGCCCGTCCGATGACGTGAATTTGCCTGGAAAATTATATTTCTACATTACCTAAATCGCTTAATGGCAAGCTTTCAGCTTAGGCGACTGGCCCGATAGGCGCGCATTAAGGCGACAAATGCCAGAAAATCGTACAGGCCGTGAATCACTATGGGAATTAATAAATTCCTGTCGCCGCTATAATCCATCGCTAAGCTTAAATAAATCCCCACTAAAGCTGCCAGCACCGCATAAAGCGGGGTCACGGCATGAGCCAGTCCAAAAATAATATTGCTGCCGACTAGGCCGGCGGTCATTCCCCAGGACGATTCTATCCAGGGCTGGATAACGCCGCGAAACAGCAGCTCTTCGGAAAGCCCTGCAATCGATGCCAGCATCAATAAATCAGCCCAGTGATAACGCTGCAAGCTGGGGCCTAAGGTTTCAAACAGCAGGTTTTTAATCTTGATTACCGAGTCTATCCGCATCTGCTCTAGGCTTAACAGCAATAAAAATAAAGGCATAGCCCCTATTACGCCGTAAGCGATGGCGGTTTCTGAAAAATGCAGGTAAGCGAAAGGGTTGATGTTGGCGAGCCAGCCTAACGCTATCGCAACCGGAATCAGCGTCGCTTCAAAAGAACAGGCCTTTTTAAAAAAATCGTCGGGGTTGAACGAAGATTTATCCATGGGTTTTATTGGTGCAGTCAGCGCAGTAAGAAAACCACATTCTAATCAAAAATGGTTAAAATAGCCGTTTTGATTCATTACTGTGACTGACCCTATGCTGTGTTTTATTTATAAAAGCCTGAAAAAAGAACATCTTTATCTGTATGTCGATAAAAAAGACGATTTTTCGAAGGTACCGGAAGCGCTGTTCAACAGCTTTGGCAAAATGGAATTTGTGATGGATTTGGCGTTGACGCCGGAACGCAAACTGGCCAAGGAGGAAGCCGGAAAAGTGATTGACAGCCTGATGGCGAAAGGTTTTTTCGTGCAGCTGCCGCCGGTTCACATACCGATGCCGCTGAAGATTCAATAGCTTGGGCTGATAAAGAGCGACTGCCAAAAGTAGGCGCTTTAAGCGAAGTCGCCCCTAAATTTACGCTTTCGGCAAGGTAACCCCGGTCTGTCCCTGATACTTGCCGCCCCGGTCTTTGTAGGAGGTTTCGCACACTTCATCGCCGCCGAAAAACAGCATTTGCGCTACGCCTTCATTGGCATAGATTTTTGCGGGCAGCGTCGTGGTATTGGAAAACTCCAGCGTCACATGGCCTTCCCATTCGGGCTCTAAAGGCGTTACATTGACAATGATGCCGCATCTTGCATAAGTCGATTTTCCCAGACAAATTGTTAATACGTCGCGCGGAATACGGAAGTATTCGACCGTTCTGGCCAAGGCGAATGAGTTCGGCGGAATAATGCAGACATCGGACTTAACATCGACAAAGCTGTTCGAGTCGAAATCTTTGGGGTCGACGATCGCGGAATTGATATTGGTGAAAATTTTGAATTCGTCTGAACACCGGACATCATAGCCGTAACTAGAGGTGCCGTAGGAAATGACCCGGCCGCGTTCCGAATCCCTGACCTGGCCGCTTTCAAACGGCTCGATCATGCCCTGTTGTTCCGCCATGCGGCGTATCCATTTGTCCGATTTAATGCTCATGCTGTACTAACGACCCAGTGTTAAAACGGTCAATTTTCACACAGAGATTCGATAGGCACAAGGCGAAAGGCGAAAGACAACGGCCGCTGTGTTTTCCTTGTGCCTTGAACCCTTGCGCTTTGCGCCTGTTTTTCAGGTATTTTGCACCACGATAGTGGGGAATTTGGTGGTGAAATCCTTGGCCTTTAACGCCAGTCTTGCTGCTGTTTTACGGGCGATTTGCCGGTAAATTTGCGCAGCTCGACCGTCCGGGTCGGCAACGACAGTCGGTCTGCCGGAATCGGCAAATTGCCGGATACTTATGTCCAAAGGCAGGGAGCCCAGAAACTCGATCCGGTTGCGCTCTGCCATCGCCAGCCCGCCGCCTGCACCGAAAATGGCTTCTTCGTGACCGCAGTTGCTGCAAATATGCATGCTCATGTTTTCAACCAGACCCAACACCGGCACGTTGACTTTCTCGAACATGCCTAAGCCACGCTGGGCGTCGATCAGCGCAATATCCTGCGGCGTGGTGACGATAATTGCGCCGCTGACCGGAATCTGTTGCGACAAGGTTAACTGAATATCGCCGGTACCCGGCGGTAAATCGACAATCAGATAATCCAGCTTGTCCCAGTTGGTGTCTTTAAGCAGCTGCTGCAAAGCGGTGGTGACCATCGGGCCACGCCAGATCATGGCTTGATCGGCTTCCACCAGATAGCCGATAGAAATGGTCTGTATGCCGTATGCAACCTTAGGCATCATGGTTTTCTTGTCTTTACTTTCAGGATAACCTGAAAGACCGAGCATCATCGGGATGCTGGGTCCGTAAATGTCTGCGTCCAGAATGCCGACATTAGCGCCTTCTGCAGCCAGCGCCAGAGCCAGATTGACCGCCGTCGTCGATTTGCCGACGCCGCCTTTGCCGGAGGCCACCGCGATAATGTTTTTGACGTTGGGCAGCGGTTTTAATGCCTGTTGCACGGCATGGGATACGATTTTTACGGTCACGTCAACATTGACATCGCCGATACCGACCAGGGTTTTCAGATGCTCTTCAACCTCGGCTTTAAGTTGGGCCAGGTAGCTTTTGGCAGGATAGCCCAGCTCCAGTTTTACGCTGACATTGTTGCCCTCTATGGTGATGGCTTTAACCGACTTTGCAGAAACCAGATCGGCTCCATTGTGGGGGTCGATAAATGTTTGCAGTAGATCTTCTACAGCTGTTTTTTCGATGCTCGCCATGCGGATGCTCCCTAAAGGTAAATAAAATACGCCTGGTTAATAACCAAGTATTAAACTCAAGATATAAATCATTTTACCGATTTCAACACACTATTGCACTTATTAGCGGCTTGATAATCACTGATTGCTTTTATTTTATGCCATAATACAAAGCTATTTTTGCCTTCGAATTGTTTGCACTTTACACTATGTCAGCTAGAAAAATTCTCGTTACCAGCGCACTGCCTTATGCCAACGGCCCGATTCATCTCGGCCATCTGGTTGAATATATTCAAACGGATATTTGGGTACGTTTTCAGAAACAACGCGGCAATCTCTGTTATTACGTTTGCGCGGACGACACTCACGGCACGCCGATCATGCTCAGGGCGGATCGCGAAGGCATCACTCCTGAACAGCTGATAGCCCAGGTCGGCAAGGAACATTTGGCCGATTTTATCGAATTCGGCATCGCGTTCGACAATTACCACAGCACCCATTCTGAAGAAAATAAAGCCTATTCAACGCTGATTTACGAACGCTTGCGCGATGCCGGGCATATCAGCTCACGCAGCATTACCCAGGCTTTCGATCCGGTTAAGAACATGTTCTTGTCCGACCGTTTTATCAAAGGCGAATGCCCAAAATGCGGAGCACTCGATCAATACGGCGACGGCTGTGAGGTTTGCGGCGCGACCTACTCGCCGACCGAACTGAAAAATGCGGTTTCTGCCATTTCAGGCGCAAAACCGGTCGATAAAGATTCGGTACATTATTTTTTCGATCTGGCTAACTTTAGCGACATGTTGCGCGACTGGACTCACGCCGGTCATTTGCAGTCCGAAGTCCGTAATAAACTGGCCGAATGGCTGGATGGTGGCCTGCAGCAATGGGATATTTCGCGCGATGCGCCTTATTTCGGCTTTGAAATTCCCGATGCGCCCGGCAAGTATTTTTATGTCTGGCTGGATGCGCCGATCGGTTACATGGCCAGCTTTAAAAACCTGTGCGACAACTTGATTGATAAAGGGGGCCCGGATTTTAATGAGTTTTGGTCGAAAAACAGCGACGCCGAGTTGTATCATTTCATCGGCAAAGACATCATCTATTTCCACGCCCTGTTCTGGCCTGCTATGTTGAGCGGCGCGCATTTTCGGACGCCCAGCGCGATTTTCGCCCACGGGTTTTTAACCGTGAATGGCGAAAAAATGTCCAAATCGCGCGGCACTTTTATTAAAGCCAGAACCTATCTGGATCACCTGAATCCCGAGTACCTGCGCTATTATTTTGCCGCCAAGCTGAGCGCCGGGGTCGATGATCTGGATTTGAATTTTGACGATTTCAGCCAGCGGGTTAATTCCGATCTGGTCGGCAAGGTGGTCAATATCGCCAGTCGTTGCAGCGGATTTATCGCCAAACGTTTTGACAACAAGCTGTCCGAACAGTGTTCGGAACAGGGCTTGTTCGATGAATTTGTCGTTGCCAACACCCACATTGCCGAACTTTACGAAGCACGCGAATTCGGTAAAGCCATGCGCGAGATCATGGCGCTGGCCGATAAAGCCAACCAGTATATCGACGAGAAAAAACCCTGGCTGATCGCCAAGGAAGAAGGCAAGGACAAGGAGCTGCATGAAGTCTGCTCCATGGGACTTAACCTGTTCCGGTTACTGGCGGTTTATTTGAAACCGGTACTTCCGGTTTTGGCAGGCAATGCGGAAAGCTTTTTAAATATCGAAGCTCAAGCCTGGCCGGTGGGTACTCAGCCATTATTAAGCCATGTGATCAATGAATTCAAGCCGTTGATGACACGGGTTGATGCCGAAAAAATCGTGGCGATTGTCGACGCTTCCAAAGAAAACCTGGAAAAAACGGCCGAAGCTCCTACAGAAAGAAAATACGAACCGATTGCCGACACTATCGAATTTGACGATTTTGCCAAACTGGATTTGCGTATCGGTAAAATCATCAAAGCCGATCATGTTGAAGGTGCAGACAAGCTCTTACAACTGACCGTGGACATCGGCGACGAAACCCGCAACATCTTTGCCGGGATTAAATCCGCCTACAAACCGGAAGAGTTGGAAGGCAAGTTAACCCTGGTCATCGCCAATCTTGCGCCCAGAAAAATGCGTTTCGGCCTGTCCGAAGGTATGGTGCTGGCCGCAGGTCCCGGCGGCAAGGACATTTGGGTTTTGAGTCCCGATGAAGGCGCTGAACCTGGGATGCGGGTTAAATAACGTCGTTATCGTTCCCACGCTCCGGCGTCACGGCCATTAAGTTAAACAGATTAGACAAAATAATTGCTAATGTGGCGGCGACTTGAGTCGCCGATTGAGTGTTAGGTTGTTACTGATTGGGCGACTGAAGTCGCCCCCACAATCATTCCATGTCTTAACTTAATAGCAGTGAAGCTCCCGAGTGGGAACTATTAATAATTTGTTTGCCTAATCGGCGCGACGAGAATACCCAGAACATGCCTGTTTCACCAGAAATCCCTACCTTGATCGACCAAATTAACGCATTACTGCCGCAGACCCAATGCGGCCAATGTAGCTTCCAAGGCTGCCTCCCATACGCCGAGGCCATAGCTTCCGGTGCGGCGGACATCAACCAGTGTCCGCCGGGCGGTGACCAAGGCATAAGTGATCTGGCCGAGTTATTAGGCGTCCGCTCCAAACCGCTGAATACCGAATTCGGTCAGCACAAACCTGCAAGCGTTGCGTTTATTATTGAACAAGACTGTATCGGCTGCGTTAAATGCATCGCCGCCTGTCCGGTCGATGCGATACTGGGCGCGGCAAAATTCATGCACACGGTTATCGCCTCGGAATGTACCGGCTGTGAATTGTGTGTAGCGCCTTGCCCGGTAGATTGCATCATCATGCAGCCCGCACCGATCAACCCTACCGAAGTCCTAAGGACGCAAAAATCCGCACAGGCAAAAAGGCGCTATGATGCGCGCCGTTTGCGCAAGGAAAAACAAGAGGCGGAGAAAGCAGAGCGTGCGAAAAAGAAAAGGCTGGCCTTGCTAAAGAGTGCAGTTGGATTGGGAACTCAACCTAACATTGATAGCATCAATCGTTGAGTTATTTTAGTTAAGCAAGCGGGTAGAAACTGTAATAAACTAATGCCAGTTTTTATCTTTTTAATGAGTCACTTTATGCGACATTTTATTCTACTGAGTTTGCTTGCCTTTCCGGTATATGCTGTCGATGAGCAACCGCCGACGCTTGAGGCTGTGCCGGAGGTGCCGAAACCTCCTATGCCGGTGCAAAATGGCGAAACCATGGAGCCGGACATTACCATTATTCGTAAAGGTAAAGATACTATTCAGGAGTTCCGCCGTGGCGGCAGGCTTTATATGATCAAAGTGGTACCGGCCATCGGCCCGCCTTATTATTTTCTCGACACCAATGGCGACGGCAAAATGGATGTACGCCGCAGCGATCTGGATAAAGGCTCCGAAATCAATATGTGGAAGTTGTTGGAATGGTAGTCGCTTAAAAGCAGTGTCTGTATTTACTCGCATAACACGCCCGCAACTCGATCAGTTCTTTAGCGCTTATACCCTTGGTGAAGTCATTAGTTTTGAGGGTATAACCGACGGCATAGACAATACCAATTATGTTGTAACAACCACGCAGGGCAGCTTCGTTCTGACCCTGTTTGAGTCGCTGACTTTCGATGAATTGCCGCATTTTTTAAAATTACTGGCGCACCTGGGCAAAAGCAGTCTGTTATGCCCTTGTCCTCAAAGCGACCGGCAGAAAAATGCCTTACGCCAGCTTCATGGCAAGCCTGCTGCGGTATTTAAACGATTATCCGGCTTAGCAATCGCAACGCCATCCATTTTACATTGTCAGGAAATCGGCTTGCAGCTGGCAAGTTTGCATCGTTGCACACAAGACTACGTGTTCCCGATAAAAAGCGGCAATGATTTAAGTTGGTGCAAAACGGTGCTGCATAAAATCAACGCTCATTTATCGGCAGAAGATCGTAAGTTGATTGATGATGAGCTGGCTTATCAAGCTCAATACGGTCAGGCCGATCTGCCACGAGGCGTTATTCACGGCGATCTGTTCAGGGATAATGCCTTGTTTGTCGATGACCGTCTCAGCGGACTGTTGGATTTTTACAGCGCCTGTACCGATACCTTATTGCTCGATGTTGCGATAGCGGCTAACGACTGGTGCTGTGATAACGGCACCGTTAATGATCAAAAGTTTGCGGCGCTGTTAGCGGCTTATGAAAGCCTGAGGCTATTGGAACCGCTGGAAAAACAACACTGGCCGACCCTGCTTAGGGCGGCGGCATTACGTTTTTGGCTATCCCGATTGGAACATCAATATTATCCGCGCCCCGGTGAAATGATCCAGCAAAAAGATCCGTTGGTTTTCCGGCGTATACTAGGGCAGCATCGACAACCGACTTGTTTATCGAGCCACATAAATACCGTTAACCTCAGGAGCACTGCATGATTAAAATACTTCATCTCACCTTTATTTTATTGTCTATTACCAGTTTTGTGGTCAGGGTCTTTCTGGCAGAAAAACGCCCTGAAATACTGGAACAAAAATGGATAAAAATCGGGCCGCATATCGTTAATACTTTTTTGCTGATTACCGGTTTTATGTTGATATTTCAAGGGCAATGGTTGTCAGGCGAGTTCGGCTGGATTGTGGCTAAAATAATAGCACTGTTCGGATATATCGGCTTGGGTATGGTGGCTATCAAGAGCCAGGGTGCTCTGCGTTGGCAAGCTTTTGCCGGTGCACTTGCCTGCTTTATTTATATCGGCATAGTCGCGGTCAGCAAGAATGCTTTTTTCTTTTTATAGCTCGCTATAAAGAAAATTCAATTTCACTAATGTGTTGATCCAGCCAACATAAAACATCCTTGCCTTTGTGAAACGAGCTTTGATCAAATTCAGGGATTGGGGCCTTGGTTAATACCGTCCAGCGGGACAGTTGGTTTTTGAGCTGTCCCCGTTCGCTGACGGTAAAATGATAGCGTTGTAGCAGCTGTGCAAACAGCTTGGGCTCCGGCGCTGCCACCAGCTTGGCCAGACGGCTTAACTCCGCCAGCAGGGCTTCAATCGTTACCACATGCGCGGCTATTAATGCCGCAACCTGCTTTGGCTGGATGTTTTCCGCCGGGGATAATTCATTATCTGAAATGACCTTCAGGCAGTGGATTAATTCGCCGGTCGAAAAGCGCACCGCCGTTTCATAAAACGCAGACGCTTCCATATCGCACAGATGTTCCCGGCTATAAACCAGCTGCGGCCTTGATACCGTTTGGATGCTTGCCGAGGAGCAAGGCGGCGTAAAAACCAGCGGCGGATAATAGCTTTTCCGGCTGTCGACATCGGTAATTTTATCGATTAAAAACAGGCTGCCGACTGTATGGTCTTTATGTCCGGCGATACCAATATTGAGCAGCACCGGCGGGTTAATCGCAGCAAACAAAGCCTGGGTGTAAGCCACACCGGCAGCCATCGCGCTTTTCCCCAGTCCGGTTACTGTCAGGCAGATCTCCTTATTCAAATAAACCGCAAACGGCTGAACAGTCGTATCTTTCTTTAAATTAAAATGTTCGACCAGCGGCTTGGCCTCGCAAGGCAGAGCGGCATAGATAAAAATTTTAGGCGGATTTTGTTGCATAGTTTACGGTTTACCTACAGAGATAATGCTGACAGGCCGATGTTAGCGTCTAAGCTGGCAGCATCAGCCAGGGTGTATTTGTCTAGCACCGTCATAAATGCGCGTTGCGCTTCATATAAAGTGGCCTTCAGGAAGCAGTTGCGGATCAGGCGGCACTGATTATTCGGGGTATCGAAGCACTCAACCAGATTCATGTTAAGCTCAGTTTTTCGCACGACTTCACCGACACCAATGGTATTCGCGGGTCGGGCCAACTGGATGCCGCCGCCCTTGCCCCTGGTTGTCATAATAAAGCCTTGGTTGGCCAGACTGCTCGCTACTTTCACCAAATGGTTACGGGAAACTTGATGATACTCGGCGATTTCTGCAATGGTCGCCATGCCCGGTTCCGGCAAGCGGGCAAGATAAATCAGCAGACGTAACGAAAGATCGGTGAATTGCGTAAGTTGCATAGTTAATACTCCTTTAAAGTTATCTGTATTCCATTTTAAACTTTAAAATTAATAGATAGAGCTTGACGATTTAATGATAGAACAATAAGATGTATTTCAAATGCATCTTATTGTCAAGACCACTGAAAATCCGGCAAATTGACGATGTATTTTAAACACCTTTTCATTATTTGGAGAAAAATATGTCAGAACAACTATCTTTGTTTGAGAAAATAGGCGGTGAAGCCGCTGTTGATGCCGCTGTTGATATTTTTTACCGCAAGGTATTGAGCGATGACCGCATCAGTGCTTTTTTCGAAGGCGTGGACATGGATAAACAGGCCGCAAAACAAAAATCATTCCTGACCATGGCTTTCGGCGGACCGCATAATTACACCGGACTCGATATGCGTCTTGGTCATGCCCATTTGGTCGAACGCGGATTGAATGATTCACATGTCGATGCGGTGATCGAAGACCTTGGCGCTACCCTCCGCGAGTTGAACGTAGGTGAAGATCTGATCGCTCAGGTTGCGGCCATCGCCGAAAGCACTCGAAACGACGTGCTCTGCCGTTAACTCCCTCTTTGAATCAGGTACGCCGCTATGGTTACTATTCGTTATGCAAAAGACAATTTCGAGCTGAATGAAAACCAATCCGTTCTGGATTGTTTGACCGGTCACGGTGTGCCTGTTCCTTTTTCCTGTCGCAGCGGAGTCTGTCAGACCTGTCTGATGCGCGCCACGGGCGGCACGCCTCCTGAAATTTCGCAACACGGTTTAAAGGATAGTCTCAAGCTTCAGAACTATTTTCTCGCTTGCGTTTGTCATCCTAGTGCAGATCTTGAAGTTGCCCTGCCGGATGACGATGATATTCAGGCGGTGATTCCCGCTACCGTCAAAAGCCTGAAATTGCTCAACGCAGACATCATGCATGTGGTTCTCGAATGCCATCTGCCTATTGATTACAGGGCAGGACAATTCATCAACCTGTTTCAAAATCAGTCGCTCGGCCGCAGTTACTCACTCGCCAGCGTGCCGCACGAAGATGAGCATCTTCATCTTCATGTCCGCCGTCTGCCGCAAGGTCGGGTAAGCGGCTGGATACATGAGGAATTACGTCCCGGCGAGACCGTCGAGATTCGCGGGCCCGGCGGCGACTGTTTTTACATACCCGGCAATACCGAACAGGGCTTGATTCTAATCGGTACGGGCTCCGGGCTTGCGCCTCTTTACGGCATCATCCGCGACGCTCTCAGTCAGGGCCATAGCGGTCCTATCCATTTGTTTCACGGCAGCCGTGATTTGAACGGGCTTTACCTGACCGGAGAATTGCACGATCTGGTTCAGCAATATGCGAATTTCAATTATGTGCCCTGTCTGTCCGGTGATGACGTGCCCCACGGCTTTGCTGCGGGACGAGCCGATGATGTGGCTTTTCAACAGATCCCCAATCTCAAGAACTGGCGCATGTTTCTCTGCGGACATCCTGAAATGGTCAAAATAGCCAAGAAGAAAGCTTTTATGGCCGGTGCATCCATGAAGGATATTTATGTCGATGCGTTTAATGTCAGTCAGTCTTCGTGAATTATTGTAAACCAAGCAGATGCGTTACCGCCAACTGGAAAACTGAGAGCGGAAGGTAACCTTAAACTTCACCGATGGAGATTGCCTGATGCCGCGCGTCGTTGCTTTATATCGTTATCCCGTGAAGGGTTTTACGCCCGAACAGTGCGAAGTTGTCAATGTCCTTGATGAAGGGCGAATTGTCGGCGATAGAGTTCTTGGCGTCCGTTTTGCCGACTCAGGTGTGAGCGATGATGCCTGGAGTAAAAAACACCAGTTTGTTGCTTTAATGAACACGCCCGGCATAGCAAGGCTTCAGCTTCGGTTCGATCATCAGAAGCGTAGACTATGCATCAGCTTGGAAGGTGAGGTTTTGGTTAATGAGGCATTGGACGAGAAGGGGCGCAGCAAAATTGCCGCTGCAATTGAAAATTATGTACTCAAGCTGGATGAAAATCCGCTTTCCTCTCACCCGGAGCGGCTGCCGTTACGATTGGTTGGTAACGGAATTACGCCCCGTTATCAGGACAATGAGGCCGGGCAGATAACCTTGCACGGCCGCGCAAGTTTGGCGGCTGTCGGTGCCGCTGTCGGCGACAATGATCTCAATGAACTTCGCTTCCGCTCAAATATCGTCATCGATGGTCTGGCTGCATGGGAAGAGCAAAGTTGGGTGGGGCGCAGGATTCGTATCGGTCAGGTTAATTTCGACGTGGTCATGCCGAAAAGCCGATGCCTTGCCACGCAAGCGAATCCCAGCTCCGGCAAACGGGATTTGCCGATTCTTAAAACGCTAACCCGTGTGTTTAATCAGGAAAAGCCGACTTTTGCCGTTGCGATGCTGACCCGCGGTGTTGGCGGGCCGATTCAACTTGGCGATAAAGTCAGTCTCATTGATTCGATGCATCTTGCTGATTGAGCAAGACAATCGTCATATCCTGCTCAGGATGACAAAGGCACACCAGAAAATATGCAAGGTGTCTTTAAAACTGACTTGGACTGAGACAGGTGGAGTGTTATCAAGACTGCGTATTTGGCAGACTTGGACGGCAACCTATGAGTAGGGTCTTCCTCCACCTGATATTGCAGTTATTTGCCTAATACATCATTGCGTGTGCTTTCGGCAATCGCGGCAACTTGAGCGATCAGTGCTGACGGCACATTTAACTCGGCTAAGGTTGCGCTAAGATGCTCCATGACCGCATCAAAATGGCTGGCATTCAAGCCCATCTTGACCAGATGGGCATGAGCGTTACGCATATCTGTTCCGCTGTAATTATTGGGGCCGCCAAAGGCCATAGTCAAAAAAGCTTTTTGTTTGGCGGCTTGTTTTTCCATGTCGGAATTGTCAAAAAAACGGTTAATGCGGTAATCCGCCAGCACTTTGCGATAAAAAATATCTACAGCCGCATCAACAGCCGCTTCGCCGCCAAGTTGTTCATAGAGTGTTTGGGTTGAAGCTGTTTCTTGTGATTCGCTCATTATTGTCTCCAGTAGTATCTAATTATTTTTATTTAAGCAAACTCGCTCAAGCGGAAGTTTATAACAGCAGATGAATTTTTGCTATAAAACAGCGGGGCGAAAGACGAAAGGCGGTTTTTTGTCCTTTGTCTTTAGCTTTCATATTTTTCAATCAGCCGTTGATAAGAGTCCGCCTCATCCGTTTTGCCTCGTTTGGTAACGCCGTTAAGATAAATACCGGCTTTTTTTAGCAGCATGTTGACTGCCGCCTGCCGGTTTTTCTCAGACAATTGACCGGCATCAATGATTTTTTGCAAAGCGCTGATTCGAAACCGATCCATACCCCAATATGCACAAGATAACTGGTCTTCATGACCGCCATGCTTGTTTATTTGCGGCTGTTCAAGCAATAAAACCGGATAATTTGCAGTGATTCTGAGCCACAGGTCGTAGTCTTCACAAGCGGGCAGTTGCGTATCGAACAGGCCAATAGCGGCAAATACCGAGCGGTGTATCAATACCGTGGACGGCGACATCGCGCAGAGCGGCAAGCAATGGGTAAAAATCCAGCCGCCGGTTTTGGCGTATTTTTTGGGTACGTTAACCTGGGTTCCATTGCGAATCCAATTTTCTTCAGTGTGGCAAATCTGGTGTTCAGGGTGATCCGCCAGCGCCGCCATCTGTTTAGCCAGTTTTTCCGGCAGCCATTCATCATCAGAATCCAGAAAAGCCAGCCAGTCGCCGGTCGCTTGTTGAATGCCGAGATTGCGCGCCGCGCTGACGCCGAGATTTTCCTGATAGCAATAATTTACCTGAGGAAATTCTTGTTGGAGCATAGCTTCCGTGCCATCGGTAGAGCCATCGTCAATGACCGCAACTTCTGTCGGTAATAAGCTTTGGGAATAGACGGATAATAGCGCTCGTTTCAGCAGATCACGGCGATTGTAGCTGGGGATGACAACCGAAATATTCATAAGAAATGATTGAGATGCGTGCAATCGGAATTATTGGCGTTAATCATGGCGTAGGAGAGACAGTTCTAACATTACAACATTATGGCGATTCATATAACTTCACCGCCCGACTCACTGTCTTGATTTGCCATTGATTTGACCCCATTGATTATGCACATAATTATTAGATGATAAGCCAAAACGACCGACCAATAGATTAGCATGTGACCACGTGGCGGGTGTGATTAAAAGTGTGAGGATTCATAGCACACTTAAGCTGCTTCGGACAAATTACCCCAGCATTGTTGTCGGAAACGCTGGGTTTCGCTCGCGCTTTACCCATCCCCCGATGTATAATGCGGGGTTATTTTCACTGATATATAAGGTGTGGTCTATGCAAATTCTTCAGGAAGCGCTCACGTTTGATGACGTTTTATTAGTGCCTGCGCACTCGACTGTGCTGCCACGCGACGTAGAGATGAAGACTCAGCTGACGCGGGGCATTACGCTTAATATCCCGTTGGTCGCTGCCGCGATGGATACGGTTACCGAAGCTCGATTGGCCATTGCGATTGCCCAGGAAGGCGGTATCGGCATTATTCATAAGAATATGACCGCTGAGCAGCAGGCGCGTGAAGTGCGCAGTGTTAAAAAATATGAGAGCGGGGTGATTAAAGATCCGATCACGGTGACGCCGGATGTGAGTATCCGCGACGTTATTAAGCTAACCCGCTCTAAAAATATTTCCGGTGTGCCTGTAGTCAACGGCGCTGAATTGGTCGGTATTGTGACCAGTCGCGATTTACGCTTTGAGACGCGCTTTGATGAGCCGGTTTCAAAAGTTATGACACCCAAAGAGCGTTTGATCACGGTTACTGAAAGCGCCGATCGTAAGGAAGTGATTGCGCTGCTGCATAAACATCGCATTGAAAAAGTGTTGGTGGTTAACGATGCCTTCCATTTGTGCGGCTTGATTACGGTAAAAGATATACAAAAAGCCAAAGATTACCCCTTAGCCTGTAAAGACGAACAGGAACGGTTGCGGGTCGGTGCGGCAATCGGTACCGGACAGGGCACCGAAGAACGTGTTGCTGCTCTGGTTGCCGCCGGTGTGGACGTGATTATCGTTGATACGGCGCATGGCCATTCGCAAGGTGTGCTGGACAGAGTCCGGTGGGTAAAGCAGAACTATCCGCAGGTGCAGGTCATCGGCGGCAATATTGCTACCGCAGCGGCGGCACTGGCCATGGTTGAGGCGGGCGCCGATGGCGTTAAGGTGGGTATAGGTCCCGGTTCTATTTGCACGACTCGGATTATTGCCGGTGTCGGTGTGCCGCAAATTACTGCCGTCAGTAATGTCGCCGATGCGTTAAAGGGAACCGGTGTGCCGGTAATTGCCGATGGCGGTATACGCTATTCCGGCGATGTCGCTAAAGCGCTGGCTGCCGGTGCGCATGCGGTGATGCTGGGCGGCCTGTTTGCCGGTACCGAAGAAGCGCCGGGCGAGGTTGAACTGTTTCAGGGCAGGTCTTATAAATCCTATCGCGGCATGGGGTCTTTGGGCGCGATGTCGCAACAGGAAGGTTCCAGTGATCGCTATTTTCAGGAAGAAACCGATTCGGCTGAGAAATTGGTGCCGGAAGGTATTGAAGGCCGGGTACCGTATAAAGGCAGTTTGTTGGCTGTTATTCATCAGTTGCTGGGTGGTATTCGTGCCAGCATGGGTTACACCGGCAGTCAAACGATAGTCATGATGCATGAAAAGGCGCAGTTTGTACGGGTGACTAGCGCCGGTATGCGGGAAAGCCATGTACATGATGTGACCATTACTAAAGAAGCGCCTAATTACCGGATGGAGTGATTTTTTTAGGCGAAAGGCGAAAGATGAAAGGTGAAAAACCTGGATGTCAATACAATCGCCTTTCGCCTTTCGCCTTTAACCTTTTGCCTGATCTTAAAAGAGCTCTATCGTGAAACAACAATCCTTAAACATTCATACTCACAAAATCCTTATCCTGGATTTCGGCTCACAATACACCCAACTGATCGCGCGTCGCATCCGTGAAATTGGCGTTTATTGCGAAATTTATTCCTGTGAATGCAGCGCTGAACAAGTCGAAAAATTTGCACCCAACGGCATTATTTTATCCGGCGGACCGGACACGGTAACCAGCGGCGATACGCCAAGAGCGCCGCAAATCGTTTTTGAACTGGGCGTTCCTGTATTGGGCATATGCTATGGCTTGCAGACCATGACAGAACAATTGGGCGGCAAGGTTGAAAGTTCCGATCATAGGGAGTTCGGTTACGCGCAAATCAGGGCGAGGGGGCATTCAAAATTGCTGAACGGCATAGAAGATCATTTGTCGGCGGAAGGCTTTGGTCTGCTGGACGTCTGGATGAGTCACGGCGACCGCGTGGTTGATTTGCCGGTCGGCTTTACGCTGATCGCCAGCTCGGACGGTGCGCCGATTGCCGGTATCGCCAATGAAGACAAGGGCTTTTACGGCTTACAGTTTCATCCCGAAGTCACCCATACCAAACAAGGCGGACGGATATTATCGCGCTTTGTACTGGAAATTTGCGGTTGTGAAGCCTTGTGGACATCCAGTAATATTATCGAAGACAGTATTGCGGCCGTTCGCAAAATGGTCGGCAGCGATCATGTGATTTTGGGGCTGTCCGGCGGCGTCGATTCGTCTGTTGTTGCCGCATTGCTGCACAAAGCGATTGAAGACCAGTTGACCTGTGTTTTTGTCGATACCGGTTTGCTGCGTTTGCACGAAGGCGATCAGGTAATGGCGACGTTTGCCGAACACATGGGCGTTAAAGTGATTCGGGTCAACGCCGAGCAGCGTTATCTGGATGCTTTGAGCGGCATCACTGACCCGGAACAAAAACGTAAAATCATCGGCGGCCTGTTTATTGACATATTCGATGAAGAGGCCTCAAAAATTACCGATGCCAAATGGCTGGCGCAAGGCACGATTTATCCCGATGTGATTGAATCGGCCGGTTCCAAAAGTGGCAAGGCGCATTTGATCAAATCGCATCACAATGTCGGCGGTTTGCCGGAAAACATGACTTTAAAGCTGGTCGAGCCGTTGCGCGAACTGTTTAAGGATGAAGTCAGAAAGCTGGGTGTAGAGCTGGGTTTACCGGCGGATATGGTTTATCGCCACCCGTTCCCCGGTCCCGGCTTGGGCGTCAGAATTTTAGGCGAAGTGAAAAAGGAGTTTGCCGATTTATTGCGCCAGGCCGATGCGATTTTTATCGAAGAGCTGTATCGCCATGATCTTTACGACAAGGTCAGTCAGGCGTTTGCGGTATTTTTGCCGGTCAAGTCGGTCGGCGTGATGGGCGATGGCCGTCGCTATGATTACGTGATCGCGATACGCGCTGTCGAAACCATCGATTTTATGACGGCTCGCTGGGCGCATTTACCGTATGAGTTTCTGGATTTGATTTCCCGCCGCATTATCAATGAAGTCCCCGGTATTTCCCGCGTGGCTTACGACATCAGCGGCAAGCCACCTGCGACTATTGAATGGGAATAAGCAGTACCACGGATGAAGCATGGATGCGTCATGCCATCAGGCTGGCGCAACGGGCCCAGCAGCAGGGTGAGGTTCCGGTCGGCGCTATCGTGGTTCAAGACAATCGATGCATTGCGGAAGGCTGGAATATTCCGATAACCAGCCATGATCCGACCGCCCACGCCGAGGTGGTTGCCATGCGAGGCGCCGGTGTTCATGTTGCCAATTATCGGCTGACTGAGGCGACCTTGTACGTGACCTTGGAGCCTTGCGTGATGTGCATAGGAGCCATGAGTCATGCGCGAATTAAACGGTTGGTTTTCGGTGCGTATGATCCAAAACGGGGCGCAGTGTGCAATGCATTAAGCCTGACCGATGCCAGTTTTTTAAATCACAAGATTAGCTGGGACGGCGGCGTGCTGGAGACGGAATGCTCGGAAATGTTGAGGGCTTTTTTTAAAGCCAGGCGATGAAAGCCGTTTAAAGTGCGGCCGGATCAATGGTTACTGCTTCATTATCAGGATTTTTACTATCGATCTCCATGGCATTTTTCTTAATCTGATTTTCCTCGGTCAACCAGACCAGTAAGTCGTAATAGCTGCGTATGTTTTCTACAAATATAACCGGCTCCTTGCCTCGGGCATAGCCGTGTTTGGTCTGTTGATGCCACTTTTTCTGGGTGAGTAATGGCAGATGCTGTTTGACATCCATCCATTTATCGGGGTTGCCGCCTTGTTTTTCAGTTAACACTCTAGCGTCGTCAAGATGACCCAGGCCGACATTATAGGAGGCTAATGCAAACCAAGTACGATCCGGTTCTGGAATCTGCTCGGAAATTAACTGGATTCTTTGTTGAAAATAGCGTGCGCCGCCATCAATGCTTTGACTCGAATCGGTTCGATCTTGAATGCCGAGTTCTGCGGCGGTGGTATTGGTTAGCATCATAATACCCTCCACACCGGTCGGGGAAACGGCTTTATCCAGCCAGTGGGATTCCTGATAGCCGATTGCAGCCAACAAACGCCAATCTATATTGTATTGTGCGGCCGCCAAATTAAAATATTTTTGATGCAGGGAAAGTCTGCTTTTTATTTGCTGACGGAATTTACAGTTGCCGATATAGCTCAAGCTGCTGGTATGTCCGTAATGTTTTTCAAGAAGTTGATCGAGGGTTTTATCTTTTTTTATCCGGTTGAAAAAACGGACAACTTCATCGTATAAACTGTTGTCATCCGATGGGCTTAATGCCCAAGCCAGTTGGCGTGGTTCGGAAATGTCGAAGGCAATGTTAAGTTTGGGGTAAAAACGACGAATTAATATGGCCTGATTCGAGTCCGCTACGGTGTAATCGATAAGTCCTTCATTAACCAGATACAGCAGGCCATTGGTATCGAGCTCGTCGTTAACATTCCAGTCCAGTTCAGGCGTATCCTCTTTTAGATAGGCTAGGCTATCGATATGGCTGGTGTTTTTGGCAACTTCAATAATCCCTTGAGTCAGACTGATGATGTTATTGGGGCGGCGAGTGCCTGAGCGGTAAATAAGCTGTTCAGTTATTTCATGGTAGGCAGGGGCAAAGCGCATGCTTTTGTTGCGCTGTTCGGTGATAGTTAGTCCGGCGGCGGCAATGTCGGCTTTGCCTTTGGAGATACGTTTTAGGATGTCAGCAAAGGTACTGGGGGTTTCAAACTTTGCTTTAACGCCTAATTGCTCAGCGAAAAGCATAACCAAGTCATATTCAAGGCCGGTATATCCTTCCGGACTTTCATAGTAGGTTGTCGGGTCATTTCGTGTTAATACATGCAGGGTTCCTGCCCGTTTAACTTGCTCCAGCTTGTTAATCGATAGGAATCCGCTGTCGCAAGTCATCAGGGTGGCGGCAAGTAGTAAACCGATAATCAGTCTGGGTAGGCGAATCAAGATTATCGGTCGCATCGGTTCCTGAGCGATTGCGACACTTCTGACCTCCATGGATGGAGGAAATGCCGGCGACTGCCAGGAGCAGTCGCGGCCGTCATCCCTGGCAGTCGGTCGCATCGGTTCCCGACCGATTACGACACTTCCGCCATCCTTGGCAGTCGTAATTGTTTGTAGGTATTAATCAATGCATTGGTTGAAGAATCGTGGCTGTCGATTATTTTGTCGTTTTGAAGTTCTGGTAAGATGACTTTGGCTAAGGTTTTTCCCAATTCGACACCCATCTGATCAAATGAGTTGATATTCCAGATAACCCCTTGAACATAAATTTTATGCTCATAAAACGCAATCAGTGAGCCTAAGGTTTTGGGCGTCAGTTTACTAAATAAAAACGAATTAGACGGTTTATTGCCGTCAAATATTTTGGAGGCGACCAGTACCTTATCGGCTTGGTCTTCAGTCGACAGCTCCTGCTTAACTTCTTCGGCTGTTTTACCTTTCATCAAGGCTTCCGGCTGGGCAAGAAAGTTTGAAATCAAAATATCATGATGCTCGGGTAATTTGTAGTGACTGTTCGCGGCGGCCAGAAAATCACAGGGTATCAGTTTGGTGCCTTGATGGATAAGCTGGAAAAAAGCGTGTTGACCATTGGTGCCGGGTTGCCCCCAAATAATCTGGCCGGTACTGTAATCCACTTTGTCACCGTTAAGGTCTATGCTTTTGCCGTTGCTTTCCATGTCTCCTTGCTGAAAATAATCAGCAAAATAAAGCATCGACTGGTCGTAAGGTAAAAGAGCATGGGATTCGGCATTATAGAAGTTGTTATACCAGATACCCAGCAAGCCCATGATGACCGGGATATTTTTTTCAAAAGGCGTGGCGCGAAAATGCTCGTCAGCGTCGTAAGCGCCTTGTAAAAGTTCTTCAAAATTATCCATACCTACATATAAAGCAATAGATAGTCCTATGGCTGACCAGAGTGAATAGCGTCCGCCAACCCAATGTCTAAATTCAAACATATTGTTGGTGTCTATGCCGAATTCGGCAACATTATTAGTGCTTGTAGAGATGGCAACAAAATGCTTGGCAATGGCCTGTTGATCTTGGGCGCTATCGAGAAACCAACTTCTTGCCGATTTTGCATTGGTCATAGTCTCTTGAGTCGTAAATGTTTTAGAGGCGATAAGAAATAGTGTCGTCTCAGGGGATAAGTGCGTTAGGGTTTCAACAAGGTCGGCTTGGTCGATGTTGGAGACAAAGTGAACTTTTAATGACTCAGAAGCATAGGGAGTAAGAGCCGTTGACACCATCTTGGGCCCCAAATCGGAGCCGCCTATGCCAATGTTGACGATGTCGGTAATAGCTTTGCCGGTATAACCCCGCCATTCGCCAGAGCGAACGCAGGTGCTGAAAGTCCGCATTTGGGCGAGAACGCTGTTAATTTGCGGCATCACATCCTGTCCGTCTACATAAACAGGTTGATTGCAGCGATTGCGCAAAGCGGTATGCAAAACGGATCGGTGTTCGGTCTTATTGATTTCTGCCCCAGAAAACATGGCCTTGATTTTTTCGTCTAGCCCGGCATGTTTAGCCAGATCAATCAGTAAGGGCAGAGTTTGATCCGTTATTCTATTTTTGGAGTAATCAAAAAGAATGTCATTAAAATGGAGAGAGAATTTGATGTGGCGATTGTTATCCGCATTGAAACTGTCGCGTAGGAGAATGTTTTTAGTTTCGTTGTGATGCTTTTTTAAAGCTGTCCAGGCCGTAGAAGAGGTCAAAAATGACATGCGGTAAAGCTCCGTTTGAATGAAATTAGTTTAAGTCTACGAAAAGCTGGGAAGGATAGCAATAGTACTGCAGCGCATTACTTTTATAACGGCATTTGTAGGCTAGTCTGCCATCAATTCCTTTATTTGGCCAAATTGATGTGCTAGAGTAATCCATTGCTATTAATCAAAAATACAGTGAAAGATGCTTGTTTGTGATGAGTTCAAGCTATATTGATAGCATTTACATTTTTTTCCATAATAATAAATTGATAAAAACTGGAAGGCATTATGAACAGTATATACATTTTAAGAAAGGGTTCCCTGGTACTTCTGGGATTGTTATTTTCTGCATCATTATGGGCGCATGGTGGGGCCGCAGGTACCGATACCGACCAATGTAAATTTGAATTGGAACCTACTCATTGGTTGCATTATACCGCCTATCAGCCTAACGCGTTTCCTGCTGAAGATTTTTGCGCCAATATTCCACGCGCTAACGAACTGACTTTACTGGTATTCGATTATCAGGATATAAAATACAGAGATATGGCTGTTGAATTTGAGGTAACAAAAGAGCCTGAAGGAACTAGCGTATTCAAACTGCCGGCTGCAAAGCATAAAAAAGGTACTGTTGAACTGAGATTGCCGAATGGCGTGCCGGAGGCAGGCAACTATTTGATTCATATTACTTTGGTTCCTGATTCTGGCGATAGACTGGATGCGCACATGAGTTTTAAAGCCGGTGGCGGTCAAACAGTGAGCAGAAATAATATGCTCTTGTATGCCCTTTTTGGATTTGCCGGTCTCTATGTCCTTTATCTGTCTCATGCTGGATTTAAAAGCAAAGTGGATGAAATAATAGCGAAAATTAAAAGCTAAACAGGCGCGATTGTCGCTAGGTTGTGTATTGATGCCATTCTCCGTGGCGGGTAATTTACTCAAGATGGGTGATGGCATGGCCTACATGGTTAGGGAGGTTAGCAGAAGCTTCGCCTAGAGGCGTCTA
Organism: Candidatus Methylobacter titanis; assembly: GCA_029946125.1. GTDB lineage: Bacteria > Pseudomonadota > Gammaproteobacteria > Methylococcales > Methylomonadaceae > Methylobacter_A > Methylobacter_A titanis. Next base: position 143,394 of record JAQSDX010000001.1, read on the forward strand.
TTTTTGGTGGTTTTTATTGAGCAACGGGGGAAATGAGTAATGGTGAAGTTATTATCGGCAGGGGCATTGATTTTTCTTTTTTCTGCGCCAGTATTGGCAGTGGAGTATGAAGATCATGGCGGTATGCTCATGGATCACGGCGATGGGCATTTAATGGACATGGCCGGTGGTATGGTTATGGGGCAGAATGCCAGTACCTTGCCCGGTGGCTGCGACAGTATTTCTGAGACCAAGGAAATTACTGTGCATGCCGGACATAAACACGCTGAGAAATTTCCCGGTAGAATGTTTGCGTTTGATACTCAGGAATTTAAGTTTAAACCGTGTACTAAATTGACGGTTAATTTTGTTAATGATGATCATATTCGTCATCAATGGATGATGCACGGCTTGCCGAAATATTTATACCCAAAAGGCATGTTTCATTTAGAGGTAACCGGCCCTGCAAAAATTTCAGGAACATTAATTCTTCCTCCCGGCGATAAAACCTATCTAGTGCATTGCGACATTGCCCAGCACATGGAAAAAGGCATGAAAGCACAGTTGAAAGTCGGTGACGGTGATGGGGATTTGCCTAGTATTCCCGGCGTGACGGCTTACGTCATACCCGATGACTACGAGGGAAGTTTGTCGACAGTAATGGCTGATGTTTTGGCCGCAGCGGAAATCGCACCAACTGTTGGAGCAAATCCGACAGCTGCATCCCAACTCAAAGCACCAAAAGAAGATTCTTTTATTTCAGGTGTTACTGTGATTGGCTTAGCGATAGGCTTGTTGCTAGCGCCATTTTTAGCGAAAAAATTTAAAGGTATGAGCGCATCAGAAGTGATCGCTACTATTTTTGAGTTGTTAAGAACAGGAATTGAACTTGTTATAAAGCTGTTGTCTGGTTTGGTTAAGCTAATTATGTCTAACAAAAACAAGATATTGCCTGGAAGTTAAGTTCTGGTAACGTAAAAACCCCCTGCTCTCTTTGAGTGCAGGGGTTTTTTTTGAGAGAAAAAGTGCAAAATATAGGATTTGAAATAGGCGGGCTGTTTATCAGCGCATTTATATCATCAACGATAGCGCCTGGGGGCTCAGAAGCCATTTTGGCATATATGGTTGCGGCAGGACATTATCAGGTTGAGCTTTTGGTCATCGTTGCCACGATAGGTAACACGCTGGGCGCCATGACAACATGGGGCTTGGGTGTATTGGCAGCAAAGAAATTCCCCGTATCTACGCGTTTATCAGAAAAAAAACAGAAAGCGCTGGATGTAGTCAGAAAAAAAGGTCTCTGGACGCTGTTTTTTACCTGGTTGCCGTTGGTCGGCGATGCCTTGTGTTTTGCGGGCGGATGGCTAAAACTACCCTTCTTTCAGGCTTGTTTAATCATATTGCTGGGTAAGTTGGGTCGATATGCGATGATAGCCTGGATGTTCATATAGTGTAGGCTTTGGCCACAACCGTAGAGTTAAAATCAAAAAGAGGTAATTGTGTTACGCTATTTTCCACAAGTTAACGTTGCTTATGCTCATAATAAACGCGATTATTTTATAGCAGTTTTCACTTTTCTTTGTGTGGCTGTCTGTTTAATGAGTGATGCCAATGCGAGTTTAGAAAAGCAAAATGCCCTCGGCGTTTGTGGCTGGGTGTTTTTGACCGGATGGTTGCTAGGAGAAAATAGGGAAATAAGAATGCAAGTTGTCATTGCCGTCATTTTTGCTACTATCGGTGAACACTTTGCCTCGCCTTTTATGGGCGGATACACTTACCGGTTTGAGAACGTGCCGGCCTATGTACCGCCCGGGCACGGCATGGTCTATTTAACGGCTGTTGCGCTGGGTCGATCCGGATTATTCCTGCGCTATGCCAGGGAAATCGCCACCTTTGTCGTATTGGTGTGCGGTGCATGGTCAGTTTGGGGTATCAGCGGCTATGCTGAGCAGGGAGATTCAGTCGGCGCCTTACTTTTTTGCGTTTTTTTGGGGTATCTTTTTAAAGGCCGTTCACCGATGGTTTATCTGGCGGCGTTTTTTATTACTACATGGCTGGAATTAATTGGCACAGCCGTCGGAACCTGGACATGGGCGGCAATAGATCCGGTTCTTGGGTTGCCTCAGGGAAATCCACCCAGTGGTGTCGCTGCTTGGTATTGTCTGGTTGATGCGGTAGCCATGGGTGGTGCCGCACCGGTATTAAAAAGTTCGAAGAATGCCTTCGACTGGTTAAAGTCTGGCAAATTGCGAAAAAGTGCTTATCAAGCTTCAGGCAATAAATAGATTGAAAAAATAAAATCATGTAGTGCGGCTAATTTAAGCAAAGCAGCTCTGCCATAAACATATGTGTAATCATTAAGCAAAAAAGGAAAATGGTATGGAACGTCGTGATTTTATTCGATTAAGTGTCGCAAGTGTTGGTGCCGGTATAATAGCGCCAACAATCGCACTGGCTGACAGCAGCAAACCGGCAGTGGGCGCGGACATCTATTATACAAAAGAAGCGCCCGGTCGCTGGAGCGAGAAAGTTGCAACACACTTGCCCAACATTGAAATAGAAAAAGCGGGGGGCAAGGTCACTGTAAAAATCGTAACAGCGCACGAAATGAAAGGTTACGAGCACTATATTGTTAAGCACGTTTTGCTGGATCAAAACTATAAATTTATAGATGAAAAATTGTTTGATCCGACCAAGGACCAGGCAGCAATATCAACATTTACACTGCATGACTACAGTGGCCCGATTTACGCGCTGAGCCTATGTAATAAGCATGACCTCTGGTTGAATGGTACAGAAGTGTAAGGAAGATTTTCAGATTATTATGTTGGCGTTGATTTTATGGTAAGCGGCTTATTGGATCGCTTTATATCCGATGAGTTGCTTAGTAGTCACCTGAACATAATGTAAGCAATGAAAAGCTACCCATCTTTACAGCCAAAGCCGACAAAAATTCTGGTAATCGCAATGCGATATCTCGGTGATGTGTTGCTGACTACACCCTTATTGCATTCGTTGCGACAGGCTTATCCTGATGCTCGGCTGGATGTGTTGGTGTTTGCTAATACCGCATCCATGCTCGAAGGTAATCCTGACATTAATCAGATTATTACCGCGCCTAACCGCCCTAAGTTTGCCGATAATTGTCGATTATTCAGACAATTATTTCGGCGCTATGATCTTGCCGTTGCAACGCAGGCAGGGGATCGTCCCTTTTTGTATTCATTAGTTGCTGCGCCATTTCGGGTTGCCGTCGTGCCGCCGAAAAACGCCACCGGCTGGTGGAAACGGTTTTTTGTGCAACGCTGGACAGAGTTTGACGGCAACATGCACACCGTTTTGCAACACCTGAAATTGCTGGATTTGGTTAATGTTCCACGGTGTTTTTCACTGGTTCCGCCACAACTCGCTAATGCGCAGCAGTTAATACAGCAGTTTTCTTTTTTATCTGATAATACCGGTTATGCGGTGCTACACCCGCATCCGCAGTGGACATACAAGCAATGGACTGTAGAGGGCTGGATAGAAGTGGGCCTGTATCTCAAAAAACTGGGATTAAGACTGGTGCTTTCGTGTGGACCTGCGCAACAGGAAATCGATTATGTCGCCAACATTCAGCGGCAACTGCCCGATGATACCATCAATCTGGCAGGCCAGATTTCGTTGGCTCAGCTGGCATACATTATCGCCCAAGCAAAATTGTATATCGGCCCTGATACCGGTATTACCCATCTAGCTGCTGCCACCGGAATCCCGGTGATCGCGCTTTATGGGCCGACTAATCCGGTAAAATGGGCGCCATTTCCTTTTGGCTATCAGGAAAACGTTAATCCTTTTGCTAAAACAGGCAATCAACAGGTTAATAATATTTGCTTCGTACAAGGCGCAGGCGATTGTGTGCCGTGTGATTTAGAAGGCTGTGATCACCATCAACAAAGCCGTAGCCGATGTTTAGATAATTTGTCACCGGACGTTATTAAACGTTTAGTGTGGCAATTGCTAAACAAATGAAGGAGTCATATTCTAAATTGAATTTGTCACAGCCGATTAATTTAAGCTTTTGAAATTATGAGCATAGCAAAAAATACACAACTTGATCATATTTACATTCTTAACGTTAAAAAATTTACCCGACGTCGCGCTTTTATGGAAAAGCAGCTTGCTGAGGCGGGATTGGAAGCGGAGTTTATATTTGATTGGGATGCTGATGAGTTGACAGATGACATAGTTGACCGTTATTTTTCGAAAAATAATCATTTATCAGCCGCACAAAAATCCTGTGCCCTCAAGCATATTACTGCTTTACAAAAAGTCGCGGCAAGTAACAGTTCGTTCAATTTGATTTTGGAAGATGATGCAGTTCTGGCCAAAAATTTTAGTTTAGGCTTGCAACGCGCGATAACACAAAGTGAGCAGTTTTCTGGTGATAAAGTCATTTATATAGGCTCAGGGGGGAATTTTTTTACTCCGAAAAGCCAGCGCAAGCCGGGACAATATTTATATCTCGGCGTACGTGGTCGATTTGCAGATTCCTATATTATTGATAGCATCACTGCAGAAAAAAGGCTGGATTGGATTATTACCCATAAAGTGAATGATCCCATCGATAATCAGTTTGAACAAATCGATAAGCAACTTGGTATCAAAATAGTGTGGTTAGAAGATCCTGTTGTTGAGCAAGGTAGTAAAAATGGTTTGTTTGACAGTGCCTTAGAATCAGCCCCGCCAACTTGGTTACAAAATTTGTTATTTAACTTTGAAAAGTTAAAACGCAAATATATTTATCAATTATGGCGTTAATGAAAAGACCTATGTTTTCTTATTCTGTTGTTGCTGAAAAATCCCTATTAACTTGCCGCTATCTGGCGATCATTGCAGCTATTGCCGCCCCTGCCTCTACGGCTGTTACCAGTGCGGCTTGTATTGCCATGTTACTGACATGGCTTATGTCAGGGCAAGTTTGGCAGAGCCTGAAAATATCGGCGGGGCAGCCGACGGGGAAAATACTGCTACTGTTTTTTGCTTGGCTTATTATCAGCAGTTTGTATGCGGACACGGATTGGACGGATAAAATTAACACGCTGTCTAGTTGGAAAAAATTATTTTACACTTTTGTGTTATTAGGTCTGTTTTACCCAACGCAATGGAAGGCACGTTTTGTTTATTCCTATTTAGCCGCGATGTCTCTCGCTGCGGTTATCTCCGTTCCTTTGTGGTTGCTGGATATTCAGGTAATGGAAGGGAGAGAAATCGGCATTTTTATGACCAATCACTCTTCGCAAAGTTTAGCCTTTGTCGTTGCCGCCTTATGTTGTATTTTTTTGCTCAAAGAATCGCTCAGCCAGCAAAAAAAGTGTCTATTAGTAGGAATGATGGTTTTATTTTTGTTTAATATTTTCTTTATCAGTCCGTCTCGAAGCGGCTATCTGGCTTTGCCTGTGGCTGCTGTTTTTGCGATTGCTAATCTCTACGGCTATAAGAAACTTCCGCATATTTTGGGAATTATGGCGACAGCACTTTTACTAGTGGTATTAACTTCCAGTACCTTACAGCAGCGCATTAAAGTGGGTTGGGAAGAAAAGACAAACTATCAAACCAGTGAAGAGGTAACGTCTATAGGCATTCGGGTTATTTTTGCGCAAAATACGTGGGAATTAATTCAGCAAAAACCTTTGCTGGGATACGGAACCTCTTCTTTTAAGAGTGTTTATAGCTCTTATGCCGCCGCCAAATATCAAGACTGGCGCGGCGATCCAGCATCCGATCCGCATAATCAATATTTATTTGTCTGGTTGGAAAATGGTCTAATCGGCTTGTTGATATTTTTAGCTTATATTTACACGGCTATCAGGCAGGGAGCGACTCAACAACCGTACGGAGCAATGGGTGCCAGTGTACTGGTTGCCATTGCAGCAGTCAGTTTGTTTAATTCAAACTTTAAAACCTTTCCAGAGGGACATTTGCTGGCTTTTTTTGTGGGTTGTTTATTGGCTCAGCAGTCGGCAAACAATACGGAGAAAGACAGTGCTTAGTGTGATTATTATTACTAAAAATGAAGCTGAACACATCAGTCGCTGTTTGGCCTCAGTCAGCTGGGCGGATGAGATTATTGTGCTGGATTCCGGTAGTGTCGATGGCACCGTTGACCTTTGTAAAGCTTACACCGATAAGGTTTTTATGACCGATTGGCCGGGCTTTGGTAAACAAAAACAACGTGCATTGGATAAGGCGCAGGGAGACTGGGTTTTGTCGATTGATGCCGACGAAGTTGTCACTTCGGAATTAAGGATGGAAATTGAAAAAGCGCTTCAGCAGGAACGATATCAGGGTTACGAAATTCCCCGCCTTTCCAGTTATTGCGGCAGGCAAATGCGTCATGGGGGCTGGTGGCCAGACTATGTTTTAAGATTGTTTCGTCGTGATTGCGCTCAATTTACTGATTCAGTCGTACATGAGCGTATTATTGTTCAGGGACAAATCAGTCAGTTAATCACTCCGCTGCTTCATGATGCTTTTGTAAATTTGGATGAAGTCTTGCATAAAGTAAATAGCTATTCAGCTTTGGGTGCAGAAATGCTCTACCAACGAGGTGTTCGCTCATCTTTGGCCAAGGCCATCTTAAAAGGACTTTGGACATTCATTCGCACTTATTGGATTAAAGCCGGTATTCTAGATGGGCGGCAAGGGTTAATGCTGTCGATCTCTAATGCTGAAGGTGCTTATTATAAGTATCTTAAGTTGTGGGAATTACAAAGCCAGCAGTCGAGCGCATCGACTCCCGGCCGATTACGACACTTCCGCCATCCTTGGCAGTCGGTCGCATCAGTTCCCTACCGATTACGACACTTCCGCCATCCTTGGCAGTCGAAATAATGAATTTAATTTCTGTTATCGTCACCACTTATAACTGGCCTGCGGCATTAGAACTTTGTCTTGATAGTTTATTTGCCCAACATGACCAGGCGTTTGAAATTATCATCGCTGACGATGGATCTACGTTCGAAAACAAGGTGCAGGCCCAAGCTTATTGCGCTAAAAGTCCGGTATCTATTCAGTACGTGCATCATGATGATCAAGGATTTAGAGCGGGGATTATCAGGAATAAAGCTGTTGCGAGCAGTCAGGGTGAATATTTGCTGTTTATTGATGGCGACTGCGTTTGCCCCGCTGATTTTATCGCCCGGCATCGACAGCTTGCGGAGCTCGGATGTTTTGTGCCCGGGAATAGGGTGTTATTGAGCCAGGCGTTTACTCGGGAAGTCATTGAAAAACAGATTCCACTGCATCAAAAGCCGCTAAGTTATTTTGTCGCCCTCTGGCTACAAAATAAAATAAATAGAATTTCGCCTTTTATTAGGCTTCCGCTGGGGCCTTTAAGACGTTCGCAGCCCCAAAAGTGGCAAAAAGCCATGACTTGTAATCTGGCGTTATGGAAAAACGACTTTTTACGGGTAAATGGTTTTGATGAGCTTTTTGAAGGCTGGGGTTTTGAGGATTCCGATCTGGTTATTCGATTGATACATGCAGGCATTAAACGCAAGGAAGGCCGATTTGCTGTGCCTGTGTTGCATCTATGGCATCCTCATAATGACAAAAGTAAGCAAGATCTTAATTACCAGCGATTGCTAGAACGCTTAGACAACCAGGATTTTATTGTCGCAAAAAAAGGCGTTTCCCAGTATCTTGAGTAACTCCATAACTTAGCACAAGCTGGAACAGCTTCACCCGTTAATGAAATCTTCAAAAATATGAACAAAACATCCAAAGCAAGCGCTCAAATATATAAGCGATTATTGGCCTATGTGAAACCGCATCGTGGTCTTTTTGCTATCAGTATTGTCGGTTTTCTGATGTATTCAGGTACTCAGACCCTATTCGCGGCATTGATTAAACATATTATTGATACACTGCAAACTGAGTCACGGGAAGGGATGTATTATTTACCGTTATTGTTCAGCGGTTTAATTGTAGTGCATGGCATTGGCGCTTATTTGGGCAACTATTTTCTGGCCAAAGTATCGACCAATGTCGTGCATACCTTGAGGTGTCAGATCTTTGACCAATATACCCGATTGCCAACAGCTTATTTTGATGGGCATAACAGCGGTTATATGATTTCACGGATAACCAATAATGTAGGACTGGTTACTCAGGCCGCTACGGATGCGGTGCGTACCATTGTGCGTGAAGGGTTTACCGCAATAGGCTTGTTAATTTATTTGTTTTATTCAAACTGGATGTTGTCTTTGGTTTTTGTTGCTATCGCGCCGATTATTGTGGTGTTGGTAGGTTATGTGAGTAAACGCCTCCGAGGGATCAGTAAGAAAATCCAAGAATCGATAGGCGACATGACCCATATTACCTCGGAATTGGTCGGCGGGCATCGGGTGGTGCGCAGTTATGGCGGGGAAGAATATGAACGGCGGCGATTTTTGGATAGCAGTTCATTTAATCGGCGGCAATCGTTAAAACTATCAACGACGATGGCGATACACAATCCGATCATGCAGCTTATTATCGCCATCGCATTGTCATTTCTAATGTATATGGCCTTATTTTTCATGAAGCAAGCCAGTGTCGGTGAATTTGTCGGCTACTTGACGGCGGCGTTTTTATTGCCGAGACCCATCAGGCAGTTGAGTGACGCTAATGGTGATATTCAAAAAGGCATCGCGGCGGCCGAATCGTTATTTGAAATTTTAGATGAGTCTGGCGAACCTAATGAAGGCACTTATCAGGTCGAAAGATGTAAGGGGGCGTTGGAATTTAAAAACCTGTCGTTTCAATATGCGGGTTCAAATGAACCGGCGCTTATTGACATCAGCTTTAAGGCCGAGCCGGGACAGACCATTGCGCTGGTAGGAGCTTCGGGCGGAGGCAAAAGTACGCTGGCTAATTTAGTCTCACGTTTTTATCCCCATAGCACCGGTGAGATATTGTTGGACGGTGTTGAAATAAATACTTATGAATTGGCAAACTTGAGAAAGCAGTTGGCATTGGTCAATCAGCAAGTCACTTTATTCAATGATACGATAGCCAACAATATCGCCTACGGGGCGCTTGCAACCGCAACCCGAAGTGAAATAACAGCTGCTGCAACCGACGCCTATGCGATGGAATTTATCGCCAAACTGGACCAAGGGTTGGATACGGAAATAGGTGAGAATGGCGTCAAGTTGTCTGGAGGGCAACGACAAAGATTAGCGTTGGCGAGGGCATTACTAAAGGATGCGCCTCTATTAATACTGGATGAGGCAACATCGGCTCTGGATACAGAATCGGAGCGGTATATACAGGCGGCGTTGCAAAAAGTCATGAGCAATCGGACGACTCTGGTTATTGCTCACCGGCTATCGACCATTGAAAACGCTGATATAATTTTAGTTATGGATCATGGGCGTATTGTTGAAAGAGGATCTCATCGGGAGCTTATTGCAAAAAATGGAGTCTACGCACGGTTGCATTCCATGCAATTTAAGGAGCGTCCTGAAAAAATTAACAGTCTCAGTTCCCCGCAACAGCCTGGAAGCTTAGATGACGTATCAAATTAAGACATTGTTTAAGGAGTATAATTTTGAAATCATTTATTGCCGAGCTTGATGCGCATCAGGCAACGATAGCGCGGTTAGCGGATTGTTCCGGTGCTATTGAAGCGGCCGGAGAGTTGCTGATTGAAACATTAAAACAAGGTGGAAAAATTTTATTGTGCGGCAATGGCGGCAGTGCTGCGGATTGTCAGCATATCGCTGCCGAACTAGTGGTGCAATACCAAAAAAACCGGAAGGCATTGGCTGCAATAGCATTGACCACCGACAGCTCGATTTTAACGGCGCACAGCAATGACTTTGGATTTGAAACCGTGTATGCCCGGCAGATTGAGGCCATCGCCAGTGAAAAAGATTGTTTGATAGCCATTTCCACGTCAGGTAAAAGTAGCAATATATTAAAAGCGGTTGATGCTGCAAGGTTGAAAGGCATGGCTGTTATCGGTTTAACCGGGTGCGAAGGCGGCGAATTGAAGAAGCACGTTACGCAGTCGATTATTGTTCCCTCGGATGTGACGGCAAGAATCCAAGAGGCGCATATATTGATAGGTCACTGGTGGTGTGGCGTGATTGAGGAGGCATTAAGTGCTGGCGATTATTCCTGAGTTTACCAAGGCTCGCATCATAGTCATTGGTGACGTGATGCTGGATCGATACTGGTCCGGGCAGGCGGCGCGTATTTCGCCGGAAGCGCCGGTGCCGGTGGTGAGAGTTAACACGATTGAAGATCGCGTAGGTGGTGCGGGTAATGTCGCACTTAATATAGCCAAATTAGGCGGCAAGGTCACTCTGCTGGGCGTCGTTGGTGATGATGCCGAGGGTGACATATTACGACGATTACTGGAAGCCGAAGGCGTCATCTGCGATTTTGTCGTTGAACAGGAAATTCGCAGTATCTGCAAGTTGCGGGTTATGGCACAGCATCAGCAACTCATTCGTATCGATTTTGAAGAGTCGGCTCTTAAGTTTGATTTAGATGCTTTATTGGCGAGACTGGTTGATCATCTGCCTGAAAATAATACGGTTGTTTTCTCGGACTATGGCAAAGGAACCTTGGCGAATGTTTCAACTTATATTCTTGCTGCCAAGCAAGCTGGCATTAAGGTTTTGGTCGATCCGAAAGGCGTGGATTATCAGCGTTATGCTCATGCAGATCTGATAACGCCAAATTTGTCTGAATTGCAGGCTGTCGTTGGCGTTACTGAAAACGAAGAGGATTTGCTGGAAAAAGGACGTGGGCTGTTAAAGCAACATCAAATTCCGACACTTCTGCTGACTCGTGGCGAAGCGGGTATGACCTTGATACAAGAGACTCAGGTGCATTCATTGCCGGCTCAGGCCAAGGATGTTTTTGATGTGACCGGAGCGGGTGATACGGTTATTGCGGTAATGGCTCTGGGTGTGGCGTTGGATATGGTTTTGGATGATGCGATGTATCTGGCCAATCTGGCGGGCGGCATTGTGGTCGGCAAACTGGGAACATCAACGGTATCCATGCAGGAGTTAACTCGGGCCATGCACGGCGACCGGGATTCCCGATACGGTATCGTTTCAGAGCAGGAGTTGGCGCAAATATTGGCCGGGGCTAAAGCCCATGACGAACGCATTATCATGACCAATGGCTGTTTCGATTTATTACACGCCGGACATGTGACATATTTACAGCAGGCAAAGGCGCTGGGTGATCGCTTGGTGGTGGCGGTAAACTCCGACGCTTCGGTCAGGCAGCTTAAAGGAGAGACTCGGCCTATTAATGGTTTGCAGGAACGGATGACGGTTTTAGCGGCATTGGCCTGCGTGGATTGGGTGGTTTCATTCGAAGAGGAAACTCCCGAAAGACTGTATTGCCGATTGTTGCCGGATGTCATCGTCAAGGGCGGCGATTACAGTTCGGAGCAAGTCGCTGGTGGCGATTGTGTGATTCGGGCGGGTGGCGAAGTAAAGATATTACAGTTTGTTGACGGTCAGTCGACAACGGCGATGATTAAAAAAGCGAGGGGTTAGAATGATTGTTGTGACGGGAGGTGCCGGTTTTATTGGCAGTAATCTTATTCGGGCATTAAATCAGCGGGGCGAACGCGATATATTGCTGGTGGATCATCTGTCTAATGGAAGAAAAATGCACAATATCGCCGATCTTGATATCGCCGATTACATGGACAAGGAAGAGTTTATAGAGAAAATCGGGGTGGCTCATTTTTTTGATGGGGTACGGGCAGTTTTTCATCAGGGAGCTTGCTCTGCAACCACGGAATGGGATGGGCGGTATGTGATGAGGAATAATTATGATTATTCCAAGCGTTTATTGCATTGGTGCATCTCAAAAAATGTCGCTTTTATGTACGCGTCCTCGGCTTCGGTTTACGGGGATGGCAAGCAGGGGTTCCAAGTTGATCGCAGTTGCGAGCAGCCTATCAATATGTATGCCTATTCGAAATTTCAATTCGACCAATATGTTCGGCCTTTATTAACGAAGACAAAAAGCCCGATTGTCGGTTTTCGTTACTTTAATGTTTACGGACCAAGAGAGCAGCATAAAGGCTCCATGAGTAGTACTATATTTCACTTTAATCAGCAGGTTATAGAGCAAAAAAGAGCAAAATTATTTAAGGGGTGTGATGGCATGGCTGATGGTGAGCAAAAGCGGGATTTTGTTCATGTCGATGATGTTGTTAATGTAAACTTGTGGTTTTTAGACCATCCTGAGCAACGCGGTATTTATAATGTAGGTACGGGACGGGCGGAAACGTTTAATGCCGTCGCTCAAGCTGTAACTGATTGGCATAAAGAAGGGGATATTGAGTACATTCCGTTCCCAGACCATTTGAAAGGCGCTTACCAGAGTTATACCCAAGCGGATATTTCCGGGCTAAGAGAAGCGGGCTATGCAGAAGAGTTTTTAACGGTTAAGCAAGGCGTCGCAAGATATTTAGATTGGTTGAATAAATAACTGCTTGACCTTATGAAAAGGCGTTGTATAATACGCAGCTCTTCCGGGGTCAAGGCCCTGGCAGAGACAAAGCAACA
>JAQSDX010000020.1 GCA_029946125.1 Candidatus Methylobacter titanis
CAGTGGGCAAGGTAACGCCAGTGGAAACCAAGGTGAACCTCAGGGCAACAATGGTCATGGTAATAGCGACCAGTCTGCTTCAGGTAACTCAGGGTCTAACAATAATGCCGAAAATAGTGAGAATTCTGGACAAGGCAACAGTGGGCAAGGTAACGCCAGTGAAACCCAAGGTGAACCTCAGGGCAACAATGGTCATGGTAATGGCGACCAGTCTGCTCCAGGTAACTCAGGGTCTAACAATAATGCCGAAAATAGTGAGAATTCTGGACAAGGCAACAGTGGGCAAGGTAACGCCAGTGGAAACCAAGGTGAACCTCAGGGCAACAATGGTAATGGTGACCAGTCTGCTCCAGGTAACTCAAGCTCTAACAATAATGCCGAAAATAGTGATAATTCTGGACAAGGCAACAGTGGAGATAGTCAAGACAATACCTTGACCGATATCGGAGACGATGACGACATTGATGGCAATGACACCCTCTATAGCTTGGATGGAGATGATTCACTCTCTGGCGATGCCGGTAATGACCTGTTCGTATTCGGTGACATTTCTGGTGACACTTATGCGAATGGCGGGGGCACGGGCAATTGGACGGATGTCATTGAGATTGACATGGGCGTTGGCCCTGGTGTGTCTGGTGGGGACTGGACCTTGGAAACCGACGGGAAAATGGTCGATGGCAATGGTAACGATCATGGCCAGATTGATACCGGTGGCGCATCAGGGACTATTACTACTGATAATAGCGAAATCAATTTCGACAATATCGATAAGATCGAATGGTAATAATAGATGACCCTATAATCCTGTCTTCGGATGAGCTTGCCGCAGTGACTGGCGGCGTGTGGACAAATCCGCGTTTAGTGCCGGTTATCTTGCGGGTAGCCATGAATCCGTTGACGGCGTGCCCCGGTGATTTGTTGATTACCACCAACCGGGAGCAATGGAAATTGAAACGCTTGGAAACGGAAACGCCCGATGCCTTGAATACCCTGTTGCAAAAGGGAGGCGTTGCAGCCGTGGTGCGGCGAACCTCGTCTTTGGATTGTTCGGTAAATCTTTTGCGCGTGGATGATACTTATCAGGCGCTGCTTGCCATTGTCGCTGCGGTGCGAGACAAGGCGTCTGCCCGGCGCGTGCTGGTGACGGGTACCGATGGCAAGACCGGTTTTAAAATGCAATTGCATCATTTGGCATCGGGGCAGGTTTCGGTCAATGCCCGCCTTGATAGCAATAATATGGATCGGGGAATTTGTACGACGCTGGCCAATACCAAGCGCCACCATGCGCTTTCTATCGTCGAAGTAGCGGTGTCGCGCAAACGTTTGGGCATAAGCCGCTCGCAATGGGTTAGGCCGGATTTATGTGTGATCACCGAGATTGGTTATGAGCATTTGGCTACTCATGGCAGTATGGATAAGCTTATCGCGGCCAAGGCGTCGGTCGTTTCCGGTTTGGTCGACGGAGGTTGTTGTCTGATCAAGTCCGATCCCCGTTATTTCGAACAGTTGCGTCAGGCGATTCTTTCTTATCGAAATGTGCCGATTCTGAGTTTTGGCGAAGGCGTGAAGGATCTTGGGCGGCTCGTCGGCGCTGAATTCGACGCAGCGCGTTATGGCTGGCAGGTGCAGGCGGAGATAGACGGCAGGTCGTTGGATTATTTTTTACCATTGGTCGAACGGCACGCACCCTTGAGCAGTGTCGGGGCGCTGACGGCGCTCCACTTGGCCGGTTTGGATGCGGTGCAGGCGGCCGAGCGTTTTGCCGACTTTAAGCCTTATGCAACGTCCGGTCGGATTTACCCATTGCCTGCTAGAGATGGCGTTTACATAGTTTACGACCAAAGCCGCCATATCTCCTTGTTTGGCCTGGACGATTTTTTTTATACCGCCGCACGGCTTGCACCCAAACCGGGAGGACGCAAGCTGCTGGTGTTGGGGCATGTCTACGACGAGCGGGAATACGGTCCGTTGGTGCGGGAACTTTTACCTCCCACACGTTTGCGGAGTTTGATTGAAGCGAGCGGTATCGACATGCTCTATACGGTGGGGGAGCGCGAGGAGTTCGAGGCGTTTCTGGCGGGGACAAACATTCCTTGGCAGCATTTTTCCCATCCGCAAGCGTTGATAGAGCCGCTGCACAATGGCCTGTGTGCCAACGATTTGTTGTTGGTGAAAGGCGATCAGAACGAAAAGATGTTTGTGCTTACCGAGGGACTGCGCGAACGAGCAAAACAGTCACCCAATAAAACGATTACCGTAAGAGACAGAGACAATGGCGGAAAAACAAGAAGAGGAGATGGAATTTGAATGTCGGCACTATGCCTGCCCGGAAAAGAAAATGCCTGGTTTTTTGCCGGGACCTGCCGACATCGCTTTACTGCATTATTTGGAAGCCGCTATTCGTAGTGGGGATAACAGCGCCGCAGATAGCAATGCGCTGGACGCTTTATTCGGCCAGAGCGGGTTTCCCCAGTGCTATGAACGTCTGATCCTGGTGTTGTACGCCCCCGGCCATAAGCGCATTCTCGTTAGCCGGGCAGGGAAGGGCGACCAGGTGAAATTTTCCAGTGTCGTGCAACGGTTACTTGTCCATTCCCGTTGCGGCCTTATGGCGTCACAGCCTTTTCGGCTGCAACTGGACTTCGTGTTGGAACCGTCATTGCCGGTGGATTATTACTCAGTGGGAATGGAGCATACCGGCGAGCGTCATTTCGAGATAGGACTTGACGGCTTGATGGCGCGTGGAGCGGATAATAAGTTCCATATTTTTTTGCCCGGCGATGGTTATGTGCGCTCTGTTATGAGCATGAGCCAGTTGCGTGCTTATATGAGTCGTGTTTATGGCGAAGAATATTTGCGACAGGCGGAGTTTAAACGATTCCGATCAGAAAGCTTTTTGTCAGCAAAAGATGCCTGGTTACGTTTATACCGTGGTTATCCTGTGGTGGGAGCGATCAGCAAAGATAAAATTCAGAATGCGCTTGAGTTGGCGATTACGCATATCCAAACCACCCAAGAGGCCAACGGTAAGTTTCTCTATTACTACGACGCCGCAGCAGATTCCCGCCGGGATCACGAACACCCTGGTCGAGACCCGATTAAAAATCCTTTTTACAATATTTTGCGACATGGCGGCGGCGGATTGACTTGCCTGTACTATGAGAAAAATGCTGGCCGGGGGCAGACATTTGAAAATGTGCGCCGCGCCATAGATTACCTGATTACTCAAACCCGGGTGCAGGATTACGCCGGACGGGAAGGCGCTTATATCTACAGCGAGAAAAAGGCTAAGCTGGGCGGATCCGGTATTGCGCTTTATTTATTGGCGGAGTACCAGTTAGTGACCGGCGATGGTCGATACCGGGAATGGGCGGATAAAATTGCGTGGCATTTGCTCAACCAAATTACCGCCAGTGGCGAATTTATTTACTACAATATCTATCTTGATAAGCCGGTAACAGAAGAGGAAAACCAAAAGTTTTTTTCTTTTTATTACCCCGGCGAAGCCGTGTGCGGTTTAGCGAAATACTTGCATTTGGTTGATGAGGAAAGTCGTGGGTTTATATTCGAAAAACTACATAAAGCACTGGAATTTCTTCTGGTCGTTCGACCTGCAACACGCGCTAGTGAATACAGCGTGGTACCGTCCGATGCCTGGTTAATGATGGGGATTATGGAATTGTGGGACTTTGCGGACATGCGCGATTCCAAGTATGCGGATTTTGTTTTTACCGATGCGCAAAAGATGATCGATAACTTATACAAAGTCACGGATGCACCTTACCCCGATTATGCTGGGGCGTTTTATTATAAATACGGCGATTATCCCTACGCTGACGGTGCGCGCTGCGAAGGATTGCTGGGCGCTTACGAGTTGGCGATTAAAATGGGTGAACAGGAAAAAGCCCGGAAAATTTGGCGTGCGCTGCGCCTTGCTGCTTGGGCGGTGATGCACCTGGTGAATACTGAGGATGCCATTTATTTTGCCAAAAATCCCGCCATTGCTTTGGGCGGAATACGTTTTAAGTACACGCGGCATTGGTTTCGCATTGATACTATCCAACACGTCGCTTCATTTTTCGCCAAAATGCTGCCTTATTGGGATAGTGCCGAGTCTGCCGACGAACCATGATACCGTCACTTCAGCACTGGATTTACTCAGACGCAGGACGTTTAGGCGACGG
Source organism: Candidatus Methylobacter titanis (assembly GCA_029946125.1). Lineage (GTDB taxonomy): Bacteria > Pseudomonadota > Gammaproteobacteria > Methylococcales > Methylomonadaceae > Methylobacter_A > Methylobacter_A titanis. The sequence continues at coordinate 4,188 of JAQSDX010000020.1, forward strand.
CGGTTATGCCCAGGTTTATCGCTGCCGTAACGCCGCTGTTTCTGCAGATGAATGCGCCATCAAAGTATTAGATGATCCCGCTTATGTTAATACCTTCGAGCGGGAGGTCCGGGCGCTAAAAATATTGAAAGACTGCCCCGCTATTCCGAAGTTGATCGATTATGGGCGCAACGCTGAGAAAAAGTTGTGCATTATCACCGATCTGGTGCCAGGGGTGCGGTTGGATAAACATATACGCCGCAACGGGCCGCTTTCTTATGATTCAACGTTGGCGCTGATTGAGCAGTCCCTGATCGTGCTGGCATACTCCCATAGCAAGGGCTTGTTGCACAAGGACATTAAGGCTTCCAATGTACTTATGGACGAAGACCGCTTTACCCTAATGGATTGGGGAGTTGGCGAACTGGTAGGTAACGGCAGATCTGAAACTATACGCGCTAACCAAGACTTTGTTGCGCCAGAGTGTTATCACGGCGAACATGGTTTTGCCGTCGATTTTTATTCGTTAGGTTGGCTGGCGGTATATGCGCTCACCGACAGATTGCCTTATGATTTTCTTGCGATTCGCGAGCAGGATTATCGGCTGGTTGCTCATTGTTTGCAGCGCCCCGTTTTGCCGGCGGATATACCCGCACCGCTACGCAGCTTGATTTATAGCTGGATCGGTAAAAAAGCCGCAGAACGTCTGGTGGGTTATAGTCTGCCAGCTTTGCTGGCAGCCGCTCAGGGGTATGAGCCTGACTTTTCCGCGTACATGAACTTGCGGCAAATACAACGGGAATTCAGTTATATTCATTTGGCGGCCAGACACGGTATTCCTTATGCTCAATACCAATTTGCCTTACGCTTACTCAAACAAGGGTTTACTGATGAGGCTGTTTTTTGGTTGCAAAAAGCCAGAGATGCCGGTTTTGTGTTAGCCACAGATAGGCTTTCCAGGATATTCGTCAAAAGAGGCGGGAAGGATAGAATTCGTGTCGAGGCGCTGATGCAAGAGGCTGCCTATGGCGGCAATGTCAGTGCCCAACTCAGGCTGGGAATGTCTTTTCTGCACGCCTTGGAACGCGACGTTGAGCAGGCCGGTACTTGGCTGCGCTTGGCTGCGGATAACGGTCTTGCCCGTGCTCAATATGAGTTGGGTAGGCTACTGCAAAATGAACTGGGCAAACCCGATGAAGCATTAATCTATTTGGCTATGGCCGCCGAACGCGGGTATCCAAAATGAAGTGTTTAAGCCAACGCCGTGGCCTTGCGTTGCTTGCTTTCACCCTGGCGTCTTTTTATGCGGCTGCGGATTGGAAAGCACCTCGTGAGGCGCTGGATCAGCGTTTGGTAGAGGGTGAATTCCGTATTCATTACACTTTGACCGGGGAAAACGCGTTTCCTTTTGATGTTTCACCGCCGCAACGTACGCAGCAAGCGGCGATCCGATTAAATAGCCTAACTGCCCAGATCGACCAAGCTAACCGTTTTTATAGCGAACAACTGGGTTTGACGCCACCTTTGGCTAGTGCGCGTTATCGGGATGTGCGCTCAATTGATGTCCACATCATCGAACTCGAAGGCAAAAACGGTTCTACGGGTGATGCTGCCATCGTTTACCGCTATCGGCATTTTGACGGAAGTTCGCCCGCGCTGACCATTGCCTTGTCCAACCAGTGGCGCCCGCCCAATTTAACGCCCAATCACGAAGTTTTTCACGCCTACCAGTATGCTTATACGTTTTTCAAGAACCCCTGGTATTTGGAAGGCATGGCGCGCAGTGTGGAGAAGGCGTTTAAGGGTGGGGAAGTGCAGACCGAAGCTTTGCCTCGCGATTATGGACAGCTAGAGCAGGTTTTGACGCGCTCTTACGGTGCGGATTCATTCTGGAACCGACTGATGTATCTATGTGATAGTGCTTGTAGCGGCAGTACGTCGGCCAAGGCTTGGAAGCCTGATGCTTATACGCCCCGCAGCCAGTTTTGCGGTGGTGGACTGGTGCGTAGTATCTTGGAGCAATATCAGATGATCGACAAAGAAGCGGCGCAGGCACGCGGTATAGCTCCCAATGACTGGACAGAGAAGGAGCAACGTTCCGAGCAAAACAACCCTTTTTTGCTGCGTGGTTTGCGCCGTGCTATCGAAAGTCAATGTCCGGTGCGCAGTCATCCCGAGCTTGAAATTTTTCATGGCTTATTGGAAGAATACTAAGCGTCATGCAGGGGCAGTGATTATTACCCAAGCTATCGCAGACGCCAGTTTCGATACATGTTTATATTTTTGCGCCAAAATTATGGAATTAAGAAGATCCGCCGGATTGCTGCCGCATACTTTCGCCGTCCTGGCGCTGATCCTGGCTTTTGCGTCCAGGGCAGTCGCTGAGGACGTAACCATCGGCATTCGCTTTGTCGTCAGCGACGACCTCGGGCAAAGCGCTACGCCGCACCAAGCTACCCAGGCAAAACTGGAAAGCTATGTGGCGGAACTGAACGACTACTATCGCAACAGCGAAGTTGGGTTGCGAGTTGAGATTGTGGATGTCGAATTTTCCCGGATTGAGGCAGTCGATGTTATGCGGATTTTGGACGACATGGCGCATGAGCGGAACGGATTTGACGCTATGTTCAAAAAAGCCGATGAATTCGGCGCAGATTATACTGTTGCAATGCCCAGCAAGCTGATAATGCAAGGCAAACCGGGTTGTGGACGTGCTTATGCGGTGAATCAGTCAGTAGCGGCGATATCATCGACGCGCAAGGCCTTCGCGGTTGTCAACTTTGTTTGCGGCGCACATACCTTAGCCCACGAGTTAGGGCACCTGATGGGACTGAACCATGGCACGCTGGTCGATTTTTGTCATCCTAAAATGGGACATACTTCGGCCATCACTCCTTACGCCAATGGTTACGCCGAGGGTAACTGCGATGGTAGGCCGCAGCCAGGGGAATTTGGCGACATCATGGTGGGTGGGCATATGCGCGAAATTATCGGTAATGACAAAGGCAGCCTGCCCATTTTTTCCAACCCGCGCATACACGATGAGCGTTGCGGAATAAACAGAACTTGCGGTGATGTTGCCATTGGCGATGCTGCTCGTACCCTGAACGAAAATGCGCCTTATTATGCGGCCCATGAAGAGCCGGATGTCCACACCCTGGACTATGACAGCGCGGAACTGCTTGCCTGTATCAGCAAGAATTATCAGGACAAGGAGATTACGGAACTGGAAGAGCTTGTATGCCCCAATGCCGATATCAGTAATGTAGCTGACCTTGAGAAGCTGAGAGCATTGCGGCATATTGACCTATCTGGCAACCAGCTTGAGGATGTCGGTCTGCTCGGGCAACTGCCGCCTGAGCGCATTGAGAGAATAGATTTGAGGGGAAATGATAGGCTTTCATGTCCATCTCTTGATGACCTTATAAGAAGGTTCCCAGGCAAGGTGTTGAGTCCCATAAGATGCTCGGCTAGTCAATAAACGGGCATTAGATTGAGGGGCTTTTCCGATGTGAAAATATTACCGAGTGGTGGTTCAAATGACAATTTATAGAGGTTCTCTTCAATATCTTAAAGCGTTTGCCCGGTGGTTAAATGATGCAAATCGCTGTGCTTTTGTTATGATGCAAAAAGTCCATGGAGACGTCGCCTAATGCGCCTACTGTTGGTACGGTCCGACGTCGCTACCTTGCACGGCATTACTCAATATGATTTGAAGGAGTTGTTATGGCTAGTTTCACACCCAATCTACCCCCAAACGGCAGTGCTATTACTCTACAAAGCGGCAAGCTTGTGGTGCCGAATAATCCGATTATTCCTTTTATTGAAGGTGACGGTACTGGGCCGGATATTTGGCGTGCCACCGTTCGTGTTTTGGATGCGGCTGTTGCCAACGCTTATTCCGGGCAAAAAAAAATTTACTGGATGGAAGTCTATGCAGGAGAAAAAGCCCATCGATTGCTTGATACCTGGCTGCCCGATGAAACCGTTGATGCTTGCAGGGACTATTTGGTATCGATCAAAGGCCCGTTGACTACCCCGGTAGGCGGCGGTATTAGATCGCTGAATGTGGCTTTGCGTCAATTACTGGATATGTATGTGTGTTTGCGACCGGTAAGATGGTTTCAGGGCGTACCTTCGCCGGTAAAAAATCCCGGAGCTGTTGATATGGTTATTTTCCGGGAAAATACCGAAGACATTTACGCCGGTATCGAATTTGAACAAGGCAGCGACGAGGTAAAGATTTTCCTGAATCTGCTCAAAGATAATTTTCCCGAGCAATATGCAAAAATTCGCTTCCCTGAATCTTCGGGCATAGGCATAAAGCCGGTGTCGCAGGAAGGCACGGAACGCTTGATCCGTTCGGCTATCGATTATGCGATCAGTAATAATCGCAAATCCCTGACTATTGTACATAAAGGCAATATCATGAAATATACCGAAGGGGCGTTTCGTCAGTGGGCCTATCAGTTGGCAGAGCGTGAATATCCTGAACATGTCTATACCTCGGGACATTGGGAAAAAACCCGTGCCGAGTTTGGCGTAGAGGCTGCAAACAAGGTTCAGGCCGAAGCCTTGGTAAAAGGGAGGATTTTAATTAAAGACAGCATCGCGGATATTACCTTGCAGCAAGTGCTGACCCGGCCTGAAGACTTTGATGTGATCGCTACCTTGAATTTGAATGGCGATTATTTATCCGATGCTCTGGCCGCGCAAGTTGGCGGAATCGGGATTGCCCCCGGCGGCAATATTAACTATCAAACCGGCACTGCTGTTTTTGAGGCCACGCACGGCACGGCACCCAAATACGCTGATTTGGATAAGGTCAATCCAGGTTCATTAATTTTGTCCGGCGAAATGATGTTGCGTTATATGGGTTGGACAGAGGCTGCCGATGCCGTCATTAAGGCGATGGATGCCGCTATCGCCAGTAAACGGGTGACGTATGATTTTGCCCGGTTGATGGATGGGGCGACAGAGGTCAAATGCAGTGAGTTTGCCGATGTATTGATTGAGAATTTGAACTGACACTCACTATACAAAATGATTGTAGTCATAATGCCTTAGGTAAGGCTTTGTCACCGGTAAGTGTTTCAAAGCAATGGATGGGCCAAGGAGGTATACGACGTGCCCATCTACGTTTGCTCGTCATCAGATCTGCACCATCTCTGAATCCGCATCAATAAGCAATTAAAATAAGTTCTTTAAAATTCCACCGCTAACGCTGACCTAGCCTTAGGTAATGATACTAATAGATGGCAGTTGGGTTTTAGCCTTATTATTGCGAAAAGTTCATCAAGCGCGTCTGGAGTAGAGGTTATGGCGGGAAAAACAGCTCGAACGCAAGTTCGTTACGAAAGAAACGACATCAATGCGGTTTTTAAAAAAACGCCTGTTTTTTTTAACCAAGTGCAGCCGGTAAAAATAATTAATATCAGCAAGCAAGGTATTGCCTTCTGTAGCCATCAGGCGTTAAAAAGAAACCACCACCTTAAAATAATACTGAGTTTTATAAAGGGTGAAAGTTTTTTTCTTAATGGTCGGGTTGTGCATTCGTTTAGTCAACAAAGCAATTCCCATTGTGATGAATTTGTAGAATTGTATGCTGCGGATTTGTTAGCGCCTGTCCCGTTGCCGTTTAAATACGGCATTCATTTTGAACGGAATTATCCTCAATTTATGGATTATCTTATTGAATCGGGATGTAAAAACGGCTTTGAAGTCCAGCGCCGCGTTTATTCAAGATAAATCTGTCCCAAATAATTTCTAAAGTTTAGCTTTTACTACCTAGAAGGGACTTTAGGTCTGCAAATGGATTGTGAGTAGAAACAGGAGTAGTTGATTTGTTAGCTGTCGAACTGCCAAAGCGAGTTTCTTCGTATCTTGAATGCTCGTTATCATGGCAATAAATACACAATAACTCCCAGTTGCTACCGTCCGATGGATTGTCGTCGTGGTTATGGTTTTTATGATGCACAGTCAATTCAGTTAGGTTTTTATGGTCGAATTCACGGGTGCAGCGACCGCATACCCAAGGGTATAACTTAAGCGCTTGGCCGCGATAAGATTGTTCTCTGAGTTCCTGGTTGCGTCGTGCATCGGTCACGATTTGATCTGACTTATTTTTATCGGGTTGTTTTTTTTTGATGGTCATAACAATATCTGCTGTCATAGGTGAAAAATTACACTCTGAATTTGAGTGTGACTGCTTTAAATTGAGCTAAATTCTACCAGAAAATACCGTAAAGGATAGTGATCGGCCTTTGTCTGTGTGACGTTAAGCGACTAGCCTGGAAAAAAATTAATAAGTAATCTCGAATTAAAGAACTTATACTTAAAAAATAATTAACAAAAGACTAAGGTGGCGTGTGGACAAACGAACATTTACCAATCGACTGGTAGTTCTCGATACTGAAACTACCGGATTAAATCCTCAGGAAGGACATAGGATTATTGAAATTGGCTGTGTGGAGCTGGTTAACCGCCGTTTAACGGGAAAGCGCTTTCATACTTATATTAATCCCGAGCGGATCATTGATGACGGCGCCATCGAGGTTCACGGTATCACTAATCAGTTTTTAGAAGATAAGCCCTCTTTTGCGGATATTGTTAAGGATTTTATTGCGTTTATTCAGGGTGCTGAGCTAGTTATTCATAATGCGCCGTTTGATGTCGGCTTTATTAATTATGAGTTTTCACGGTTGAATAATCAGGCCGGAACAGTCGCAGATTACAGTAAAGTCTTTGACACGCTGACCTATGCCAGAAAAAAACATCCGGGACAGCGCAATAGTCTGGATGCATTGTGTAAACGTTATGGTATCGATAACAGCCATCGGGATTTACATGGCGCATTGCTGGATGCTGAAATTCTTGCCGATGTATTTTTATTGATGACTGGCGGACAGTCTTCGTTGTTGGATGAAGTGCAGGGAAAGGCGGTGGATGTGACGGCGAATAGCGAGGTTAAATATTTGTTAACGGATCGTCCCGCGCTGAAAGTCATACGTTGTACTGAGCAGGAATTAAACGCCCATCAACAGCGCCTGGAGGCTATTGAAAAAGCCGCAGGCAATTGTCTCTGGAACGTAGGGGCGACCGGCGGGTCGCCCACAGAAATATAGGGTTAAAAAGCGCGAATAAATTCGCGCCCACAAAGCTGTCGATTAATCTTCAGTTTTCGGTTTTGCTCGTCTGGATGTTGAGCCTACCCGTTTTTTGCTTTTATCTACTTTTTTAGCATCGTCATCGTCTTTCGCTGCTTTTTTAGCGCCTTCATCCATTTTGGATATATTAAGTTGCTGGCCGACTACTCTGACTTTTTTCAATTCCTGAAACAATTCTTTCGGTATGCCTGCTGGTAACTCAACGGTGCTGTAGTCGTCCTGGATTCTAATGCGAGCAATATGGTCGCCATCAATCCCTGTTTCATTGGCTATGGCACCCACAATATTACCGGGTTTTACACCGTGATTGTGACCGACTTCAATGCGGTAGGTTTCCATTTCAATATCTGCTCCGCCGCCGAATGCACGTTTTGGTTTGCGGTCTTTTTGCGGTCTGTCGGGTCTATCGGATCTTGAGGATCTGTCATCTCTGGATGGCCGATCATCGCGGCTATCTTTGGGTCTTTTAGGCAGGTTTTGCATTAACAGAGGCGTGTCGCCTTGAACTAGCTTTGCCAGTGCGGCTGCTATTTCCAATGCGGTTACATTGTGCTCTTGTTGGAATTGTTCTAGCAGTTGACTGAAGAAGCTAAGCTCTTCGGCTGCCAGTGTATCGGAAATATTCTGTTTAAAGCGGGCGATACGTTTATTGTTAATGACCTCGGTTGAAGGCAAGCCCATTTCTTCAACTTTTTGCTTGGTCGCTCTTTCAATGTTGGCCAGCAGATTTCTTTCTCTGGGAGCAATAAACAAAATGGCGTCACCGGTGCGTCCGGCGCGTCCCGTTCTACCAATACGGTGAACATAAGATTCGGTATCGTAAGGAACGTCATAGTTGATGACGTGAGTGATGCGGTCTACATCCAGTCCACGCGCAGCAACGTCAGTGGCTATTAAAATATCCAGTTTACCGCTTTTCAGATTGGCAATAGCGCGTTCACGCAATGCTTGAGACATGTCGCCGTTAATTGCGGCCGCTGAATAACCACGCGCTTCCAGTTTTTCTGCCAGCTCAACTGTTGCGGTTTTGGTTCTGACAAAGATAATCATGCCGTCAAAGGTTTCGGCTTCCAGAATACGAGTCAGGGCATCCAGTTTGTGTACGCCGCTGACCATCCAATAGCGTTGGCGTATGTTTTCAGCCGATGCGGTGGTGACTTTAATAGTGACATGAACAGGCTCATTGAGATATTGCTGAGCGATTTTACGGATAACGGAAGGCATAGTCGCAGAAAATAAGGCGATTTGTCTTTGTTCCGGAATTTGCTCAAGAATCCATTCCACGTCATCAATAAAACCCATACGCAGCATTTCATCAGCTTCATCAAGAACCAGAAAGCTGAGTCCTTTCAGATTTAATGTGCCTTTGCGCATGTGATCCATAACCCGACCCGGCGTACCGACAACGACATGAGCGCCGCGTTTTAACTGGCGCAACTGGGTGCTGTAGTCCTGTCCGCCGTAGATAGGCAGAACATGGAAACCTTTCAAATGCGAGGCATAACGTTGAAACGCTTCTGCCACCTGAATGGCCAGTTCGCGAGTTGGTGCCAGTACCAGTACTTGTGGATCTTTTTGCTTGAGATCGATGCGCGACAAAATCGGTAAGGCAAATGCGGCAGTTTTGCCGGTTCCTGTTTGTGCTTGTCCCAGAACGTCTTTGCCTTGCAGTAGGAGTGGGATGGTTTGTGCTTGTATGGGTGAAGGTGTTTCATAACCGACATCATTCAGTGCCTTTAGCACCGGTTCAATCAGCGCTAAATCACGGAAAGAGGGTAATGTAGAAACATCATTGGACATGGATTTACCTGTTGTAGATATAGAATGCGCGTAAGCGCGGGGGAATGTGTTTGTATATCAGCGCATTATAACTCACTATATCAATATGTGCATAAAAATTAACGAGACAAAGAGCCGGATAATGAGAATTTGGGTTGATGCGGATGCGTGTCCTAATGTGATTAAAGATATTTTATTTCGCGCGGCGGAACGAAAGCAGTTGCCGTTGACGCTGGTTGCTAATCAGTATTTAAAAACGCCTCCATCCAGAGTTATAGATACGGTTCAGGTTGCAGGCGGTTTCGATGTGGCTGATAAGTACATTGTCAACCACTTACAGGAAAATGATCTGGTGATAACTGCTGATATTCCTCTGGCTGCTGAAGTCATAGCAAAAAATGCTCATGCTATCAATCCAAGAGGTGAGCTTTATACTAAAGAAAATATCAAAGAGCGATTAGCCATGCGTGATTTTATGGAAGAAATGCGCAGTGTCGGACAGGTATCCGGAGGTCCGCCGCCTCTTGGACAGCGAGATAAACAGGATTTTGCCAATGTGCTGGATCGTTTTTTGGCTAAATACCGGTAAAGTTACGCATCAGGCTGAGTTTTGGTTATTTGCTTGTTATAATGTCGTCAGTTTTGTAACAGCATTAATTCTGATCGAGAAATTTCATGATTCAAGGTAGTATCGTAGCATTAGTCACACCGATGGATGAACACGGTGCGGTGGATAAAGACAGCTTAAAAAGGCTGGTGGAATTTCATATAGCAGAGGGAACGGATGCCCTTGTCGCTGTTGGAACCACAGGTGAGTCGGCGACGCTGGATGAGGATGAACACTGCGCTGTGATTCAATGTGTCGTTGACTTTGTCGGCGGCAGAATGCCGGTGATTGCCGGAACCGGCGCTAATTCGACCACCGAGGCGATTACCCTGACCCGTCTGGCTAAAGAAGCCGGAGCAGATGCCTGTCTGATCGTGACCCCCTATTATAACAAGCCTACTCAGGAAGGCTTATATCTGCATTACAAGGCGATAGCCGAGGCTGTCGACATTCCCCAGATTTTATACAATGTGCCTGGGCGTACCGCTTGCGATATGCTGCCGGAAACTGTTGGCCGCCTGTCGCATATTAAAAATATCGTCGGTGTTAAAGAAGCGACCGCTGACTTGTCCAGGGTTAAAACAATTCGTGATTTGACTAACGATTATTTTGCCATCTATACCGGCGACGATGCGACCAGTCGAGAATTTTGTCTGCTGGGCGGCAACGGCAGTATTACGGTAACGGGCAATGTTGCTCCAAGACTGGTGCATGACATGATTAAGGCGGCGATAGCGGGCGATAGTGAAACCGCTTTAGCCATCGACAAAAAATTGGGCGCATTACATAAAATGCTGTTTATTCAGTCTAATCCGATTCCGGTTAAATGGGCGGTCGCCGAAATGGGCTTGATGGGGAAGGGTATCCGTTTACCATTAACCTGGTTGACTGAAGATTGCTTTGATGCGGTTCGTGATGCTATGCGTCAGGCTGGAATTATATCCGGCAACTGCTCCGGGGTTGTTCTGCCTCCTGCGTCCATACAGTCGAACGCGTCATGAAAACTAAAATCAGTTTAGTCTTTATCATTGCGGTTTTGGTTAATGTATCCGCCTGTACTTACATAAAAAATTTATTTCCAGACAAGGAAAAGGATTATCAGTTTACAACTGAAATTCCGCCGCTGGTGTTGCCATCCGATCTGATGAATAATTCAGTTGCAAAAGTTCCTTCTGCCGCTCCGGTTGCTGAAACGAGCGTCGCCGCTGACTCGATTGATGAAGCGATCAATGTCGAACCCTCTGCTCCGCAATCTGAAACAGATCAGGACATAGATCGGAAATTAATTCAGCTTGAGTTGGTTGACGCTGATCAGGGAACCAAGCGATTACGTATCGGTGCGTCATCAATTACAGCTTGGCGTATGGTTGGCAAAGCCTTAAGTCGAAATTCTATTGAGGTGCCTAATCGCAATCAGGAAGAAAGGCTATTTCATGTCCAGTATGACCCGAACAAACAGGTAGTAGAGGATGGGTCTTTTTGGGACGAGCTTGTTTTTTTCTTCACTGGCTTTGAAACCAATGAACGAGAATATGTTCTCAAGTTGGTAGAAAACAACCAGCAGACCGACGTTATTATCATGGACAACCAGCAGCAACCGGTTGCTGATCAGGGAAGTTTACGATTGTTGACGCTCTTGCATGACGCTATTAAAGCTGATTTGGCTAAGTGATTTATCTTTAGGCGAAAGACTAAAGGCTAAGGGCTAAAAAAGCCTCTAAGTGGTACGGGGTTTCGCCTTTCGCCTTTCGCCTTTCGCCCTTTACCTTTTACCTCGAACCTTCTTTTCAAATGTTAAAAATTTCTGGAATTTCCGCGCTTTCTGATTTTCGTATTAACAAACTACTGGCTGAGCTTCAGTCCTTAGAACCTGCTATCAAGGCCGTCTCAGCGCGGTTTATTCACTTTGTGGACATTGCAAATGACTTGAATGAAGGCCAAGCCGGGATTCTGAATCAGTTGCTGGCTTACGGCTCCACGCAAGCCAACATCGATAGTTCAGGCCAGCATTTACTGGTGGTGCCGCGCTCAGGCACGATTTCACCCTGGTCCAGTAAGGCGACCGAGATTGCCCAGCGCTGCGGATTATCCGAGGTTAAACGTATCGAGCGGGGCATTGAATACACGCTGGATAGCCATCAGCCGTTATCGGTAGCAGTGACCGCGTTATTGCATGACCGCATGACTCAAACCGTTTTAGAGGGTGACGTTGAGCCCGAATTATTTGTTCAGCATCTGCCCAAGCCGTTATTGAGTGTCGATATTATTACGCAAGGACGTGACGCGCTGGTTAGTGCTAATGCTGAACTGGGTCTGGCCTTGTCTGAGGATGAAATCGATTACCTGACCGATAGCTTTCAAGCCTTGGGCAGAAATCCGACCGATGTCGAATTGATGATGTTTGCCCAGGCCAATTCCGAGCATTGCCGACACAAGATTTTTAATGCCGATTGGACGATAGACGGCATAGAGCAGGCGCAAACCTTGTTCGGCATGATCCGCAATACCGCCCAAAAAAGCCCCGAAGGCATCTTGTCGGCCTACAGCGATAACGCCTCGGTAGCGATAGGCTCAACCGCGCGGGTTTTTATCCGCAATGCGCAGACCGGCGAATATGCCTATGTCGAAGAAGAGGCGCATTTGTTGATGAAGGTGGAAACTCATAATCATCCTACCGCTATTTCACCTTATCCGGGCGCGGCAACCGGTTCCGGCGGTGAAATCCGCGATGAAGGTGCAACCGGGCGCGGCTCTTCGCCCAAAGCCGGGTTAACCGGGTTTTCGGTATCGCATTTGAAAGTACCGGGTTTTCCCCAACCCTGGGAAGCCGATAACGGCAAGCCGGAGCGTATCGCCTCGGCGTTAACGATCATGCTGGAAGGGCCGCTCGGCGGTGCGGCGTTTAATAATGAATTCGGCAGACCCAATCTGGCCGGCTATTTCCGCAGTTTCGAACAAGCGGTTCCGGGCAGTGATCATGAATTTAGGGGCTATCACAAACCGATCATGATCGCAGGCGGCATGGGCAACATCCGGCCGATGCTGGTCGACAAACACCCGATCCCGGCCGGTTCGTTGATTATCATCCTGGGCGGCCCGGCGATGTTAATCGGGCTGGGCGGCAGCGCCGCTTCCTCTCAGGCTTCCGGTGAAGGTTCGGAAGACCTGGATTTTGCCTCGGTGCAACGGGAAAATCCCGAAATGGAGCGCCGTTGTCAGGAAGTCATCAATCATTGCAATTCGATGGGCAACGATACGCCGATCGTGTCGATTCACGATATTGGCGCGGGCGGTTTGTCCAACGCGGTGCCGGAAATCATCCATGATTGCGATCGCGGCGGCCGCTTTGAATTGCGCAAGGTGCATAACGCCGATAAAGGCATGTCGCCGATGCAAATCTGGTGCAATGAAGCGCAGGAACGTTATGTGGTTGCGATTAAGCCCGAGTCGCTGGCCTTATTCAGCGCCTTTTGCGAGCGCGAACATTGCCTGTTTGCGGTAATCGGCGAGGCAACCGAACAAGAGCATTTATCGCTGAGCGACGAGTTGCTGGGCGACCAGCCGGTCGACATTCCGATGTCGGTATTATTCGGCAAGTCGCCGAAACTGCACCGCAATGTCGAGCATGTTCGACCCAACACCCAAGCGCTGGATGTTAGCGGCATCAAGCTGAGTGATGCGGTCAAGCGGGTGCTGGCATTCCCTGCGGTCGCCGACAAAAGCTTTTTGATCCATATCGGCGACCGTTCGGTCACCGGCTTGGTCGCGCGTGATCAAATGGTCGGCCCCTGGCAAACGCCGGTGGCCGATGTTGCGGTTACGGCGTCCGGTTTTCATGCGTTGACTGGCGAGGCGATGGCGATGGGGGAGCGCTCGCCGATTGCGGTGATCGACGCACCGGCATCCGGGCGTATGGCGATAGGCGAGGCCATTACCAATATTGCCGCCGCCAGCATCGATTCGTTGAAAAAAATCAAATTGTCGGCCAATTGGATGGCGGCGGCAGGTTATCAAGGCGAAGATGCGGCCTTATTCGATACCGTCAAAGCGGTGGGTATGGAATTGTGCCCGGCGCTGGGTATCGCGATACCTGTGGGCAAGGATTCCTTGTCGATGAAAACCGTGTGGAAAGATGATTCTGCTGACGACCGTATGGATGCAGGAGGTACGACTCCAAGGATGGAGGAGGTAGAGCAACGCATGGAGCCGTTGCCGAGAGCAATTGCCGAAAAAACCATGACTGCGCCGTTATCGCTGGTGATTACCGCGTTTGCGCCGGTTGCCGATATTAGCCTTACCCTGACCCCGCAACTGCGCTGTGTGCCTGATGAAGACAGCGCCTTGATTTTGCTTGATCTGGGTGCCGGTAAAAACCGTTTGGGCGGTTCGGTGCTGGCGCAAGTCTACAACCAACTGGGCGATGATTGCCCGGATCTGGATGACGCCGGGTTATTGAAAGCCTTTTTCGATGCGATACAAACGCTGAACGGTCAAGATAAGCTGTTGAGCTATCATGACCGTTCCGATGGCGGTTTGCTGGCAACGGTGGCGGAAATGATGTTCGCCGGCAGGCTGGGCGTAACCTTAACGCTCGATAGTATGGGCGATGATGTGCTGGCGGCGCTGTTTAATGAGGAACTGGGTGCCGTATTACAGGTGCGCCAAAGCGATTGTAAGGACATCGTGGAGCTGTTGAATCAATCCGGTTTGATAGATTGCGTTTATGTCATAGGTAAGGTTGTTGATTACGCCATGGCTCAGTCCGAATATTGTGGGGGCGACTTTGGTCGCCCTGGGCGCCTTGCGTCGCCCCCACCGGATGCAGGGCAGCAATTAACTATTCACCATTTTGGCGAGGTTATTTATTCAGCAGGCCGGGCCGAACTGCAGAGCATCTGGTCTGAACTCAGCTACAAAATGCAGGCCTTGCGCGATAACCCGGAATGCGCGCTGCAACAGTTCGAACGCATCGCCGATGATGAAGATCCCGGTTTGAATGTTGCGCTGAGCTTTGATGTCAATGACGATGTGACCGCCGTTTTTGCAACGGCTGCAAGACCTAAAGTCGCTATATTACGTGAGCAGGGCGTTAACGGTCATGTAGAAATGGCGGCGGCATTCGATCGCGCCGGATTTACCAGTATCGACGTACACATGAGCGATATTATTCATGGTCGGGTGAGCTTGGCTGATTTTGTCGGGTTGGTTGCCTGCGGTGGTTTCTCTTATGGTGACGTGCTCGGCGCCGGCGGCGGTTGGGCAAAATCGATTCTGTTCAACCCGCGCTGCCGTGATGAATTTGCCGCATTCTTTCAACGTTCCGATACTTTCGGCTTGGGCGTTTGCAACGGTTGCCAGATGATGTCGGGATTAAAAGACATTATTCCCGGCGCCGAACATTGGCCGCGCTTCATGCGCAACACCTCCGAACAATTTGAAGCGCGGGTGGCCTTGGTCGAAGTGCAAAAATCGCCATCGATACTGTTTGCCGGTATGGAAGGCTCCAGAATGCCGGTCGCTATTGCGCATGGGGAAGGGCGCGCAGAATTTGCTGTGGATCCGGCGGTTGCGCTGGAAGCCGGTGCGGTGGCCTTGTGTTATGTCGATAACTACGGCGAATTGACCACGGAATTCCCTGCCAACCCTAACGGTTCACCGTTCGGCATTACCGGGCTGACCACTACCGACGGGCGCTTTACCATTATGATGCCACATCCCGAGCGTTGTTTCAGAACGCTGCAAAATTCATGGCACCCGGATGATTGGGAGGAATACGGTGCGTGGATGCGCCTGTTCAGGAACGCCAGGGTTTGGGTAGGCTAGACGTGGTTGATTAACTGATATAGGTATTGTCCACGGTTGAAATATGCAACGTATAATTAAATTCTAGCAATTTGACATCCTCCACACCTAAAGGAACACTGCCATTAAGTTAAGTTGAAAATAGTTATGGTTGAATGCCGTGGGCGCGAATTTATTCGCGCCCACGCTATATTAAATCCTTAACTTTTAACTTAATAATGTCAGTGAGCTAAAGAAAGGGGATTCCTCTTGTTCAATCATTAATAAAGTTTAGAGGTCGTGGATTATGGATAGGGTCAACATGACGAAAAATAAAAATCGAAGATCTTTTTTCCGAATTTATGATGAAGTTCATCTGTTTTACAAAAAAATAGATGAAAAGCTGGTAACCGAACCGTACTCTACTTTTGACAATATTCTAAATAACCTTGCATCATCTTCTAATATTGAAATGATCTCGCAGAATTCGGAGTTACTATCGCCCGGTGAGGAAATAATATCGCCGGATGTTATGACTCCGAATGCCCGAATTAAGGAAAATGAAATCCACGACGTCAACATCAGTGTAGGAGGCATGGCTTTTATTTGTGAGGGTGCGCTTAAAGAAGGCGACTATCTGATCATCAAAATAGTGCTGGTATCCAGCATGGCTGCCATCGTAACTTACGGCAAGGTTGTTTTTTGTGAAAAAAGGCAAGCAAAAGACGACAGTCGCTACCCTTATTTTGTAGGTGTCCATTTTGTCAATATGAAGGATAAAGATCGGGAATTACTGATCAAGCATGCGGACAAAAAGCGGCTGCAGCAAAGATGGGTTAATGGATTGCTACTGGCCGTTGTCCTTGCCATTATCGTTGCACCTGATATGACATTCGGTTTATTGTTCGAACTGTTTCATTTCTTGTTCGAGCATCTCCTTGAGTTCTTTCATATTGTTTTTGAGTTTATCGAGTCCAATCTTGACAACCTCATCGAACATTTTTTTCATACCGATTTACAGCAGACCCAGCTCATTGTTTTTTATATCCTGGTATCTTTTGTGGGCTATGGGCTTTACCGTTTGTGGCAGGTATTGCGGGTATTGCCGTCTTTTTGTCGGCATAGTAAAGAAAACCTGTTGGTAATCTGTGCGCATAAGAAAGCAAGTCTGCTTTATTATTGGTGGGAGCAGTCTTTGTTCAATAAAATTAAACTGGTCGTAATTGGCATCGCGACCATCACTCTCTATGTTCTTTTTGGACTATAAGCTGATCAAATCAGCGTCCGAATGATGATTCGGGGTAAAGGGCTTTATGAATGATTTTCTTAAGCCGTTCATGCCGAATTCAGAGCAATGACTTGGTAGGAGCGGGCCATGCCCGCGATATGTTGGCAACGATGTGAAATCTTGACTCATAGTTTTCGCGGGCATGGCCCGCTCCTACAAAGCTTAAGCTGTTAGCGTACCCCATACATTTGTTGATTGCAGAGGATTAGTCGGCCCAATATTTCATTGGGCCGATTGGATTACCATCTTCTTGGGTAGTCCTGGCCAACTCCGTTGCCGAGAAAAGAACCCGCTGCCGCACCCAGTCCGGTAGCAACAGGGTCGCCACCTCCCAGTTCATAGCCGAAAACGCTGCCGATAACCCCGCCGGCTAAGCCTTGGTGGGAGCGTGGATCGTTTGAATACTGTGGTTGTTGGTAATAACGAGCCGGCGGTTGCTGATAATAGCGAACTTCAGGTTGCTGATAATAGTAATTGACCTGTGGTTGCACATAATAGTCATCGTGGTCGCGACGATGACCATGATGACCATGATGACCATGATGTCCTCTATGATGTCCCCAGCCGTGACCACGGTGTCCCCAATCATCGTCGTCAGCATAAGATAGTGGCGAAAACAGGACGACAGCGGCAGTTAATTGAATTAAAAAAAATAATTTTTTCATGATATTTTCTCTTTGATTTGTTGGGTTGTTCGGTGTTGAGTTAATAAAATCAAGTTTGCCGGTCAATTAAACAGGGTTAGCGTCTTCCAGCAACGCCATTGCCGAGATAAGAACCTGCGGCAGCGCCCAGTCCTGTAGCAATTGGGTCGCCATTACCTATTTCGTAGCCTAAAACACTACCGACAACACCTCCGGCCAAACCTTGGTGAGAGCGCGGATCTCGAGGCTGTGAATATCTAGGCTGTTGCTGATAATATCTGGCCTGTTCGGAATGATGATGGTTGTGGTGTTTTCTGCCATGACCACGACCTTCACCTCCTGACGCGTAGGATACAGATGAATATATCAGGGTAAACACAGCCAATAGAGTAAAAAAAAGTGACTTTTTCATGGTTTCTTCCTTAAATAATTAATTTAATCTGGTTATATATGGAGTCGGTACAGGCATGATGTTCAGTGATAAGCTTTGGACTCATATTATTCGCTTGAACCTTAATGGCTGCTTAACGAATTGAATTGTTTGATGGCTGGCGTTAAAGTTATGCTTAAATCATGGTCTCTTCGTTTCGTGCAACAATTAATTGCCGGAATGATTCCGCCTTACTGCTTATGGCTTATAATAGCATCCAATTTGAATCAACATTTACTCAATGGCATCTTAATAAATGGAACAGTTTATCCCCGGCCAACGCTGGATTAGTAATACTGAGTCGGAGCTCGGTTTAGGTCTTATTCTTGAGGTGGCGCACAAGCGGGTCACAGTGCTTTTTCTGGCTTGCGATGAAAAGCGTATGTATGCGCAAGATAACGCGCCGTTAACGCGCGTCCGGTTTTCGGTAGGCGACGTTATTGAGTCGATTGACGAAGATAAAGTGACCGTCACCGGTTTAACTGAACAGAACGGCTTGATTACTTATGTGGGTAAAGACGAAAATGGACACGAAGTTCAGCTGGATGAGGTGGAGCTGAATCATCACATCCAATTTAACAAGCCTCAGGATCGGTTGTTTATCGGGCAAGTCGATCCTTCCGCCTGGTTTTTGTTGCGCTATGAAACCTGGCTCAGATTGCAACAGCATCAACAATCGCCGGTTAAAGGCTTGCTGGGCGGTCGTGCCTCGCTGATTCCGCATCAGTTGTTTATTGCGCATGAATCGGCTAACCGGTCGGCACCAAGAATCATGCTGGCCGATGAAGTGGGCCTGGGTAAAACGATTGAAGCCGGTTTGATTTTGCACCATCGGCTGATTAACGGCTTGAGCAACCGGGTGTTGATTATCGTGCCGGAAACGCTGCTGCATCAATGGCTGGTCGAAATGCTACGGCGCTTTAATCTGCGCTTTAGTATTTTTGACGAGGCGCGCTGTCTCGATACCTATGCCGAAGACGACATGCTTGCTGAAGCGGGTGAAGCTGACGCCGCTGCCGATAATCCGTTCTTAACCGAACAATTGATTCTATGCAGTCAGGGCTTTTTTTCCAATTATCCGCGTCGCCAACAACAGGCCATAGCAGCGGGTTGGGATATGGTGATTGTCGACGAAGCGCACCATCTGGAATGGAGCGAACTCGCGCCCAGTACTGACTACCTGTTTGTCGAACAACTTGGATCGGTTTCCCCCAGCCTTATTTTATTGACGGCGACCCCGGAGCAATTAGGCAAGGAAAGTCATTTTGCCCGTTTAAGGTTACTCGATCCCGACCGCTTTTACAGCTTTGCGGCGTTTGTCGAAGAAGAGCGCTTGTTTGAGCCGGTGGCTCATGCGGCCAAGTTGTTGTTGGCAGATACCGCGTTGGATGACGACGCGCAGCAACATTTAATCGCACTGCTGAAAGATGACAACGTCGACGGCTTGCTGAAAAATCTGAACGATCCTGAACAATCGGCGGCGGCGCGCGATGCGCTGGTTAATGTGCTGCTTGATCATCATGGCACCGGGCGGATTTTATTTAGGAATTCCCGGCAAACCGTGCAGGGCTTTCCCGAACGGGAACGTTACGGCTATGCCTTAACCGGGCAAGAAAATACCGATGACTTGCAACAAGACCCGCGCTACTTATGGCTGGTGGACAAGGTTAAACAGCTTAGGGGCGATAAAGCTTTGGTGATCTGTAAGCAGGCGCAAACCGCGATTGATTTGGAGCAAGCGCTGAAAAATCGAGCTGGCATCGCGTCGGCGGTTTTTCATGAGGGCATGAGTATTATCGAACGCGACCGGGCGGCGGCTTATTTTGCCGATCCAGAAAGTGCGGCGCGGCTGTTGATTTGCTCTGAAATCGGCAGTGAGGGCCGGAATTTTCAGTTTGTGCATCATTTGGTTCTGTTGGATTTGCCGACCAATCCCGATTTATTGCAACAACGTATAGGCCGTCTGGATCGTATCGGCCAGAAACATGTTATCCAGATTCATGTGCCGTATCTGGAGCATACTGATAATGCGGTGTTGTATCGCTGGTACGATGAAGGCCTGAATGCGTTTGCCTGCAACAGTTCATCGGCCCAACGGGTTGCGGATTTGTTGCACGATGAACTGGCGGCTGTTTTGGCTGATGGTAGCCCAGCAGATATTGATAGCCTTATTACCAAGACCCAAGCGCTCAGTGCCGAACTTGAAACGCAAATGCATAATGGTCGCGATCAATTGCTGGAGTTGAATTCCTGTCGTAAGGAATTGGCTGATGAACTTATCGAGCAGATGAATGTCTATGAGAAGGAAGGTGTACTTTGGCCTTATATGGAAGATGTCTTTGAATGTTACGGCGTAGATACTGAGTTCCATTCACCGGATTGTTTTATTATTCGCCCTAGCGGTCATTTGCGTGTCTCGCATTTTCCCGGATTAACCGAAGACGGCATGACTATCACCGTTGACCGGCAGATTGCTCTGGCGCGGGAAGATATGCAGTTCATGACTTGGGAACATCCGTTGGTCACCGCATCGATGGATATGGTGCTGTCCTCTGAGACCGGCAACGCCGCGATCAGTGTGATCAAGCATAGCGATTTTAAAGCCGGACAGTTTTTTCTGGAGTGTTTGTTTATTGTCGAATGTAGCGCGCCTGCCGAATTACAGATTGGCCGGTTTTTGCCGCCTACCCCGATTCGGGTATTGATCGATCAAAACCAAAAGGATGTCAGTGCGGACATCGACCACCGTGACTTGGTTGAAGCCGGTATTAAGTTTGATAAACACCGAATTATTGCCTTTTTGAACAGCCAGCGATCGCACCTTATTAATATATTGGGTATGGCTGAGAAAAAAGCCAAAGCCGACATGCAAGCGTTAGTCGATCAGGCAACTCAAGCGATGTTGGAATCGCTGAGCAATGAGATCAAGCGTCTGGTCAGATTGAAAAAAGTGAACCCGAGCATCAGAACTGAAGAAATTGAGCAGCTAAAGGATATGACCATGCTGGCGCATGAAAACATCCAGGCCGCGCAATTAAGGCTGGATGCGGTGAGGTTTGTGATTACCAGTTGATGTAAGATTTTCCACTGCAAGGGCGACGACTTTAGTCGCCCGGTGTACAAAAGGCGACTAAAGTCGCCTCCACAGGAATAATGTATAAATTATGATAAATATCGGCAAAATAAATAAACTGAATGTCGTTAAACAACAAGGTGCTGATGTCTATCTTGATGACGGAACCTCGGGAAAAGTGCGGCTGGCGGACAGAAGGCTGCCCGCAAACTGCCAGGTTGGCGATAGTCTGGACGTATTTGTTTACGTGGATTCGGAGGGTCATCTGGCGGCCACCAGCAAAAAGCCCTTGGCCGAAGTGGGTGATATAGCCTGGATGAAAGTGGTATCGCTCAATTATGTGGGGGCATTTCTGGAGTGGGGTCTGCCTAAAGATTTGCTGGTGCCTTTTAGCGAGCAATACCATGAGATGGAAGTAGGACGGTCTTATCTGGTTAAGGTATTTCTTGACGAGCAAAACCGCATTGCCGCAACCACCAAGATTGATAAATTACTCAGCGATGAATCGGTCGATTTTGAAGTCGGCCAAAAAGTGTCGCTGATCATCGCCGATGCTTCTGATCTGGGTATTAAAGCCATTATCAACAACAGCCATTGGGGCATGTTGTATCAAAACGAGTTATATCAGCCGGTCAAAAAAGGCCAAAAATTGGACGGTTACATTAAGCAGATACGGGAAGATCATAAGATTGATCTGAGTTTGCACCAGCCGGGATACGCCAAGGTGGTATCGCTTACCGATAGCATTATCGCCAAGCTGAAAGCCAATAACGGCGAGTTGCTGCTGAGCGATAAAAGTCCGCCTGAAGCTATTTATGCCGCGTTCGGAGTCAGTAAAAAAGTATTCAAACAGGCCATTGGTGCGTTGTATAAGCAACAATTAATCACTGTCGATAAAAATGGGATTAAGCTGGTTAACCCGTAGATTGGGTTGATACTTTTCTAACTCAACCTATACCATGCCGCGGTAATGTGTTGGGTTACGAAAAGAGGTAATACAACGAAATTGAAAGCAGTATGGCTAGATTCAGAACTATTTTTTCAAGGGTAGCTGCATCTCAGGTAGCGGCATGCCGATATGGTAGCCCTGGGCATAATTGATGCCCATACTCTTAAGCGCTTCCCAAATTTCCTGATTTTCGACAAATTCGGCAACGGTGAGGATGTCGATGTCCTGGCACAATCGCGACAAGTTATGTACCAAGGCATAATCCACTTTAGAGCTCAGTATATTACGCACAAAGGCGCCATCAATTTTGACGTATTCAAAACGCAACTCACGCAAATAATGAAACGAGTTATAACCGGTACCGAAATCGTCCAGCGCAAAGGCAAAACCTTTACGACGCAGATTGGTCAAAAACCGGCGCATGTTGGCCATATCGCCAATCGCATCGCGTTCCAGCAATTCAAATACAATGCTTTCCGGGGGGAGTTCCAGTTGTTGGCAGAGCTCTTCGGCATAACCCAAAATGCCACGGCCTTGAATTTCCTGTACCGATAAATTGATAAAAACTTTCGCATTCGCTTCCGGGCGGTTGGCATCCATGGCAGCGCGTTTAGCGGCAAACGAGTTGTTGATCATGGCGAGGTCGAGATCACGTGCCATGCCATATTTGTCAATGGTTTCGATAAACATTGCTGCCGAAGTTGTTTCTCCTGTTGGCGATTTATGTCTGGCCAGCGTTTCAAAGGCATAGAGTTCGCCGGTCTGACAATTAACTATCGATTGATAATAGGGAATAATCCGGCCTTCTTTTAACGCCTCGCGCAGACTTTCCGCATTATCGCGGGTCTCGCGAATACTGATGCGCTCCTCCGTTGCATCAAAGGCGAAAACGCTGTCTTTACCCATGTCTTTAGCTTTGTACATGGCGGCGTCGACGCCCTCCAACAGTGTATCTATGGTTAGGCCATCAACGGGATAACTGCTCACACCTATGGAGACGGTTAAATGAAAGCGATTACCTTGTGCGGAGGTGATGGCTAATTCCCTCAGTGCTTTGCCTATTTTTTCGGCAACTACCCGGGCGCCTTTTGGACCGGTTTCAGTCAGGATGATGGCAAATTCGTCTCCGCCGATGCGGGCGCACAAATCGCCATTACGGGTATGTTCAAGCAGCACATTGGCGATGGAGCACAGCGCTGTATCGCCGGTGGGATGCCCATAGGAATCATTAATGTCCTTAAAGTCGTCCAGGTCGAGCATCAGTAAGCTAAACTCATGCTGGTGACGCTCGGAACGACCTATTTCATAGTTTAAAATATCGTTAAACTGGCGGCGATTATGCAGTCCGGTAAGGGGATCATGTACGGCGTAGTATTCAAGTTCTAACAGGGTACGCGATAACACCTTGCTGGAACCGACCACCATGACCATCACGGCAAGTATCGCACGGATAACGCTGGCTTCTTGTGCGGATAAGCTGTTTTCAGCGGCGTAAGCGACCCCTAATAACCCGGCTAAATTGGTCGAGTGATCAGGTACCGGCACGCTAATCATTTTAATATCGAAATTTGGCTTGATTACAGCACCACAATTAATATGAAATTCTTCAATATCTAGCGGCGCATCAGGGGGTAGGCCAATGCTTTCAAGCATCTGTTTGCTCAGCAAGCCTCGCGCTTGTATTCGTGCCTCATTCGGGCAGTCGCCCAGATAATACAAATACAACGATAAGCCATGTTCTTCGGCAAAGGCGATGTAAAAAAAACTAAACGGGAAAATGGTGTAAAAATCCGCCAGAATTTCCTGTACAAATTCTTTCCATTGCGAGATGTGTTCGTGCGACAGGATAATGCGTTCCAGTACCTGGCTTTGGCGCTCCAGTAAGTCTTTTTCAATCAAAACAGAAGACAGCTCAAGTAAAGTTTGATTGAATTCGATCAGCAGGTTTTTGATGTGTCGGTCATTAGCCGTCCACTGCTCACTGCGTTGCTGGAATAGCAAGTCAAGACTCCGATCCAGTCTTGTGCAGGTATTGAGGATATGCGTAATCGTTGGAATCATCGCAATCATGGCGTTGGAGTCACCGGCAGCCATAGCGGACATGGTCGTCATCAATTTACTGATAATCTCCTGATGTACATTATGATTAAGCTCGGATATATCCGTTGCAGAGCGCTGAGTGCGTGTTTGGTTTTCTAAAATCTCGGCTATCTGAGTGATAATGCTTAAGCGTAAAGCCTCCAGATGACTGGGCTGCGATAACTGGCTCATGCTCAATCCTCTTCCTGAAAGTATCCACCCGGCTGCATCAAATCAATGCCGCATTGCAGATCTTTGAGCCAGTTTAAGAAATCCTGCACGGCAGCGCCCCGATAAATTGGGCCGTGTTGCGGGGCAATCATCTCAATATCCAGGTCGGCAATAGTCTCCAACCAACAGCGTATCGCTTTGTTAGAGCACATGTAGCGGCGATGAAATCCCTTGATATAGGGGATGTGGCTGGAAAAATCGTCCACATAGGCGTCATTTTTATCCATGGGCAACATTGCCGCTCCGATATCGCCGGTGAACAGGATTTTAGAAATCGGATCGTATACGTTGATTTGGCCTTCGGAATGCAAAAAATGCGCGGGTACGATTTTTAGCTTAAAGCCGGGAGAGGGTTCGCAGTCCATGCCTTCATTGGGTACGCCGATAAATCGCGCCATGTCTTTTAAACCGTAATGGGGCAAAAAGCGTATCCAGATGCTGGAAACATAAACGGGCGAGTGACACAGTTCCAGCCAGGTTGATAGGCCGCCGACGATGTCGGGATCTTGATGCGACAAAAAAATGGCTTTAATTTGTTCCGGCCCCACGTAACGCAACATTTCCGCCAGAACCCGGGGCATCACCCCAAAACCGCCCGGATCGAGCAGTACGCCGTCATTATGATGGGTGATCAGATACTGATTGGAACGAACGCCGTCTTCTTCGCCCGGCTCACTCTCGTTGAGTAAAATAAAACGGTGATTAATGGATTCAAATAATGTGATGTTGCGCATATTCCCTAATTTTCTGCTGGTTTATGGTTTTTATATTTTCCCTAGTTTACTTCAGGTTATTTAAAAAAGCATGGTTATAAGCTATTATTAATGCACCATAAGTTTTAAAAAACTATATTGCTGTTATAAAAATCATGATAATAAACCGGTAAACAGCGAATATAGCTAATGGCTGCTTATTTCTTGCCACCACTCACCAAAAGCGGTAATGCGAGTATAGCCAGACACATTAACCATCCCAGTAATTGACAATTGGTTACGGAAAAAACCAAAGCAACGCCAATTCGTTCTAGCACATCAGGATAAGCGAGGATAAAGTCGCGGCTTTCCAGGAAGGCTTGGCTTTCCCGAATAATAAGCGCCAAGCCCATGATCAGCAGTGCGTAGCCCATTATCTTATCCTGATCGGCTTTGGTATTTTGGTGTCCAGCCAATCGGTTAATCTCCAGGGTCTTTAACGAATATGAACGTTCGGTCATATAGCTGATGATCATTAAGCCCAAGACTCCGATAACAGGAATGTAAACCGCTGCGGTCGGAAAGCTGATATAACGCCCATTTAACGCCAGGCCGAAGGTTTTATAAACGGCAAATCCGGCAAACAGTATATAGAGCGTATATATCCAGGAGCCGAGTTTTGGATGGGGCGTTTGATTGGCAAACAGCGCATAGCTGCGCCGCAATATCAAGCCGGCCAAGAGTGCGTTTGCTCCCGCGATTAGCGCTGTCTGAAGACGCTGCCAGTCGCTATAACTGGTATACCACAGGTTCTCAGTCATGCTTGCCAGCAGTAAGGCCAGCAGTTGCGAGAATAGCAAAAAAACCGCCAGGCGCATTGAGGATAACGATTGTAATGGCTTCCAGCAGCCGATAACGATGAATAGAAAAAGGATCGTTGAGGCGATAACGCCGTTAAACCAACCCGGATTTTCGTAGACTTTTCCGGTCAACGGAAAAACCTCTTTACGATCGACAGAATAAAGCCCCCAGTTAGCACCGACTACGCCTTCAAAGTCACTTTTCCAGGATTGGTTAAAGGCTTCGACAATGTTGTAATCGAAGCCGTTTTTAGTGGCTACTTCAATTAGTTTACGGATAAATTTTGCTTCGTTTACCACGCTAGGCACTGCCCAGCCGCGTTGCCTACCTGCGCCCGGCCAGCCTGATTCGCCGATCAGTATGGGTTTTCCGGGGGCAATGGAATCGGCTTCCTGTTGAACCTGCCGGTAAATGCGCTCAATATGCTCAGGCGCTTGGTCTACGGTGATAGGTTTATCCTCCCAGTAGGGCAGAATGTGGATGGTAATAAAATCCACTTCCTTGATTAACTCCGGGTATTTCATGTACATAGACCATACATCGGCATAAGAAACCGGCTGTTTAACCGAGCGTTTGACTTCGCGTATGTATTCAATCAGCTGCTCCGGCTCCAGATCGCCGCGTAACAGCACTTCGTTGCCGACGATAACCCGTTTGACCACGTCGGGATTCGCGTTGGCGGAGCGGATGACTTCGGCGATTTCTGTTTCATTGTCGGCTTTTATGGAACCCAGCCAAGCGCCTTGAATCATCTTTAATCCGTGCTTTTGCGCTAAGGCGGGAATAACCGGCATACTGCCTTCCGCGCTGGCATAGGTGCGAATAGAGTGGGTTTTTTCACCCATTAAACGCAAGTCAGCGTCAATTTGTTCGGGTGTGGGGAATTTTTCATCCATAGGCCCCTGGCCTTCTCGAAACGGAGCGAATGATAGGCTGCCCAGTTTTCCTGACGGAACGTCCGACCCTACATCTTGAGGTAAGTTGGTAAACCAACCTAACAAACCGTTAAGTAAAACAACCAATGCAACGAATAAAGCAATTCTCATAGTTAAGATCAGTAGATTGAAAAATTTTGAAAGAGGGCGTTATAACATACACCGATTAGATCAGCATCATCTCACAATGGTTATCTTTTGAATATGGGCAGACTTTTTATGGCATAAACTACGCAAACGCTAAGCGTTCAGCTAAAATACGGTTTTTTTTGTTTCTGCAACCTTATGGCTAAAAACATTCGTATTGAAAGATGGAGCGGCGCAGCTCTGGAACAGTTTATTCCTGAACTCGCGCGGCTTAGAATTGAAGTGTTTCGCGACTTTCCGTATTTGTATGACGGGAACATAGATTATGAAAAAAAATATTTACAGACTTATATCGATTGTCCCGAAAGCGTCATCGTGATTGCGTTCGATGGCGATACCGTGGTCGGAGCATCGACAGCGATTCCGATGAAATATGAAACTGATGAGCTGAAAAAACCGTTTATCGAGCAGGGTTACGATCTCGACGAGGTTTTTTATTGCAGTGAATCGGTGTTGAACAAGGCTTATCGCGGCCTGGGTATCGGCGTTAAATTTTTCGAACAAAGAGAGGCTCACGCCGAGAGTTTGGGCGGCTTCAAGCATATTTGTTTTTGTTGTGTCGAGCGACCAGTAGATCATCCCAGACGCCCGATCGATTATGTGCCTTTGGATCAATTCTGGAACAAACGCGGCTACGTCAAACATCCTGAACTTGACACAATCTATATCTGGAAAGATCTGGATGATGTTGACGAGACGCCTAAACCGATGACTTTCTGGTTGAAAAATGAACGTTAAAATTGCGACAGCCCAATACGACATCAGTTTTCTGGAAAACTGGCAACAGTATCAAAGCAAAGTTGAACGCTGGGTGCTTGATGCGGCGCAGCAGGATGCGAAGATTTTGCTTTTTCCCGAGTATGCCAGTATGGAATTGGCCTCGTTATTTATCGCCAGGGATGGTGTGTATGCCGTAAGCCTGTCGGGAACAGGCTCGGCGATCGCCAGGGATGGTGTGTATGCCGGAATCCTGCCGGGAGCAGGTTCGGCGGGCGAGGCGGTTTATTCATCGTTAAGCAAGCAGTTGGCAGTCATGCAGTCATTGCTTGAAGATTATCTGGACTTGTTTCAAATGCTGGCTAAAAAATACCAGTGCATCATCCAGTCGGGCACGTTTCCGGTAAAAACAGATTCCGGCGCCTATCGAAACCGGGCTTATTTGTTTATGCCGAACGGTCAGTTCGATTATCAGGATAAGCTGATGATGACCCGTTTTGAAAACGAGCAATGGCTGATTCAAAGCGGTGAGGAATTACGGTGTTTTGATAGCGAATACGGAAAAATCGCCATCAATGTTTGCTATGACAGTGAATTTCCGATGCTGGCAAGAAAGCAGGTTGAAGCCGGAGCAAATCTGATTTTAGTGCCCAGTTGTACCGATACGCTGGCAGGTTATCATCGCGTCAAAATAGGCTGCCAGGCGCGAGCCTTGGAAAATCAGTGTTATGTCGTTCAAGCTGCGTTGGTAGGCAATGCGCCTTGGTCTGAAGCCGTCGATGTCAATATCGGTGCAGCGGCTGTTTATACGCCTGTGGATCGTGGATTTCCTGATAACGGCATTTTAGCGGCAGGCAAACTCAATGCGGTACAATGGGTTGTTGCCGAAGTATCGCTCGGTGCTTGCGCTACGGTTCGGGAGCAAGGACAAGTCTTCAACTACAAAGACTGGTCATTGCAGCATGCATTTGTTATGCGGTCCTGATTAAACCGTCGACAAAAACCACCTAACGACGACGATGTTGACTTTGCGGCTTTTATTTTAATGATTAGGCTTTCCCTATTGTTGGCTCTGGCGTCATTACCGGTATTTTTATCGGTAGAACTGTTGTTGTGGTTAGCCGTACCTGGTTTGTCGGGTGTGTTAATTACCCTGGGTTCGGTCATGCTGTTAAGCGCGTTTTCTGCACTTATCATCACCGGCTTATTGGGTGTTTATAAAATAATTGTTCATTCTATGTTAGATTATTTTTCGCATAAACAGCGGGTACAGAGACGGCTATGGTTTGTACATGCTAGGCAGGATCAGATTAATCACCTGTTTTATTTTAAAAAATTGCAAATAAAGCATATCAATGAACTGAACAGAAAACGCCTGTTAACGCTGAATAATCGCAAACATATTCGCTTGCTATCTAAAGCCATCAATCAGGATTTGCTGCCGATTAAAACAAAACTACCGGGAACAATATATCAGCAACTGCAACAAGACCATGCCCGCTATCGAAAAAAGCAGGATATTGAGGCCTTGTTAATGTTGCAGCAAAAAATCTCCTCTCTTGTTTAGTCCATGACTATGTTAAATAAGCTTATTAAGCTGTTGTATTCGGTTAAAGACGAAAATCTAAAATGGCAGCAAGCTAATCAGGGCAATCTGGCAAAACTGAAGCATGCTCGCATCCTGGCCGAGAAAGCCCTTGAAGCTGAGTTAAAAAAGAAAAGCGTACTATTGGAACACGACATCAGTCTACTGAAGACTAGGCACGATGCCGAGTTGTCGATGTTTAAAACCAAGTGCAAGCAGGATGTTAAAGACTATAAACAGTATTTGGCCTCGCTGGATCAACTGAAGTTTTCAATTCAGGCCAGTTATACAGATTTGCCGGAAGTGGTCGCCTTCACCATTCATCATCATGCGAAATATTTGCTGAATAACATGTGGGATGCGGAAGGTGTTGAACAGAAAATGCAGCACGAAATGCAGTTAATCCGTTTTATGACCACCATACATGAAGATACTCGCTTGTATCTGGAAGGCGCGACTACCGAAAACCTGCCGCAAAGAACGTTAAAGTTGATTCAGAGATAATAAAGCCAGATTGTAGGAGGTAGGGCACTATTCCAGCTTTCAGCTGGTTAAAATTTGCCTGCCCATGATCGAGCCCTGCATGATCATTTCAACGGACAGGGTTCCCACAAACAGTGCGGTAATGCGCCCGGCTATTTCAATATACTTTTCGATAAGGGATGCTCGATGCTGGCGAATAACGTCGTGCAATGCCTTGAGGCCGAGCATTAACGCGATGGCTATGATGACTGCTACAAGTACAGAAGCACAGGCTATCAACCGATCAAGCCTCTTTCCAATGATGACACGGGCACTGATTGTGTTCGCCCAATCAGTGCTGGCATGGCAATTGCGCCTGCAAGATGCTCCGACTTACCCTTTAGCATCTCAGTAGCCGCTGAACCCTTAAACCGGAAAAAATATTTTTTCCGCAAAAATCACAAAAAACACGAAATTTTCCAAATAGATCCCAGGTTGTAGGTCGCTACTCAAAGAGTGAATGGCTATGCCAACGATATACTGATTTATTTTGTTCCTAGAGATGCTACTTTTGGCTTTCGTGTCGTTCGTGGATTGACTGCGGTTTTGTTAAGCCAGTTTAGCCTTCAAAAAATCAATAATATTCGCAAACGGAATTTCCTCGTTTGCTTCAGCCGTTCTGGCCTTGTACTCAACCGTACCGGAATCCAGGCCGCGATCGCCAACCACGATGCAGTGCGGGATGCCGATCAGTTCCATGTCGGAAAACATAAACCCGGCGCGTACTTTCCGGTCATCGAATAACACATCGATTCCGGCAGCCAGTAAATCCTGATATAGCTGTTCCGATGCCACTCTCAGACGCTCCGATTTATGCATATTCATCGGGCAGAGGGCGACCTGGAAAGGCGCAAGGTTGGCTGACCAGATGATGCCTTTAGCGTCATGATTCTGTTCGATGGCGGCGGCGACAACGCGGGAAATACCGATACCGTAACAACCCATGGTCATGATCTGGTTTTTGCCGCCTTCGTTAATAACCCCGGCTTTCATGGCTTCGCTGTACTTGGTGCCCAGCTGGAAAATATGGCCGACTTCAATGCCGCGAGCCAGGGTGATTTGGCCTTTGCCGTCCGGGCTGGGGTCGCCTTCAACTACCATGCGCAGGTCGGCAATATGGTCAGGAACCGGTAAGTCGCGTTCCCAGTTGACGCCTTGATAATGCTTGCCGTCCTGATTCGCGCCGCAAACGAAATCGGACATTAAAGTCACGCTACGGTCGGCAATGATCTTGATGTTCAAGCCTATCGGGCCGATGGAGCCGGGTTTGCAGTTGCAGACGCCGCCCATTTGCTCATCGCTGGCGAATTCAAGCGGCGAGGCGATGCCGTCGATTTTTATCGCTTTAATGTCGTTAAGGTTATGGTCGCCCCTTAACAGTAGCGCAACCAGCGTGTCGTCTTCGCCTTTAACAATTAATGTCTTGAGACATTGCGTGGCAGGAATATTTAAAAAACCGCAGACTTCTTCGATGCTGTGCTGGTTGGGCGTATCAATCAGCGTCAAGGCTTCGGTAGCCGCACCACGAGAGCCGGAAGGCATCACCGCTTCGGCTTTTTCGACATTGGCGGCATAGTCGCTGTCGGTCGAGAACGCAATCGCATCTTCGCCGGAATCGGCCAGCACATGGAATTCATGCGAGATTGCGCCGCCGATCGAACCGGAATCGGCGATAACTGCGCGAAAATTCAAACCCAGATGATTGAATATATTGGTGTAAGCCTGATACATCGCATCGTAAGTGACCTGCAACGATTCATGGTCCAAATGAAAGGAATAGGCGTCTTTCATGATAAATTCGCGCGAACGCATCACGCCGAAACGGGGACGGATTTCATCGCGGAATTTGGACTGAATCTGGTAATAAGTGATCGGCAGCTGCTTGTAGCTTTTGATCTCGTTGCGCGCCAGATCGGTAATAATTTCTTCGTGAGTGGGCCCCAGGCAAAAATCGCGATCATGACGGTCTTTTAAGCGCGCCAGTTCCGGGCCGTATTGTTCCCAGCGTCCGGTTTCCTGCCACAGTTCGGCGGGTTGCAGGCCGGGCATTAACACTTCCAGCGCGCCGGTTTTTTCCATTGCTTCGCGGGTGATTTTCTCGACCTTACGCATGACCCGCAGTCCCAAGGGTAACCATGTGTAAAGACCCGCAGCCAGTTTGCGGATCAGGCCTGCGCGGATCATCAGTTGATGGCTGGCTATTTCGGCATCGGCTGGAGTTTCTTTAACGGTATTGAGCGGGAATTGAGTAGTACGCATGTTATTTTAAGAGGCTGGACAATAAAAAACCGCTATTTTACAGATTTAATGCCGATTTAGTCATGCTGTTATCATAATCAACATAAATTATGGGGATTGCCGGGCTAATTTGTTTTAGGTTTTTGTGGTAGAGGCGCTTCCGTGGTAACGCGGGTCATTTCTTTAACAGCGCCCGCCGCGCTCCTACAAGCAATCACCCTAGATACAGAATGTTCAATTCTCCAATTAAGGCCTGAATTCGGGTAAAATGGGCGATCATCTTGCAGGGATAGCTTGTCGGATTAATTTTTTTGTTATTTACATTAAATTATAATCAATCGACTTGGACCGTTTAGCATGTTGCGTTACCGGTTGTTCGTTGATATATCAAAATAACCAAGGGTTTCCTAATGAATCTTGATATATTTTTATCGCTGTTCAGTCTTATGCTGGTATCACTGGCGGTTTTTTTGCTCTCGAAAAAACTCAATTTTCCTTATACGGTATTGCTGGTTATCGCCGGTTCGCTGTTGGTGCCGCTTTCGCAAATAGAATTTTTCCATTTCATTACCAGTTTTGAGTTAACGCCGGAACTGCTGTTCTTTGTGTTCCTGCCGATACTGATTTTCGAATCGGCTTACAACATGAATATCCGTAGCGTCACCGAAAATATTTATTCTATAGGCTTATTGGCTGTAGTGGGCTTACTGATCTCGACGCTGTTTATCGGTATTGTCGGTCATTACCTGTTCGGACTGGCCGGGTTTGCTGTGCCGATACTGGCTTTATTGCTGTTCGGCGCCATTATTTCGTCAACCGACCCGGTAGCCGTGCTGGCGCTGTTCAAAGAGTACGGTGCGCCACAACGCTTAACACTGATTTTCGAAGGCGAGAGTTTATTTAACGACGCTACCGGTTTCGCGGCATTCCTGGTGGTCTTGGACTTGATGATCCACGGTTTCACCGGCACCGACTCCATTATGTCGGCGTTGGGGTCATTTTTGATTATGTTGGTCGGGGGTTTTCTGTTTGGACTATTCATGGGTTTTTTATTTTCCAAGTTGATTGAAGCGGTCAAAGGTTATGAACACCTGGAAATTACTCTGACCTTGTTGGTCGCTCATTTTACCTTTATCTTCAGCGAAGTAATTTCTGAACATTTGGTGATTGCAGGCCAGCAAATTCGTTTGTCATCCATTATCGCCACCTTGATTGCCTCAATGGTCATCGGTAATTTCGGGCGCTACAAAATGTCGCCTCCGGTTGAAGAATATATGGAGAAATTTTGGAGCTATTTTGCCTTCGTCACTAACTCGCTGGTTTTTATTTTAATGGGATTATTGTTCGTCGATCTGGCGATTGATATGAATGTCGCCTTGTTGCCGATTTTGTTGGCGATTGCGGTGGTTGTGATCGGTCGTGCTGTTTCGGTTTATCCGTTGCTGTGGTTATTGAACAAAACCGGCAAGGAAGAACCAATACCGCGTAATTGGATGCATTTACTGGCCTGGGGCAGTTTGCGCGGCTCGCTGGCGGTCATCATGGTGCTGTTGATTCCTGACGATTTAACTATTCCCGGCTGGAATTTTACTATCAGTGTTAAGCAGTTTGTTGCTGCGGTTACCATTGGCAGTATCTATTTTACTTTATTGATTAAAGCGACAACGATTGGCAAAGTCATGCACATGTTAGGGATCGACGCGCTGACGCCTGAAGAAGAGGTCGGTTACCATAAAAGCAAGGCGCAAATATACGATGAATCAATGCTTAAATTAGACGAACTCTTGGAGACTAGATATTTAAATGAGCAGCAACATCAAACTCTTCAGCAGCGCTACCAGCGGTTGCATGATGGTGCCTGTCTACACTGTAAAGATGCTATCGGCGCTTCCAGCGATCTGATTGAAAATATGTTGCGTATCTATGCGCTAGGTGTTGAAAAAGGTGCGTTGAAAGAGGTTTACCAGCGCGGCGAAATCAACGAAAAAGTATACAAGAAAATT
This sequence comes from Candidatus Methylobacter titanis, assembly GCA_029946125.1. Taxonomy (GTDB): domain Bacteria; phylum Pseudomonadota; class Gammaproteobacteria; order Methylococcales; family Methylomonadaceae; genus Methylobacter_A; species Methylobacter_A titanis. The sequence continues at coordinate 37,894 of JAQSDX010000020.1, forward strand.
CTGAATATGCTCTCTATTCAAACCGATCGGGTAGGGCGAGGTCATAAACAGGTTAAGTCAGTTAACGAACATTTTCCTATCGACACTCTGGAACGATTTGTGTTGCTGGTAAGTCGTCTGGCTTTCTGGCAGGATCATTCTTTTAAAGCGGAAGAGTTGTATCTTTATTACCGTACGCTGAACAAGATTATCGCTAAGGTTATCGAGTCGTTGGATGAAATCGGCAATTCCGGTCTGAGTGATGTTTTTGATGATCGTATCGCATTGGTAAAGTTACAAGCGCTTTATCAAGGATTAAATGTCAATACGCGAAAAAAGATGGAGAATCTGATAAGAAATAATACCGAATTATTGAATCAGCTAAACCAAAAAGCTGCTGAAAAATCGTTGAATGCAGTGCAACTAGAAACCCTGGTTAAATTACACAAAAACGAAATAATTACCAGCAAGCTTTTCATTATGTTAAATCACGAGCATACGGAACAAAAAAATGCTGATTAAGGATTTGTTGTTACGCATAAGTGTGATCTACGAAAAGCACGAAAAAATGGATGGGATGTTGCTAGTAGTGCGCCAAGCTTGATTTGGTGAATAGTTAATGTAATCTATCAATTTCTTACAGCAACCTAATGAAATTGAAGAGCTACACAATGCCAGCAAAATTATATCGGGTAAAACTAACGGAAGCTGAACAAAACGAATTGAAGGCGCTAATCAACAAAGGTCGAATAGCCGCCCGAAAACAAACACATGCCCGAATACTCTTGCAATGTGATGAATCTGGTGTGGTTCCAGCCAAAAAGGATCAAGACATTGCGGAAGCTTTGAATACCAGCGCTCGAAGCGTAGAAAGGGTTCGTCAACGTTTTGTGGAAGAGGGCTTGGAATCGGCCCTAAATCGGAAGGTCGCAGAACGCAGCCATTTTAAAAAGCTGGATGGTGTAGCGGAAGCCTTTCTGATTGCCACAGCCTGTACTCAAGCCCCGGAAGGGCGAGCAGAGTGGACCATGCAGTTATTGGCCGACAAACTGGTTGAATGCAAGATAGTCGATTCAATCAGCGATGAAACGGTTAGGCTAACATTAAAAAAAACGCGCTTAAACCGTGGTTAAAGGAATGTTGGTGTATTCCAGCCAAAGCGAATGCCGATTTTGTTTGTGCCATGGAAGATGTTCTTGAAGTTTATCAACGGCCATTTACGGATGATGAAGTTTTGGTTTGCCTGGATGAAACCAGTAAACAGCACATCAAGGAAACTCGCACACCTTTACCGGCAAGGCCGGGTGAGCCGGAAAAATATGATTTCGAATATGAACGTAACGGCGTCAGTAACCTATTCATGCTATCTGCTCCACTTGAGGGATGGCGGCATGTAAAGGTTACCGATCATCATACCAAAGTCGATTGGGCGCATGTTATCAAGGAGTTAGTCGACGAACATTACCCTGAAAAGAAAAAAATAGTGTTGGTGATGGATAACTTGAATACGCACAAAACAAGCTCTCTTTATGCCACATTCAAACCTGAAGAAGCTCGCAGAATTGCAGAACGTTTAGAGATTCACTACACGCCTAAACATGGCAGTTGGTTGGATATGGCGGAAATAGAAATTGGCGTCATGGCTCGGCAATGCCTTAATCGACGAGTACCGGATCAAGAGTCGCTGAAACGTGAGATAGAGGCTTGGCAAGATGAGCGAAATAAAAAGGGCGTACGCGTGAACTGGCGTTTTACGACTCAGGATGCCAGAGTGAAATTGAAATCCCTATATCCGACAATATAGCATTGGCCGACTACTAGGACTGAACAGGGGATGTTGGTCTATCCAGTTTGAGATCCTGAATCAGAAGAAACTAAGATCGTAGGGAGGCGATCCGGCAGATTGCCCTTATTTTCGCCGCATTTCTCTGGACAATAAAAAACCCGCGAAGCCTTACGACTTGCGGGTTTTTGTAGTTCTTTGCACGGCTCTGAACCAATGTTTGGTACCGAGGGCCGGAATCGAACCGGCACTGAGTCACCCCAACCGGATTTTGAATCCGGCGCGTCTACCAGTTCCGCCACCCCGGCAAAGAACGTGTATTATAGGTAACGTTTATCGAAAAAGCTATTTTTTTTTAAAGGTGTATTCGGAAGCCTAACCTGATACTATCGCCCGCTATGAAAAAAAGTGATTTTAACTACCTGTTACCCGAAGCGCTAATTGCGCAAAAACCCTTGGCAGAACGCGACGCAAGTCGTCTGTTGTGTATGGATCGCCATACCGGACAGATAACCGACCGGCAGTTTACCGATTTTATCGATTTGATCGATCAGCGCGATTTGCTTGTTTTTAATGATACCAAAGTGATTCCTGCCAGGTTGTTTGGCAAGAAACCAAGCGGCGGTAAAGTCGAGATTCTTATCGAGCGCATTCTGGATGACCATCGCGCTATCGCTCATGTCAGATCAAGCAAATCGGCAAAAGCCGGTACGCTGATAGCATTGGACAAAGGTTATTGCTGCGAAGTGTTGGGCAGGGAAGATGACCTGTTTCAGCTGGAATTTAAAGGCGATACCCGTTTGCTCAGTATATTGGAGCAAATCGGCCATATTCCGTTGCCGCCTTATATTACCCGTGAAGATGATCAATCTGATCTGACCCGCTATCAAACCGTTTTTGCCAGAGAGGCTGGAGCTGTTGCCGCGCCCACCGCAGGCCTGCATTTTGATCAAGCGATGATGGACAAGCTTAAAGCCAAAGGTGTACAAAGGGCTTTTGTGACTTTGCATGTCGGCAGCGGCACCTTTCAGCCGGTCAGGGTAGAAGATTTATCCGAACATTTAATGCACAAGGAATATTTTGTCGTGTTGCCGGAAACGGTAGCCGCTGTTCAGCAAGCCAGAGCAAGAGGAGGCCGTGTTATCGCGGTCGGCACGACGGCGGTCAGGGCGCTGGAATCGGCATCCCAAAGCGGCCAATTGGAAACCGGTTTTGGCGATACCGATTTGTTTGTCACTCCCGGTTATCAATTCAAATCGGTTGATGCGATGTTGACCAACTTCCATCTGCCCGAGTCCACCTTGCTGATGCTGGTTTCAGCGTTTGCCGGTTACGCGCCTATTATGAACGCCTACAGCCATGCTATCGATGAATCTTACCGATTTTTCAGTTATGGCGATGCGATGTTTTTGGGGTAATAATGTTATAGGGAGTATGCGCTGGTTCCCAATCTTCAGCTTGGGAACCTAGAAGGTGGAGCTCTGGGTTCGCGAGACAGGAAGCGGGAGCTTCCAATACTGAATTACCAAGCTGGAGCTTGGGAACTAGCGAAGAGGACTAAGCATTAATAACGATCGAAAAAAAACCAGGCCTGATCGAATAAACTACAAAACAAGCTTACTGGCAGGCTGTTTTGCCTTACACACGAGGCTTTTTCGGTCATTGACCTTAGATAAAGCGGGCGTGGTGTTGTCAGGAAAAAAATCCCCCACCACCAAAATTGCATTTTTAACGGCAGGCCTGGACTTTGTTGTTGAGCGCGGTTATTTCTGGGATGCTTTGGTCATACACACTGAAGACGGCCACGTTATTCGTTTTGGCGGTATTGCCAAAGATCAGTCGCAAAAAATCAAAAGTGAGCTGGATTCGCAAGCTCAAAGCTATATCAAACGTTATTACCAGACCCTTGTGCCTGATTTAAAACAGGCTTATTTGCAAGCCGCGTTTTTATTTAATGGTCAGCGCTATATTCGTTATCCCATTGCCCGGCAATGGCTAAAAACCCATGAGCATTTACGTGACGGCGTTTGTCGTCAGGATTTATTACGCTATTTAAACGATGAAGCGACGCTGTGGGCCGAATTCATTCGTCCATTTTTGGATAATGCTCATCACATTGGCCTCATCAATGAGGCCTATATCCAAACGCAACTCTCCCGTTATCAAGGCTATTTTGATCAAGTAGAAAGCAATCCGTTAACGGATAAGCAACGTAAAGCTTGCGTGATTGATGAGCAGAATAATTTGGTTCTTGCCGGTGCAGGTACCGGCAAGACCAGCACCATGATCGGCAGGGCAGGGTATCTATTGAAATCGGGTTTGGCAACAACCGATAAAATTCTGATGCTGGCTTATGCCAATAAGGCGGCCAAAGAAATGGAACAGAGGATTCAGCAAAAATTAGCCATCAACACGCTGACCGTCAAGACTTTTCATGCTCTGGGCAAACAGATTATTACTAAAGTGGAAGGCGCGGTTCCGGCCATTAACAAGATGGCCGAAGATGGCGCGTTGAGAGCCAAATTTGTCGATGACCAAATCAAGCAATTTTTACTCGATGACCGTTATAAATCGCGACTGGTCACTTACTTTATCCGATTTACCTATCCCTATAAAAGCAAGTTCGCTTTCAAAACACTCGGCGCTTACAACCAATACATCCTAGAAAATGAGCTGCGCACTTTGCAGGGCGAATTAGTCAAGAGTTACGAAGAATGCGAAATTGCCAATTATTTATACCGGCAAGGTGTTGCTTACCGGTATGAGGCCAATTATGAGGTGAACACCGCAAGTCCCGATTATAAAGCCTATCAACCCGATTTTTATTTGCCGGAATACGCTATCTATATTGAACATTTCGCTGTGAATGAGCGCAATGAAACGCCGCCGTTCATGGATCGGGCAAAATATCTCGAAGGCATGGCATGGAAACGGGCATTGCATGGCACGCATCAAACCCGGCTGATTGAAACCTATAGCTATCAGAAACATCAGGGTGTTTTGACTCAGGTTTTAAGAGCTCGCTTGTTGGAAGCCGGTGTTAATTTTAGACCTTTGGCGGATGATGTCTTGTTAACTCAACTGCACCAGTTGGGTGAAATATCGAAGTTCAGCGAATTAATCGCTAATGTATTGGTGCTATTTAAAACGGCCTATCTTTCGATACCCAGCTTGGGCCATCTGGCGCAGCGACATGAGGATAAAGAACGCATGCTGGCTGCGGCTAAGCTGTTCGAGCCGGTTTATGAGGCGTATCAACAACAGTTACGCATGACCGAGACCATCGATTTTGACGACATGATCAGTACCGCCATTGCTTATGTGGAATCCGGGCAATATCAATCGGCATACCGGTATATTCTGGTCGATGAATTTCAGGATATTTCAGCAAGCCGGGCCAGACTGGTTAAGGCTTTATTGGCACAGAATTCTGACAATAGCCTGTTTTGTGTCGGTGATGATTGGCAGTCCATTTATCGCTTTGCCGGCAGCGATGTTTCGATCACCAAGGATTTTGAAAAACACTTCGGTTTTACCGCGACCAATGTGCTGGACAAGACTTTCCGCTTCAATAACAAAATCGGCGAGCTTGCAGCAAGATTCGTTAACCAAAATCCGGCGCAGCTTGAAAAAACCATCCACAGTGCTCGGATGGTTAATAAATCAGCGGTTTCTCTGATTAAAACCGCTAGTGAAGCGACCGGAATCAATGCAGCATTGACGGCTATTTATCAAAAACAAGCGGGTAGTAGTGCCAGTGTGCTTATACTGGCGAGATTCAGTTTTAAAAAGCCCGATCTTTCCGATTTGAAACAACAATTTCCGTCGTTAAACATCGAATTTATGACGGTACATGCGGCTAAAGGCAAGGAAGCGGATTATGTGATTATAGTGGGACTGGAACACGGCAAACACGGGTTCCCGTCGGAAAAATCCACGCATCCTTTGCTGGACATGCTGTTACCCAAAGCAGAAGACTTTAAACATGCAGAAGAACGCCGGTTGTTTTATGTAGCGCTGACGCGAGCGAGACATCATGTTTATTTGCTTGCCGATGGTAATAAAGCGTCCGGTTTTATTCGTGAATTAGTCGATAACAACTACGACATCCTGACCGATGAATTTACCGGCAAGGGATTTCAAAAACAGTTAGCCGACACGCCGTGTAAGTGTTGCAAAACCGGTTATCTGGTCGAGAGAAAAGGCCCGCACGGTGTTTTTTTCGGCTGTAATCAATATCCGCTGTGCAATTATACTCAGAAGACACCGTCTACAGTGCGGCGATAAATGAGAAATCATGGCGATTTCAGGCTGTGCAAGAATCACATCTTGTGATTTTGTAGAGTGACCTGAAAGCGGCAAAAATATGCAGAGAAACTGCGTTAGCAGATAGGGGGTAATAGCTCGGCAATTGTTCCTGCATTGCTCTCGGCAACCGCTCCATGCGTTGCTCTACCTCCCCCATCCTTGGGGTCGTACCTCTTTGCATAACCCACAAGGATGTGGGGAAAGCTTCCGCCCCTTACCTACATCCGTGTAGGCAATGCAGATTTTGCATGGAGCAAAAATCTGTCCATGCGAGTCGTAAAGCGCCTATTGTTGGTATCGCGTATTGCGCCGAATGAGAGTCTCGCCATGCGACACAATACGTTACGCCCAGGTTCTACGGATTGTGCCTTCGGCGGTTCCCCCTTCTTTTCAGCTATGCGATGCGATGTTTTGGGCTTGGCCGAGCAGATTTAGTTGCAGCAAAGAGAGATTATTCTACGTCAATCTGTTTGCCATCTTCGATCATCCGGTTTCCTCGTTCAACCTTGGCTTTGCCTTGCTCAACCATTATTGAGCCTTGTTCCCATTCTGCATTGCCTTCTTTAATCATTTCTTTTCCACGATCAACCATTTGGCCTCCTAGTGTTGGGGTGCTTGAGCATCCTACGAGTAACGTAATAATTGTTGATATCAGTATAAGGTTAAGTTTTTTCATGGCTCTTCTGTTTGTTTATTTCGGTTGGAATATTATTGTACTGCCAATGCGTTGGCTTGCAAAAAGTAGCATAGGGTTGATATTGTTCGAACCCAGCATTTGCTGCGTAAGTTACCGAAGAGTAAATAAGCCATTTACGATATAATCAAATTTTTAGATTAATTTCGCTTTAATAGCTCATTTGAAATGGCTACACATCAAACACTAATTTTTTCCCCTAAAATTCCGCAGAAACAAGATCAATCGTTCATCTGGACCGGTTTAACCGGCTGTGGTGATTCGTTGGCATTGGCTTCTGCCATTAAAAATGAAGATTGTTTGTTTGTTATTGTGACGCGGGATAATCAGACCGCGTTGCGGCTTGAGCATGAGTTGTCGTTCTTCTTGCAGGGCGAATATCCCATTTTGCATTTCCCCGATTGGGAAACCTTGCCGTACGATGTGTTCTCGCCGTTGCCGGAAATCATCTCGGAGCGGCTCAAAACGCTGGCCTTGTTGCCGCAGGTCAAACGTGGCGCACTGGTGGTTTCGGTGACTACATTAATGCACAGATTAGCACCTCGTGAGCATGTGCTGGCTAACAGTTTTGCGGTTAATGTCGGCGATGACTTTAATCTGGAGCTGAACCGCATCAAGCTGGAAAGCGTCGGTTATCATTGTGTTTCGCAAGTCTACCAACACGGTGAATTTGCGGTCAGGGGTTCGATAGTCGATTTGTTTCCGATGGGCAGCAAGGTGCCGTTTCGTATCGAATTATTCGATGAAGAAGTCGAATCTATCCGCACTTTCGATGCTGAAACGCAGCGGTCATTGGAAAAAATCGACAAGATTCAGTTGTTCCCAGCACGGGAGTTTCCGTTAACCGATGAATCCATCAAGCATTTTCGTCAGGGTTTCAGGGATGCTTTCCCGGAAACTTCGCCTAAAAATCATTTTTATATGGATGTCAGTAAAGGCATTACGCCCGGCGGCATTGAATATTATTTGCCGCTGTTCGTAGAGCAAATGGCATCATTATTTGATTATTTGCCAAAGTCCGCGGTTGTGGTGATGTCGGATAGTTTTGACGCAAATTCACGGGCTTTTTATGCCGAAGCCGAGGACAGGTTTCAGCAAAGAAAATATGATGCAGATAGGCCGTTATTGAAACCGGAATTGCTGTTTTTATCGACGAATGAGCTGGCGCAAAGAACCGGCGCATTTGCCCGGATTATTCTCGACTGCATGGATGCAGGAGGTACGACTCCATGGATGGAGGAGGTAGAGCAATGCATGGAGCAATTGCCGAGAGCAATGCAGGGAGCAATTGCCGAAGATGGCATCGTTGCGGATGCCGATAGCATTGTTTTCAATTGTCAGCCGTTGCCCAATGTCACTATCGATGTCAAGCATGAGCAACCGGCGCAGGCATTGCAACAGTTTGTCGATAGCTTTGCCGGTAAGATTTTGTTTGTTGCAGAATCGGCAGGACGCCGCGAAGCCTTAATGGAGAGGTTAAGGCAGTATAAAATCAGCGTGAAACAGGTCGAAAGCTGGGATAAGTTTCTCCAGTCGGAACTGTCGCCCTGCATTCTTGTTGCGCCGATGGATCATGGCTTATGGCTAACAAATCCGGCTATCGCGATCATCACCGAAAACCTGCTATCCGGCGAGAAAGTACAGCAACGGCGCAGACGGCGTAAGTCTGCGGCGCATGAGCTGGAAAATATCGTCAATAACCTGAATGAATTGACCCTAGGTTCGCCGGTGGTGCATCAGGAGCATGGCGTGGGCCGCTATTTGGGTTTGCAGACTCTTGAGATTGGCGGCATCACGTCGGAATTCCTGGCTTTGGAATACGCCAATAACGACAAGCTTTACGTGCCGGTTTCGGCCTTGCATGTGATCGGTCGTTACACCGGCGTGAGCCCGGAAAATGCGCCTTTGCATAAGCTGGGCGGCGACCAGTGGAATAAGGTCAAGCAAAAAGCCATTAAGCGCATCCGCGATGTCGCCGCAGAATTGCTGGAAATTCATGCCAAAAGAGCGGTCAAGCAAGGCCATGCCTTTCAGGTTGAAAATATCGAATACGCGGCTTTTGCCGACGCGTTCCCGTTTGAAGAAACGCCGGATCAGCAGACTGCGATCGAAACGATACTCGAAGACATGGCCAGCCCCCATCCTATGGACCGGGTGATTTGCGGCGATGTCGGTTTCGGTAAAACCGAGGTGTCAATGCGGGCGGCATTTATTGCGGTACAAAACGGCAAGCAGGTGGCGATATTGGTGCCGACCACTTTGCTGGCGCAACAGCATTTTCAGAATTTTCGCGACCGCTTTGCCGACTGGCCGGTACGCGTCGAAGTGCTGTCGCGTTTTGTCAGTCCCAAGCAGCAAAAAGAGATTGCCGATGATCTGGAGCAGGGCAAGGTCGATATCGTCATCGGTACGCACAAGTTATTGTCGAAAGAGGTCAAATATAAAGCGTTGGGACTGGTGGTGATTGATGAAGAACACCGTTTCGGCGTGACCCAAAAAGAGCATTTCAAAAAGCTGCGCAATGAACTGGACATGCTGACACTGACGGCAACGCCAATTCCGCGCACCTTGAATATGGCAATGTCGGGTCTAAGGGACATATCCATTATCGCCAGTCCGCCGCCGAATCGCCATGCGATCAAAACCTTTATCAGCGAATGGATAGATGCACAGATCAGGGAAGCCTGTTTACGCGAAATCAAGCGTGGCGGACAGGTGTTCTTTTTGCATAATGAAGTGAAAACGATGGAGAAAATGGCCCGGGAGCTGGAGGCTCTGGTGCCCGAGGCGCGGATAGAAATTGCGCACGGACAAATGCCGGAGCGCCAGTTGGAGCGCATCATGCTGGATTTTTATCATCAGCGCTTTAACCTGTTGTTGTGTTCGACCATTATTGAAAGCGGCATCGACATCCCCAGTGCCAATACCATTATTATCAATCGCGCCGATAAATTAGGACTGGCGCAACTGCATCAGTTGCGCGGCCGGGTAGGGCGCTCGCATCACCGGGCTTATGCCTATTTTGTGGTGCCGCCAAAAACCTTAATGAGCAAGGATGCGATTAAACGTCTGGAAGCGGTTGAAGCGTCCGGCGATTTGGGCGCCGGTTTCATGCTGTCCTCGCATGACATGGAAATTCGCGGCGCGGGCGAGTTATTGGGCGATGACCAAAGCGGTCAAATCCAGGAAATCGGCTTTACCCTGTATACCGAATTGCTGGAACGCGCCGTCAGCGCGTTAAAATCCGGCAAACAGCCGGAGCTTGATACCCCGATGGACAGAGGGCCGGAAGTCGATCTGCAAACCTCGGTGCTGATTCCTGAAGACTATCTGCCGGATATTCATGGCCGTCTGGTGTTGTATAAACGCATCTCCAATACTGAAACCAAGGACGATTTACGCGAACTACAAGTGGAAATGATCGATCGTTTCGGCTTATTTCCGGAGCCGGTAAAAGCGTTGTTCAGTGTCACTGAATTAAAGCAGCAGGCCGAAAAACTGGGCATCAAGAAAATAGAGGCCAACGCAGGCGGCGGGCGCATTATTTTTTCTGCGACGCCTAATATCAATACCGACCAGCTGATTTCGTTGATACAAACCCAGGCGCAGCTTTATAAATTCGATGGTGCGGACAAGTTAAGGTTCAGCAAACCGTTTGAAACGACCGAGCAGAAGCTTGAGTTTATCACCGAGTTGCTCGATAAACTCACCGTAAAAAAATGACGATGATGAAAATAATAGCTTACAGTCTGGCGGCAATGTTGGGACTTTTTAATAGCCCTCTTTTGGCTGAAGGCAGCGAGTACCAAATAGAATTGATCGTATTTTCGCAGAAGATGCACAACACCGAGGTGTTTGATCAGACCTCACGATCAATACACTGGCCGTCTGATTTGACTGAATTGTCGGCTTATCGGCAACCGGAAAATACCACGCTGGATGACAGTTATGCGGCATTATCCAAAGACTCGGCGTACCGGCCTATCTTGTCTGCTGCCTGGGTTCAGCCTGTAGCGGCAGTGGGGCTAAGCGCTGCTGTTCATATTCAGAGCAGTGATGGCAACTTGAATGGCTATGTCCGGATGCAACAGGACCAAGGTTTGCAAATGGTAGTTGATTTGGAACTGGGTTCTGATTTGGGTGATGACTCCGGTAACGAGGTGGTTTATCGATTAAATGAAAAGCGACCGATTAAACCCGGCGAAACCTATTATTTGGATCATCCAAAGTTTGGGGTTGTCGCAAAAGTAAGCCCTTTGTAGGGTATGCCGCCCTATGCATTCCCACGCTGGAGAGACTGTGAAAGTATTCGTTTTTAGAAAAATTAAAGAATAACCACGAAGAACACGGAGAGCACGAGGTTTTTAATGCATTGAATTAATGCTGTTATTTTCTCCGTGTCCTTCGTGTTCTCTGTGGTAAAACATTTTTTCAGTCCGATTTGGATAATACGGTCATAGTCTCTGGAGCGTGGGAATGAGGAAATAGGGGGGGTGGTGAATGCAGCAGCAATTAACGAGGAACAAAAATGAAGAGAAAAGATATAGTTCCGACGAGTCAGGAACGGGTGATGCGGGAAAATGATTTCATCGTTTCCAAGACTGACTTAACTGGACGGATTACCTACGGAAACGAGATTTTTATCGAGTTTTCCGGATATGACGAGGAGGAACTTCTGGGCAGTCAGCACAATATCATTCGTCATCCTGATATGCCGAGGGCAGTGTTTAAGTTGTTGTGGGACTATATAGCAGAAGACAAGGAGATCTTTGCCTACGTCAAAAACATGTCAAAAGATGGCGGGTTTTATTGGGTGTTTACTCATGTCGCACCGATGAAAGATAAAAATAAACAAAAAATTGGTTACAGCTCGGTGCGCAGGATGCCTAATCCCAAGGCTATTCCGATTGTGACCGATGTGTATCGTGCGATGCTGAATGCCGAACGGAATGCGGGGCCGAAGGATGCGATGGCGGCTTCAGGCGCGGTATTGGGTAGCGTATTAAAAGACAAGGGCCTTACTTACGAGGAGCTGATCAATGTATTACAGTCGCTTTAAGAATAATGAAAAACTGGCATTAGCGGTTGTTGCTTTTTGCTGGCTCTGTTCACTGATTTATGGCTGGGTGCTTGCCTTGGGGGTGGTCAGTAATGGGATAATTATGCCTGCAATGTTAACGGCAGGGTCTATTTTTGCTGTTTTCTGGTGGCACATATCAAAAGCAGTCGATCAACAGCTACTTGAAAAGTTACTGCGGGGAAGTAATGAATGGCGGCAAGGATCTGTAGATGTGAGGATTACCCATATCGGCGGCAAACAACGACCACTTCAACAGCTCGCTTGGGCGATGAATGAATTGATGGATCAGGTGGAAACAGAACAGGTCGATATGTATTATTCTCTGGCCTATGTCACCTATGGAGATTTTTCTCGAAAAAGTTATCCCGAAGGCTTACATGGTGGCTTTGCGACGGCGCTGAAACAATTAAATGGTGTTGCAAAAACCTTGTCTATCACGACAACGGCTATTACTGAACTGATGAATGCGATAGCTGATGGCGACTTTAATAAGAAAGTTGATGTTAACGTCGAAGGCGAATACAGGTTTGCCGTAGACCACGCCATGCAAGCTATGCAGGCTATGCAAGCTATGTTGGGTGATGTCGGTAAGGTAATGGGAGGCGTGGCTTGTGGCGACATCAGTCAGCGTGTTCAGGTTGAAGGTCGGGGCGACCTCGGTAAATTGAAAGACGATATTAATCTCTCGCTCGATGCCCTGGGAAGCCTGAATGACATAGCACTTATTGCGAGTGCCTTGTCCGATGGTGATCTGACTCAAACTATCAATAAGGATTATCCCGGTACCTTTGGCGCAGTGATTTTCGGCATGAATGGCACCGTGGAAAATCTTAGGAGTCTGGTAGGGGAGATCAAGGACTCCACTAACAATATCAATACTGCAGCCAAAGAAATTGCTGCGGGTAATAATGATTTGTCGCATCGCACCGAAGAACAGGCTGCCAGTTTGGAACAGACTGCGGCCAGCATGGAAGAGCTTACTTCCACCGTGCAGATGAACGCTAAAAGCGCCGAACAGGCCAATCAGCTCGCTGTGGGGGCAACGGATATTGCTGGCAAGGGGGTTGCGGTCGTTGACCAGGTTGTAACGACTATGGAAGGCATCAATGAATCCTCACGCAAGATCGTGGATATTATCTCAGTGATCGACAGTATTGCTTTTCAAACCAATATTCTTGCTCTTAACGCCGCAGTAGAAGCGGCGCGTGCAGGTGAGCAAGGTCGTGGTTTTGCCGTAGTGGCTGGAGAAGTGCGTAATCTTGCCCAACGCGCTGCCGCTGCCGCAGGAGAAATAAAAGGTTTGATTAGCGATTCGGTAGAAAAGGTTGAGGATGGCACTAAATTGGTTGCTCAGGCTGGAAAAACCATGGAAGAAATTGTTAGCGCTATTCGTGGCGTCACTGTCATTATGTCCGAGATCAGAACCGCTTCCGTTGAACAAACTTCCGGTATCGAGCAGGTCAATCAGGCCATTGGACAAATGGATGAAGTCACCCAACAAAATGCTGCGTTAGTGGAGCAGGCAGCAGCTGCTGCAGAATCTCTGGAAGAGCAGGCGCAAAACTTGTCGGTTACCGTAGGGCGTTTTACTGTTGATAATGGTTCTGGTGGTTTCCATAGCTCTCCCCATGTAACACCGACGGTAAGTAAAAGTTCAGTGCCGATCAGGGCGAAACCGCAGTTACAGCCGGTTTCTGACGGTGATTGGGAGGAGTTTTAAGGAGATAGGCTGGCGTATTGTTGTATGGCAGATATTTCATCAATACACTCGTCGTCCAAGCACTTACTGTTTTTAAATAGCCTTCAGGTTATAATGTGCGCCATTTACTAAGTCTTGGTTGATTACCTCAAGATTTTTTGATTATTACATGATGGCTTAGCATCGCCGTTTCATCCCAATATAATCAAATACGGGCTTTAGACTCGGGGATGTGGCGTCAGTGATTTTTCGATGATTTAACTCTTAAAAATATGACACAAAAACTTTATATTCAAACCAACGGTTGCCAGATGAACGAGTATGATTCCGATAAAATGCGGGATGTACTCAATGCTTCACATGGCTTTGAATTGATTGACGATCCAAAACTAGCCGATGTTTTGTTGTTGAATACTTGCTCAATACGCGAAAAAGCTCAGGAAAAAGTATTTTCGGCCTTGGGTAAATGGCGCAGGATTAAAGACAAGCGTCCCGATGTCATTATCGGTGTTGGTGGCTGTGTCGCCAGCCAGGAAGGTGCTGCGATTCAAAAACGGGCGCCGTTTGTGGACATTGTGTTTGGGCCGCAAACCCTGCATCGTTTGCCCCAGCTTCTTGATCAAGCACGTAGTCAGAAAAAACCCGTAGTTGATATATCATTTCCTGAAATAGAAAAATTTGATTCGCTGCCTGAACCCAGAGCCGAAGGTCCAAAAGCCTTTGTTTCGGTCATGGAAGGATGCAGTAAATATTGCACGTTCTGCGTGGTGCCTTATACCCGGGGTGAAGAAATCAGCCGTCCCTTGGATGATGTGATTGCCGAAATTACCTCATTAGCCAAACAGGGTGTGCGCGAAATCAATCTGTTAGGCCAAAATGTTAATGCCTATCGTGGTGTGATGGACGATGGCGATATCGCTGATTTTGCCTTATTGCTGCATTATGTGGCGGCGGTAAAGGGTATAGACCGGATTCGTTTTACCACCTCGCACCCGATGGAATTTACTGATGCGTTGATTGAGGCCTTTGCCGAAATCCCGCAACTGGTTGACCATCTGCATTTACCGGTACAAAGCGGCAGCGATCATATCTTAAAAATGATGAAGCGGGGCCACGCCCGTGCTGACTACATTGAAATTATTCGCAAGTTACGTGCAGTACGCCCCAATATTTATTTATCATCGGATTTTATTATTGGTTTTCCCGGTGAAACTGATGCCGAGTTTGAAGAAACCATGTCTTTTATTGAAGAAATCGGCTTCGATTTATCATTTAGTTTTGTTTATAGTGCACGTCCCGGAACGCCTGCGGCTGAGTTGCCGGATGACGTGTCTGCGGAAGTCAAAAAACAGCGATTGGAACGTTTCCAGAATCGTATTAACGAGATGACGGCGGCCATTTCACAGAGCATGATCGGCACCGTACAAACCGTTTTGGTTGAAGGCCAGTCTAAAAAGAATCCGCTGCAAATGCAGGGCAGAACCGAGAATAACCGGGTCGTTAACTTTATCGGACACCCGCGTTTGGCCGGACAGTTTGTCGATGTGCTGATTGCCGAGGCTTTACCCAATTCTTTACGCGGTCGGATGGTCGACTTATCTGTCGATGCTTCTTCTTGATAAAACACGTTTGGTAACAACTGATTTATGATTTCACAGGAAATTTCTTTGGCACCTGCCGATATTGGCCGGTTATCTAATTTTTGCGGTCAATTCGATGCGCATTTGCGGCAGATTGAATCGCGTCTTCAGGTCGAGATAGCCAATCGAGGTAATCAGTTTAAGGTGACGGGATTAGATAGTTCAGTCAAGGCGGCTTGCGCCGTTATGCAGAAATTATTTGCCAGCACCCAAAAAGAACAATTAACTGCCGAACTTGTGCATTTAGCCATGCAGGATTCATCGATTGATGAATTGTTGGATGATCCGAAAATATCGTCCGGGCAAAACGTTAGCATTAAGACCAAATGCGGGATGATCAGGGGGCGCGGGGCTAACCAGCAAGAATATCTGCGAAAAATCATGACGCATGATATTAATTTCGGCGTGGGACCTGCCGGAACCGGTAAAACCTATCTGGCGGTCGCCTGCGCCATTGAAGCCTTACAAAGCGAAAAAGTCAGAAAAATTATTCTGGTGCGTCCTGCGGTAGAAGCCGGTGAAAAATTGGGCTTTCTGCCGGGCGATATGGCGCAAAAAGTCGATCCTTATTTGCGGCCTTTGTATGATGCACTATACGATATGCTCGGTTTTGAGCGGGTTGAGAAAATGATTGATAAGGGCATCATAGAAGTTGCGCCGCTGGCTTTTATGCGCGGCAGAACGCTTAATGATAGTTTTATTATTCTGGACGAGGCGCAAAATACTACCGTTGAGCAGATCAAAATGTTTCTGACCCGCGTAGGATTTGGCTCCACAGCGGTGGTGACCGGTGATGTTACCCAAATCGATTTGCCTTCGGAAAAGATGTCCGGTTTACGCCATGTGCTTGAGGTGCTGAAAAACGTTGAAGGCATCAGCTTCACCTTTTTCGATGCACGTGATGTGGTCAGGCACCCGTTGGTGCAACGTATTGTTTGCGCCTATGAAGCCTACGAAAAGACCAACAAGGCCGCGTTGTGAATGAGTTAGAAATCCAGGTTGTTTTTGAATCGAAAGACCAGCCAGATCAGCAACACATCCAGCTTTGGATTGATACGGCGCTGGAAGATTACGCTCAGGACACTGAAATTGTCGTGCGTATTGTCGATGAGCAGGAAAGCGCTGAACTAAATGAACAGTATCGCCATAAACAAGGCCCGACCAATATCCTCAGTTTTCCAGTCGACCTGCCGGAAGGTATTGAGTTGAATTTACTGGGCGATTTGGTCATCTGTGCCCCGGTGCTGGAAAAGGAAGCTCTGCAGCAAAATAAGCGCTTGGCCGATCACTGGGCGCATATTGTTGTGCATGGCGTGTTACATTTGTTAGGCTATGATCACATCGACGATAAGGAAGCCGAGCAGATGGAAAGCAAGGAAATAGCAATTTTAAACAGGTTACAAATCAGTAATCCTTATAAAGAGGTAAACGATGTATGAGTGATGAACAACCCCCAAGTAGAAACTCCCCACAGAAAAGCTGGGTTGATAAAATCAGCCAACTACTGAGTGGGGAGCCGCAAGACCTTGAGGATCTACTTGAAATTTTAAGAGAAGCACGGGAAAAACACTTGTTGGGTTCGGATGCCTTATCCATGATTGAAGGTGTTTTGCAGGTTTCTCAAATGCGGGTCAGGGATATTATGATTCCCCGTGTTCAAATGGTTGTCGTACCCAAAGAGGCTGATCTGGAAGCCATATTGCCGCTGGTTAAGGAATTTGGGCATTCCCGCTATCCGGTTATTGACGGGGATAGGAGTAAAGTGGTCGGCGTATTGTTGGCCAAAGATATACTGGCTCGCATTAGCGAAAACCAAACCCTGAAAGTGCATGAAATAATGCGCCCGTTATGTGTTGTGCCGGAAAGTAAGCGCTTAAATGTGTTGCTTAAAGAATTGCGTACCAATGGTAATCACATGGCCATTGTTGTTGATGAGTACGGACAGTCAGCAGGTCTGGTCACCATTGAGGATGTGTTAGAGCAAATCGTTGGCGAGATTGAAGACGAACATGACGATCATGAAGATGAAGGCTATATTTTTCAGCGCAACGATAATGAATATATGATTAAAGCGCTGACGCCTATGGATGAGTTTGACGACTATTTTTCCACGCATCTGGCAACCGATGAATACGATACCATCGGCGGTTTTATCGTCAGTCAGCTGGAACATATGCCCAAAAAAGGCGAGAGCCTTGTTGTGGATTCAATGAAATTCGAAGTGATTAGAGCGGATAGTCGGCGCCTACACCTGCTAAAACTGAGAATAATTGAGTAGAATTGTCCACGAAAAGATATAAGTCTAGGGGCGAAGGACTGGAGATTGATTGTATGTCGGCATGTGGTTTTTTCGCCCTTCGCTCTTTGTTTTTTGTCGGATTTTTAAAAGTTTTTTTCGTGTATTTCGTCGACAAAATGCCTGTCAGTGTTCTTTTAGTCTAATCGTATTTGATGTATTTAAATCGCGGGTCATCGGGTGTGCCTTCTAATGCGCCGCCTTCTTTTGCAGGCTGCCACATAACCACCTCTTCGATTTTACCGGCCAATTCGAAATCCTTGTCGGTAATGCCTTTAGCCGCATGATTCATTAGCTTGACGATCACAAAGGCATAAGAAACAGTAAGGTCCGGATGATGAAATGCTACCTCAGCCAAGTGCCCAACCGTATTAACAACCATCAAGGTCGCTTTCCAGCCGCTGGTTTTGTATTTGCGCCGAATCCAGCCGTTTTCCAGATACCAGTGCGGCAATTCCTCCTTTAATCGCTGTTCGACATCTGCATCAGAATAAGTATCTTCATGTGTGCGTTCTCTCCAACCCATAATGGCTCATCTCTTGTTTGGTTATGAAATGGTTAAGGTGCAAAGGTTAAATCCTAGGTGATTCCAGAGAAAGAACATCCGATCAAGCATCTGACTCACGGTTCTTTTTTATTGGAAATTACCTTAAACATACCTTGCTATCCTAGTTCTCTTGTTCTTGCTCTAGATGCGTGGCTTCGCAGCCTTGTTGATAAAACATAAATGACGGGGAAAATGGAACAACATCAATTGTTAAGGTTGTTTCTTGTTGAAATACTTTAACGGCATCAGCGACGCTATTACGGAAATTGTTAAACAATTGTTTTGCGAGCTTCTCTTGTGCTTCGTCTGCGCCCAAGGCAAATGGATCTTCAGCAAGATTGGTTGCATCAATGGCTTCTTGAAAGGCTTCGGTCGAAAGGGTTTGAATTTTATTTTCGAAATCAGCGAAAATTTGCGGCCCCTTTTCACTTTTAATGCGTTCTATATCGGCTTGGTCAGCATAGACAAGAAACGCACCTTTAGCGCCTTGAAACTCATTTTTACAGGCTCCGCCATCCATAATTCTGACCAAATTTAATGTTTGATTATCTTTAATCAAGGTCATTGGCGGATTTTGACCTGAACTCTGCAGTGATTCATCCGTTATTACGGATAATTCATCCTTTATAGGTGTGTCTGGTTTGTCCTGTTTTACCTCTTGAGTCGCACATGCTGCCAAGGCCACAAACGCCATACTGATTAAAATTTGAATGCTTGCTTTCATAAATCACGGTGTGTTGTTAAGTGAGCTGATAAATATTGTAATCTTTAAAAAAGTTATGGGCTAAAAAATATGACTGATGAGTTAGGATGCGGGCTAAAATACGAAAAAATAAAGGTGTTGAACGATTATGGTTTTTGCACACAAGAAAATTGTTAACAAGGAATATCTAAAGAATCGTTCATCAAAAAAAAATATATTAGTTGTATTAAAATTTTTCTTTACAAGTTTGCCATAAGTAATTAAAAGGTGAGTTTTTAATGTTAGATTAATTATAACTATGAAAGTATCTAAATCTGTATCAGATAAATCCACGTCTGAAATTGATGTCGACAAAAACAAAGATGATCTTGATATTGAAATCTTCGATTTGGGTTTGAGCAATGAATATATAGCTCTGCCTAACGAAAGTGAGAAAGCTGCAAAGAAAATGGCGGCGCGAAGAAAAATTGAACTGTATTGGGAAAAAAAACGCCTGCAAGAACAGCTTGGTGATTTTTATGACGATGATCTTGACCTTGATTTTTAATTTAGCAACATTGACATCCTCCCCGACCTAAAGGACGGGGATTCCTACTGCTAGACGCTTATGCCCAAGCGCGAGAATGTTCTTTGCCGCATTCATATCTCTATCATGCGTAGTGCCACACTCGGCACACGTCCATTCCCTTATTCGCAAGCCTGCTCTACCTTTCGGACTACTGGCGCTTATGCAGCCGCAGCACGAACAGGCTTGGGTA
>JAQSDX010000021.1 GCA_029946125.1 Candidatus Methylobacter titanis
GGGCGTGCCGTGCGCACCTTCGTTGCGATACGTCGGCGCGCACGGCACGCCCTACATGCATGACCAAGTCCCCACTCAAAAGGTGAAATCATGAACAAATCATCCCGTTTGCTATTACTGTCAATAGCATTGGGCGGCTTGACTACCGGCTGCACCGACGAAGCACAAACCAAAGCGCAACTTGATAAATACGCCGCTACTCAGGCCGAGAAGGCAGAACCTAAACCGATGTCTATCGAAGAAATGGAAGCGCATTCAGCTGGCGGAATGCAGTATTCGATGCCGGTGTCCGCCGATGGACAAATGCAACATGTTATGCCCGCCGAACCGGCGGGTACTCATCAAAGTGGTATGGCCGAAATTGGCCGCCGCGCCGACGATTTGCCTGCTCCGTTGAACAGAACCCAAGCACAGCGGGTTAGCGTCGATCTTTATACCGATGAAATCGTCGCCGAAATAATGCCCGGTGTAAGCTATGAATATTGGACTTATAACGGCAAAGTGCCGGGGCCGTTTATTCGTGCCAGAGCGGGTGATCAGGTAGAAATACATCTGAGTCACGGTAAACCAAATGTGGCGGGTGCAGCACATAGCGAGCATGCCTCGGGTCAACATGCAGCCGCTGGCCACTCGGCGCATTCTATCGATTTGCATGCGGTGGTCGGTCCAGGCGGCGGAGCACCGTTAATGCAAGTTGAGCAGGGCGAAGCAAAAAGCTTCAGCTTTAAAGCCACCCATCCTGGGATTTATGTTTATCACTGCGCCAGTCCGCATGTGCCTACCCATATCGCCAACGGCATGTACGGCATGATATTAGTCGAACCGGAACAGGGCCTGGCAAAAGTCGACCGCGAGTTTTACGTGATGCAGGGCGATTTTTACACCAGCGGCAACTATGGCGACAAAGGCCTGCAAGCATTCAGTAAGGAAAAGATGTTAGCGGAAAAGCCCGAATATTTTCTATTTAATGGCCGGGTTAACTCACTCAGCGGCGATCGAGCTTTAAAAGCTAAAGTGGGTGAAAAAATCCGTCTATTTGTCGGCGTCGGCTCACATATCGCGGCCAACTTTCATATTATCGGCGGCATATTCGACAGTTTGTATCAATATGGCGCGATCATGAATTCGCCGCTGAAAAACGTACAGACTACCGTCATAGCTCCAGGTTCGGCGGTGATGATTGAGTTCACCGCCGAAGTGCCGGGAACATACCTGTTGGTTGATCACAGTCTGACGCGTGCGATTGATAAGGGTGCGCTGGCTGAGTTGATCATAGAAGGGCCTGCACAGCCGGCGCTTTATAAGCCGATTGGGCAATAATGATATAGGTTGGGTTGGTGTTGTTCCAACCCAACCTACGCAACTTATTTGGTAGCAGGAGTAGCCGTTTCAGCTGGAGCACTGGTTGCTTCAGGAGCGGTAGTAGGTGCTGGAATTGCGATCTCACCATCAACTGTGTTGGTTGGTTGTTCGCTGCCTTTATCACAGCCGCTAAGTAAAGCAAGGCTAATAATGCCAGTTGTCAGCAGGATATTTAATTTCATGTTTATACCTTTAATTTAGTCAGATTAGTGAGATAAAAAATTTTAAAAAAATGGTTGTCTAAAATTACCGCGAGTTAATTGTTCAATAAAAATAGCGGATCTAAGGCCTTATTTGAATCTGATTCATTGCTAAATCCGTTAATTCATTCATTAACACAATCTAGGTATTATTTTAGATCGGACTCATGATAGAGCAGGTTCCCTTAACGGCAGATTAACAAGCTATGCAGCGCGGTAGAATAGGCAGAGTAATGCGAACCTCATCGCATCGGCGCGATATTGGTTTTGGCAATTGCTCCTGCAGCCATCCTACTTGGCTTTTCTCATCGGGACTCGCCCATGCCGTTAAATTGTTTTGCCAAATAGCTCGCATAGTTATCGGTCATGCCGCTGATATAATCAATAACCCGCATCAATGCCAGATATTTGGGCGTTAATTTTTCGCCTTTTTTGATTTGACGGTCAAAAGTATCCCTGCCAATCAGATCGACTACCCGTTTACTTCTAAAAGATATTTCAGTGGGGTTATCGACCAACTCTATAGCGGCGCTACACATAATATCTAACAGTGTCGATATGATGTGGTATGAGCCTATTTCCAGTTCAATTTTTCGGGGATGTGAAAATATTTTAGTTTTTGCGGTATTTTTAGCCTGCTCTACAGACTCTCTGATATTAGCAGGACATAAGGAAATTAAATCGCTATGTTTGCCTTGAAGGAGTTCTTGTTCATTGCTAATAAAGGCTTCGGTTGCCGCGTCAATGTACGCCGAAATAACTTTCCCTCTAATGAGGGCTGGTTTTTGCCTATCAGACGCTTTTGCTAAATCCGCTTCCAGGCTATCGATTTCCGCTGGGTTCAATACTGGTTTCAATATATCAAAAATATCATCCCAGCGAAGAATGTCCATTTCAAGGCCATCTTCGAGATCCAATATGCCATAACAAAAATCATCAGCGGCTTCCATCAGGTAAACCAGTGGATGCCGGCAATACCAGTTATGGCCTGGTTGTTTTTCCAATCCGACCGCTAAGGCAATTTCATCAAAAATGGCCAATTCTGACTGAAAAACACCATATTTATTGGGCTTTGGACGCTTTCCTTCGGCAGTAGGTAGTGACGTCCACGGATATTTGATAAACGAGGCCAGCGTTGAGTAGGTCAATCTCATACCGCCGTCATCAGGGTGATATTCTGATGAAGTTAATAAGCGCAATCCCTGGGCATTGCCTTCAAAAAACAGGAGATCATGTTTTTCTTCAACGCTAAGGTCGGTCAAATGATGGTTACCATCATATTTAAACCAATTGCGAATGGCTTCTTCTCCGGTGTGACCGAAGGGCGGATTGCCAATATCATGCGCTAAGCAGGCAGATTGGACAATGTCGCCCAAATCGGTAGGTACAAATGCCTCAGGAAGACAGCCTTTATCCTGTAATGCATGGCCGACTTTAATGCCTAAGCTGCGTCCAACACAGGCAACTTCAAGGCTGTGCGTCAAACGATTATGTATATGATCATTCGTCGCCAGCGGATGGACTTGCGTTTTCTTTGCCAAGCGCCTGAATGCGCCTGAAAATATAATTTTGTCGTGATCAGAATTAAAAGGCGAGCGCCCAAGCTCTTGTTTGGCTGCTGTATGACCCAGTTTGTCAGTGTTTAATAGCGTGTTCCATTCCATAATTATTTTTTCTTAAACCCATGCAGCATCGCTCGAACCAGATTTTCATGGTGGATATAGCTTTCAACGGCTACGCCTATAACATGTACAACCACCAGAATCAGCGTGAAGTTGGCGAAAAATTCATGCACTTCTTCCCACATCTTTTCGTTAGCGGAGCCTATAGCCGCCAGCGGTCCGGCTGCCTGGTCGGCGCCGTACACCGCAAAGCCGGTGATAACCGTCATTAATAAACTGACCAGCAATAATACAATCATCGCCGCACCCGCTGGGTTGTGGCCGAGGTAACGCTGGGTTTTTAATGTGATCAAATCTTTAAGATAGGCAATCGACTTGGCGGGACTGCATAAGAAATTCGAGAACCGGGCATAGTCGTTGCCGATAAATCCCCAGATTAATCTGAACACCAATAATCCGCTTACCAGATAACCGGCCCAAACGTGAACCGTTAATAAGTCATCTTCAGTCAGGTAAGCGATAAAAAATCCGGCAACCAGCAGCCAGTGAAAAATTCTAAGCGGAAGATCCCATACTTTAATTAATGCTTGTGATTCCATTTTTGTACTCCAGTTTATTATAGTGTTGGTATATTTTTGGGAAAAATAAAAAATGCAGTTGAGCTTAGCATGACACACGATTATTTAACATTACCTACGATAGCCTCGGTTTGCCAGCCGCCGCCCAGAGATTTGTACAGGGCGACCCTGTTACTGAAAAGCTGGGACTCGCTGGCAACCAGCAAGCTTTGGGCTTGATAAAGCGCCGATTGGCTGGTCAGTACATCAAGAAACGCGGTCAAGCCATTTTGATAGCGTTCGTTGGCTAATTGAACCGCCAGTTGGTTGGCTTCAACGGCTTTTGCCAGCGCTTTGTGCCGCGCCTGCTCGTTGCTATAGGCGATCAGCGCATCTTCCACTTCCTTAAAAGCGGATAAAACCGTGGATCGATAAGTCAGGAAAGCTTGTTCAAATTGCGTTTTCTTGCTGTTGATATTGGCGTTCAGTTTTCCCCAATTGAAGATTGGCATTGTTAATGAGGATGCTGCCGACCATGATTTTCCAAGCGGGGTAAAGTCGGTGATGGTCGTATTTTGCAAGCCGATGAACGCCGCCAAGTTGATTTTCGGGTACAGCTCGGCGGTCGCAACGCCGACGGCTGCATTGGCGACCGCCAGCTGCCGTTCGGCGCGGCGAATGTCCGGTCGGCGCTGTAATAATTCGGAGGGGAGGTTGGTTATTACATTAGCGGCAATGGTCGGGATCGTGCCTTGTTGGTCAAGCCTCATGGCTAGAGCTCCGGGTTCTTTGCCGAGCAATACGCTGAGTGCGTGTATCGACTGCTTGACTACCGTTTCATAGTTCGGCAATTGTGCCTCTGTCGTGGCGGCCATGGCTTGAGCCTGCGTCACTTCCAGCATGCTCGCAAGTCCTGACTGTTGCCGGATTTGCGTTAGCTCCCGGGTTTGCTGTTGCGCGTGCAAATTTTCACGGGTTATCGCGACCAGCCGTTGATTGGCGCGGAGTTCGATGTAGTTTCTGGCGACTTCGCCCAACAGCGTAACCAGCACATCCCGGCTGTTTTCCACTTCGACATCAATCGTTGCATCGGCGGCTTCTACCGCCCGTCTGACGCCGCCGAAAAAATCCAGCTCCCATTGAGCGTCAAAGCCCATTTGGAAAATATTGATGAACTGATTGCCGATACCAAAACCGCCTCCACCAGAGGCTGTGCCGCCAGTTTGGGCAGCGGATGCGGACGAGTTGTTGAACCGCCTGCTGACGCTGCTCTTGGCATCCAAGCTGGGCAAGCCTGCGGCAATGGTCGCAGAACGCAGGGCGCGGGCGTCTTTAACCCGTTCCAAGGCAAGCTTTAAATCCAGATTCGAGATGATCGCGTCGCCGATCAGTTGGTCGAGTACCGGATCATTAAAGGTCTTCCACCATTGTTCCGCTTGCGCATCGTTCCCATGCTCTGCGTGGGAACGGGTATTAGCAGTCGATTCACTCCATTGCTGCGGAACCGTGATTTTCGGGCGCTTATAGTCGGGGCCGACAGCAAAACAGCCGGATAACA
Organism: Candidatus Methylobacter titanis; assembly: GCA_029946125.1. GTDB lineage: Bacteria > Pseudomonadota > Gammaproteobacteria > Methylococcales > Methylomonadaceae > Methylobacter_A > Methylobacter_A titanis. The sequence continues at coordinate 5,300 of JAQSDX010000021.1, forward strand.
GCAAGGCGGCAAAAAGCGTAAGCGAACGACAAATCATAACGGCGGACGGCCGTCGCCGGAATAATCCCTGGCTTCAATGAATACATCCAGCTGTTGCCCGACATAAACAGGCAGTTGATTCCGGTCAAAACTGTATAGTGCCTGCAATACGCGCGTATCAACCTGTTCGCTGCTGTCGCCGGTCAGCGATTTTTTGGGTACCACGTAAGGTTCCACATAAGCCGGAATCAGGTCGGTTTTGAAGTTGGGATTGCCGCGCAGGAAAGCCACGGCCTTACTGTTTTGGTCAAACCGCCAGGCATCATTCTCATCGATGTCTACCCGCACATGCAGTTGCTCCATGTTGCCCAATACCAGAAGCGGTGTGTTCAGGGCTCCGGCCTGGGCGAATTCGCCCGGCCGGATGTTGACTTGCAAAACTTCGCCATTGATCGGAGCCTGAACGACGAGCCGGGCTAGCGTGGTTTGCGTCGTTGTCAGCGCGGCTTCGGCCTGTTGCACCAGGGCCTCAGCGCTGCCCAGTTTGGTTGTGTTGATAAGCAGGGCATTGCGGCGTCTCAGCAGTTCCTCGGAACTGATGGCACGCCGGTCGGTTATGGCTTCGGCTAAAGCGCTCAGCGATTGGGTATCTCTGACCGATGCTTTGGCTTCGTTAACGCCTGCCCGAGCTTTGGCGAGATCGGCACGTTTAACGGCCAACTCTGCACGGGTATCGCGGTCGTCCAGATAAAACAGCGGTGCGCCGACCTTGACCTTATCGCCAACCTTGATGGCCACGGTTTTGACGATGCCGGACAAGGGCGTGCCGATCGCGATATTCTGGCTTTTTGCCTCGACAATACCCGATCCGGCAATAAACGATGTAAACGGCGCGGAGGCGGGCGGTGCCACGACGGGAGCAACCGGTATCGGTTTATTGCTGTTGATGACCGTATAAGCCGCAAAAAGGAATCCGGCCGCTGCCAGTATCGGTAATGTGTATTTAACTTGCATAGTGGCTCTTGGACATGGTTTTATGGTTTAGCTGCAACAGGAGTGCAAGCTTTGCTTGTGCTTGCAGGCGAAGCCTGCACTCCAACTCCTTTTACCTCAACAATATGCCCGTCATCCATTTCGGCAATACGGTCGGCGAAGTCGAAAATCCGGGCATCATGGGTGACGATGACCAGCGCCCGGTCATTGTGCAAGGCCACGTCCTTGAGCAAGGTCATCACATTATGTCCGGTTTCATGATCCAGTGCGCTGGTGGGTTCGTCGCAAACAATCAGTCTCGGGCTATGAATCAGCGCTCGGGCAATGGCGACACGTTGCTGCTGGCCGCCGGAAAGCTCCGAGGGTAAGGCTGTCGCCCGCGCGCCCAGGCCTACTTGCTCCAGCACGGCGACGGCTTTGCGCTCGGCATCGTTGCGTTTCATGCCGTTGATGATCAGCGGTACCGACACGTTTTCTGCCGCGCTGAGTGCAGGCAACAGGTTGAAAGCCTGAAAAACAAAACCGATGTTGCGCGCCCTGAAATTCAGTTTGTGCTGGTTGCTCATGTTCAGTAAATCTTCGCCGAACACTTCGCAATAGCCGCTGTCCTGATCGAGAATGCCGGCGATGACTGAAATCAACGTGGTCTTGCCGCAGCCTGAGGGACCGACCAGCATCATCAGTTCGCCCAGCGCAATATCCAGATTGACGCCGTTAAGCGCGGTCACTTTTTGGTCGCCGGTATCGTAAATTTTGACTACATTTTGACAGTGCACTGCCAATGACGATGGATTCATGTTTTAGCCTTTAAACACAATAGCCGGTTCCAAACGGATCACTTTAAGTATGCTGATCAGCGCCGCAAACACACAAATCAGGCTAACTCCGGCACCGCTAAACAGTAGCAGTTGCCACGGAAACTTAAACGCCAGTATGGTATGACGCATCGAATACCCGAACAATGCGGTCAAACCCACGCCTAAGCCGTAACCGATAGTCCCCACTAAAACCGCCTGCAGCAAAATCATGCGCAGCAAGGTCCAGTTGCTGGTGCCCATCGCTTTCAGCACGCCGAATTGACGCAGATTCTCCAAGGTGAAATTATAGAAAGTCTGTCCGGCAATCGCGGCGCCGACGATAAAACCCAGCAGCACCGAAATGCCGAAATTGATCGGGATGCCGGTGTTGCGCATAAAATACTCATAAGTGAGGGACATAAACTCTTCTCGCGTATAAGCCGCCAAACCGGTAGTTGCGCGGATGCGTCGGGTCAATTCGGCAAGGTCTTGTCCCGGTTTGGCTTTAACCAGAACGAAGGACAACAGCTTGCGTTCCTTGGGCGCATAGTTCTTGGCGCGGGAATACGTGGTATAGACCACGGGCTGGGACTGAAAAGTGCGGGTGACCTTGGCGATACCGACAACGATGGCACGACGATCGTTTAACTCCAGGCTGTCGCCGACTTTAAGCGCAATGGGTTTACCGCCGGACATCGGCGAAGGCTTGCCCAGTTTGTCCCTGGCCCCGTCTATATCGACGATGACGCCGTCGCTGCGGCGCAAGTCCTCAAGCCTCCCTTCCAGCATGACCGGCGGGCCGCCGATTAAGGTGGCATCGTCTAATCCGACAACATTACAGGTTTGAAAAGTACCGTCGGCCAGCCGCGCTTTTAACAGCCCTTTGTACATCGGCATCGCCCATTCCACACCGGAAACACCGCGCACCCGATAAAGCTCGGTGTCCTGCAACGGCTTGATGTCATCGACGAACTGCACTTTCTCGTCCATCACCCATATATCGGGCAAACCGACATCCGATATGAAACTGTAAGAGCGCGACATCAGTCCCAAAAAAATAGCCGGTTGCTGGGTCATGATCAATGAAGCAAAGGTCAGTCCCATGACAATACCGAGATATTTTCCTCTATCCCCCATCAGCATTTTAATGGCAATGTGATTCATGGCTTTGAGTTCTTTGTTGACTGGACGTGAAAGGATTCTATCATGCAACTCAAATTGATAACGGACAACCAGCGATGCTCATGTAGGGCGCGCCGCGCGTGCCAAAGGATAGTAATATTATTCAAGTATCGGAAAAGGCGCGCGTGGCACGCCCTACTCATCGTTCGTATTACGAGCAAGTGCCCAAAAACTCACATAAATTGACAACGCATAAACGTATTCATAGAATACAGGCCATGAACCACATGACCTCATCCCTGAAAATTAGCAAACGATGGCTGCGAAATATTATTAGCTTTCACCGCAGTGCTGTTTTATTGGTTCATTAATTCCATTTTACCAAAGCAACTGCGGGTCTTGTCCTCCGTTGCTTTGGTAGTCTTTCCGGCAAGATTCGCAGTTTTTCCATTTTAAGGAGAAGTTTGTGCATCAACCCGAATCCGTTATATCGCAAAACAATCGTCAGGCTATTTTCGGTTATCTGTTTGTTTTACTCGGCGCGTTTGGCTTTTCAGCCAAAGCGGTACTGGTCAAACTAGCTTACAGCCACAGTCATCAACTGGATGCCATCACCTTGATGGTGCTGCGTATGGCGATTTCATTGCCTTTTTTTCTGGTAGTGGCGTTATGGTCGGCTAACGATTCGGCAAAAACAAACGATGCGCAACGCTTAAACAAACAAGACTGGCTGATGATTTTCGGTTTGGGCCTATTGGGTTATTACATTGCCAGCTTCCTTGATTTTGCCGGGCTGCAATATATCTCGGCAGGCCTTGAGCGGTTGATAATCTTCCTTTATCCGACCTTTGTGGTTTTGTTCACGGCGGCGCTGCAACGCCGAGCCATTAACCGTCATCAAGCTGTTGCGTTGGCTTTAAGCTATGCGGGGATGATGTTGGTGTTTGTCGACAATGGGGCGGCAATGGCATCATCGGGCTTATTGTTAGGTTCGGCATTGGTTTTTTGTAGCGCGATCGCGTTTGCCTTTTTTTTGATGGGCAGCGGCATGATGGTCAAACGGATAGGCTCGACGCGCTTTACCGCTTATTCGATGACGGTCGCCTGTCTTGCGACCGGTCTGCATTTCGTGATTCAGCACGGCGTTAAACTATTGAATTTGCCGGCCAATGTTTATTGGCTGGCGCTGATCATGGCGATTTTCTCCACCGTACTTCCGGCGTTTTTAATGAATGCCGGGATCAGGCGCATCGGCGCCGGTTCGGCATCCATTATCAGCTCTATAGGGCCGATAGGTACGTTGGCGCTGGCTTTCTTGTTGTTGGACGAGACCTTGACCCCGGCGCAACTGGCCGGGACTGCTTTGGTGTTAATCGGCGTTTATGTGGTCAGTAGGGCTAAGTGAAGTAGGTTGGGTTAGGCGCGGCTTTTTGCGCAGTAACCCAACGGGTGTGACCTTGGTTTATCGGTTTGGCTTAACGTAATCAATGTTATTCCTGCTTCCCATGTCGGGTTACGGCGTGGGGAGCAAAAATGCCTAAACTCCATGACCGGCGAGCCCAATCCGACCTACACACTTGGCTTATTTCGTCTTAAGTTTCTCTAATAATTGGAGCGTCAAAGCATCCTTCTCTCCATTAAAGTACTTGTCAAGGATACGGGAAAATATGGAGTATGGATCTGCCACACAGGCAAACAGTGTCATGGAAGATTTAAGCTTTAGATTATCAGGATAGCCAAAGATTTCTGAAATTGATCGTCCTTCAACGGTAAAAACCGCTTCTGCGCATTCCAACAGCCTTTTTCCAAGGACAGGGTGGTTCAGGTATTGTCGAGCTTCTTCCAGGCTCTTAATGGCATAATTTTTTGACGTTGTACTGTGCCCCAATCCATCAATTTGCGGGAATATATACCACATCCAGTGAGTTCGTTTCCGGCCGTTTCTTAACTCTGCGAGGGCTCTGTCATAGATGCTTTCTTGCGCACGGGTGAAACGACTTAAGTCGACGTTGTCGCTTGCGTTTATCATGCTGATCTCCTTGTTGATCTACCCCGGCAGGTTACGATTCAGTTCAAGAACGCCTGTTATACAAAGCCATGACCGTTTTAACGTAATTGCGCGTTTCGGGGTAGGGCGGGATGGAGTTATGGTATCTCATCACCGCCCCTTCACCGGCGTTATAGGCGGCAACTGCCAGATCCAGATTGGAACCAAACATTCTGAGCAAATCTTTCAAATAATGGGTGCCGCCGTCAATATTCTGCACGGGATTGTTTCGGTCAACAACGCCGTAGCGTCTTGCGGTATCGGGCATTAACTGCATTAAGCCTACGGCCCCGGCTGAGGAGATTGCTTTGGCATTGTAAGCGGATTCCGCCTGGATAACGGCATGTACCAGTCTAACATCAACCTGATGTCGATTAGCCGCCTCGGTAACAAGGTCGGCGAATCTCTTCTTGTTGGGGCCCATATAGGGCAGGGCGGCGGCATAATTTACCGGCCTTGTTCGTATGATGCGCTTGTACAGATCATTTTTAGGCTTGTCGGTATAGGTAATGCTGCCATCATTGCCGATAAATTTATAGATGTCAGCCAGCACCTCGTTTGAGATGAGTAATAGGGTTAAAATAACGGCAATTCTCATCATGGCTTCACCTATCGACTCGGTTTGATAGCGATTATACTTGCGGCTTTGACCGCCCTGTTTCTGGCTTCATCGACAGTTTCAGCCGTAGCTAACGCAACGCCCATGCGCCTGTTGGTAAAAGCTTCAGGCTTGCCGAATAATCTGATTTCGCTGGTCGGGACGCTTAGCGCCTTGTCCAGTCCTTCGTAAACCACGCTTTGTGCATCCAGGCTACCTAAGATTACCGCGCTAGCTCCCGTACTGTGCATGCCGGTATCGACAGGTAGGCCTAAAATGGCTCTGGCGTGTAATTCAAATTCATTTTGTTTCTGGGTGACCAGGGTCACCATGCCGGTATCATGTGGTCTGGGGCTAACTTCGCTAAACCAGACGCTATCGCCCTTGATAAACAGTTCAACACCAAACAGGCCGAGTCCGGCGATTTCGTTGGTTATCTTGAACGCGATGTCCTGAGACGCTTTGATCGCGGCGGCGCTCATCGCTTGCGGTTGCCAGCTTTCCCGGTAATCGCCGTTTTCCTGTACATGGCCTATGGGGGCGCAAAAGTGAGTCTCGACTTCGCCGTGCTGATTCAGGGCGCGCACTGTCAACAGGGTGATTTCAAAATCAAAGTCGATTTTTGCTTCGACAATAACCTTGCCGGTATCCACTCGGCCGCTGGATTTAGCGTAATCCCAGGCGGCTTTCAGCTGATCGGCGTTTTTAACCATCGACTGGCCTTTGCCGGATGATGACATAGTCGGTTTGATAAAGCACGGATAACCTATACCTCCATCAACCGCTGCCTGCAATTGCTCAAAACTTTGTGCAAATGCATAGTCCGAAGTGGCGATTTTAAGCTGCTTGGCGGCCAGAGTTCTGATGCCTTCGCGGTTCATGGTCAACTGTATCGCTCTGGCGTTAGGTACCACTGTACATGACCCTTCCGCTTCAATGTCGAGCAGCGCCTGGGTCGCAATCGCTTCAATTTCAGGGATGATGAAATCGGGTTGTTCCAGCGCAATCAACTTTTTGAGCGCTTCGGTGTCGGTCATATCGATCACATGGCTGCGATGCGCCACCTGTTGCGCCGGTGCATTCGGATAGCGATCTACGGCAATCACTTCCACTCCGTAGCGTTGCAGGGCAATAGCCAGTTCCTTGCCCAACTCGCCGCTGCCGAGCAGCAGGGCTTTGGTTGCGCTGTTTGATAAGGGGGTGCCTATTTTCATTGTGAATCCGCCAGATAGTTGTCTATGTCTTCTTTGGAGAAACCGATTTTTTTCGCCACGCGGTCGGCATGGCTGACTCGGGATATGCCTGTAACCAGTTTGTAGGTCGGCGCGTCATTGGCAAACTCGACCTGTCTTGGCAAGCCTGTTCCCTGAGCGACAAAATGATCGACCAGTTGATGGTTGTGGGTAATTAAAATAGTGCTGTTGCCTTTCCGGTAAAAGCCGTTCAGCACATTCGACGACGATTCCATTTTTTCCTCGAAGGTCGTGCCTTCGGATAATTCATCCAGAATCACCAGGCTTTTAGGCGTAGCCGCCAGAAAGATATCTTTGGTTCGTTTCAGTTCCGTACCGAACCGGCCTTCGCCGTCATCCAGATGACTGATTTCAGGCGCTTGGTAAAAAATCCGGTCGGCGACGGTCAGTGTTGCCGATTTGGCAGGAACATAACAGCCGATTTGCGCGAGCAGCTGGATCTGGGTGACCGTTTTGCAAAAAGCCGTCTTGCCGCCGCTATTGGGGCCAGTGACCAGTACCAGTTTGTCATCATCCAAGACAAAATCGTTGCCGACATAATCCGGGTTTTGTTTGCCTAAAACCGGGTTCATGGCATCAACCAGATTTATCCGGTGATGGGTCGCATCAATCAGTTCGGGCAATACATGACTCCCGCCGAATGCCTCGGAAAATTTTATAAACGACAGCAATTCGTCGAGCTTGCCCAGCGCATCTAAAGTGTCAGCTACCGCCGGGGATTTTTTAAACTCATTTCTTAGCGGGATAATGCAGCTGTCGCGATCAAAGCCGCCGACAATCGGAAAATAAACCAGCAACAAAGGCACCAGGAAAATAGTCGCGGTCGGGATAGCCTCAACTGAAACCTTGAACATGTCGGTGGGGAAAAAATGCGCCAGCGCCCAGATGGCTCCGAAAAACAGCGTGATTAGCAGCGGTTTGAACAGCCGGGGCTTAAAAATAATCGTAGGCGAAAACGACGCTTTCCTTTGTTCCTTGCACTGGAGATTATTTTCAACAATATAAACAGGCCCTTCCATCAGCGAATAAGGTCTTGATTCTGAAAAGGCTTTTATTTGCTCGAAAATGCCTTTTAGATAGTCGCTTTGGGGGGCTTCTGCCGCTTGAATCTGATCGACCAGCTCCAGCATAAAGCGGATGCCGCGTTTATATTGCAGATAGCCGTAGCCTTCAATCTCATGTTCTTCTCTGGCGGTGCCAAAGGTTCCCAGAAATTCGCCGAACAACAGCAAATAGAAGTTTTTTTCATCGGGTATCGCGTGTTGTACGATGCGCTCAAGCTGCTCTTTGAGCGCCGGATTATTGCGCAGCTCTTCGACGGCTTGTTGTTTGGCTTTAATCGGGTCCAGCGTATCCAGCGGCTGGGTTAACGAACGAAATAACACCGCTTGCCCAACCATTGTTGAGGCGTGATTGACGGCGTCGAACAGCTGATCAACTTCAATGGTGTTAAAAGTTCTTTGGTCAATAACACCGTCGCCGGTTTCCAGCGGTTTGCTCGATTTGATGATCGGCCAGTTGCTATCCTGCCAACTTTGTAAGAGTGTTTGTTTCATTTTTTAGCCTTTTATTTATCGTTCCCACACCAGAGCGTCATTAAACACTGTAGGAGCGGGCCATGCCCGCGATGGAAGGTGTAACAACGCCGTAATTACTGCTTAAATGTCGCGGGCGCGGCCCGCTCCTACGGTGTCATTGTGCTAGTGACACCGGAGCATGGGAACGATGTCAATCATAGTCAATAGGGTGGGCAAAAAACCTGCCCACCCTACAACTTCTGCTCAATCAGATTCACTATAGCGTCAACATGAGTTTCTGAATCATTCAGCGCCGATATATAACGATACTCCACGCCGCCGGAAGCGATAAAAATAGCCTTGTTTTCCATCGCTATTTCTTCCAGCGTTTCCAGACAATCCACCGCAAATCCGGGACAGACAATATCTATGGTCTTAATGCCCTGTCCGGGAAGATCCTTTAAGGTATCCACACAATAAGGTTTTAGCCATTGGGCCTTGCCGAACCGCGATTGGAAAACAATCATCCATTGTTTTTGGTCAATGCCCAATTTCTCGGCAATCAAGACTGCGGTTTTATGGCACTGGTGAAAATAAGGATCGCCCCATTGAGTCAGTTGCTCAGGCAAACCATGAAACGACATCAATAATAATTCATTTTTGCCGTGTTCTAACCAGTGTTGCTCTATGGATTCCGCAACCGCATCAATATAGTGGCTGTGCTGGTGATAATCGCTGATAAATTGGATGTTGGGCAGATGTCGCCACTGATTGAGTTCCTTAATCACGTCATCATAGATGGATGCGGTGGTTGTCGAGGAATATTGCGGGTATAACGGCAGAATGATTAAGTTATCAATGCCTGCTTTTTTGAAGGCTTTTAACTGCTTCGCTATCGATGGTTCGCCGTAGCGCATCACATGCTCGGTGCTCACGCCCTTGGCATTCAGCTTATCGGCAACCCGTTCGGCCAATTGCAAAGTCAGAAAAATTAACGGAGAACCTTTCTCATCCCAGATTTTGCGATAGGCTAAGGCCGATTTTCGGGGACGAAAAGGCAGCACAAAAAAATGCAGAATCACCCACCACAGCGGTCTGGGTAGGTTGACGACCCGGGGGTCCCAAAGAAACGCCTTAAGAAATCGCCTGACCGCTTTGGGCGTCGGTGCAGTAGGTGAACCCAGATTTGCCAGTAATACGCCGGTTTTTTTGGCTGCCATCGGAGATCTTACCGGCTGATTAGGGTTAAAAATTCTGACCGAGTACTGATTTCTTTACGGAAAATTCCGGTCATCACTGACGTTGTCATGACCGAATTTTGCTTTTCAACACCGCGCATCATCATGCACAAATGTTTAGCTTCAATAACTACCGCCACGCCTCGGGCACCGGTTGCCAGTTCTATCGCATCGGCTATTTGCTTGGTCAGTTTTTCCTGAATTTGCAGGCGACGTGCGTACATATCGATAACGCGAGCTACTTTGGATAAGCCCATCACCTTACCTTGGGGCAGATAACCCACATGACATTTGCCGATAAACGGCAGTAAATGATGCTCGCATAAAGAATACAGTTCAATATCTTTCACGATAACCATGTCTTCGGTATCGGCGTTAAAAATAGCGCCATTGAGTACTTCTTCCAGTGTTTTTTCGTAGCCGTTGTTTAAAAATTTGAAAGCCTTGGCTGCGCGCTTTGGCGTATCGATCAGACCTTCGCGATTTAAATCCTCACCGACTGCTTCGATAATCCTGGCAAAATGCTGTTCCATAGTCTCAATCTCAGTAATAAAAATAGTCCGTCAGTATACAGCATGGCGTTGTGAAGTTTAAAGCTTCCGCTTCCTCGGCAATTGCTCCTGCATTGCTCTACCTCCTGCATCCATGCAGTCGAAGCTCACGCCCCTTGCCTACATCCCTGTAGGCAAAGCTTACAGGGATGTAGTTTCGAGCGGGACGGGGTTTGCAACCCCGTTCCTAACATTTCTGCGATGGCTGAGTTAAGCGGTTACATTTTGGGCAGAACAGCATGCCCCGTTTGGCAATCAAAATTTTAACGCTTCCAAAATAACATTGATGTCCGCGCCGGGTTTGCAGACATTTTCGCTCAGGTGTCGGCGCCAACCTCTAGCGCCAGGTTCACCGTGGAAAAGGCCTAAAATATGTCGGGAGATACTGTTTAAACGAACGCCATCGTTAAGCTCAAGTTGCTGTTGAATGTAGGGGATTAATAATTCCATAATCATTGCCCGTGACCGGGGTTCTTTGGGTTCGCCATAAAACCGCCGATCAACATCGGCCAATAGATAAGGATTGTGATAAGCCTCGCGGCCTATCATGACGCCGTCAACATGCCGCAAAACAGCTTCGGCCTGATCCAATGTAGTGATGCCGCCATTCAGGATGATTTCAAGCGCAGGAAAGTCCTGTTTGATTTGATAAACCATATCGTAGCGCAACGGCGGAATATCACGGTTTTGTTTGGGCGATAGGCCGCTTAACCAAGCCTTTCTGGCATGGATAATAAAGGTTTGGCAACCGGCATCGGCAACTGTCGCGACAAAATGAACCAGCTCTTCATAAGAATCGCGCTCATCAATGCCGATTCTCGATTTGACCGTGACCGGGATTGACACCGCCTGACGCATTGCCGCAACGCACTCGGCGACCAGTTCGGGTTCCGCCATCAGGCAAGCGCCGAAACGGCCATTCTGAACCCGATCGCTGGGGCAGCCGACATTCAAATTGACCTCGTCATAGCCGTAATCTTCAATCATCTTGGCGCAGAGGGCTAATTCCCGTGGATTGCTGCCGCCCAGTTGAAACGCCACCGGGTTTTCAGCCGGATGAAACTGCAAAAACCGGTGAGGGTCGCCATGAATTAACGCGCCGGTCGTCACCATCTCGGTATATAAAAACGCGTGTTCAGAAATCAGCCGATGAAAATAACGGCAGTGTCTATTGGTCCAATCGAGCATCGGGGCGACGCATAGCCGATGCCTTGGATTATCTGGTTTTATCATGAGTTTTTATGCATGTGGAGCGGGACGCTGGAGCGTTGCCAAGTGGAATACGAGAGCAAAGCTATTTTCCCCAGCAATTGGCAACAGTACCGCTGCCTGCAGTTTTGACTCCCGCCTGATCAATACCCAAAGCGCCACATTTTGCATCAGCAAATGGCGCTAGCGGAGTCGCAGTAGCTGTGTAAGCCGTAGTGGTGTTTCCCGAGACGGCAATAGTGTAATGACCCTCAGGTGAAGCAGCGCTGACACCTATATTTGCAAGCGTGCCGTAGCTTGTATGATTAGCCCGCCATTTTTCCTGTGCCAATTGCACCTGAAGCAGCGCCGCCTTGGCATCAGACCGTTTTGCCCTGATGACATATTCGGTATATGCAGGATAAGCAATACTGGCCAAAATTCCGATAATGGCGACAACTATCATTAATTCTATTAACGTAAAACCGGAAGATCGTTTAAACGTGCGCATGGTTTCACCCTTTTTAAAGTTATTGAATGGATGCAAATATAGCATAACCGCTAGTTATCGAAGTTAAATTGCATGGCGCTTAAGTTTAATAGGCAAAATGTAGATTAGCTAACGGATTAAAATCGATAGTCATCTATAATAAAACCACGAAAATAAAACCACGAAAAAATTGGATAGACACATGAATGGAAAAACACACACGGGGTTTACCTTGCTAGAACTAATGATAGTTGTGGCCATCATCGGTATTATTGTGGCAATAGCAGCGCCTTCATTTAGCGTAATGTTAGAAAAACAGCGTATTCAAGGGGCGGCGGAAGCCGTATTAGCCGATTTGCGCTGGGCGCGGGGCGAATCTATTAAGCGGAATAAAAAAGTCAGGGTTACTTTTACCACGGGTAATAACTGGAGTTACACCATTGATACATTCCCGGTACTCTCGGCCTCAGATGGTGTCCTGCCCAAAACGGTATATGGTAGCGATTTTGCGTCAACAAGCCTGACAACTAATTTTACCAGTGATGCTACTACCTTTGAGTCAGTACGAGGCACTGCTAATGGGGGCACAGCAACCATCACTACAACCAATTTTAGTGCCGGTGCCTCAGTTAGCGCATTGGGGCGTGTACGAATCTGCGGCAATTTAGGAGGTTATTCATCATGTCCATAACTTATAAACAACAAACCGGCATAACCTTAATTGAACTAATGATCGGCCTTTTAGTCGGCATGATCGTTGTCGCTGGTGGCATTAGCGTTTTTACCACCTCAATCAAAGGCCAAACCGATAATCAGCAGCTCTCCCGTTTAAATCAGGATATGCGCGCGATGATGGACATTATGGTACGGGATATTCGTCGTGCCGGATTTGTGACATCTAATCCTGATGCTAATTTAGCATCGTTACAAAACAACCCGTTTTTTTCTGCAACAACAGATATTACTGTGTGGGATTATGACGGTGGCAGCGATAATTGTACTGTTTATGCGTATAACTCTGATAACAGCAATCCGCCTGTTGTTTCTCTGCCTTCTCCGTCAACCCAAGGCAAACTTTTTGGTTTTCGATTGAACAGTGATGGCATATTGAGCATGAGAAAAAGTGGTAATGCTAATAATGTAGACTGTACGGATGGCTCTTGGGAAACCATCACCGAACCAGATGTGGAAGTTACTGATTTGACCTTCACGCTAACCTCTACGCCACTTAATGTCACCAGTATGGCAACTGATTCCGATAATGACGGTTGTTATGATGGTGACGAGACAACCCCCAACGCTTCCAACCCGACCACTTGTGTAACTGGAACTTATGGTAATGGCTTATGCGACACCGGCGAAGCGTGTAACACGTGTACTCGTGATGGCACCGCTCCTGATCCTGCCTGTTTATATGTTCGCAACGTGGCTATTTCGTTAACTGCTCGTTTGCGCGACGACAACACCGTCACGCAAACAATTACCCAACAGGTGCGGGTGCGCAATGACAAATTCTTGCCGGCTATCCCTTAAACCTTCGCTTTGTGGAGTGAGCCATGATTATTCTTAACCTTAAGTTAAAATCCCGCCAACAAGGCGCAGTTACCTTGCTTGTAGTACTGGTGCTGGCGATGGTGATGGCTGTTGTTTCATTGAGCACAACCCGCACCGGTGTGATGGAGCAAAAAATTACCGGTAATGATATTCAAGCGAAAGGTGTTTTTGAAGGCGCTGATGCAGGCGTCGAATACGGACAGGCTTATCTGACAAACGATAGTAGCTACAGTCACTATAAGGCGTTAACGTGGACTACTGTGGACAGTAATCAATCTTCGTCACCTAATACAGCAAGTGGCGCCATCGCATCGGGGAATTTTTCTTATACACCGGCTGTAACTTATCAGCGAGTAGTCAATTCTGATTATATCCGCATTACCTCAACCGCAAGTGCGGTAGGCGATAACACGGTTGCAGCAACAAGTGAGCAATATGTTAAATCCTTGTCATTATTGAATGGAGGTTCGGCGTTTAATGCCCCTCCCTTGGTACTTGACGGTTGCCTAGCAAATGTAGTTGGCGGTCCTGATATTTATGTAGGTACGCGTACTGATGGCATTGCCGTCGCGACATCCATCAGTCCTGCGAATCAAGGCGCTTGGGGAGATGGTAGCGATGCTGATAATGTGTGTTTAAAACAAGGACATTTGAATGCACATAGTGGCCAGCCGACAGGTAGTGCGTTTACGCCGGGTCAGGCTTGGGAATATATCTTTGGAACAACGACACGCGCACAAATTCAAGCGAAAGCCGCTGCGGAAGTTGCCGCTGGAGTGGGTGATAGTGCTAGAAATTATGTTTGGGTGACAGATTCCGGTAACTATCATGATTCTTGGGGATCAGCAACCCACCCCGTTATTTTAGTATTTGCGGCGGAGGCGGCTTGTCCAAAAATCAATGGTGGTCCGACTATTTATGGCGTGGTTTTTGTCGATGCTTCCTGTACCGGTGCAAACGGCTGGGGCGGAGTGACGGTTTATGGTAGCGTTACCGTAAACGGAGGTATGTCGAAATTGAATGCCAATACCACTATTCACGATTGGTCAGCTGCAACCGGTACGACCACTAGCTTAGGGAATAGCTTTATTGATGGGATTTATGAAATTCCCGGTACCTGGAAAGATTTTTAAAGGAAATAACCATGAAAAAAATATTACGCAATAAAGTATTGGGATTTTCTTTGATTGAAGCACTCATCGCGGCGCTGGTGGTAGCGATAGCGATGATGGGGATGGCGAAGTTGCAAGGCATCACCTTGATTAACAGCGCCGATAGTCGGATGAAAACCCACGCCTTAAATTTGGCGCAAGACAAAATTGAAGAGTTGCGAACGTTTGCAAACCAGTCTAGTTATACCGCTATGGCGAGTGGGGCGAATGCCAATACTGAATCCATTATGGCTGGCGGCAGTGCTAACTTTACCCGTACTTGGACGATTACATCCTGCGCCAATTCAGTCAATTGCAAACAAGTTAATGTCAAAGTAAAGTGGACAGACCCGAGAAACGTAGAGCAACTCGTGCAGCTGACTTCATACATCGCCGGAGGTGAACCGGCGAAATCCGGTGTGGTGCTGTTGGAACCTATTGGCACAGGAACTGATCCAGAGACTGATCCAGAGAACGATCCAGAGAACGATCCAGAGAGCGATCCAGAGAACGGATCGGAACCACCTCCGGAACCGACAGTAGAAGATGTAACGGATATCCCCACGCTGAAAGTTACGGGCGAATTAACGCTTGACCAGCCCGCAACGTTCACCTTTACAGTGATAGGCGGTGCGTTTAAGTGCAATAGCAATCAAGCCAACGCCACGACTATTACTCGATTTATAGTTGATGGTAAATATGTGTCGATGGATACAAAGGGTGAAATTACTTTTGTCAATACGTCTTCTGGTAATAGCAATGGCAGTATAGATAAAGGCACCAATTTCAGTCCTGAACGGTTATTGACATTATCGCTACAAGCAGGGCAAAAAGTTGTCGTTGAATCGGAGATTATTTCCAATAACTCTTGCGTGGTATCAAACCAGCGCGTACGGAAATCGACGGATACCAGTTTTGTTAAGGCGCTAATTAACGACGATGCGATACCCAATGTTCAAGGGTATAACGGTCAGACCAATGTTAAGACGTATTTGGAGAATTCCATTGCAAATGGCAAAATCAATATCAATCCGAATCAACTCATTTATTTATTCGAGCATTACACTGCCACTTCGGGCTCAACCTATGATTTACAAGATAATGCCATATTAATAACTGTTAATCCATAACCTGCGATCAGTCATGTTAGGGGCGGGCAAGTCTCCCCGCCCAAGACGCTCCGGCGTCACGCTTGGCAACGATAAACCTCATATAACTTGGCTATCAAGTGCGGATCAATGCAAAATAAGCCAAAATTTAACCAGGAATTTCTTTTGACTACACACACTTTCTGTCGTTGCGGTTCGGGCAGCGACTACGCTCAATGCTGCAGTCCATTTCATTCCGGCGAAAAAAAGCCCTTAACTGCCGAAGCCTTGATGCGTTCGCGCTTTACCGCTTACGCGCTGCATAATGCCCGGTATTTACTGGATACCTGGGATGCCACGGTGCGACCCGAGTTGATTGATTTTTCCAAGGAAAAAGTCGATTGGCAACGCTTGGAAATCGGCACGACTAAAAAAGGCGGGGCTAAGGACACTAAAGGCGTGGTGGCGTTTAAGGCGTATTATTTGCAGGATGACGAAGCCTACGTGATGACTGAAATAAGCCAGTTTATCAAACGCGCGGGTGGCTGGTTTTATCTGGATGGGCAGGTTAAATCGATTGGCAAGGTGGGTTTACAGACTAATCTTGGCAAGAATGCGCTGTGTTCCTGTGGCAGCGGCAACAAGTTTAAGCGTTGTTGCGGGGCAGGGTGATGCAGTATCTGCATTGATTAACCAAGGGCGAACGATCGCCCTTGGTTAGACTGATGGCTGCTGTAATCAGCTTATTCAAGAAACAGCGTTATTTTATTTCTTGTTTGGTTTCTTCTGATTCGTTGATAACGGCAGAAAAACAGTCCATCATACTTTCGGTATAGTTAGTATGGGCTTCTGCGAGATCTTTGGGTGAGCCGAAATCAGCACGTAGTTCTTCAAGGGTCTTTTTAGGGTCTTGAGACGAGGACAGCGTCAACATTTTTGTATAGTTGCGATAAGCGGTCAAGCGCTTAGGATCGAGAGCAAAAATGCCGGGCATGTGGCTTGAGGATGTCTCAACGATACATTTAGCCATGCGTTCAGGGGATAAATTATAGTCCTTAACATCTTTTTCCAACTGCATTTGCTCCAATACAGTCTGTTCATATTGGTTTTTATCGGCGCAAGCAGGGAGTAATAATGCAGACAGGGAAATGAGCAGTAGTTTTTTCATGTGTGTTACCGTTATGGGTGAAAATGCAATAGGCGACATTATACGCATTTGTATCAGGCAAAAGGCAGAAGGCTAAAATTTTTAGCCTTGAACCTCAGTCCATCTCCTTCATTGCCTGCTTTATCCAGGCTTCGGCTTCGGCATTGATGTCCCCGGCTTTACGTCCTTTGGTTTCTATGGCCGGGCCGATTTTTAGTTTGATCACGCCGGGATATTTTAAAAAACTATAGCGGGGCCAAAAATCACCGGCATTATGGGCGACCG
Source organism: Candidatus Methylobacter titanis (assembly GCA_029946125.1). GTDB lineage: Bacteria > Pseudomonadota > Gammaproteobacteria > Methylococcales > Methylomonadaceae > Methylobacter_A > Methylobacter_A titanis. Next base: position 22,298 of record JAQSDX010000021.1, read on the forward strand.
GAATGACAGGAAAACCGGTTTTATGCGCGAGCATGGCCCCGCCGATATTGAATTTCAGCACTTCCCTGGCTCCGGCGCGAGTGCCTTCCGGAAAAACCAGCACCGATAAGCCCTCGTTTAAATAGCGAGTGCCTTGTTCGAGCAAGGCACGTAATGAGGCGCGTTGATTTTTCCGGTTGATGACGATCGATTTTAGCGTGAGCAGCGACCAGCCCCAAATCGGGAAATAAAGCAATTCACGTTTGATCACCACGGAATGCGGCGGGAGAATGTATCGTAACGCCAGCGTTTCCCATGCCGACTGATGATTACTCATAATAATCGCAGGTTGTTGCGGATCGATGTGTTCCAGTCCTTCGACTTCATAGGTGAGGCCGCAAAAAACCTTGGTCATCCAGCTGATAATCGCACACCAAACATAACCGATTTTCCAGCGTATGTTAAAGGTCGTTAGCATGCCGGTAATAAGCAACACGCCGACGATGGTAGCGGTAGTGAAAATGCCTAAAAATAACAGGGCCGAGCCGATATAGTTTTTAGGTCTAGGGTCTTGCTGTGAGGTATGTTGCTGCGTCATATAAGTTCTCAAAAACAGGAATGTTGAGCTTAGGGTTTTCAGTTAAGGTTTTTTGGCCTTTACCGGTTTTGACCAGTATCGGGCTAGCGCCGACCGCTTGCGCGGCTTGCAGGTCGCGTAGCGAATCGCCGATCACGGTCATGCCTATCAGGCTGATATTATTGTCGCGTGCAAATACTTCAAGCAAGCCCGGTTTGGGTTTGCGGCAGATGCAGTCATCGTCCGGGCCGTGCGGGCAAAAATAGATCGCCTCGATTTTGCCGCCTTTTTCTGCGGTCATGCGTTGCATTTTGGCATGGATTTGTTCCAGCATCGCCGCATCGAATAAGCCTCGGGCCAGGCCGGACTGATTGGTGATTACCACGACTTTATAGCCATGCTCATTCAGCAGGGCGATGGCCTCCAGGCTGCCGTCAAGCGGCAGCCATTCATCCGGGGATTTGATAAAGTTATCCGAATCCTGGTTAATGACGCCATCACGATCCAGCAATACGTAGCGGTTTTTGAGCATGGTTTATATAGCGTTCCGGCGCAAAGGCTGTCCTGGCCGATAGTTGGAGTGCAGGCTGCGCCTGCAAGCGCAAGCAAAGCTTGCACTCCCGATGTAATAACTCGGCTCACAGAGTCCCGCAGGCGCTTGTGTATAACGATGAGCGCCGGAGCGTGGGAACGATGAACCCTGTGATGACATTTTCATTTACGATTGCAATTTGGAAATGTCGGCACAGGTCAAAAACTGTTCGGACAACAGGTTCAGCAATGCCAGCCGGTTGGCGCGCAATTCCAGATCATCGGTCATTACCATCACCTGATCGAAAAACGCATCGACGTCATTGCGTAAACCCGCCAAGCGGTTCAGTGTCGCCTGATAATCGCGTTGCGCCAGTAACGGTTTGATGTCCTCGGCGGATTGCAATCCGGCTTGCAACAACTGTTTTTCTTGCGCTTCAAGCAACGCGCCGATGCTGGCTGCCGGAGGGGTATCCGATTTTTTCAGGATATTGCGGATGCGTTTATTCGCCGCCGCCAGGCTTTCGGCTTCGGGCAGTTGCCTGAAGGCTTTAACCGCCTGCAAACGCTGCATAAAATCCAAAGGTTCGGCTGGAGTCACGGCGATCACCGCGTCAAATTCGTCGGCGGTGTAGCCGTGATCCAGGCAATAGCCTTTCAAACGATCAAACATAAAATCGATCACCCGGTCGGCTGTTGCCGATTGGTCTGCGGTTTGACCGGAAACGGTTTTGATCTGAGCGGCGGCGAATTCCGTTAACTCAATAATATTGATGTTAAGTTCGTTTTCTATGACGGTTCTAAGGATGCCCAATGCCGCGCGGCGCAATGCATAAGGGTCTTTGTCGCCGGTAGGGATCAAGCCGACGGCAAAAATACCGACCAAAGTGTCTATTTTTTCTGCGATAGCCAGGATTTGCCCGGTGATGCTGCCAGCAGTTGGGCTGCCGGATTGTTTGGGGAAATACTGTTCCTCAATCGCCAGCGCGACTGCTTTCGGTTCGTTGTCGGCCAGCGCATAGTAGCGCCCCATAATGCCTTGCAGGTTGCCGAATTCGAGAACCATCTCGGTCATCAAATCGGTTTTGGCCAATAACGCGGCGCGTTCGGCCAGTTCGACATCGGCGTTCAGGTGTCCGGCAATAAATTTCGCCAGATTTTGTACGCGCTTGGTTTTGGCGAAAACCGTGCCCAAATTCTCCTGAAAAACCACGCTAGTCAGGCTTTCGACCCGATCTTCCAGAGTCTTTTTCCGGTCCTGATTCCAGAAAAATTCGGCATCGGCAAGACGCGGGGTCACCACGCGTTCATTGCCTTGCTGGATAGATTCCGGGTTGCTGCTTTCAATGTTGCTGAAGGTGATAAAGTTCGCCAGCAAACCGCCGTCGGCATTTTTAACCGGAAAATATTTCTGGTTGGTTTGCATCGTGGTGATCAGCACTTCAGGCGGCAGCTGCAGAAAACGCGGGTCGAAAGTCCCGGTAATCGGCACCGGCCATTCGTTTAACGCGGCAATTTCTTCGAGTAAATCGTCCTCGATATGGGCAATGCCGTTCACAGCGGCGGCAGCTGATTGCGCCGCGTCACGGATCAAGGTTTTGCGTTGCTCAATATCGGCGATGACGCGGCCTTGTTTATGCAACACCTCCGCGTAGTCTTCCGGCTTGGTCAGGGTGATCTTTTGCGGCGCATGAAAACGGTGTCCCTGCGTCGTCGCTCCGGTTTTAAGCCCCAGAATTTCGGTGTCGATGACGCTGTCGCCGTAAAGCAGGACGGCCCAATGTACCGGTCTGACGAACTCGGTGGTAAAACTGCCCCAACGCATCCGTTTGGCAATCGGCAAGCCGGCGATGCTTGAGCGGATAATGTCGGGAATCAGCTTTTCGGTCGTTTGCCCTTTGACGGCCTGGGTAAAACTGAGCCATTCGCCCTTGTCGGTAAGCAAGCGCTCCAGTTGCTCGAAGCTGGTGCCGCAGCTGGTCGCAAAACCCAGTCCCGCTTTGCTGGGCGTGCCGTCGGGCGCGAATGCCGCTTGCAGGGCAGGCCCGCGTTTTTCTACGGTTTTATCGGGCTGTGCGCTAGCCAGGTTTTCGATAAAAACGGCCAGACGCCGGGGTGTCGCGTAAGCCTTGCTGCCGGTGAAAGTTAACTCGGCGGCATTGAGTCCCTGAACGATGTTGTTCAATAAGGCATTGCTCAGTTTCAGCAAGGTCTTGGGCGGCAGTTCTTCCGAACCCAGCTCGAACAGTAAATGTTTGCTTGTACTCATATTATGCTCCCTGCTCGGTTAACATCGGGAAGCCCAGCGCTTCCCGGCGTTGGTAATAAATTTCGGCAACGGACTTGGCCATGTTTCTGACTCTTAACAGATAGCGCTGGCGCTCGGTCACCGAAATGGCGTGGCGCGCATCCAACAGGTTAAAGGCATGCGAGGCTTTCAGCACCATTTCATAGGCCGGTAACGGTAAATTCAACTCGATTAGTTTGGTGCATTCCTGCTCGTAGGTGTCGAAACACTGGAACATGAAGTCGACGTTGGCGTGTTCAAAATTGTAGGCGGACATTTCTACTTCATTTTGATGGAACACGTCGCCGTAAGTGACGGTGCCGTGTGGGCCCTGAGTCCAGACCAGATCGTAAACGCTTTTAACGCCCTGCAGGTACATCGCGATGCGCTCCAGGCCGTAAGTGATTTCGCCGGTGACCGGACGGCATTCCAGGCCGCCGACTTGCTGGAAATAGGTGAACTGGGTCACTTCCATGCCGTTTAGCCAGACTTCCCAGCCTAAACCCCAGGCGCCAAGCGTCGGCGATTCCCAATTGTCTTCGACGAAGCGCACATCGTGTTCGAGCAAATCCAGACCCAAATGGCGTAACGAACCTAAATACAGTTCCTGAATATTGTCCGGTGACGGCTTTAAAATCACCTGAAACTGGTAGTAATGCTGGAGACGGTTGGGATTCTCGCCAAAGCGGCCGTCGGTCGGGCGACGCGACGGTTGTACATAGGCCGCATTCCAAGGCTCGGGGCCGATGGCGCGTAAAAATGTGGCGGGATGAAATGTCCCCGCGCCCACTTCCTGATCCAAGGGTTGCAATAAAATACAGCCTTGAGCCGACCAGTATTGCTGTAAGGCCAGGATGAGTCCCTGAAAAGTAGATAAGTCGTTGTTTATGCTGGACACGGTTTAATGCTCTTGGGCAATAAAAAGCCGATGATTATAACTGAAAAACCGCTATGGGTCATATCGTTAGATTGGGGCTGTACAAATTTATATCGGCAGTCTGTAAACGTTTGGGGTTACCAACTTAAGGCAGGACAGTATGAATAACCTATGCCATGCGGAGTGCAAGCTTTGCTTGCGAACAGGCAAAGCCTGTACTCCAGTTTTCTCCATCTTAAGTTGGTAACCACGTTTGGCATGAGTAGTATTGCTGATTGCTCAGGATTTTGATGGGTGTTTTAATGGCAGACGAGGTACTTTTTTCAACAAAAGGAGAATCGACATGAACGAGCAAGAAAAACAACGGGCTGTAGAAATTCTTAACAAAATTATGGAGCTTGAATTAGCAGGAGTCGTTCGCTACACGCATTACTCGCTGATGGTCTACGGCTATAACCGCATACCTATTGTTTCCTGGCTTAAGGGCAATGCTGACGAGAGCCTTGCTCACGCGCATAAAGCCGGTGAGCTGGTGACCTTATTGGGTGGACATCCTTCACTTAAGATTGGCCCTTTATTGGAAACAGCCAAGCATGATATCGGTGATATTCTAAGAGAGAGCCTGGAGCACGAGAAAGCATCGATAGCCGCCTATTTCGAATTGCTGAAAGCGGCTGAGGGCGTTTCGGTGCTGCTGGAAGAATATGCCAGAGACATGATAGTCGGCGAAGAGCTGCATCTTGACGAAGTGAATAAAATGCTGCGCAAACCGGGCGATGTTGAACCGTTTAATCCGTAAGACAAATCTTAATAGTAGGCTGTGCTGAACGCTGTAAAGCGCATCAATCGCGAATGATGCGCTTTACAGAATACCTGTCGCGCGTCGCAAATGCAGGGTAGCCAGCGCCGCATCATAAGTCGCATTGTTGTAATTATCATGCGTAGTGGTGCGCAAATCTTCGGCCTTAAGCACCTCGGTATTGGTGGACAAGCCCTGCTGGTAGCGGTCGATGGTGACTTTTAAATTTTCGTCGGCTTGGGCGATGGCTTGCTGGGTCACCGCGATGCGTTTTTGCGTCTCTTGAATATCGAGCCAGGCTTGGCGTACCTGCAAGCTGATCATGCTGGACAGGTCGTCGCGTTGTTCTTTTAAGGACATTGCCTGCCGGGTAATCGCATCACTACGATGGCGGGAACTGCCGTCAAATAGCTTCCACTCCATACCGACGTTGGCCATCCACATGCCTTCAAAGGCCTGATAGCGGTTTTCCTGATATTGATAGCCGCCATTGACAGCGACTTGCGGTAACAAACCGGCCTTTACGCTCTGCGCCTGTTGGCCTAGCGACTCAATTTGCTGCGCCAGCGCGACCAATTCCGGGCGTTGTTTTATCGCATTGCTGCTCAGCTCGTTTAATGCTTCTGTTGGCGTTTCAGGAAATTGATGGGCCAGATTAACTTTATCGGCAAGATTCCGATCCAGTAACTGGTTGTAACGCGCTCGGCCAATATCCAGCTGATTATTCGCCTGCACCACCAGCTGCTGGGCATTGGCCAGTTCGACATTGGCCGCCAGTACGTCATTGCGCGCGACCATGCCTTGGTCGAACAGGTTATTCACATCGTTCATGTGCAGACTCAGCGTCTCGACATGGCTTTGCGCAACCTGCAAGGCGCTTTCCAGGCGCAATAGGGTGATATAGGCTTCCGCTACCTGCATTTTGATATTTAATATGGAAGTGATTTCATTGGATTGAACTGCTTGCAAGGAGGCTTCGGCGGCATCAATGTTATGACTGATGCGCCCGCTGGTAAAAATCGGCACCGAGGCTATCGCCTGGGCTTTGACGCTTCCGGCCTGAGCGGTACTAAACTGAGCCGATTGGTCTGCAATTTGGGCTTTTGCCGTCGGCGTTTCACTAAACTGGGTGTAACCGCTGCTTACGTTAAGATCGGGTAATCGCTGTCCTTGCGCTGAATGGAGTTGTTGTTCGGAGGCATCGGTATCGGCTTTTGCCGATTTGATCCGGTGGTTGTTGTTGATGGCACTGTCCCAGGCATCCTCCAGCGTTTCCGCGCACACTCCCGTGGTAACAAAAAACAGTAATGCGCCCATTAAACGGTTTTTATGCTTTAGCATGGAGCATGCCCCGCATGTAAAAATGAATGACCTGCGAGATCAGACGTTTTTTTTCGTTAGCGGAAGGCCGTAACGTTTTTGACAACAGGCAGCGCAAATGTAGATCGCCTTTCAGCATGCTGAAAAACGCGTCTGCCGCAAACACCGGATCAATAATGTTAAAATGACCCTCGGCATTCAAGTGACGAAAATAATCTTCCAGCTGGGTCAATACGGTTTGCGGTCCGCTCTGATAAAACAATTGGCCAAGCTCCGGGAAATCAGGACTTTCTGCCACCACCAGCCGGTAAATGGCCAAGGCATCTTCGGCATAAATCAAATCCATTGCGGATATCGCGATTTTGTTCAGATTGTTTTCCACATCATCCGACTCGATAGTGACTTGGGTCATGGTTTGCAATAAAGATCCGCACAGGTTTGAAATGACCGCCGCGAGCAGAGCCTCTTTACTGTCGAAATGGTTATACAGTGTCGCCTTGGAAACCGGTGCAGCCTGGGCTATTTTTTCCATGCTTGCGTTACGATAGCCGTGCGCCAGAAACATGCGGGTTGCGCCATTAAGGATGGCTAGGTGCTTGGGATCGGTGGATTCTGAAGTCATTTGTTCAATTTAAGTAAGCAGGTAGTCGCTAGAGAAATTGTCCACGAAAAACACGAAAAAATAAAAGGCAAAAAGTCGGCTCTGTTGAGGTCTGCTTCTTTCCGCCCTAATAAACAGCCCTCTTTCGTGCCTTTCGTGGACAAGATCTGTTTTGCGTAACTTTAACAGTTCAGTTAGAATAAACTAAACCGTTTAGTTTATCAAGGCCGATTATGTCCCGCATCCGTTCCGTATTACTGATTTTATTGATAGTCATTCCTTTAATCGCAGGAATCGGTTATTGGCTGCTGGATCGCCAGCATTATGAAACCACCGACGACGCCTATTTGCACAGCAACATCGTGTTAATCAGCCCCAGAGTGCAGGGCTATGTGACGCACATAGGCATTAATGACAACCAGGCCGTCAAGAAAAATGATGTTCTGGTAACGATTGATGACCGGGATTATCAGGCCAGAGTCGTTCAGGCGGCAGCCAATGTCAGCGCGGAAGTCGCGCACATCGGGCGTCTGCGGGCGATGAAAACCTCCCAGCACGCGCATATCGAAACGGCCGGCGCGAATATAGCGGCGGTGCAAGCCAGAGGTGAACAGATTCAAAAAGATTTGCAACGCTTTCATAACCTGATTGATCGGGGTTCGGCGGCCAGTCAATCCCTGGATAAAGTGCAATCGGAGTCCAAGCAGGCGGCGGCTGAATTAAGAGGCTCAAAGGCCGCAGCCAGTGCCGAGCATAACCAATTAGCCACGCTCGACATTGAAATCACCGAAACCGAAGCGCGCCTGGAAAATGCCCAGGCGCAATTAACCTTGGCAAAAATCGATCTGGAGCATACCCAGGTCAAAGCACCGATGGACGGCATCATCGGCAATCGCGGCGTACAGCTCGGGCAATTGGTACGCCCCGGCGTTGCCTTGGCCTCTCTGGTGCAAAACAGCAAAATCTGGGTGGAGGCGAATTTCAAGGAAACGCAGTTGCAATACATGCGTTTAGGACAGTCGGTTGCGCTTAAAGTGGATGCCTATCCCGATCTTGAATTGACCGGCAAAGTCGACAGTTTTTCACCGGCCAGCGGTTCCGAGTTCAGCATCCTGCCTGAGGAAAATGCCACCGGTAACTTCACCAAAATCGTGCGCCGCATCCCGGTAAAAATAGTCCTTGACTCAGCCGAGCATAATGAGTTGTTGAGACCGGGTTTGTCGGTTGCCGTCCAAGTAAAAGTACATTAATTCCGTGGTAAAGGCAGAACAGCAAGCCACAGAAACGCCGCTAACCTTAGGCCAGTGGATCGGTTTTTTCAGCATGGCGATTGGCGTGTTCATGGCGGTACTGGATATTCAGATCGTTGCCAGTTCGATACAGAAAATTCAGGCCGGTCTGTCCGCTACCAAGGATGAAATCGCCTGGGTGCAAACCTCTTATCTGATTGCCGAAGTCATTGTTATTCCGTTGTCCGGCTGGCTGGGGCGGGTTTTTTCGACCCGCTATTTATACGTTATTTCCGCAGGCGGATTTACCCTGGCCAGTTTGCTGTGCGCCTTCGCCTGGAATCTGCCGTCGATGATCGTGTTCCGCTGCTTGCAGGGCTTTCTCGGCGGCGCGATGATTCCGCTGACCTTTACCGTAATCTTCATTTTATTTCCTCCCCGGTTGCAACCGACAATGAGTATCGTACTGGGTTTGATTGTGACCATGGCGCCGACTGTCGGGCCGATATTGGGCGGCTATCTTACCGAAACCTACAGCTGGGAATTACTGTTTTTGATCAACATTATCCCCGGCATCATCGTCTGCTTCGTCGTGTGGCGGTATCTTGATATTGATAAGCCTGACTGGGCGCTATTGCAGAAAATCGACTTTGTCGGCATCACCCTGATTGCCGTTTTCTTAGGCAGTATGCAGTTTGTGTTGGAAGAGGGTGCAAGCAAGCAGTGGTTTGAAGATCCTCTGATTGTCGCGTTGACGATTGTTGCCGTCGTCAGCGGCATTGCGATGCTGATCTGGGAGTTAAAAACGCCTCACCCAATTATCGATCTTTACGCCTTTCGCCATATCAATTTTGCGATAGGCTGCGGTTACAGCTTTGTGCTGGGCGTGGGGCTTTATACCATCATTTATTTAACGCCCATTTATCTGTCCAGCGTTAAAGGCCTTAACAGCCTGCAAATCGGCTACTATTTAATGGTCGTTGGCTTGTTTCAATTGCTCTCGGCGTTTATAGCCGGGCCGCTGGAGAAAAAAATTGATTTGCGCTGGATGCTCTGTCTGGGGCTTAGCTTGTTTGCTCTGGGATCATGGATGAATGGCGAATTAACCGTCGAATCCGGTTATTGGGAGTTTTTCTGGCCGCAGGCTATTCGGGGCAGCGCCATCATGCTGTGTTTTTTGCCGATTAATACCCTGGCCCTGGGCCGGTTGCCGGTCGACGAAGTTAAGAATGCCAGCGGACTTTATAACCTGATGCGTAATCTGGGCGGCGCGATCGGCCTGGCGGTTGCCAATACCCAAATGATTTATTTAACCAAAGCGCATTATGCGACGCTACGTGAATCGGTTACCGCAACCCGTTATCAGGCGCAGGAAATGCTCGAAGGATTAACCGAGTCGATGGCGCAAATGAACATCTCCGATCCTGATTTGGCCGCCTTAAAACAAATGACCGGACTTGCATTGCGGGAAGCGGAAGTGATGACCTTTAACAACCTGTTTCAGATTATCGCCGTTTTGTTCGCAGCGTCGCTGGTTGTTGCGCCTTTTTTAAAGAAAGTGGACAAAGAAAAGGTAGTTGCCATTCACGAATAAGAGCAGGACGCGCCGTGCGCGCCTACTTCGTCGTTGGGGATTAAAACTTTAGCTCCCTCTCTGGCGCGTGGCCCTACGAAAATTGCCGTTGCTGGCACAAAAGCTTGCACGTTTTTTACCAAGCCGAGGCATTTGGTGGTAGATTGTTTTCATTGCAGAATGACTATGATCGCCATGAAAAACGTTTGCGGAGAAAATGCAACCGCAACCATCAGGCGATCCGATTTTGGCGCAGACAAATATGCGCCTACCCTTGCTGATGCAGTCAATATCGCGCTTCAAATTGAAGCGAGCAAAGACTGATCGGCCTTGTGACTCATGCAACCCAGAGGAAAAAACCATGAAACTCTATTACAGTAAAGGTGCCTGTTCGCTATCGCCCCATATCACCGCCTGTGAAGCGGAACTGCCGATTGAACTGGTTGAAGTTGACTTGCAAAGCAAGCGCACTCAAACCGGGGAGGATTTCCTGCTGATAAATCCTAACGGTTACGTGCCGGTGTTGATCCTTGACGATGGCAACAAGTTAACGGAAGGCCCCGCTATTGTTCAGTATCTTGCCGATCAGGCGCCGGATAAAAAATTAGCCCCATTGGCAGGTACGTTCGAGCGTTATCAGTTGCAACAATGGCTGAATTTTATTTCGACCGAGATTCATAAAGGAGGATTTGCGCCCTTGTTTAATCCCGCTACGCCTGAAGCGGCTAAACAAATGGCGATTGCTACACTGACTTCGCGTCTGGAAACCGTCTCCGAGCAGCTTTCGAACCGGGCATTTTTGCTCGGCAAGCATTTTTCCGTGGCCGATGCTTATCTATTCGTCACGCTGGGCTGGGGCGCTTATGTCGATGTCGATATTTCCCGTTGGCCGGTGCTGGTGGAGTATGTCACTAAAATTTCCGCGCGTCCCGCAGTGCAAAAAGCGATGAAGGAAGAAGGGCTTATTTGAATTGAATGCTGTTTAGCGCTTCGTTAGCTCCCAAGCTTCAGCTTGGGAGCTAACAACGAGTGTAAGGATATAGCCGATATGAAATATAACGGAATACGGAGTATCGGAACAACGAAATTCCGTATTACGCAGACTCCATACGGGCTACTTGCTACGGAATCAAGTTAAAAACGAGGATATAACATAATGAGCGACCAGAGCGGATGTTTGATCTTCGCCCATCGCGGCGCAAATAGGGAAGCAGCCGAAAATACCCGGGCCGCCTTCAATAAAGCACTGCAATACCCGATAGACGGTATTGAAACCGATGTACAGCTGAGTCTGGACGAGGTGCCGGTGCTTTGGCATGACTGGCAGCTGGAAAAATTGGGTTATCCCGGAAAATGCATAGACGATTTTAATTTCGCCGAGCTTGAACAAATGGATTTTTCCGGATACAGCTCGCCCGATACGGTGCCGGAAGGCGCGTTGAGCCTTAAGGCGTTTATCGACAGCTATCGGGGGCGTTGCAGCCTGGATATTGAACTAAAAAGCCGCGACGGGGAATCGCAACAACGTCTGGAAACCAAGATCCTGCAAATGCTGGCGATCATCGGCACATCGGCCGCCGATGGCGTGTTTATTTCTTCTTACAGTCTGCCCGGGCTGATTTTCGCCCATCGACATGCGCCGGATTTGCCGCTTTACTATCTGTTGTCCGGCCATCACACCCAGGCCGACATCGAGCGGTTCCTGACAAATTCGCCGGGAGCGAATTTGCATTTACCCGCAGGGTGCCGGGCAGGAAAGCCCGGCATGAAAGATTACAGCTTCCTGGCCGGTTTTTGCCTGCCTATCGACATCCATAACGAGGCCATTGCCAAGCTTCTGCATGACAACGGCAAAGGCGTAGCGGTTTATACCTGCAACAGCGTCGAGGAGATTCAAAAAGCATTGGATCTGAAGGTCAATATACTGATTACCGATTACCCGCAATTGGCATTGCAGATGCGCGATTCGTGAAGCAGGACTGCGCGCAACTCGCCGGTCAGTCAGTCAGTCAGTCAGTCAGTCAGTCAGTTGTCTGTTTTAACAGGTACGAGTCTCCGATTAAAGGTTTTAAAGGCAAGGAGTATCATCGGCTTGGCTTACAAGGACGGTAAAAAAATGACAATGCCCCAATAGTTTTCAGAGGGGGCTATACTGAAAGTCTGAATGTGGCGCAAGCATACTTTTACCTTTAGACACGGGGCTGATATGAATAAAACACCTTACCCGGATGACTGGCCTGATATAGATACCAAACTCTACATCAGGTCGGTCAAGTTGTTTGATGCGGTCAAAAATATGCTGAGCGTCAAGCTTGATCTGCATGCCGATCCACAGTTTTTGGAAGGTGACATCTTTTTATTCAATCATTTTTCCCGGTTTGAAACCTTCATCCCGCAGTTTCTTATTTACGAGCAAACCGGGGCTTACAGTTGCGCCATTGCTTCCGGCGAGTTCTTTAACGAAGACAATGTGTTGTCACGATATTTGAAAAATGTCGGCGTTTTCCCCCACAATCATGAGCGTCTGTTTCCGCTGCTGGCCGGGCAGATTTTGCGCGGACGCAAAGCCATTATTTTTCCTGAAGGCGGCATGGTCAAAGACCGGCGGGTTATCGACAAACGCGGTCATTACAGTATTTACTCCAGGGTTACCGGCAACCGGCGCAAGCTGCACACGGGACCTGCTGTTTTGTGTCAGGGTGTGGAAACCTTTAAAGCGGCGATTCGATACGCCCATAGCCAGAATGATGTTGCGCTGCTTCGGCAATGGAAAGATGTCTTGCAGATCGACAGCATTGATCAGCTGATTGCGGTAGCGAATAAGCCGACATTGATAGTGCCTGCCAATATTACTTTTTATCCGATTCGTTCCTCTGAAAATCTGTTGTTTAAAGGCGTTGAGCTATTTACTGACGACCTGAGTTTACGCCAATCCGAGGAATTGCTGATCGAAGGCAATATCATGCTGACAAATACCGACATGGATATACGCATGGGTACTCCGGTCAATCCTTGTGGTGTCTGGGACTGGCGTATCCGTTATCTGATGGACAAGGTCGTTCCTGAAATCAACACGATAGACGATGTTTTTGCGCTGAATTCCCAACCTAAAAACTGGAAGCAGCGTTTATTGGGCAAGTATTTTATAAAAAATGCCCAATGTTCCCGAGATCGATACATGGAAGCCATTTATGCCAATGTCACGATCAATTTAAGCCATCTGGCGGCAACGTTGATCATGCACTGCATCGAGCAGGGACAAACGCAGATCGAGAAAAACAAGTTTTATACTATTCTGTATATCGCCATCAAGCATCTGCAAAACAACACCGTGATTCATCTGCACCGAAGCCTGCTCAATCCCGATGATTACAGCGATTTGTTGACGGCCACTAACAAGCGTTTCGAGCAGTTTATCTGTGCGGCAAAAGAAGCCGAGCTGATCAACGAAGATGAACATTGTTATCAGTTTTTGCCCAAACTTTGTACCGAGTTCGATTTTGATAGCATTCGTCTGGAAAATCCGATTGCGGTTTACAACAACGAAGCCGCACCGCTGCATACGGTTCGCGATACCCTGATTGCTGCCGTAGCCGAATGTGCCCATGCCGATGTAGACAAACTGGCTGCCTGGCATTTTGAAGATGAATGTCGCACACTGGCATGGGAAAAGCAGACTTACTCAAGCTATTTAAGCGACGACATTAGCAAGGAGGAAGCCGCTGTTGATGATCCCTCGCCTTTTTTCATCCAACCGGAACATGCCAACGGCTATGGCGTTCTGCTTATTCACGGGTTGCTCGCCAGTCCCGCCGAATTAAGAGCTTATGGCGAATATCTGGTTAACCAGGGATACACGGTATTGGGCATTCGATTAAAAGGCCACGGCACATCGCCCCATGCGTTGCGCGATCAGAGTCGGGAAGACTGGTATGGTTGTGTGCAACGGGGCTTCAATATACTCAAGGTGCATTGTCCGCGTATTTTTGTTGCCGGTTTTTCCACAGGCGGTGCCTTGGCGTTAAAACTGGCCGCCGAACGCCATCCTGAAATGGTCGGTGTTATCGCCGTTTCGGTGCCGTTAAAATTCGTCAATCCGGCTTTTATGCTGGTGCCGTTACTGCATGGCACCAACAAGTTGGTCGGTTGGGTTTCGACCTTTGAAGGCGTAAAGCCTTTTATCGAAAATGAACCGGAACACCCGACTATTAATTATCGCAATACGCCGGTCAGAGCGCTTTATGAACTGAGACTGTTGATTGCGGAGCTTGATGAATTACTGCCGCAGATTAGCCTGCCCGCACTGGTTGTGTATGGCGATCAGGATCCTATTGTGTCGGTCAAAGGCGCGCCGATTATTATGGATAAATTGGGTTCACAGCATAAGCAAATCCAAGTCATTAAATCTCAACGCCACGGAATGTTAATGGAAAATATCGGCGGCACATGGGGCGTTATTGATGGGTTTTTAAATGAGCTACGCAAAAGAGGATAGTCAAATGAAAAATGTCGTTATCGCAGGGTATTGCAGATCGCCTTTTACACCGGCGCAAAAAGGGCAACTGGCTAAAGTCAGGCCGGACGATCTGGCCGCACAGGTCATCAACGGTTTAATCAATGAAACCGGCGTGGATCCACAGGATATTGAAGATTTAATTTTAGGTTGCGCTTTCCCTGAAGGCGAACAGGGCATGAATCTGGCGCGCTTGGTCGTCCATCTTGCCGAATTGCCGATCAGCATAGCCGGAGTCACCCTTAACCGCTTTTGCGGTTCCTCAATGCAGGCGATACATTTTGCTGCCGGCGCGATTCAAATGAACGCCGGCGAGGTGTTTATCTGCGCCGGGGTCGAATCGATGAGCCGGATACCGATGGGCGGCTACAATTATCTGCCCAATCCCGGTCTTTACCAAGCCTATCCCCAAGCCTATATCGGCATGGGCGAGACCGCCGAAAACCTGGCCTTGCACTATCATATCGACCGTCTGGCCCAGGATGCTTTTGCCGTCGCCAGCCAGCAAAAAGCGGGGGCTGCTCAACAAAATGGCTTGTTCGCCAGTGAAATCATCCCCATTAAACGCACTGACGGCGAGATCGTTCAATACGACGGCTGTATCAGAATAGCCACGACGCTAGAGGCGCTTGCCGAATTGCAACCGGCCTTCCTTAAAAACGGCAGCGTGACCGCCGGAACTTCCTCGCCGCTGACCGACGGTGCTGCCGCCGTGCTGGTGTGCAGCGAGGACTATGCAGATGCCCACGGCCTGGAAAAACTGGCCAGAATCAAGGCCATCGCGGTATCGGCTTGTGCGCCGGAAATCATGGGCATAGGCCCGGTCAGCGCCACCCATAAAGCCTTGCAACGCGCCGGCTTAAGCTTGCAGGACATCGATATCGTCGAATTGAACGAAGCTTTTGCCGCGCAATCTTTGGCGGTACTTAAGGATTTACCGATTCCGCTGGAAAAATTGAATCTGGATGGCGGCGCGATTGCTCTAGGTCATCCTTTGGGCGCGACCGGTGCCAGAATTACCGGCAAAGCCGCCAGCCTGTTGAAACGGGAAAACAAGCAGTTCGCACTGGCCACCCAATGCATCGGCGGCGGCCAGGGCATAGCGACTATTTTGGAGGCTATCTAATGGACATCAAAAAAGTCGCAGTGATAGGTGCGGGGGTCATGGGTTCCGGTATCGCCGCCCATATCGCCAACGCCGGTATCCCCGTTTATTTGCTGGACATCGTGCCCATCCTTCGACCAGGCCCTTCGGCTGGGCTCAGGACAGGCTCTGGGCAAACGGGTGTTGAAAATAGGAACGGCATTGCCCAAGCCGCCATTGCCAAGATGCTTAAAGCCGACCCTGCGCCGTTCATGCATAAAAATAATGCCCGACTGGTCACGCCGGGCAATATCGAAGACCATCTTGACTGGTTGATCGATGTCGATTGGGTGATTGAAGCGGTCATTGAAAACCCTACCATCAAGCAGTCGCTATATCGGAAACTGGATAATATCTGCCGCCCGGATACCCTGATTTCATCGAACACCTCGACCTTGCCGCTGAAACTGCTGACCCGAGACCTGCCGGACAGCTTCAAACAGCGTTTCATGATTACCCATTTTTTTAATCCGCCCCGCTATATGCGTTTGTTGGAGCTGGTTTCAGGCGGCCAAACCCGGCCGGAACTGGTTGATGCCGTCAGCCGTTTTGCCGACATCAGTCTGGGCAAGAACAGCGTGAGCTGCAAGGATACGCCGGGATTTATCGGCAACCGCATTGGTATTTACTGGCTGCAATGCGGTTTGCTGGAAGCGATCAAACTGGGCTTAACCGTGGAGCAGGCCGATGCGGTTATGTCCACGCCGTTCGGCATACCGAAAACCGGCATATTCGGCTTACTTGATTTGGTCGGACTCGATCTTATTCCGCATATTCTGGGCGGCATGAAACTGGCCTTACCCAAGGAAGATGCGTTTCATCAGGTCAATGTGCTTCCCGAATTAGTGCAGACCATGATTGCCGACGGTTATACCGGCAGGAAAGGCAAGGGCGGTTTTTATCGCTTGAATGAAACCAGCGGCAAGCGCATCAAGGAATCGATCAAGCTGCAAACCGGCGGGTATCATGCCAGCGAGAAATTCGTCCTGCCGGTAACGGCCAGAACACAGGATGAATTACGGGCATTTTTGGTTGGCGACGATGTCATCTGCCAGTATGCCTGGACAGTCTTGTCCAGTACTTTGGTCTATAGCGCCAGCCTGCTACCCGAGATTGCCGATGACATCGTCGCTGTCGATACCGCGATGCGCCTGGGTTATAACTGGAAATACGGGCCGTTCGAGCTGCTGGACCGGATTGGCGTGGATTGGTTTGTTGAGCGCTTAGTTGCCGAAAACCGCGAGGTACCGCCGTTGTTAGTCATTTGTGGGGGCGACGTTAGTCGCCCTGGGCGACTAACGTCGCCCCCACAACATCACTGCCTGTACAAGGTCGAGTCCGGTAAACGCATGTATGTCGATTTATCCGGCAATTACCAAGCCGTGCAGCGGCCGGATGGCGTCCTGCTGCTGGCCGATATCAAATTGCAGGCTCCGGCAGTACTGGAAAATCCGTCGGCCAGCCTGTGGGATATTGGCGACGGCGTTGCCTGTCTGGAATTTCACAGCAAAATGAATACGCTGGATAGCGATAGTCTGACATTGGTCAGGCAAAGCATCGACAAGGTCAAAACGGATTTTTCTGCATTGGTTATTTACAACGATGCCGACAATTTTTCCGCCGGTGCCAATTTAACCTTGCTGGTGCAGGCGGTCCACAGCCAGGACTGGCCTGCGGTGGAACAACTGATCAAACAGGGTCAGCAAACCTATCATGCCTTGAAATATGCGCCGTTTCCGGTGGTCGGCGCGCCGTCGGGCTTGGCCTTGGGCGGCGGCTGCGAAGTCCTGCTGCATTGCGATGCCATTCAAGCCCATGCCGAACTGTATATCGGCTTGGTCGAAGTCGGCGTGGGTTTGGTTCCGGGCTGGGGCGGCTGCAAGGAATATCTGCGGCGCTGGTTGGAATTTGCCAGACGCCCCGGCGGCCCGATGCCTGCGATAGCCCAGGCTTTTGAAAGCATCGGCATGGCCAAGGTGTCCAAGTCGGCGGCGGAAGCCAAAGAGTTGCTGTTTTTGTCCACCTCCGACGGCATTACCATGAACAAAGACCGCTTGTTGGCCCATGCCAAAGCCAAGGCATTGAAGCTGGTGCCGGGTTATGCGCCGCCGAATCCGGCCAGTTTCCGCCTGCCCGGTGCCAGCGCCAGAGCGGCAATGGCTATTGCGATTAATAATCTTAAGCTGGCTGGCAAGATAAGCGACTACGATGTGGAAATTTCGCAGCAACTGGCCGACGTACTCAGCGGCGGTTTGTGCGACATCACCGAGCCGTTGAGCGAAGACGATTTGTTAGATCTGGAACTGAGCGCGTTTTTGCATCTAGCTAGGCAACCGGGCACTCTGGCTAGGCTGGAGCACCTTTTAAAAACAGGTAAGCCGTTGCGTAATTGATTAAAAGCAGTTGTCCACGAAAAGCACGAAAGGCACGAAAGAAAAAAATAGATTTACCGTTCTCTCGCTTCGGCGTGGAGTGGCTTTAATGGTTTACTGGAGTGCAGGCTTCGCCTGCTGTGCAAGCGAAGCCTGCACGCCTGTTAAGGAATTCGCAAAAAATAAACCGCTGCAGGCTCACTGATTTTCGTGCTTTCGTGGACAAATAGGTAACGTTGGTAATTATTTAAGGAGCATCCCATGATCTGGTTAATCTCATTATTCATTCTCGCCGGAGTTCTGGCTTATGGCCGGGCATCGTTACGCTGGACAACGCTGGTTGTGGCCGGATGGTTGGGGCTTTTTTCTCTGGCGCAGGGAGGCGGCAACTGGGTATTCCTGCTCTGGGTGATTTTTGATGCGGTTTTTATCCCGCTCAATGTCCCGGCTATCCGCAAAAGACTATTCAGCAGGGTAATTTTCAAGGTCATGAAACCCATGCTGCCGACTATGTCGCAAACCGAACGCGAAGCGCTGGAAGCGGGCAATACCTGGTGGGATGCCGAGCTGTTTTCCGGCCATCCCGACTGGAAAGTTCTGATGGATTTGCCCGCCGCGAAACTGAGCGCCGAAGAGCAGGCCTTCATCGACGGCCCGGTAGAAACCCTTTGCAGTATGCTGGACGACTGGGACATTACCCACAATCGCTTCGATCTGCCGAGTGAAGTCTGGGACTATATCAAACAGCACAAATTCTGCGGCATGATTATACCCAAGCACTACGGCGGCCTGGAGTTTAGCGAATACGCGCATTCCGAAGTGGTGATGAAAATTTCCAGCCGCAGCAGCACCGCCGCCGTCACCGTGATGGTGCCCAATTCCCTGGGTCCTGCCAAATTACTGCTGGCTTACGGCACCGAACAGCAGAAAAACCATTATCTGCCGCGCCTGGCAAAGGGCTTGGAAATTCCTGCGTTTGCGTTAACCGGCCCCCATGCGGGCAGCGATGCCGGAGCCATGCCCGATAGCGGCATCGTCTGTTACGATAAATTCAAGGGGAAGGACAAGGTGCTGGGCATACGGCTCAACTGGGACAAGCGCTATATCACCTTAGGCCCGGTCGCCACGGTGTTGGGTCTGGCGTTCAAGCTTTACGACCCGGAGCGCCTGATCGGCGATCAGGAAAACATCGGCATTACCGTCGCGCTGATTCCCACAGATACCGCCGGTGTTTCTATCGGAAAACGCCACTTCCCGCTGGATTCGGCGTTCCAGAACGGCCCGAACTGGGGCAAGGACGTGTTCATCCCGCTGGACTGGATTATCGGCGGCGCGGAGCAGGTCGGCAACGGCTGGAAGATGCTGATGCAATGCCTGGCTACCGGCAGGGCGGTATCGTTGCCCGCGCTCAGTACCGGCGCGTCGAAAATGGTCAGCCGCAATACCGGCGCTTATGCCCGTATCCGCAAGCAATTCAACCTGCCGATTGGCGAATTCGAAGGCATCGAAGAACCGCTGTCGCGTATTGCCGGGCAAACCTATATTATCGATGCGGCGCGCAAAGTCACCGCCGCCGCTTTGGATGATGGGCAAAAACCGTCGGTCATTTCCGCGATTATCAAATACGAACTCACCGAACGGATGCGCCGCGTGGTTAACGACGGCATGGACATACAAGGCGGTTCCGGCATTTGCCTGGGGCCTAAAAACTATCTCGGCCGGATGTACCAGGTGATTCCGGTTAGTATTACCGTCGAAGGCGCCAATATCCTGACCCGAACGATGATGATTTTCGGTCAGGGCGCGGTGCGTTGTCATCCTTATATCCAGCGGGAAATGGAAGCCTTGGGCAATGAAAATTCCGAGCAGGCTTTGCAGCAGTTTGATCAAGTGTTGTTCGAGCATATCGGTTCGGTGCTGCACAATTTGGCGGCCGGTTTTTGGTTGGGCTTGACCAACGCCCGTTTTGTCGAGGTGCCGGGCGATCAACATAGCCGACGTTATTTCCGGCAGATTGCCCGGCTCAGCATCGGCTTTGCACTGGTCGCCGATTTTGCTTTGCTGACACTGGGCGGCTCGCTTAAACGCAAGGAAAGAATCTCCGGGCGCTTTGCCGATGTGCTGAGCAACCTGTATTTGTGTTCCTGCGTGCTGAAAAATTACCAGGATCAGGGCAGTCCTCAAGACGACTTGCCGTTGTTGCATTGGGCCTGCCAACAAACCCTGCACCGCGCCCAGCAATCGTTGCTGGCTATTTTCCACACCTTGCCGATGCGCATTCCGGCCTATCTGTTAAGAGCCGTGCTATTCCCCAGCGGCAAGCCTTATTCGCCGCCTGCCGATCATTTAATCCACCAGACGGCTGGGCTGCTGCTGGAAAACTCCCCGACCCGCGACCGCTTAACCCACGGCATTTACATCAATGATAAGCCTGATGACGTGACCGGAAGAATTGAAGTCGCCTTCCAGGCTGTGCTTGCCGCAACCCCGGTGGGAGCCAAAATCCATGCCGCGCAAAAGCAAAAACAGCTACCGAAGGGCGGGGTCTTAGATGTGCTGGAGGCGGCGATCAGTCAGGCCATTATCAGCAAAAAAGAAGCCGAGTTGATAGTGATCGCCGAAAAGGCCCGGTTTGCAGCCATTAGCGTGGATGATTTTAGCTCTGAGCAATTAAGTAACGGTGGTGTTAAAATATAAAAATTAGGCTCAGGGCGACAGGTTAAGGTTCATATACCTAAAAATTCGGCTCACCCTGAGCTTGTCGGAGGGAGAGCGGTGCAAGTCGTTAAACCTGCACCTTTTGCCTTTCGTCTTGAATCTTATTTTCTTTTCCAGGTAACAACATAAATGAATGTAAACGCATTATTTTCAAAATCACGGTTCACTATTGTGTTGCTGTTTTTATTGATTAATTTAGGTACTTTTGCCTTGCTCAGAGTAGTCTTGCTGATCAAACAATTGGACGACATTGACACGCCGATTTATCAAATAGCGCTGGCTTTTCTTATTGGATTGGTTCATGACCTGGCTTTTTTTAGTTACCTGTTAATCCCCTTCGTTCTGTATTTACTGGTTCTGCCCAATCGTATTTACCAAAGCAAAATTCATAAAACAATCAGCTTTGGCGTATTTATTATCTGCTTATATGCGCTGTTTTTTATCGAATTGTCCGAATGGACTTTCTGGGACGAGTTCGGGGTCAGGTTTAATTTTATTGCCGTTGATTACCTGATTTACACCCATGAAGTGGTCAGCAATATTATTGAATCTTATCCGTTAGGCTGGCTATTGTCGGGTATTTTAGTCATTACCGTGATTTGCTTTTTGTTGGTAAGAAGCCTGCTGTCACATACCTTTAGGGCAAATGAATCGTTTTTGTCCCGGTTAAAAATTGCCGGAGTTTTACTGCTGTTGCCGGTAATAAGCTACGCCTCAATAGGGTCGTCATGGTATCAGTTTTCTAATAATACCTATCTTAATGAACTGGCTACCAACGGGCCTTATCAGTTCTTCTCGGCATTTAGAAATAACGAGCTGGATTACCGGCACTTTTACAAGGTGGGCGATGACCGGCAGCTATCCGCTGTCATCAAAAAACAACTGGGAGTCGAAAATTCATCTGATGATTTATATGACATCAAGCGCATGATTAAACCGGCTGGTGAAGAAAAACACCTGAATGTTATTTTAATTACCGTCGAAAGCTTAAGTGCCGATTTCTTAGCAACTTTCGGCAATAAAGAGAACATCACGCCGTACATGGATGAATGGTTTAAGGAGGGTTTATTGTTTACCAACTTTTATGCGACCGGCACCCGAACCATCCGGGGTCTTGAATCCTTAACCTTGTCCATTCCGCCCACACCCGGCCAGGCCATCGTCAAACGACCCGATAACGGCAATTTATTCAGCTTTGGCAGGGTCTTGCAGCAAAAAGGCTACGATACTGCATTTTTATACGGCGGTCGGGGTTATTTTGACAATATGAATGCGTTTTATTCCGGCAACGGTTACCGCATCGTCGATCAAACCGATTTCAGCGAAGAGGAAAAAACCTTTACCAATGCCTGGGGCGTTTCCGATGACATCATCTTTAACCGCACCCTAAAAGAAGCCGATAAGGATCACCAACATAACCAGCCGTTCTTCTTTCAGATCATGACCACCAGCAATCATCGTCCTTACAGCTATCCTGAAGGCAAGATTGACATTCCCTCGGGCAGCGGTCGGCAAGGTGCGGTTAAATATACCGATTATGCGATACATGAATTTATCGAGCAGGCCAAAACCAAACCTTGGTTTGATAATACCGTGTTTGTGATGGTTGCAGATCATTGCGCGGGTAGTGCGCGCAAAATCGAGTTGCCTGTGGACAAATACCATATCCCCTTGTTTATCTATGCGCCCAAACATGTGCCGGCAATAAGAAACGACATCGTGTCCAGCCAGATTGATGTGGCTCCAACTGTGCTTGGTTTTTTAAACCTCAGCTATGAAAGCCAGTTTTATGGCCGCGATATTATGCAGATGCGCAAAGACGAGGGCAGGGCATTGATTAGTAATTACCAGAAATTGGGTTTGTTTAAAGACAATAAATTGGTGTATCTGTCGCCCCAGCAAAAAGTTGATGTGATTGACGATCCTTTAGGGGCTTACAAACAGCTGGATATGGATGCCGCCGCCCCGTTGGTCACCGAAAACATGGCTTATTACCAGTCCGCGGATTATATTTGGTCGCATCGCTTGAGCCGGTATTAGGTAATTTGCAGAAATTAAAATACCCAGGGAATTAGTTGCAGTCTTGTGTCGGACAACAAAAAAATGTTGCCCGACATGAGTGGTTTTAGATCGTTCAGTAAGCGCTGAAATTTAGCCTTACACAATAGCCGTTGCGCAAAATTGCTGCCAGCGCCATAAGTCGGCGCACATCTGATTCAGGCCGCGCGTCGCCACCCAGCCGAGTTCTTTTTCGGCTAACTCGGTATTAGCGTAACAAGTTGCAATATCGCCCGCTCGTCTGTCCACTATGTTATAGGGGACGGACTGCCCGGTCTCCTTTTCAAAGGCGGCAATCATTTCCAGCACGCTGTAGCCCCGCCCGGTACCCAGGTTATAGGTAAAAACGCCCGGTGCTCGGCTGATCTTTTCCAGGGCTTTTTTATGACCGTTGGCCAGATCGACGACATGAATATAATCTCGCACGCCAGTGCCGTCAGGGGTTGGCCAATTATTGCCATAGACCGAAAGCACGCTCAGTTTTCCTGCGGCCACTTGCGACAGATACGGCATCAGATTATTGGGAGTACCGTTTGGATCCTCGCCGATTATACCGCTGATATGGGAACCTATCGGGTTGAAATAGCGCAGTAGTGCGATATGCCAACGCGCATCGGATACAAATAGATCACGCAGAATTTCCTCGTTCATCAGCTTCGATCTGCCGTAAGGATTGGTTGCTGAAAGCGGAAAATCTTCACTGATCGGCACGCTGGCCGGATCGCCATAAACCGTGGCGGACGAACTGAACACCAACTGGAACACGCCAAACTCGGCCATTACCTGACACAAGGCCAAAGTACTGCCGATATTGTTGTCGTAATACTGCAAGGGCTGCTGGACTGATTCGCCTACTGCCTTAAGTCCAGCGAAATGAATTACCGCATCAATCTTATGTGTTGAAAAAATACCACGCAACGCCGACTGATCGCGCACATCCGCCTGCACCAGCGTAGGTTGCTTGCCGGTAATGGTCGCTACTCTATCTACCACGCTGGCTTTGCTGTTAAGCAGGTTGTCAACGATTATGACTTCATAACCCGAGCTTAATAATTCCACACAAGTATGGCTACCGATAAAACCCGCGCCGCCAGTTACCAAAATTTTCATGCTGTGCCTCGTCTATTATTTTTACGCAGGGTGTTTTTCTTTTGAACCTTATAAAGGTCTCAAGCCTCTACCCTAATTAGGAAATTTTATAAAACAATTCTGATTGCTTGAACTTAAAAACCAGTCCAACGCGGTAATAAATGCAGTCCATCGACTACCTAATAATTTTTAGACTGTGATAGCGTGTGTACCTAAACAACTTTTACGCTACTCTCATTATTTTGTGTAGCAGGTGTCCCGCTAAAATGGGTGGTATCAAGTTCGTCGACACATATGATTCATAGAGGGTTACGTAACCCTATTACGCAGTCTTGTCTGGGGTGAAGGAACCGATTATCGCAATCAAAGCGGAAATTAGATTAAGGGTATGGGATAGTGGATCGCTCCGATAATGCAAATGCTTAAAAGTAGGAAATAAGTTTAGCACTAGATGGCAAAGAAGACTTACAAAAACTCACGATTGTCGTAATTCCGTTGGACAATCCGGCCAGGATTGCCGAGCACCAGACAGTGGTGAGGGACATCCTGAGTAACCACGGCCCCGGCACCGATAGTAGCGCCATCCCCCACGCTGATATCCGTGCATATTTGTGCATGGGCTCCAATATACACTCCTTCGCCAATTACCAGTCCTCCATCCGTAGTCTTGGCCGACCCCAATTTAACCAGCTGCTGAATGTTGCAACCCGGCCCAATAGAGCAATTTCTTACCTCAATGCCTCCGAAATGATTTATATACAAGCCGGGCGCGATATTCGCGCTTTGATCCAGGTCGATACCATAAGCCTTGTTTATACAAGCCGATAATAGCCAGTAAATCGGGTAAAAGAACGCAGCAACAATCCAGCCGTAGCGGTGTTTGCGAATGCCGGTCAACCAGCGACCAAGGCGGTATACCATTAGCGCCCGAAGCCCGTAATTAATCCAGAGCGAATGCAGGACATCAATTGGGCCGAGTTTTTTTGTGCAGCGATGCACACGCATTATGTCGGCACGAATATTCTCGAACATTTAAGTGTCTCGTATTGCGGTTACATATTGCACTGCATCCGTATCCGGATGGCTGCGTAACTTGGTATTATCAAAGTTTTGCAATACCAGCCGTGCGGGGTTGCCCTGCATGACTACGTTGGCGGGGACGCTCTTGGTAAGTACGGTGCCGGGTAGTAGTGTTGCGCCGTCACCGATAGTGATTGCGCCATAGATGACGCAATCAGAGCCGATCCACACATTGCGGCTAATTTCCGGGCGTCCCCGCCCTCTTTTAGTATGACTCATGCCGACAGTAACTCGCGTACCTATTACCGTCCCACCACCTGTTTTTTTGGCTCCAAAGGTGATACGCCCCTGATCGGAAAAGAAAATACCGCCTTCAATTTCACCGTCATCGCAAATTTCACTTTTTGCGTTGATCTTAGTCACCAACTTCAGCAAACCAAGGGGAATCAAGATAACATGCCAAAGCCACCTGCGTTCGCCGTCATTGTTACGCTTTACATGTATCCAGTGGGCGATGCGATGGATCAGCAGCAATTGCAAACCAGGGGAAGTTACCAGCAGCCATAAACGAGAAGCCCAGTTCATGGGACGATCCGGCCAGCGCCGTCGATGGGCAATATCGATGTCCATCGACACTCGACTCACTGTGGTGCCTGCTTGGCAGGGAGTGAGTCGATAAAGCTCAGCAAGGCGTTGGCTATCAACTCCTGACCGCGCTCGTTGAGATGACCGCCATCATGGGTAAGCTCAGGACACAGCGCCTCTACCGCTTGCCCATCTACGTCTATCGTGCAGAGTTTGCCTGTCGATTCGGCCTCGATTCGGGCTAGGTCGAACAAACGGCCTGTAGCAAGAAAGTGCTCACGAAGCCGTGTGTTGAATTCCGCACGCCGGGCATTATCGAGATACCCTCTGGGTTGCTTGCCCATGAGTCGTTTGGTCCAAGCCTTTGGCCCAGTTTGCACTGCCATCAAAGGCGCGGTAACGGCTACGAAGCTTGTATCAGGATGCCTCTGGGCCAAGGATTCCAGGCTAGCAATGTAGCTGTCTGCCACTTGTCGTGCATTGGTAGTCGCATCGAAGTCGACATAGCACAGCTTCATCAAAGCCGCATCGGCTCCTTGGGCGGCACCGGCGTCAATGGCGGCGGCAAAATCCTGGATTTTGGACATCGGGTCACCGTTTTTGCCGATAGTAAAGTGGCTAATACCTGTCAATACCGGTGCTGTGCGCTGCTCGTGGATATTGATTTTGATGCCTTGCCGAGCGGCCAAACGTTCTAGGCCGTTGAGAATATTCCAGCCGACCGACTGGTGACCGAATACCACGCGCTTTTTTTCCAGCGCTTGCCATTCCGATGCGCTAATTTTTTGTGATGCTTCCGCCATTGATGTTTCCTCCTGTTTTGATTCTGCATATCCCGGTAGTGCCTGCATTATTAATGCAGCAAGCAACCATGCTCCACATACATTTCTCGTCGTCATAGCTTGTCTCCGGTTGATTTTATTCAAATGTTTACTTTCAGCCCAGTATCGGCGCTTTAGTATTCGGACCGGTCACTGTCTCCATAGTAATTCCAGGCCAGTGCAACATTGCAGTAGCTTTGCGTTTGGCTTCGATGTCACGGTAGACAAATTCGGCTTGATCAAGACCTATGCCCAACTCTCCCGCCAGCTTAGCGGTAGTCTCACCGTTGTTGTAAGCCAGCAAAGCAACATCCATTTTGTCGTAAGGGAGTGCAAAATAGAATTCATCTTGCCCTTGCGTCATGCTGTAGGTATCGGTGGTGGGTGGGGCATTGCATATGGCATCGGGAAGTTCCAGGTAACGTGCCAGGGCGTAGACCTGGGTTTTGTACAAGTGTGCGATGGGCTTTAAATCGGACGAGCCATCACCGTTTTTCACAAAAAAGCCTTGGTCGTATTCCAAACGGTTGGGTGTGCCGATGACTGCATAGTTCAATCGGTCGGCGTGAAAGTATTCGAGAGTTTTACGCACCCGCTGTTTGAAGTTGGTGGCGGCAACAATTTGCAGGTAATTCTTCGAGTCCAGCCTTTCCTCAAATAGCTGTCCTTCCGGCGATTGCACCACCAGTTTGAAATAATTAAAGTGGCCTGTCTGCCCGCCGGCGATAACGATTTTATTTTTCCAATCGTCGGTATAGGCCGGAAAAACAGCGCGAATAGCTTGGTCGCGCCAGCGGTAGCAGCCCAAAGCCTCCAAGGTCGGCGCGATGTCGAACTCTTCGTGGGCGATACCAAGCTGCTTTGCCACCATGCGACCGCGAAGCGTACTTTCGGAAGCGGAATCGCGCTCAGGTAAAAGCAAGCCGAACACGCGCTCACATCCAACTGCCTGCACGGCCAAGGCGGTACAGACTGCGCTGTCCACACCGCCGGAAATAGCAACGACCAGTCCGCGACGGTGGATATGGCTGCGTAACAACTCACGCAGACGCTCGGCAATTTTGGCGATTTCGGCAGCCTCGTCGAGCTTGAGTACAGCAGTAAGATTCATAGGCATAGATAAATCCTTAATAATAAATTAGTTCAGTTCGGCAAGTAACGTGGCGCATTGTTCCATCATCAGTTTACGGGATAGCTTGCCGTTGATGGTGCGGGGCAGTTCGGATAATAACAAGACATGCTTGGGTACCATGTGGTTTTCCAGGCGCTCGCTGCAAATACGCTTAATTTCTTGTACGCTCAGATTTTGACCGGCGCGCGCGGCAACAAAAGCGCATACTGCCTCACCTAGCAAGGCGTCGGGGACACCGGCTACTACCACTTCCAGTACGGCTGGAAGACTGTAGATAGCATTTTCAACTTCGGCAGGGCTGACTTTCTCTCCTCGACTTTTGATGATTTCGTCGCTACGTGCCACGAAATAGAAATCGCCATCTGGATCTTGGCGGAATAAATCGCCGCTTTTTAACATGAACTCGCCCGGCAGTAAACCAGGAACCAAGACTTCGGCCGTTTTTTCCGGCTGATTCCAGTAACCCCGCATCAGATGCGGTCCTCGCACATGCAGGTTGCCGACCTCGCCCTGAAGCACTACCCGCCCAGCTTCATCTAACAGCAGCAGTTCGGTGCCGGGTATGGCGCATCCCACCGACTCCAGTTTGATCTCGGCCAAGGCGGGATTCAGATAGGCACAGCGGATGCACTCGGTCTGTCCGTACATCTTGTATAAGCTAGCCTGTGGGAACAGTCGCCGGATGCCGGGGATGAATTCCGCAGGGAGCGCTGCGGCAGCGTTGGTAAGCAGTCGAACGCTGGGGAAGTGGAGTGGTTGTTGGGCATCATGTGCAAGCATCATGGCGAACACCGTAGGTACGCTGGCAAAACAGGTTATTGCCTCGTCCTGCATGTGCTTGAACACTTGCCCCGGATAGGCGAACGAACGCTCCAATACCAAGGTTGCTCCTGCGCAAACTGTCGAAAACCATTGGAAGAGGCCATAGCCGAAATTGAGCGGTAAAGCAGAAAATAGGCGGTCATCCTGGGTAAAGCCCAGATATTCATTGATGCTGTTCAGCACAAATAACAGCGACTGGTGGGAGTGCATCACCCCTTTGGGCTCGCCGGTGGTACCGGACGTGTAGATCAGTGCGGCCAAATCCAAGGTGATAGACTGCTGTGGAGGTGGTGTACTTGGCATATCCGCCACTGCATCATCTAGGTTTTTAACACCCAGGGGTAATATTTTGGATTCGGATGAGTACCATATCCGTAGCGTCGGCATCTGTTCCGCCACTGAACCGAACACGCGTTCAAGATGTTGCTCACTGAGCAACACGCGAGTGCCGGAATCGCGAAGGATGAATGCCAGCTTATCGGCTTTGGTTTGGGCATTAACGGCAACGAATACGCCGCCAGCCAACAATACGCCATAGATCGACGCCGCGCATTGCCAAGAGTTATTCATGAAAATCGCCACGCGGTCGCCGCGGCCTACGCCGTGCGCGCGCAAAGCATGCGCAAGGCGGCAGGCGTAATGCGTCACCTCGCAGTAGCTCATGCGCACATCGCCTGCAATCAATGCGGTTTGATTGGGATAGCGCGCGACAGTCGCTAATAAGGTATCTTGCAAGAGTCTGGGCATAGCGAGCACCCTTCTTTAGGCGGCGACAGCTTGTTTACTATGAATAAAAACGGCCAAATTATTCACAGAATCCAGATTGGCCGGAAGCATTTCGTCATCGTTTACTTTGATGTCAAAGCTTTCTTCGATGAAAAGTATGACTTCCATAACGCCGGTGGAATCTATGATGCCGCTGTCAAGAAAGGAATCGCCATCCTGTAAAGCTTGTTCATCTTCAGTGAAAAGGAGGTTTTCCAAAATGTATTGTCGAATAATTTTTTTCATGTTTAGGTCCAGGGTTAGGTTAAAGAGCAATGAGGGGTACCCGTTTCCCGGATAGTCCGAGAAAATTGTTCAATGAAAAAATAATGGCACAACTGCGTGGAAAGAACGCCGATCAGCGCCATATTATCTTTGTAAGCAATCGAACTACCGCGCCTCGCCTTCTTAAGCAGAAAGCCGACTTTTTTAGCGTCAAAATAACCATAGCGATTGAGTTTTTCTTCGCTTAACAGATCATCGACATAGGCAGGCGGATGTGCAGAGAAAAAGGCCGGTATGTCCGGGGCGCGATACGGTTGTTTGTGACGCTCAAGAATCTGTCGAGGCAACTGGTTTTTCATCGCTTGCTTAAATAAATACTTCTCGTTGAGCGCGCGCATTTTCAGACGCGGATTCAGGCGATTAGCGAACTCAATCACACGATGATCCAAAAAGGGGAAGCGCCCTTCCACTGAATTAGACATCAGCATGCGGTCTCCCTGGGAGCATAACAAATAGTCGCCCATCAGCGTTTTGGCTTCCAGATATTGTGCGCGGTTGAACCAGTGCCAGTTGTCGAAAGCAGGAGGTAACTGCCCGGTCAGTCGATCGACAGCATCTTCGCGCAACTTGGCGCCCAGTTCCTGCGAAAAAAATACCTTGCATTGGGCGGTGGTGAACCACCGGGTAAGATGGCTGAATCCCGGTTGATCAGGATTATCCAGGCCGATGCTGTAATACTTGCGTAAATAGGCTTTAGCTTGGCTGCCGGATGTTTCCAGATAAGGATATAGCGTCTTGAGCAGCAGAGGGCGCCATTCGGACTGAGGCTGACGACCCCAGAACTGGCGAATCTTGGCTTCTTTGAACAGGTCATAACCGCCCAGCGCTTCATCGGCACCTTCGCCGGTGAGGACTACCTTGTAACCTGAGGCGCGCACTAGCGCTGACAGATGCCGCATAGGCGTGGGAGCCGTGCGCAGAATGGCTGTCTCGGTGTGAAAAATAGTGGCGGGGAAATCTTCGGCAATGTCGCGATTACTGCAGGTTATCCGGCTGTTTTCGACGCCAAGATGTTCGATCATTTGCTGCTGAAAAGATGATTCATCAAGGGACGGTTCTTCGAAGCCAATGGAGAAGGTCTTGAGCGGCGCATCCGAGTGGCGACGAATCAATGCTACCAACGCCGAGGAATCGAGTCCACCGGAAAGATAGGCTCCAACGGGTACATCCGCGCGCAGGCGGATGTTGGTTGCATCGGCCAGTAGATCATACAGTTGCTCAGCCAGTTCGGTGTCCGAACCTTGATGATACTCACCCTGCTCGGGAAAGCGCCAGTCCCAGTAGATTGACTCGCGCAAACGGCCGTCTTCCAGTACCAGCATGTGCCCAGGTTGCACCTCGAAAATATCTTCAAACAGGGTATTGGGACTGCGCGTTGCCCAGAAAGTGAAAATCTGATCCAGAGCTACGGCAGAGATACGCGGCGCTTCCGATAACTGCGGCAATAAGGCCTTGATTTCCGAAGCGAATAACAGACGCTCGCCTTGGCGCGTATAAAATAGCGGCAAAATGCCGACCCGATCACGCACCAACAGCAAACGTCTGCGGCCTTCATCCCAAAGAGCGACGGCAAATTGGCCATTCAAGTGTTGCACAAAGTCGTCGCCATATTGCTCGTAGGCATGGACGATAACCTCGGTATCGCTTTGACTATGAAAGCGGTGTCCTGCTTTGAGTAATGTCTTACGTAATTCCAGGTAATTGAATATCTCGCCGTTGAACGTGACCCATACGGTTTTATCTTCGTTGTGCATGGGCTGAGCGCCTCCGGCAAGATCAATGATGCTAAGCCGAGTGTGGCCTAAGCCAATGCGTTGGCAGGGATCAAGGTAAACGCCGCTATCATCCGGCCCCCGGTGGTGCAGGGAAGGTAGCATGCTGCGCACATCCTGCTCGCTAATTTTGATTTGCATCGACAGAGCTGCGATACCGTTAATTCCACACATGCGTATTCCTTAAATCATCTCATTACGGTTAGGTATTGGCTTTAGGTTCGTGTCAGGAAACAAACAATTTATTTTTTATTGTAAATATATTGTAAATAGAAAAAATGAGTAGGTAAAGTAGTGTAAACACCTAGGTTGTGATGAATTTTAGCGAAATTTGGCTCTTCGCTTACAGGTAAAAAGAGCTATTGGAATAACCGCACGATGATCTACGTAAAAACACGTAAATAGACGTAAATTTAAGTAAACGTTAATAGACCATTTGTAAACTTTGCCTGAGTTATATAGAAATTTATTTTGCCCGGAGAAAAGAAAATCGCTTCATGGTTATTATTATTTTCTATATAAATCAATTATATATAAAAAGATACGTTGAGTGTCTCATAAATTAACAGTTTTATGTAATAGAGGTAATTTTGTGAATAGATCGACTAAATTGGTAATTTCATTTTCGG
>JAQSDX010000022.1 GCA_029946125.1 Candidatus Methylobacter titanis
ACCTGAGCAAGAAGCCGCATGAATACTAGGATTGCACTTCGGAGTTGAATCCGCCAAAATATCGAGCTACATAAAACTCCACAAAGTTTTAGCCACCGTCTCCGATGTTCTCCCAAGCATTGCTACTGGGCTCCTCAAGTTCTTGTAATTTTTTAGTGGTTTCTTGCTGTTTGGCCCGCAACTCTTCGAGTTCTTGATCATGGCACAGCTTTACATCTGTTGCTGCTACCCTGCATTTCACTACCAACGCATCAATCTTGGCACTTCGTTCAATAAGTTCAGTCAGCAGCTTTTGTCTGTAATCATCTGTCGTTTTCATGAATTAATCCTTCGGGTCGTTTAGTAATATTTAATCCAAAACAATTAGGTTGATTGATGTGGGGACGATTTTAGCTGCCCTCACATTGTGTATCAAAACAGGATTTTCGATTAACTAAAAACATAGCGCAATTGCCCCACTAACAACCCCTTTATTTTACATTTCCAGCAAAAACACAGATAAACATTAAGCCTGTTCAAGTCTGGACACCGCTGTTCTAACCAGGTCACTTAATGCAGCCCCATCTTGCTGACAATAAGCAATAATCTCACGCCGCATTCTGGGATCCCATGATCTTAATATATGTTTTCTTATGCCTTCCGCTGCGATTTCTTTATCGGTTTCCGAGTTAAAGAAATTGCCTATATCGTTGGCCATTTTGATAAGTGGTTCTATTTTCATCGTTAATTACACAGTTAATGGTTATGGGTTAAGCGTTGCGGATGGGTATAAACCACATGCTGATCATCACGGGCAAAACCGATTAAGGTGAGGCCTGCCTCATCAGCCAAGCGTATGGCTAAGCCGGTCGGTGCGGAAATGGCCGCAAGCAGCGTAATGCCGACCCACGCGGTTTTTTGTACCATTTCGTAACTGGCGCGGCTGGTAACGATGATAAAGCCGGCAGATAAATCTTTGCCGGTGCGCAATAAAAAACCAATCAATTTGTCCAGTGCATTATGCCGTCCTACATCTTCCCTGATATCTAAAATCCCCTGTCCGGGAACGGCCCAGGCAGCCGCATGAACTGCTCCGGTTAGCTGGTTTAGTTTCTGGTGCTGTTTGATGTCTGTTAACGCAGAACGCAGTTCGGCAGCAGACAGCGTCAAGCTCCCGCTAACCGGATTGGGTTGGCGGATGGCTTGTTTTAACGTACTTGCGCCGCATAGACCGCAACCGGTACGACCGGTTAAATTACGACCTTTATCTGCGAGGCCTTGAAAGCGATGCTCAGGAACTTTTAACTGTACTTCGATGCCGTTTGAGCGGTTATAAATCCGCGCCGATAATAGTTCTTGCGGGTTTTTAATAATGCCTTCGGTAATACTGAAACCCAGTGCAAATTCTTCAAGATTGGTTGGGGTTGCCAGCATCACGACATGCGGAACCCCATTGTAAATCAGGGAAATAGGCACTTCTTCGGCAATAGTGTCTTGCAACTGTTCATGCTGTCCCCCTCGCCAGCGATCAACGGTGATTTGTTGATAACTGGGCCAGCCTAATTCTAATGATAACGGCAGCGTAGCGGCACTGCCGTTAGTCATGGCTTATTCCCTGCTCCAGAAGATCAAGTTGTTTTTCTGAAAATGCGCTGTATTCCTGTTGCCATTCCGAAGTCTGACTGACTTTAGTAATTTGCACGGCCGTCACTTTGTATTCCGGGCAGTTGGTCGCCCAATCGGAGTTGTCGGTGGTGATCACGTTGGCACCGGACTCAGGAAAATGGAAGGTGGTGTAGACAACGCCAGGCTGTACGCGATCGCTGACCAAGGCGCGCAATACGGTCTCGCCGGCACGACTTTTAATGCCTACCCAGTCGCCGGTGTTGACGCCACGATCTTCGGCATCATGCGGATGAATTTCCAGGCGATCTTCCGAATGCCAGGCGACATTTTCGGTGCGGCGTGTTTGCGCGCCGACATTGTATTGCGACAAAATACGTCCGGTGGTCAGAATTAAAGGATATTTGCCGGTTACGCGTTCTGCCGTTTGCACGAATTCGGTCAGCATGAACAAGCCCTTGCCGTTATCGCGCAGGAAATGCTCGGTATGCATAATCGGTGTGCCTTCCGGCGCTTCATCATTACAAGGCCATTGTATGCTGCCGAGACGGTCAATTTTTTCATAACTGACACCGGCAAAACTAGGCGTAAGCTGTGCTATCTCATCCATGATTTCTGATGGATGACTGTAATTCATTGGGTAGCCCATCGCATTCGATAGCATTTGCGTAACTTCCCAATCCTGATAGCCGGCTAATGGCGACATGACTTTACGCACCGGCGAGATACGGCGTTCGGCGTTGGTAAAGGTGCCGTTCTTTTCCAGGAAAGACGAGCCTGGGAAGAAAACGTGGGCAAATTTGGCGGTTTCATTGAGGAATATATCCTGAACAATGACGCATTCCATGGCGCGTAAGGCGGCATGAACGTGTTTAATGTCCGGGTCGGATTGGGCAATATCCTCACCCTCGCAGTACAGTCCCATAAAACTTTTGTCTAGCGCCGCATCAAACATGTTGGGGATACGCAAGCCGGGTTCTGCATTCAATTCGGCATTCCAGGCTTTTTCAAACAGTTGGTGGGTTTCAGGATCGGATACATGGCGATAACCGGGAAATTCATGCGGAAATGAACCCATGTCGCAAGAGCCTTGTACGTTATTTTGTCCGCGTAACGGATTCACGCCGGCACCGTCATGACCCAGGTTGCCGGTCGCCATGGCCAGATTGGCAATGCCGATGACCATCGTGGAGCCTTGGCTGTGTTCGGTTACGCCTAAACCGTAATAAATCGCGCCATTACCTGCGGTAGCATAAAGTCGAGCGGCCGCTCTCAATTCATCGGCGGGGACGCCGGTAATGGACTCGGAAGCTTCCGGCGAATTATGTTCCTGCGCAACAAAGGTTTTCCATTTGGTAAAAGAGGCGACATCGCAACGTTCATTGACAAAGGCTTCATCTATTAATTTTTCGGTAACAACAACATGCCCGAACGCATTGATTAAGGCGACATTGGTGCTGGGACGCAATTTTAGATGATGACTGGTTTTAACATGCGGAGCTGTAATCAGATCAATTTCACGCGGATCAACTACGATCAGTTTAGCGCCCTGACGCAGGCGTTTTTTCATTTGCGAGCCGAATACCGGATGGCCGTCGGTTGGATTGGCGCCGATAATCAAAATTACATCGGCTTTCATGACCGAGTCGAAATCCTGGGTGCCGGATGATTCGCCAAAGGTTTGTTTCAAGCCGTAACCGGTAGGCGAATGGCAAACCCGAGCGCAGGTGTCGACATTATTATTACCGAAACCGGCGCGTATCAGTTTTTGCATGATGTAGACTTCTTCGTTGGTGCAACGAGAAGAAGTGATGCCGCCGATGGAGTCCTTGCCGTACTTTGCCTGGATGCGTTTTAATTCCGACGCGGCATGGCTGATAGCCTCTTCCCAGCTGACTTCTTGCCATGCATCTTTAATGCTGGCGCGGATCATCGGCTTGGTGATGCGATCTTTATGCGTGGCATAACCGAACGCAAAACGTCCTTTTACGCAGGAATGGCCGTGATTGGCCTTGCCATCTTTGTTGGGGACCATGCGGATGACTTGTTCGCCTTTCATTTCCGCCCGGAATGAACAGCCGACGCCGCAATAAGCGCAGGTTGTTACGATTGCATGTTCCGGCAGACCGTTATCGATGACCGATTTTTCCATCAAGGTTGCGGTTGGACAGGCTTGTACGCAAGCGCCGCAGGATACGCATTCGGAATCCATGAAATCCTGATTTTGGCTGGGCGATACTTTGGAATCAAAACCTCGGCCGTCAATGGTTAACGCAAAGGTGCCTTGGGTTTCTTCACAGGCCCGTACGCAACGCGAGCAAACGATGCATTTGCTGGGATCGAAGCTGAAATAGGGGTTGCTTTCGTCTTTAACCGCGTTTAGATGGGTTTCAATCGGGTTGTAACGTACTTCGCGCAAACCTACCGCGCCAGCCATGTCTTGCAGTTCGCAGTCGCCATTGGCCGAACAGGTCAAGCAGTCCAGCGGGTGATCGGAAATATACAGTTCCATGATGCCGCGACGCACATCGGCCAGTTTTTTATTCTGGGTGGTGATTTTTAAACCTTCCGCGACCGGCGTCGTACATGAAGCGGGCATACCTCGTCCGCCTTCTATTTGCACCACGCAAAGCCGGCAGGAACCAAAGGGTTCAATGCTGTCCGTTGCACATAGCTTAGGGATTTCAATGCCTATGCTTGCCGCTGCACGCATGACTGAGGTGCCTGCTGGCGCGGTGACTTGAAAACCATCAATTTCCAACGTGACCATCTTTTCGCTGGTGCTGGCTGGTGTGCCAAAATCTTTTTCTTTATTAATCGACATTGTAATCTCCTCTAAATCATTATCAGGCGGCGGTAGCTTTTGCATTTATCCCGAAATCTTCCGGGAAATGATTTAAAGCGCTCAGTACAGGGTAGGGCGTCATACCGCCTAATGCACAGAGGGAGCCGTTGAGTAAGGTGTCGCAAAGATCACGTAACAAGGGGATGTTTTTATCGAGGTTGCGACCGTTAATAATGTCGTCCATGACTTCTACGCCACGTGTGGAACCGATGCGGCAAGGCGTACATTTGCCGCAGGATTCGATTTTGCAAAATTCCATGCTATAGCGTGCCATTTCGGCCATATTGACGGTGTCATCAAAAACGACTATACCGCCGTGCCCCACTACCGCCCAGATGGCGGCAAAGGCTTCGTAATCCAATACAGTGTCAAATTGCGCTTCGGGCAGATAAGCGCCGAGCGGGCCGCCGACCTGAACTGCCTTAATCGGCCTGCCGGAAGCTGAGCCGCCGCCGAAATCGTACAGTAATTCGCGCAGGGTTAAGCCGAAGCTGAGTTCGACTAAACCGGGGCGCTTGATGTTACCTGCCAGTTGCACCGGTAAAGTGCCGCGCGAGCGTCCTATGCCAAAATCACGGTAATAGTCGCCGCCTTTATCCAGAATAATCGGCACCGAAGCCAGGGAAATAACGTTGTTAACGACAGTGGGTTGTCCAAACAAACCGCTGATGGCTGGCAAAGGCGGTTTAAACCGTACCAGGCCGCGTTTGCCCTCAAGGCTTTCCATTAATGACGTTTCTTCGCCGCAGACATAAGCGCCTGCGCCCAGTCTGACTTCCAGGTCAAACCTTTTGTCGCTGCCTTGAATATTGTCGCCCAGATAGCCTTCTTTGTAAGCGGTGGCAATGGCGGCATTGAGCACTTCGCAAGCGTGAGGGTATTCTATGCGCAGGTAGATATATCCTTGGGTGGCATCGACGGCTAACCCGGCAATGGTCATGCCTTCGATTAACACGAACGGGTCGTCTTCCATGACCATACGGTCGGAAAAGGTGCCGGAATCGCCTTCATCGGCATTGCAGATAATATATTTTTGCGCTGATGCGGTGTTGAGTACCGTCTTCCATTTTATGCCGGTTGGAAACGCTGCGCCGCCGCGACCGCGTAAACCCGAATCGGTTACCGCCTGGACAATTTGTTCCTGGCTCATGGCTAGCGCATTTTTCAAGCCGCGATAGCCGTCATTTTCAACATAATCGGTCAAGCTGAGAGGATCTGTTTTGCCGATACGGGCAAAGGTCAGGCGTTGCTGTTTCTTGAAGTAATCCAGCTCTTCAGTCAGGCCTAAACCTAGGGCGTGCGCGCCGCCTTGGGTAAAGTCGGCATCGAACAAGCCGGACACGTCGCCGGGCTGAACAGGGCCGTAGGCCACGCGTCCTTTAGCGGTTGCCACTTCAACCAGCGGTTCCAGCCAGAACATGCCTCTTGAACCGTTACGAACCAGTTTAATGTCGAGACCGCGCGTTGCCGCTTCTTTAGCAATAGCGGTGGCAACGCGATCAGCACCCAATGAAACGGCGCTGGAATCGCATGGCACATAAATAGTGATACTCATGCTGATGCCTCTGTAGTAGTGATGGTTGCATCAAAGCTGTCCGCTGTCACGCGCCCGTAAATTTCCTTGCCGATTTGCATGGCCGGTGAACAGGCGCAATTGCCTAAACAGTACACGGGTTCCAGAGAGAATTTGCCGTCTGGGGTAGTTTCATGAAAACCAATGCCTAGTTTGCTTTTAACATGCTCTTCAAGTTGTTTTGCGCCCATCGCTTGACAGGATTCTGCCCGGCACAGATGAATAGTTTGTTTGCCCGGCGGCGTGTCTCTGAAATAGTGGTAAAAGCTGATCACGCCGTGTACTTCGGCGCGAGAAAGGCTTAGCCCTGCGGCGATATCCGGTACGCAGTCGGCCGGGATATAACCCAGTGTATCTTGTATGCCATGCAGAATAGGTAAAAGTGCGCCGGGCTTGTCTTTAAATGTGGCGATTATTTCTTGCACGGTGGGTTGCGTGGTGCCTGATTCTGTCATGATCATCTCAAAATAGGGTGAATCCGTCCGGATTAAAACAACAGTTATTCCTGACTGTTGCGTATTTAAATGTGTCTGCTAGCATAGCACAAGATATTTTGGCTGTAAAAATGCTATGAAATGGACAAAAAATGTAGGTGTTTAGCGCTATCGGTTATGTGTTTATTTATAATGAATATTTTTAAATAGGGTGCTTTAAAATCATTTGTCTGTTTTTGGGTAATAGACTGTTTGTTTATTGGCCTATATTCAATGGTATTTTTTTGCTAAAAATCAGTAAGAGTGACCGAAGCCACTCTTTGATAATTGCTTTTTTATTTCACAAAACAATTTTTTTCGGCATATTGTTCTGCGTCTTTAAGCCGTTTTCTTAAGTCTTTGGATTGAGTCGGATCGCGCATAGCCGCAGCGGCATCGCCGGTCTGACCTTTGCTTAAATAAGAGAAGGTTTTCGCGGCTTCGTATTCAGCAAAACTCAGTTTTTCAGCGATTTTGTCGATTTTACAACCGCAGGCATATTGGCTGATATAGGTCAGGCCGCCGTGTTGTGCAACGCAATTTAAAACATATTCAACGCGGTCTCGGGTAGGGTAGTCGCTGACAAATGGCACAGGTTCAGCAGATTCTGTCGGTTTTTCCGGCGCGGTGGCACAACCTGAAATAACGGTGACTAACGTAAGGCTTAATATGAAAGGTGTGTGTTTAATTTTCATGGATGATTTTTTATTCCCATAAGTCAGAAAGTGAAAAATAAGTCAGTAATCAAAAGCGATAATCGCGGCTAAAGCCGCTCCCACCCTTTATCGCGCAACGGGCAAATAACTTGTGTAGATAGCTATGCCTATAGGGGTTAACTTATGCGCTGCTTGCATTAAGTAACAAGCTTGCGCGAACAGTCTACCCACAACCCAACCTATTCAAAGCTTACCATTATGAGCAATCAAACAAAAGTAGCCGGCGTGATTCTTGCCGGTGGTCGTGCCCGGCGCATGAATAATCAGGATAAAGGTCTGATGAAGTTTAAAGGTCGTCCTATGGTGAGTTATGCGCTAGCCGCGTTAGCTCCCGTTGTCAATTATGTGTTCATCAATGCCAATCGGAATATCGATCAATACCGGCAATTTGGATGTCCGGTTATTAGCGATCAAACCGACAGTTTTGACGGTCCTTTGGCTGGCGTATTAACGGCTATGATTCATGCTGATGCCGATATTCTGGTGGTCTTGCCTTGCGACTCGCCGTTAATTAAAACGGAACATCTGCAAAAGTTGTTATCAACCCGCGCCGAGAATAATGCCGATGTTGCGGTCGCCTTTGATGGGGCAAGGATACACCCGGTTTTTTTTGCGGTAAAAACTGCATTACAAGGCAGTCTGCAAGATTATTTGGCTGGCGACCAACGTAAAGTGGCGGCTTGGCTGGCGCAGCAGAACTTTGTGAAGGTCGATTTTAGTCGGGAGCCGGAAATATTCAGCAACATTAATACCCTGGCCGAGTTATCGGCGCTGGAGGACATTAATTATCCCAGTTAGCATCGGGTGCCGTTATTCCACGGAAGCAGATGATAATGAAATTTGAATAATCGTCTTTGAAACCCAATATGAGTCTGGATTTTTTAGGTAAATATTTGCCTTAAATTAGGGTAAATTATCATTGATAAGCAGACCGTTTGCTTAACTTGGTGGTCATCATAAGTCTCGGTATCTGTTCGCGGACATTACTTTCAGCACGATACGTTACTGTCGAAAACATCTATTTTCCGGTATAATTTGCAGCATTTTTAACTCAGGGTATAGGCGTTATGTCAGAAATCAATAAAGTTGTCTTGGCTTATTCTGGAGGTTTGGATACTTCCGTTATTCTTAAGTGGTTACAGGATGTGTATGCTTGTGAGGTTGTTACCTTTACCGCCGATTTGGGTCAGGGCGAAGAAGTAGAACCAGCGCGAGCCAAAGCCCAAGCGATGGGTATTAAAGATATTTACATCGAAGATTTGCGTGAAGATTTTGCGCGTGATTATGTTTTTCCGATGTTCCGTGCCAATACGGTTTACGAAGGTGAATATTTGCTGGGCACCTCGATTGCGCGTCCTTTGATCGCCAAACGGCTGATTGAAATTGCCAATGAAACC
The DNA here is from genome assembly GCA_029946125.1 of Candidatus Methylobacter titanis. Classification (GTDB taxonomy): domain Bacteria; phylum Pseudomonadota; class Gammaproteobacteria; order Methylococcales; family Methylomonadaceae; genus Methylobacter_A; species Methylobacter_A titanis. The sequence goes on from JAQSDX010000022.1 coordinate 8,607, forward strand.
GGTGCCAATGCTATTTCACACGGCGCAACCGGTAAGGGTAACGACCAAGTGCGTTTTGAGCTAGGCGCTTACGCATTGCGCCCCGACATCCATGTTATTGCCCCTTGGCGGGAATGGGATTTAACCTCCCGTCAAACATTGCTGGCTTATGCGGAAAAACATAATATTCCGGTAGAAATGAAAAAAGGTAAAACCTCGCCTTATTCTATGGATGCCAATTTACTGCATATTTCTTATGAAGGCCGGGTTCTGGAAGATCCTTGGGCGGAGCCTGAAGAGGACATGTGGCGCTGGACGACTTCACCCGAAGCCGCTCCCGATCAAGCGACTTACATTGAGCTGACTTACCGTCAAGGCGATATTGTCGCCATTGATGACGTGGCTTGCACGCCTGCGACCGTTCTGGAACAATTAAACAAAGTTGGCGGCACTAATGGTATCGGCCGCTTGGACATTGTGGAAAATCGCTATGTCGGCATGAAATCGCGCGGCTGTTATGAAACCCCGGCCGGTACCATAATGCTCAAGGCGCATCGTGCGATTGAATCATTAACATTGGATAGGGAAGTGGCGCATTTAAAGGATGAACTGATGCCGCGCTATGCTTCTTTAATCTATAACGGTTATTGGTGGAGTCCTGAGCGAGAAATGATGCAAACGATGATCAATGCGTCTCAGGCGAACGTTAACGGCAAGGTCAGGCTTAAGCTTTATAAGGGTAATGTTGTTGTAGTCGGTCGTGCTTCCGATACCGATAGTCTGTTTGACGAAAGTATTGCAACCTTTGAAGACGATGGCGGCGCCTATAATCAAAAGGATGCTGAGGGCTTTATTAAATTGAATGCGCTGAGAATGAGAATAGCCGCTGCGAAGCGCTTAAGTTAATGTTGTAGGTAGGGTCATTACTATATAGTGTGGGCGCGAATTTATTCGCGCTTTTTAATCTACCGCGCGAATAAATTCGCATCCACAGCGTTTAAATAAAATGCAGGATTTGGGCAGTAAACTTGTATAATCCCGAGTCAGGTAGTGAGACAAGCTATATACTTTGTTGTGAATAATAATTGTTCGATCAGGTTGGTTACCATAGGTTCCTGGTGCGAGGGGAAGTAGTTAATGAGCGATATAGATAAGATAAATTCAGACGTAGAGACCTTGCACGGCAATGCCTCTAGGATTCTGCAACGTATACCTTCGCATCATGCATTAATGAAAGTTAACCGGCTGTTGCTGACTATAGTCTGTTCCTTGATGATTGTTGTTTTGATAGCGGGCTTTTTATTGGTCCCAACCGATAGCTTTATAAATCGTTATAAAAATGCTACGGCTACCGAGACCTATGCGGCCGAGATGAATCCCGTATTGTCAGCAGAAGTTAACGCCCTGAAAGGTCAGTTGGTCGGATTGGTCAGCGGTTCAATTGAAAGTAAATTAAACGCGTTGGAACAGAGTATTCGGATAGGTTCTGTGTCCAGTTCTATAAGCACCATAGAAGATTTGAAAAGTGACCTTAAAGCTCTGCGTTCTTATACAGAACCTGCCAAGAAAGGAAAGGTTGTCATTTCTAATGAGCAGCTAATACAGGAAATGTCCCAATTAAAACAGCTGATCTATTTGACTATTGCTTCTTGCGGATTGATGCTGGCGGCAGTTGCGGGTATCTGGATTAAAAATCATAATCGCTTGCCTTACAAAGAAACAAAAACAAGTTATTTGGGTAAGGATTAATTTTCGGTTATCGGTTTTTTGGGCACACAAAAAAGCCGCCCCAATATATAATTGGGGCGGCTTTTTTTGTGCTTGTCGATCCGGGATTAATTGCCGCCCAGATATTTGTACAAAGCATCAACAGCTTGATCTTCGCCGTATCCGGCTTTAACAACGGCTGGATTTTTCATGATCTCAGCGATAGCTTTTGGCATGCCGCCTTTGCCTTCTTTAAGAACGGTTTCAAATTGTGCTCTGTCCAGTGAGCCGGCTTTAATTAAAGCCGATAACTGTGGGTTTGAAGCAATATCGTGGCAAGTACCGCAACCGCGACCGAAAGCGCGATCATAAATTTTCTTACCGATATCAGTGGCTTCGTCGGCAAATACTTGTCCACTTAACGTGATTAAAGCAATACCGGCTAATGTAGCTAATGTTTTTTTCATATTGACCTCTCTTGGTGGTAGAAAAAGAACTGCGGTTTCTTCTGGAAGAAAAACAGTTCGATTAAAAAGTTAAACCCGGAAAGCATAGGGAATTTGCCGGGAAAATTCAATTTTTTATTTATTTTTGTTAAATAATATTATTAATTAACGGGTATGAATGATAACTGAATACGGAGATCAATGGGCTGAACTCCTCCTCTTGATCTACATTAATGTGCCAGCCTGATAGGCTTAACCTAGCGGTCAAATTAGCGTAGGCGTCTATTCCATTGGCCTACTGGTTTGAAACCAGCTCAGCTTATGATGCAGTGTTACTACTGTGCCGATAATAATCAGGGTAGGCGGCTTGATGTCTTGGTCGGCGACTTTGCCCGGTAATGTTGCCAGCGTGCCGGTAATCACCCGCTGGTTGGAGGTGGTGCCTTGTTGCACAATAGCGATAGGTAAATCTTTAGAGCTGCCGTGCGCAATTAAAGACTGGCAGATTTTTTCCAGGCCGACCAGTCCCATATAGATAACGATAGTTTGATTAGGTGCGGCAAGTTGGGTCCAGTTTAAATTGACGGAATTATCTTTTAGGTGTCCGGTGACGAAGGTGCAGGATTGTGCATGATCCCGATGGGTCAACGGGATGCCGGCGTAGGTTGCACAACCTGAAGCCGCAGTAATGCCCGGAACTACCTGAAAATTAATGCCTTGTTGCATTAATGTTTCAATTTCTTCACCGCCCCGGCCGAATATGAACGGGTCACCGCCTTTTAAGCGTACCACCCGCTTTCCTGCTTTAGCCAAATCAGCCAGCAAGGTATTGATGGATTCTTGTGGTAGCGCATGATTTTGCCGCTGTTTGCCGACATAAATTTTTTCTGCATCCCGGCGTGCCAAATCGAGAATCTCAGGTGAAACCAGCCGGTCGTAAACGACCACATCGGCCTGTTGCATTAACCTCAGTGCCCGAAAAGTTAACAAATCCGGTGCGCCGGGGCCTGCACCAACCAGATAAACTTCGCCCAGGTTAGCGTCTTGTTCTTGATTGAGCAGGGTTTGCTCGAGTTGCCGTTCAGCGTCCTGTTCTTTGCCGGAAAAGACCAATTCCGCGACAGGACCTTGGAATATGTTTTCCCAGAAAATCCGGCGTTGTGCAGGTTGTTTAATGTGTTGCTTGACCTTATCCCTGAACTGATTAGCCAGATCAGCGAGGCGTCCGTAGCTTGGCGGAATCACGCTTTCTATTTTAGCCCTCAGTAATCGAGCTAATACCGGTGCAGCGCCACCCGAGGATACCGCGGCAATAATCGGTGAACGGTCGATAATAGCTGGAAAAATAAAGCTGCAAAGCTCAGGGTTATCCACCACATTAACCGGGATGTTTTGTTCGTCAGCCGTTTTGGCAACCAACTGATTGGTTTCTGGATTATCAGTCGCCGATACCACTAGCTTGAATTTGCCCAGGTCAGCAGGGACGAACGATTTTTGCAGTAGCGTTAAATGATGTATCGTCTGCAGGTTCAAAACTGTGGGACTAATCTCGCGGGCGATTACCGTGATTTTTGCACCGGCTCGCGCCAACAATTCAATTTTCCGTGCGGCGATTTCGCCCGCACCGATAACCAGACAAGCCTGGTCTGTAAGCTTTAAAAATACAGGGAAATAATCCATTTAATTATGATGATTCTTGGATTTAAAAGAGAATGGTATTATAAGCGCACCAAACTTAGTTGAGAAAATTTAAAATACAGCGATGATCGAATTTAATCTGGAAGTTGATGCTAGCGGCTTACATTGCCCCTTACCCTTATTGCGTCTGAAAAAAGCCCTAATGGCGATGTCCAGCGGCGATGTTGTTAAGGTAATCGCAACCGATCCTGCCGCCCATTTGGATTTTGGCGTTTATTCCGATCAGACCGGGCATCAAATCGTTCAGTTGATAAAAGAAGCCGACAAGCAGGTTTTTTATTTCAAAAAGAAATAACAGGGATACGTAGTCTGTGTTGGCGATTACGGCAACCCCTTGGCCTTGAAGAAAGTGCGCTAAAGATTTTTCATAGCTGTCTGCTGCCTTCATGACTACGCGGGTTTGGGACTTTTTTTATTTCTTGTCACAACAGTTTGAACCTTAACCACGTTGTTTTCAAAAAAAGCAACTCTTTGATCGCTAAAAGAAACATCGAATTTTTGTGTTGCTATATCAACGCCTATGTTGAAGTGATAAGTTTTATTTTTCATAATCAAATACCTGGGTTTCTCTGCCTTGTAGATGCGGAATCGTAATGTTCCCGGCAACTGTTCGAGTTAATTAAAGTTGATGTGGCGATCTGCGCTCTCCAACGGCGGCTCAAGAACCAAAGGGTTATCGGTCTACTGCATCATTTTTAGTAGAAATTCTATTCTCATGAAACTCGGTTTCACTGCCGCGGTTAAATATACAAGATCTGGTGACATAATAATAAAAACAATTACTTATATTCACTTTGTCCGCATTATCCCAGCCTTCTCCGTTAACGGAGAAGGCTCGGGTACTTGTATAGACAGCTATGCCTTTGAATAGACATCTGATTTTCTGAGAAAAGAGTTAACCGGTTATGAAATTAGTAAAATATGTCAATTGTGCCTGGGCGCTACTGGCTTTTACAGATATTGCCCAAGCTGCAATGGAATTTACGTCCATTCCCCTGGAAGAGTTGATGGAGATCAGTGTTAGCTCCATTACTAAAATGGAAATACCGCTAAAAAAATCACCTGTTACTGCGTTTGTTATCACACAAGATGAGATTAGCCGTAAGGGTTATCGGCATTTGACCGATATTTTAAAAAACACCCCCGGTATTCATACCGCAAATTTGTCCAGCACCGAAAAAGCGATTACCGAAGTTTATGTCCGCGGGGTTTTTGCCAATAACAAACTGACTGTGTTGGTTGACGGCATCAAGATCAAACCGCCCACGGGCGAACCGGTTACCTTCCTTAACAGTATCCCGTTGCTTGGTGTCAAGCAGGTTGAAATCAGTTTTGGTTCATCATCCTCTATTTACGGAGCTGATGCGATGCTGGCGACTATTAATATAGTAACGCAAGGGGGCGGTGCAATTGATGGCGTTCATGTTAAAGCAACAGCCGGCAATTTCGACACAGGGGAAGTCCAGGTTGCGGCGGGTTCCAAGCTGACCGAGGACTTGACTGTCTCGCTTAGCGGCAGCTTTCACCGTTCCGGCACCGAAGACTTGGCCGACAATTATCCGTCTGAATATGCTGGGATTGGGCCGGTTGATTTAAAAGAGCAAAACCATAATGTGCATTTCAAGCTTAATTATAAAGGTTTGGCTTTGAGTTATTACCGGCTGTTTAATAAAAACAACAGTAGCATCAGCTATAACCCGAGAGCGCCGTCATTTTATGATTATTCCGGCGCGGCGTTTTGGGAAACTTTAAACCAGACTGTTAACGCCACTTATGCCTGGGACATCAATCAATTTTGGCAGGCTAAATCCAGTCTCAGCTATGAAAGCAACGAGTTGCTGCCACAATCGAATTATCGCGGTTTTGGGCGGGTAGCTAATGCGGCGTGGCTAAGCGAAGCGATGCGTTTTACTCAAAATGTCAGTTATCAGCGCGATAAAATAAGTTGGTTGAATGGTATCGAATTGAGTTTCATGGATGCTACGCCCAAATATGTAGTCAACACCCCATTCCCGGATAAAGTCGAGACCAGCTATCAAAATTATGCGGTGTTTAGTCAATTGGATTATGCCTGGACTGACGATTTAACCTTGAGCGGTTCGTTACGTATGGACAGCGATTCGCGCTATGAGCCTCAGTTTAACCCGCGCGTGGGTTTTTCCTGGCAGGCGATAGCGCCTTTGCGCTTGTTTGGTGCCTGGGGTACTTCCTTTCTGGCTCCCTCCCCGTATTTGATTTATGAAACCTGGGGAAATGAGCAGGATTTTGTTTATCATCGTCCTAGTCCTCAAATGGATCCAGAAAAATTAAGCACTTACGAGTTGGGTCTGGATGTTTCACCGGCTAAAAATAGCAGCGTGAAGTTGGTTGGTTTCTATACCGAGGCAACAGATATCGTCCGTATCATTGATAATTCGGGCACTGGAATGCCCAATTACAATGGCAATATTGCCAGTTCCAAAATCTACGGTATGCAGGCGATCGCTAGGCAGAAATTTGACAATGGCTTGGATTTAAATCTGGATTACACCCTGACCTTGGGCACTCAAAATGCCGAAAAAATCACCGATGGTCTGGTTACACTGACCAATGTGCCGGAACAAATGATCAAGGGCAATGCCGCCTATACCATCGATCAATTGACCTTGCGCCTTACCGGACGCTGGTTTGATAAGGTGGGCACGCATCAAAGCAATCTGCTGTATTCGGGGCAAAGTGCGAATGGCGCTTTAATATTTGACAGTAACATCCATTATGGCGGTCAATTGAAAGCCGCTAAATGGTCGGCAGACCTAGGCATCGATAATTTATTTGACAGGAAATATTACACCATTCCACAAAACGACAATTTTGGCTCTGTACTGCCTCAGCAGCCGCAAGAAACACGAAAATTGTATTTGACCTTAGGTTTATCGTATTAATTAAGCACTCATGCATTCAAGGAGAATGGCTATATTGTTCAGCCTTATTCATTATCCGCACGAAAATTGTCAGCCGCTGATTAAGCCTATGTTGGCGGTGGCATGGCGGCATTTTATTTTGGGTGCAGTCGTATTGTGTACGTGGAATACGTGCTATGCGGAGCCATCAGAGCGGGAATTGCAAATAAAGGCAGCCTATTTATACCATTTTATTAAGTTCACTACATGGCCGGATACGCCTCCGGTTTTTCATTATTGTGTTTATCAGGATGCCGGTTTTGCCAATTTACTCCGCAAAATGTATAGCGATAAAACGGTCGGCGAGGCCAGTATCGACGTGACCAATATCAATGAACAAATAAAACCAGATGATTGTCATCTCATCTATTTTTCGCAAACTGTATCGGTTGATTTCTTGCAAAAAATAAGTCAATACGCCATCTTGTCGGTTGGTACAGACAACAGATTTACAGAATCAGGCGGGATTATTTACCTGTTTGAACAAGATCAAAAGCTGCGTTTTTATATTAACAATGCCGCGGCAACCGACGCGGGACTGAAAATCAGCTCTCAATTGCTTAAGCTGTCCATAGAACCGTAATGCAGATCAATCAATCAATTAAATTTAAGTTGGTGTTTATTACCGTGTTCAGTAGCAGTCTTGCACTACTGGCGTTCAGCGGTATTTTATTTTTTTACGAGATAACATTATCTGAGAAAAATTTGATCAGCAACCTGCAAACTCAAGTCGATATTATTACTGAAAATACGCAAGCAGGGTTGGCATTTATGGATAGATCCTCTACTGAAAAAACCCTGAGCGCATTAAATCATAATACTGACATCCTTTATGCCGGCTTGTATGATAAATCACAAACTCTATTGGCGAGTTATCATAAATCTTCGTATGAAATACCGATTTCTTTGCCCCCTGAGGCGTTGACTGATGTCCGGCAATTAATAAAGAATAAAAGTTTTGTGCAAATAATCCAGCCGGTGTACCTGGACAAGGAATTGCTGGGCTATCTACTGTTACGCGGCAGCTTTGAATCGTTTTATACAAAACTGCATAATTATGTGTACACTCTCCTACTGGCATTCAGTATTGCTTTACTGATCGCCTTATCATTATCGCTACGATTACAACGTATTGTTTCTAAGCCTATTATTCGGATTGCCAAATTTATTAATCGAGTCACTGAAGCAAAAACTTATACGGAGCGGGCAACAAAGGAAACTCATGATGAATTAGGCATTTTAGTTGATGCGTTTAACCGAATGCTTGAACAACTTGATTTTAGCCTGCAAAAGCGCGATGAAGCCGAGCAGGCATTGGCGCATCATTTGGAACACTTGCAAGAAACTATCGACGAGCAAACCCAAGATTTACAACAAGCCGTCACCACTGCTGAAGCGGCAAACCGTTCTAAATCAGATTTTCTCGCCAACATGAGCCACGAAATCCGTACCCCGATGAACGCCATCATCGGCATGACGCATTTGGCTCAGGGCGCTGAGCCCAACTCTAATCAGCAGGGCTATCTGGGTAAAATTGACAGTGCGGCGCAATCGCTACTGAACATCATTAACGACATTCTGGACTTTTCCAAGATTGAAGCAGGACGCTTGGATTTGGAGTATTCGTCTTTTTATTTGGATGATCTTTTGGGTGGGTTGTCCGATTTAGTGGGTTTTAACGCCGAAGAAAAGTGCTTGGAAATCATCTTCTCGGTCGCACCGGATGTGCCGCGTTATCTAATGGGCGATGCCTTGCGTTTGGGACAGATTTTGTTAAACCTGACCAATAATGCGGTCAAGTTTACCGAGCACGGAGAAATCCTTATTTCAGTGTCTGTCGAGTCGCAGGATAACGTCCAGTGCCGATTGGCTTTTACCATTCGTGACAGCGGCATAGGCATGACGCAGAATCAAATTCACGGGCTGTTTAAAGCGTTCTCCCAAGCAGACAGTTCGATTACTCGGCGATATGGCGGCACCGGTCTGGGTCTGGCCATTTGTCGACAGTTAGTCGGCATGATGGACGGGGATATAACGGTCGAAAGCGTGCCAAGACAGGGTAGTACTTTCCGCTTTAGCGTCTGCCTGGGAATAGCGCCGTCATTTATGGCAAGGGCTGAGCCGCCGCCGATTGACTGTAGTGGAAAAACTACCCTGGTGGTCGATGACAACGCTATTGCTCGGGAGATACTTTCAACTCTGTTGAGTTCCTTGGGCTTTGTCGTGGAAACTGTCGCTTCCGGTATTGAGGCATTGGAATGTATTCGTATCCGACAGGAAGCCGGTCAATCATTTGATTTGGTCTTGATGGACTGGAGGATGCCGGGAATGGACGGTATAGAGGCTGCCGCCAGAATCAAATCGGATACCCACTTGGCCAAAATTCCGGCTATTTTGATGATTACCGCGTTTGGTCACAATGACCTGGCACAACGGGCGCATCAGCTTGGTGTGGATGGTTTTTTGCTGAAACCGATTATGTTACCTGCGTTGGTTAATGCTATCGGTCTGTTGCTGGGGTTGGCAACACCCGAACCTGCTCCGCTGAAACCGCAATCGGCAGAGGCATTGTCGTTCCAGGGTCGGCGGGTGCTGCTGGTGGAAGACAACGCCTTCAATAGGGATGTTGCGATTGAGATGTTGCTGGCGCTGGGTTTCAAAGTCGATTATGTGGTCAACGGCCAAGAGAGCATCGATGCACTGAACGGCGATATTACTTACGATCTAGTACTGATGGATATTCAGATGCCGGTTATGGATGGACTTAAAGCGACCCGTTTGATTCGGACCAATCCGCGTTTTGCACAACTGCCTGTCATCGCCATGACCGCGCATGCTATGGTAGAAGACCGTGAAAAAAGCCTGGCTGCGGGTATGAATGATCACATTACCAAGCCGATTAATCCACGCAATCTTGCTGCCACACTCCAGCGCTGGCTGGGTACGGAGGTAAATAGTGCGACTTATTCAATGGAGCCAGCCGATACCGACACCAACGTCGAACTACTCGACCTTAACAAGGCACTACAATTTGCCGACCATGACGAGGATAAAATGTACAGTAGGTTGATTAATTTTTATTCCTGTTATCAGGCCGTACCGGAAGAGTTGGACGGCATGATGCTCAACAATGATCACGAGGGCTTAAGACGGATGGCGCATACGCTCAAGTCGGCTTCCGGTTATATCGGTGCCTTGCGTTTGCAGTTGGCCGCAGCACAATTATGGAGCAACAATGCACCCATTGAACAACATGCACCAACACTCCGGCAAGAGCTGCAAGCCGTTCTCGCCGCAGTTTTACCTTACAAACCGGCACAGGCTGCCAATAATTTATCGGGTGAAGTGCCTTCAGCCTTTGCCAGTACCCTGGAGCAGCTGGAAAACCTGATTCGCACAGGTGACGCCCGCGCCTCAGTGAGATTGTCTGAACTGGGAGCCAGCATGGCTGGTCATTCATTGTCCGTCGAGCTTATCGCTATCCGTGATGCTTTTGACGAGCTTGATATTGCCCTTGCCTTAAGTAAACTGGGGTCCTTGCGTGACAGCCACGCTATAACAGAGAAGCTTCGCCATGACTAACAAACAGCGAGTTTTGATTGTCGATGATGAAAAGTTTAACCGTCAGATATTAAGCGAGTTACTGCTTCCGGATTACGATGTGTTCCTCGCTAAAGATGGCGAGCAGGCCATCGCTCTGGCCGGAACCGAGCCGCAGCCGGATCTGATCTTGCTGGATGTGATCATGCCGGGTATGGATGGCTACGAAGTGCTGCGTCGGCTGCGCGCCGACGAGCGCACCTGCGCTATATCGGTCATGTTTGTCACCGGCATGAGCGAAGAAGGTGACGAGACTAAAGGCCTGAACATGGGGGCGGTCGATTATATTCTAAAGCCGTTTCGGTCTGCGGTGGTTCGCGCCCGTGTGCGTAACCACATGAACTATATCTGGCAACGCAAACAGCTTGAATCGGATGCCCTTATTGATAGCTTGACCGGTATTGCCAACCGCCGTCAATTCGATCATACCGTTGACGATGAATGGCGGCGTGCAAATCGTCATGGATCTACACTTTCTCTGGCTATGATAGATGTCGATTATTTTAAGCTGTATAACGATACTTACGGTCATGGCGAGGGAGACCAGGCACTACGTCAGATTGCCAAGGCCATGTCGCAGGCGCTCAATCGCTCCAGTGACCTGGTTGCCCGTTATGGCGGTGAAGAGTTTGTATTACTGTTGCCGGAAATAGAATCGGACGAAGCCGTCCGTATTGCCGAACAGATTCGTCTGGCCGTCGAGGCGCTTGGACTTTGTCACCAAAAATCCAGCGTCGCCGCTTGTGTAACGATTAGCATAGGCGGCGTTTCCCTAGTGCCTTCCTCTAACGTCTCAATTGCCGAAATGCTTGTCTTGGCGGATAACCAGCTTTATCTGGCAAAAGACGCAGGACGGAACGCGGTAAGCTGGGGGGCAGTTGAATCGGCATAACGATGTGCCCAATTAGCTAGGCGTAAGAATTCCTTTATAGCGCGCGTGAAGTCGTATAAGTAATGGTTTATTTGAGTCATCATGACTAAACCTGTCATTCCTCCGGCAGTAGTAGCCTAAGACCGTCAGAAAATGAATGTCCTAAACGGTAAAAAGCTCCTGTGAAGATATACTTATTCGAGCGTGGTCGACCGTGTATTCCATACCCTGAGAAACCGACTTGGCACGCGCAAAGAGTAGCTCAGCCCCAATTGCCATCATCATTGACGATAGTCCGTATTGCAGTGAGTTTGAGCACTCCGGCACCAAAGCTTCCTCCGATAGGGTTAAATATGTCCAGATAAAAACTTTCATCAGGTTCGGAAAAAGTATCGCCAATAATCTCGACCGGAATCACGGCTTGATTTTCGTTTGGATAGAGCGCCAACGTGCCTTTGGCGGCAAGGTAATCCTCACCCGCCCTGGCAGTATCGTCGCGGGTGGCATAGTCCACACTCAAAATCTGAGTTGTGTCGCTACGCATGCCGGTGAACTGCAACAGAAAATAGGCGTAGCTGGTTCCACTGTTGCCTTCCGTCACTGTTTTTTGCACCTGATCCGCTTGGGTCGGTGCATTCGGATATTGCGCCCGCAAGCTCTGGTCTATCCATTGCTGATAATGGCTAATGCGCTGCCAAGCGCCGATTTCACCAAAGCTGCTATTGTTCACCCCGTCGACATCAGGATGGACGCTACCTTGACTGATGCTGGTGTTATAGGTGGCAATACCAGCAACCTGTCCACGGATAAAGGCCGGTCCGCCGCTGTCTCCTTGGGCGATCATTCCTTCATTCTGGCCCAATCCTGTTCCTGGACTATTGATCAGCCTGCCTAGGGCATCTTGAGCAGTAATGCCGTTATCATAATCGGCCAGCAACTGGGTGCCGGCGGTTGGTGTCCAGCTTATCGACGAACCCAGCCAGCTTTTAAGCATGGCAGCATCGGCATCGAACTGATTATTGGCTTTCATGCGTAACGCGCCGCCACTGTAAGTCGCTAGTGTTCCGGCGTCACCGCTACCGACCAGGCCGTATCCCACCATCGTTAGTGACTGGCCGATTTCGTCGCTATCGCGGTAAAGGCCATAGCGCTCTGCTCCCACCGGCGCAGCGCTGGTCAACCAGACTAAGGCTAGGTCGTTATTGGCGTTAACCGAATCATAGTCCGGCATGACTTCAATGCGGGATGAGGTAATTTTCTGCTGCCCGGATGCCGTTTCAAAGTGAATGTCTGCACTGCTGGATGATGCGCTGGCAAACAAGTGCGCAGCCGTCAGGATAGCCCGTCCATCATAAAGCAAAACGCCAGTACCGAAATATCCACCAGAGGAAATACGAACGACACCGTCGTATCCTTCTCCTGGGTTGGCGCGGTTACGAGAATCGGTATAAGAGGTGACAGTGGTAACCATAAATGTAAGGGACTTTAAAATTTAAACGACAGTTGAAAAACCTTGAATTCACTTGAATTCACTTGAATTCATATAATGAATGCAGCACCTCTTAAAAAGGTTAGAGGGCATAGTTTCCGTCTACCAAAACAAAAACTAAAGAGGTATCCAATGAGAACATTCAACCATCTAACCCACGAAGAAAGATACCTTATCTACATAAGGCGTTAATGGCGACGATGTGCTCAATTTATTACTGAATACCAACCTGCCTGGCTCAGTCAGCGGCTGTATCGCTGAAATTGCCGGTTGCATTAACGATGCCTTGCCGGAAGAGCTGGTTTAAACAAGGCATTGCGAAATAAATCAGTTAAGCCGATCATGGTTCAGCGATCCTTATTTCCAGATGCTGACAATATTGGTGAAGTCATCGGTCCATGGCTTCATGTCGAAATATAAGGGCATTTTCTGCCATTTTCCGAGACGGCTTAGGCGTAGCGGTTCCAGTGTTTCGGCATGCTTTGCCATGACTACCCAGTCGGTCGCAACCACCAGGGGGATGTCCTGTTGCGGTTGGAATTCCTGAATCAAGGATGCCAAGTGCAAGGCTTCCGCATTAATCGACAATACTTTTTTCAGCGACAAATGGCGGTTGGTCATATGAAACGCCAGGATGCCAGTAGGTTTGAGTTTTTTGAAATAGAGCGCCAGCGCTTCCTTGGTCAGCAGATGGGTCGGTACCGAATCGGAACTGAACGCATCCATGACTAATAAATCAAAGTGCTGATCCGGCTCTTTTTCCAGCGATAAACGGGCGTCGCCGATACGCATCGCGGCGTTGGGAGCGCATTGGCTCAGGTAGCTGAAATAGGCGGGATTGCCGGCAATGTCTACCACCAGCGGATCGATTTCGTACAGTGTCCAGTTTTGCTGGTCTTTGGCGTAACAGGCTAACGCGCCTGCGCCCAGTCCGACCACGCCGATATTCCAGGCTTGATCGTTACCGTCATATTCTTTAAACAGTTGCCCCATAGGCCCGGGACGACTGTAATAGGTTAGCGGTATTTTACTTAAGTGTGCAGCAAGACGTTGCGCCCCGTGTTTGGTGGTGCCGTGAAATAACTCATGATAGCTTTCAGGCTGGCCTTGTTCATCGGTTAACACGGCTTCACGTACGGCCAGCACGCCAAAAAAACTGCGTTGCTGATAAAGCGTATGCGATGACAGCCCATGCAAGCCGAGAGCAAGGAAGATAATGGCTCCGGTCATTAACGCAAAGCCGACTGGACGGGCTCTGAGGAGGTAAGTCAACAAGGTTAAGCCCATCAGGCCGATGACAATAATGTCGAAATACTGGAGTAAATTGTCGACAGTGGCATGAGCAATAATCCCGATAATAACCAGCAGAGCAGGGACTATTATTTGCAACAGTAACCCGCTATTTAAGGTGAGTTTCAGACCGGGTCGCAGCAGCAAAGCCGCAATAATCATGATCGGGTATTCATAGACGGCATTGAATACAAACGGCGCAACAAAGGTGTTGAACATGCCACCCAACATGCCCGCAAAGGACATAATCAGGTAGAAGGTGGTTAAATGCCGGGTATGCGGCCTTAGTTTAGCCAGTTCGCCATGACACACCATGACGGCAAAGAAGAATGCCAGCAGGTGCAAAATCAAATAGGCCCAATAAGGTAAGTCCGCCGGATTAATGAACGCGTAGGCGATAAACGGCAACAGGAAAAGCGGTTGCAGTTTGACCATTAACGGATGTATTTTGTCGTTCCATTTGGAAAAAACGATCACAAAAGACAATAAGTACAGCGTTAACGGGATAATCCATAATAACGGCACCGAGGCAATGTCGGTGCTGATGAAGTTGGTCAGGCCCAGCAACAGGCTGGACGGTACCAAGGCCAGCGCCAGCCAGTGCAATTGGGTGGCAAGGCTGAGATTATTTTCATCTGTAGCCGTAACGGCTTCCGCATCTTGTAGGGGCGAATTTATTCGCCCAGGGCGAATAAATTCGCCCCTACAATTTTTCCACAGCACAAACGCGCAGCCTGCAATCAGCAGACACAGCAGCAGATAGCCGGCACTCCAGTAACTTTTCTGGTTAGCCAGTCCGATATTGGGTTCAAGCAGGAACGGGTAGCTCAGCAATGCAATCAGGCTGCCGGTGTTGCTGGCGGCATAAAGATAATAAGGGTCGTGACTGGTATGGTGACCGACATTGGCGAACCATTTTTGGATCAGCGGTGCGGTGGTGGAAACCACGAAAAAAGGCAGGCCGATAGCCAGAAATAAAGTCCAGAGCAACCAGAAGGTTGGATTGCTGTCTGTCGGCGGGACGGTGTTTTCCGGCAAGGCTAACGGCAGCGCCAAAAAACTGATCAGTATGAGCGCGGTGTGGATTTGGATTTGGCGGTGCTGTGCGTGCCGGGTAGAAAGATAATGTGCATAAAGATAACCCAGAAATAAGATGCTTTGGTAAAACACCATGCAGGTGTTCCAGACTGCCGGTGAGCCGCCGAGTAAAGGTAATAAGATCTTCCCAAACAGAGGCTGCAGCACAAACATCAGCGATGCACTGGTAAACAAAGTTGCGGCAAATAAGAAAATTAAGGGTAAATTGCGATCGGCTGTGGCTTCTGGACGGTGGCTCATTATTTTTATAGGTAGCCCTAATGGCTTTTAATTTTTAATGGGCTAATGATAATGCATTTGTTGGTATAGGGGGCAGTTGAAAATAATGCAGATTTAAAAAGATCTTTAATAGACATCTTTCCTAAATACAGCTACGTAGGCATGTAGGCAGGAATAAGCCGGTTCAAGCGATAGCGAGAACCGGTGTTTCCTGCGCTCCGGAATTTACCGGAAACGCTATCACGCGCTACGCTTGCTTGGGTAGTCTTATTCCTGCCTACACAAACTATTTAGGAAAGATGTCTAATGTAAATATTTTGCGGCTGCTTGCAGAATTTATCGATACACCTTAAAGCCGGTGTGCTGGGTTTGTCGGGCTGCAATGAATGCAGCGGAAAAGCGTTGAAATCAGCAGGCTTCAATAGCGGTGGAGTTTCCAGATGGTTTCAAATCATATAGAATTTCAGTATTCAATTATTATAATGGAGAGTTTGTTGAGTATTCTATCTATTCTCGAGTTTCCGGATGATCGGTTGCGTAAGAAGGCTGCAATCGTAAAAACGGTCGATGATAAAATTAAAAAGTTGGTCGATGATATGCTTGAAACCATGTATGAATCGCATGGTGTAGGCTTGGCCGCAACTCAGGTTAATGTGCATCAGCGGGTCGTGGTCATCGATGTCAGTGAGGAAAAGGATGCCCCATTATGTTTAATCAATCCTGAAATCATCGAAAAAGACGGGGTTAAAGAGTCTGAAGAAGGTTGTCTTTCGGTGCCCGGTTTTTTTGAAAAAGTGACCAGGGCTGAGCATATTATAGTCAGGGCGCTGGACAGGGAAGGGAGGTCTTTTGAATT
Source organism: Candidatus Methylobacter titanis (assembly GCA_029946125.1). Classification (GTDB taxonomy): domain Bacteria; phylum Pseudomonadota; class Gammaproteobacteria; order Methylococcales; family Methylomonadaceae; genus Methylobacter_A; species Methylobacter_A titanis. The sequence continues at coordinate 24,799 of JAQSDX010000022.1, forward strand.
TAGCGCCAGAGATTTACTGGCTGTTTGCGTTCAGCACGAGCTGGATCATTTGAGCGGAAAACTGTTTGTCGATTATATTTCACCGTTAAAACGGCAGCGGATTAAGAAGAAATTGGAAAAAATGCATAAAATGGAAACGAGTTAATGAAGATAATTTTTGCCGGAACCCCTGATTTTGCCGTCCCTTGCTTGCAGATGTTGTTGGATTCAGGGCATGAGGTTTGTGCCGTCTATACTCAGCCAGATCGTCCGGCAGGCAGAGGGCGTAAGTTGCAACCTAGTCCGGTCAAAGCATTGGCCTTGATTGCCGGGATTCCTGTTTTTCAACCACTGACGATGAAGACCGATGAGGACTTGCAACAGATCAGCGCATTGAATGCCGATTTGATGGTGGTGGTTGCTTACGGCATGATTTTAACCCAAGCCGTTCTGGACGTGCCTAAACTGGGCTGTATCAATGTCCATGCTTCATTATTGCCGCGTTGGCGCGGAGCGGCGCCTATTCAACGAGCATTAATAGCGGGCGATGAAAAAACCGGCGTGACCATTATGCAGATAGTGCGCAAACTGGATGCCGGCGATATGCTGCACAAGGAAGAATGCACCATAGATCCTATCGATACCGCTGTCGATTTGCATGACAAATTAGCCGTGTTGGGCGCAATAGGCCTGAGCAAAGTGCTGGCGCAACTGGAAGCGGGAGCTATTCATCCCGAACCGCAGGATGAGACGCTGGTGACCTATGCCGAAAAACTGGAAAAAAGCGAAGCCGATATCGATTGGACGCAACCGGCAGCGGATCTGGCTAGAAAGGTAAGAGGCTTAAATGCCTGGCCGGTCGCGCAAACGCTTTATCAAGGTAATGCGTTGCGCATTTGGCGGGCGGTAGCGGTGCAGGATGATTCGTCTTTACAAATGGAACCGGGCACAGTGCACCGTGTCGATAAACATATCGATGTGGCGACCGGCTTAGGTTTTTTACGGCTGCTGGAAGTGCAGTTGCCGGGCGGAAAGCGCTTGCCTGTTCAGGCTTTCCTCAGTGCTCACGACCTTAATGGGGTAAAACTCGGTTGAATACACGATTAGTCGCGGCCCGGGTATTGTCCCGGGTTTTGCAAGACGGGCAGTCTTTAACCGCCGCTCTGGATAATGCATTTCTGAGCATAGAGTCGGGTAAAGACCGGGCTTTCATTCAAGCGCTATGTTACGGCGTTTGCAGGCAATTTCATCGGCTGGATTTTATTTTAAGCCAATTACTGGATAAACCGCTAAAGGATGCCGACGTTAAATCCTTGGCTTTGGTGGGCTTGTACCAGCTTAAATTTATGCGAGTAAAACCTCATGCCGCCGTGTCCGAAACGGTATTGGCCGCACGTAAAAAACCGTGGGCCAAGTCGCTGATCAATGCGGTGCTTAGAACCTATCTGCGAGAGCAGGAAGAACTTGAACACAAAGCCGATAAATTTCAGGTCGCAGCCCTGAGTCATCCCGACTGGCTGATTAAACAAATTGAACAGGACTGGCCCCAGCAGGCGTTAACTATTTTTCTGGAAAACAACCAGCAACCGCCTATGGTGTTGCGGGCCAATCTGGCGAAAACCAGCAGGGAACATTACCTGCAACTATTAACCGAACAAGGCATAGAGGCTGAAGCTGTCGGTTTTTGCCGGTCGGCGATCAGGCTGGATAAACCGGTGCCGGTCGATTTGCTGCCCGGCTTTGCCGAGGGGATGGTATCCGTTCAGGATGCCGCCGCGCAATTGGCGGCCGGATTGCTGGATGTGCAGCCGGGACATCGAGTGCTGGATGTCTGTGCCGCACCGGGCGGTAAAACTGCGCATATTCTTGAGACTCAAGCGCAGCTAAAAAAGCTGGTCGCCGTCGATATAGACGCGTCCAGAATGCTGCGGGTCAGTGAAAATTGTCAGCGCCTGGGTCTGCAAGCTACGCTGGTGGTAGGCGATGCGGCAAATCCTGAGGGTTGGTGGGATGGGCAGCCGTTTGACCGGATTTTGCTGGACGCACCCTGTTCAGCCTTGGGCGTTATTCGCCGCCATCCGGATATTAAATTATTGCGCAGAGCCGAAGATATTGGGCAGTTACAGGCTATGCAAAAAACCATCCTGCAAGCCGTCTGGCCGTTGCTAGCGCCTGGCGGATTATTGGTTTATGCAACCTGTTCCATTTTAAAGCAGGAAAATGAGCAGCAGGTTCAAGCGTTTTTAGCTGAGCATAACGATGCGGCCGAGTTGCCTATAGAGGCAGGCTGGGGAATTTCCGGAATCTGTGGGCGCCAGATTATTACCGGTGAATCGGCAATGGATGGGTTTTATTATGCACGCATCAGTAAGCAATAAAACATTGCTATGTTGTTTTTTGATAGGCTTGTTGCCCACCATCAGTCATGCTGATACGTCTGTCTCGAAGTCTGTCGAAGGCTTTGGTGTTGTGGTCAAAAATGCCGAGTTTACCTTGCAAGGTGATAGCTATGTGTTGTCTGCGGATATAGATTATCGGCTCAGTACGCGGGCAAAGGAGGCGCTGAAAAGCGGAGTGCCTTTGTATTGGGATATACATATCAAGACCCTGCAACAGCGGGATTATTTCTGGAATAAAACATTGGTTAATACCGGCATCCGTTACCGCATTCAGTATCATGCCTTACTGAATATGTATCGTGTCAGAAATGAAGGTGCAGGTGATGTGACTAACTTTTCTAAGCTATCAGCGGCGCTCGATTCGATGTCAACTATCCGTGCTTTTCGGGTAATGGATACGGCGACTTATGCCTCTGGAGAACGCTACGCCGCCAGCATAAAAGTAACGCTTGATCGAGATGCCCTGCCGTTACCGTTACGGCCGATTGCTTATGTTAATCCTCAGTGGTATTTATCCAGTGACTGGACATTATGGCCTTTGACAAAATAAAACCCCCTGTCAGCTTGTCCATATTGGTTTTGTTTGGCTTGATTTTGCTGTTGTTACAGCTGATGAGTTCGGCAACTCAGGAATCTTCAGAGTTGAGCGCGATGTATTCATGGCTGCTGTTGGTCAATGCGCTGGGGTCGGTGGTGTTGCTGGGCTTGGTCGGCGCTAATATTTATTCGCTGGCGCGGCAGTTAAAAAAACGCGAAGCGGGTTCGAGATTAACGACGCGCATGGTGTCGCTGTTTGTGGTTTTGGCTCTGGCTCCTGCTGTTATTGTGTTTTATTTTTCCATGCAGTTTCTGCATCAGGGTATCGATAGCTGGTTTAACGTGGAAATAGACCGGGCAATGGAAGATGCTTTGGAGCTGAGTCAGGCCTCATTAGACCAGCGGATGCGCTGGCATTTGCGCCAAACGCAGCAATTGACTGCGAGGCTGGTGGATGCGCCGGAAACGCTGGTGACTCTGGAAATGGAAAATTTGCGTCAACTTTCTGGAGCCTCCGAGATGACGCTATTTTCTCGGCAGGGCAGGATTATGGCTTCAAGCAGCATCAATCCCAGTGATATTTTGCCGAGTTTGCCGGATGAGCATGTTTGGTTGCAGTTGCGACGGAATACCGAGTTTGTCGCTTTGGCGCCGGTGCGCGAAGATGAGCTGATGATCCGCGTTATCGTTACCGTTAAAACCAGGGAGCCGCAATATTTACAGGCTTTATATCCGGTGCCGATACGAATTGCGGATTTGGCCGACTCGGTGGAATTTGCTTTTGTACGTTATCAGGAGATGAATTTTTTAAGGGACTCCTTAAAGTTGAGTTTCTCTTTGACGTTGTCACTGGTTTTGTTGATGAGTTTGCTGGCGGCTATTTGGGTGGCTTTTATCAGTATCCGTAATATTATCGCCCCGGTAAAGGCGCTGGTTAAGGGCACGCAGGCGGTAGCTTCCGGGCATTATGATCGGGATCTGCCGGTTACTGCTCAGGATGACCTGGGTTTTCTGGTGGAGTCTTTTAATGAGATGACTCATCGTATTGCCAGGGCCAGCGCTGCAACCCGGATGGCCGGTATTGAGGTGGAAAATCAACGCGCCTATCTGGAAACGATATTGGCGAACTTAACGGCCGGAGTGATTAGTTTTGATACGGTGTATAAGATCCGTACGGCGAATCAGGCGGCTTACCGGATTTTTCATGTTCATGTGAATCAGTTTGTCGGACGGACTTTATTGGAGCTGGTGCAGAGTTATGCCGAGCTGACTGAGCCTTTAAAATCCATTCAGCGCTTATTGGAGCAAGCTGATGACATATGGCAGCAGCGAATTGCTTTTTTAGGCCCCAACGGTCGGCAGGAATTACTGTGCAGAGGCACGCCGCTGTTTTCTCAGGAAGGCCATCGAGTCGGGGCTGTGGTGGTTTTTGATGATGTGACCGATTTGATTCAGGCGCAGAAAAATGCGGCGTGGGGGGAGGTGGCCAGGCGTCTGGCGCATGAAATCAAGAATCCGTTAACGCCCATCCAGCTATCGGCAGAACGCTTGCAGCATAAGTTGGCCGACAAGTTGAACGACATTGATGCGGGTATATTGCAGCGCTCAACCACAACTATTGTGCAGCAAGTTGAGGCGATGAAAGAAATGGTGGATGATTTCTCGGAATATGCCAAACCCTCCAAAAAGCAGACGGTGGATATTGATCTGCCCCGTTTGGTTCAGGAAGTGTTAGCGCTTTATGTGTTAAAGTCGGGGGTCAAGTTTAAAGCTGATTACGATACCGGTTTGTTGATGGTCAAAGGCGACCCGGTTAGTATCAGGCAGGTGCTGCATAATCTGATCAAAAATGCGCTGGAAGCGATAGATGGTAAAGGATTGATCGAGATAAGCCTGCATCGGGTGCAAAAAAATAATACCGATTTTATCGAAATAGCGATTTATGATGATGGGCCGGGCATTAAGGACGAGCAAATCGAGCAAATCTTTGAGCCTTATGTGACTACTAAAGCTAGAGGTACCGGTTTGGGCCTGGCGATAGTCAAAAAAATAATTGAAGAACATGGCGGTGCGATTTGGGTCGACACCAGCCGTCGACTGCCAGGGACGGCGGAAGTGTCGCCATCGGTAGGGAACCGATGCGACAAAGTGGGGGCTGGATTTATTATTCAGCTTCCGGCGTGTAATTTTTGAGATGTCGTAAAACATATGAATGCACACATACCGCAGATATTAGTTGTAGATGATGAGCCGGACATTCGCCGACTGGTCTGTGAAATTCTTGAGGATGAAGGTTATCAGGTTGCTACGGCTGAAAATGCCAGTACCGCCAGGGAGTTAAAAAGGTCTACAGCCCCTGATTTGATCCTGCTTGATATTTGGATGCCGGATACCGATGGTATAACCTTATTGAAAGAATGGGTTGCTGAAGAAGCCATGCTTTGTCCTGTGGTTATGATGTCAGGACACGGCTCCGTTGAAGCTGCTGTTGAGGCAACTCGGCTGGGGGCTTATGATTTTCTTGAGAAGCCGTTGTCTATGGCGAAATTATTATTGATTGTAGAAAGGGCTTTGGAAGCCAGTAGTCTACAAATAGAAAACGCGGGACTCAAGCAGCAGTTAGTTGCTGATATTGAACCAGTTGGCAAGAGTGCTGCGGTTGCGAGAATGAAGGATCAATTAAAGCGCTTGGCTCAGCATGATGCCAGGGTGTTGTTTGTCGGTGAGGCGGGTGTTGGTAAGGAGATGTATGCGCGTTACCTGCATAATAACAGCCTCCATCGAGACGGCCCTTTTGTGGATGTGGCGGTAGGCAGTATATCGCCAGAAAATTCGGCCGTGGAGTTTTTCGGCAAAGAGGATGCGGGTAAGATTTATCCTGGTCTGTTGGAGCGGGCGCATAAAGGGACGCTATTTTTAGGTGAAATCGGCGGCATGGATAAGGAAACGCAACTAAGGTTGCTCGGTGCACTGGAGTCAAGTTCATTCCTGCGAGTAGGGGGAGGCGAAGCGGTTCGTGTTGAAGTTCGGGTGGTGGCATCAACCCGCATTGCCTTGGATGAGGAGGTTAAGGCAGGTCGTTTTCGGCAAGATTTATACTATTTGCTTAATGAGGTCTCGCTCGACGTTGAATCACTCCGGGAACATAGTGAGGATGTGCCTGCATTACTGAGTTTTTATGTGGATTATTTTGTCAGCCAGGATAGATTGCCTTTTCGAAAGTTTTCGATGGCAGCGCAAAACTATTTGCGTAATTACAGTTGGCGCGGCAACATAAGGGAATTAAAAAACCTGGTGCAGCGCTTGATGATACTGGGTGTAGGAGAAGATATAGAATTGGATGAGGTGAAGACCGCGTTGGGTTCAGTGATTGGTGATGCGGTTACCGCGCATTCGGTGCCTGAGTTCTTTAATTTGCCGTTAAAAGACGCCAGAGATCATTTTGAGAAAGCCTATCTGGAGTACCATTTTGAGCGTACTGGCGGTAGTGTTGCAAAATTGTCAGCCGCAGTGGGTATGGAGAGAACGCATCTTTATCGTAAGTTGCACTCATTAAATATAAAATTGTAAAAGTAGGTGCCTTGAACCCGAATCGCAAATAAACTTGAAAGTTTTGGTAATTCTTAGTAGAATCTCGTTCTTTATATTCAAGCCTTTAACAGTAAGCCTAAGCAACGATGAAAACATTTAGTGCAAAGCCAGCAGAAGTTAAGCGTGATTGGTTCGTGGTCGATGCAGAAGGAAAGACACTTGGTCGTCTTGCTTCTGAAATTGCGCTTCGCCTTCGCGGTAAACATAAACCAGAATACACACCGCATGTTGATACCGGTGATTACATTATTGTAGTAAATGCAGAGAAGATAGGCGTTACCGGCAATAAAGAAAAGAATAAATTGTATCAGCATCATACAGGTTATATCGGTAATCTTAAGACTGTTACCTTGGGTAAATTGAGAAAAACTTTCCCTGATCGTATTCTTACTACAGCAGTTAAAGGAATGTTACCTAACAATCCACTGGGTCGTGCAATGTTCAAGAAATTGAAGGTTTATGCAGGTCCTGAACACGATCATCAGGCTCAACAGCCACAAGTATTAGAATTATAAGCGGGTAGATCATGGCAGCAGCAGCTCAGTATTACGGAACAGGTCGTCGTAAATGTGCAATAGCACGTGTTTACGCAACGTCAGGTACCGGAAAAATCACTATTAACAAAAAAACTCTCGAAGAATATTTCGGTCGTAAAACTGACCAAATGGTTTCTCGTCAACCATTGGGTTGTGTTGATATGGAAGGCAAGTTCGATATTAATGTCATCGTTAAAGGCGGCGGTCCATCTGGACAGGCTGGTGCTATTCGTCACGGTTTGACTCGTGCGTTGATGGTATATGATGAAACCTTGCGTCCAGCGCTTAGAAAAGCCGGTTTTGTTACCCGCGATTCACGTATTGTTGAACGTAAAAAAGTGGGTTTGCATAAAGCCAGAAAACGTCCACAGTACTCGAAACGTTAATCGATTACTTCCATGCAGTAACTCCGGTTATGCATGTGGAAACAAAAAAGGCTGCATTCGTAAGAATGCGGCCTTTTTTATGGTTATTTAAAAGAGGATGGGCGGTGAAAATTTCGGTTGTTGTGCCTGTTTATTCTTGATGGCTTAAGTTTGGCCGTTAACAAATAGCCACAGATTGATGCGAATCAAGCCCTGGCACACACCCAGACATCTACTCGGCTAGCGCCTGCTTTTTTCAATGCATAAGCCAGTTCATGGGCGGTGGAGCCGGTGGTCATTACGTCGTCAAGTATTGCGATGTGTTGGGCATGGATGGGCTTGACGATTGAAAATGCATTTTTCAGGTTTTTTCGGCGTTTTTTAGCGGGTAATTGGGTTTGATGGAGCGTGTCGCGATTGCGCTTGCAGCTGGTAAGATCTAATGGAATCTGTAATTCCTGACCTACAATTCTGGCAATTTCTATGGCCTGGTTGAAGCCTCGCTGGCGATAGCGGGCTTTATGCAGCGGAACCGGTAAAATCAAGTCGGGCCGGTCGGCGGTTTGTTGCATGTCGGTCTTTCCTGCCCGACACCCTTCGGGTAGATGCAAATCTGTTCCAGACAGATTTGTCAGGTGGTCGGCTAATAACATACCGAGTAAGCGCGCATTCTTGTAATTGGCGCCGAATTTTAAGGTGCTGATTAAATGCCGGATGGCACCTTGATGGATGAACGGCGCGACAGTCTCATCAAAGGCGGGCTGGCGGCTCAGGCAGCGACCGCACAAAACCGCCGGGAGCGGTTTTGCACGCGAAGCGCCCGAAGGGTGCTGGGCAGGGATTGTCCAGCATGATTGTGCCGGGTCTGCTGTGGATATTTCCAGTATTTCTGCGCATTGATAACAGCAGTGATTATTTCGAGGCAGTTGCGTATAGCACGAATGGCAAATGTCGCGGGAATCGTGTCCTGGGTTTCCGCACAAGATGCAAGTAGGCGGAAGCAGGTAATCCTGTATAATATTGATCCAGTTGTATACCATTTTTATATGAACAGGTTGACAAGTTTATCGTCGTTCGCGATCGATGGGCTTCACATCTTAGTCCATCCTATACTGGAGCTTAACAGAATGTCTGCAAACCCTGCAATTCGCCATGATTGGCAGTTGGACGAAGTGCAAGCGCTTTATGCGTTGCCTTTTAATGACCTGATTTTTAAGGCGCAAACCGTACACCGAGAGAATTTCGATCCCAATGAAGTTCAGATTAGCAGTCTGCTGAGTATTAAAACCGGCTCCTGTTCGGAAGACTGCGGCTATTGCCCGCAAAGCGCCCGCTATGATTCCGATTTGACGCCCGAGGCATTAATGCCGGTGGATGCGGTTTTGAAGGCGGCGCAACTGGCTAAAGATCAAGGCGCGTCGCGTTTTTGTATGGGCGCGGCCTGGCGTCAGCCTAAAGACAGGGATGTGGAACGGGTGGTGGAAATGGTTCAGGGTGTTAAGGCCTTAGGTCTGGAAACCTGCGTAACCTTGGGCATGTTGACCGATGCCCAAACGGCCCGCTTAAAAGAGGGCGGTCTGGATTATTACAACCACAATCTGGATACATCCGAAGACTATTATTCCGAAGTCATCACCACGCGGACTTATCAGGATCGTCTGGATACGCTGGCGCGGGTCAGGGATGCCGGGATTAATGTATGTTGCGGCGGCATTATCGGTATGGGCGAGAGCGCTGTTGATCGCGCCAAGCTGTTAATCGAATTGGCAAATTTGCCCAAGCATCCTGAAAGCGTGCCGGTCAATATGCTGGTGCAGGTCGAAGGCACACCGTTAATGGGAACTGAAGCTTTAGATCCCATTATCTTTATCAGAACCATTGCGGTTGCCAGAATCATGATGCCAAAATCACGGGTGCGGTTGTCCGCAGGTCGTAAGAGCATGAGCGATGAAATGCAGGCGCTGTGTTTTCTGGGCGGTGCCAATTCGATTTTTTATGGCGATAAGTTGTTGACCACCGATAATCCGATGACTAACCATGATTTGGCTTTGTTTGAGCGGCTAGGTGTGTATTCAGGCGGCTCAAGTTACGCTTGATCCTGGAGAAATAAAGCAGTCCGCGAAAAGTACGAAAATAGTCAAAGTAATTTATTTCATGCCTTTCGTGGATGCAAACCTTAAATCCAATGACGACCCCATTCTCAAAATTAACCGCCAACCTGGACGATATTGCCCAACAAGGCTTGTATCGTTCGCGGCGGATCATCGCATCCCCTCAAGGCATTAACCTGGAAATTGACGGCAGGAACATCGTCAATTTTAGCAGCAATGATTACCTGGGGCTGGCTAATCATCCCGATGTGGTCAGCGCGTTTAAATCCGGGGTGGATCAATACGGGGTTGGCAGTGGTTCTGCGCATTTGATTTGCGGACATAGCATGGCTCATCATGCTCTGGAAGAAGAGCTCGCCGCTTTCACTGGACGCGACCGGGTATTATTGTTTTCTACCGGATACATGGCAAATATCGGCGTAATTTCGGCTTTATTGGGGCGCGGCGATGCGGTATTTGAAGACCGGTTAAATCATGCGTCCTTATTGGATGGCGGCCTGTTGTCCGGGGCCCGATTTAAGCGTTATGCTCATGCCGATCTGGCTGACCTTGGTGTAAAGCTGGAAAAAGCCGCAGGCAACAAGTTGATCGTTACCGATGGCGTATTCAGCATGGATGGCGATTTTGCACCGCTGGATGAATTGGCTGCTGCCGCAAAAAATCATGATGCCTGGCTGATGGTTGACGATGCGCATGGGCTGGGTGTAATCGGCGAACATGGCGGCGGGATTTTGGAGCATTACGGTCTTGGTCAGGATGATGTGCCGGTGCTGATGGGAACCTTGGGTAAAGGTTTTGGCACTTTTGGAGCGTTTGTCGCGGGTTCCGAGGTGTTGATTGAAACCCTGATCCAGAAAGCCCGTACCTATATGTATACCACCGCGTTACCGGCAGCGGTTGCTGAAGCGACTCGGGCAAGTTTAAAAATTGTCATCGAAGAAAGCTGGCGGCGGGACAAGCTGAGGGCGCTGTCGGAAAGATTCAGGTTGGGCGCAGAGCAGCTCGGATTGCAGGTGATGGCATCAGCGTCGGCCGTACAGCCGATTTTAATCGGCGACAGTCAAAAAGCCGTAGACATCAGTAATGCTTTGTTGAATGCCGGTTTTTTAGTCAGCGCTATCCGTCCGCCGACCGTGCCTCAAGGTAGCGCAAGATTGCGGGTGACTTTTTCAGCGTTGCACGAGCAGTCGCATGTCGATCAGTTGCTGGACGCGCTAGCCAAAATTATCGTAGGCCGCAAGTGACAACAATTCACCTGGAAACCTTCGGCAAAGGCAAGCCCATAGTGCTGGTGCATGGTTGGGCGATGCATACCGGCATCTGGCGGGAGTTTGCCCGGCAATTGGCGCTCAACTATCAGGTCACCTGTATCGATTTGCCGGGACACGGGCATAGCGAAAAAATCGATCCGTTTGCGCTGGAACGGATTAGCGCCGAGTTGGTTAATGCGATCCCCGAGCAGAGCTGTTGGCTGGGTTGGTCTTTTGGCGCTACGGTGGTGCTTGATATAGCCAGTCGTTATCCTGATCGGGTATCTTCACTGGTTTTACTGGCGGGCAATCCCTGTTTTACCCGTTCCGGCCTGGGAACACATGACTGGCCCGGCATGGATATCCGGTTGCTCGATGATTTTGCCGATCAGTTGAATGAAAGCTGTCAGGCGACTTTACTGCGCTTTTTATCCTTGCAGGTAAACGGCTTGCCCGAGCAAAAGGCTCTATTGAAGGTACTTAGAGCAGCCATATACGAATGCGATCCGCCTGATGGGCATACCTTGCAAGGCGGTTTGGCGATACTGAAACAGGCAGACATGAGGCCAGCTTTAGCCGAATTAAAAGCGCCTGTGTCGGTCATATTGGGCAGCCTGGATACCCTGGTTCCTGTCGCCGCAGCTCAAAAAATGCAGCAGTTATTGCCGAGTCTGGAATTAAATATCATCGGCAGTGCAGGGCATGTGCCGTTTTTGTCACATGGACGGGAAACATTGGCGATTATTTCCCAATTTATGGATGAGCAATGCCTTTAGATAAAGCCAAAATCAAACAGTCATTTGCGGCGGCCGCAGTAACTTATGATGGCGTTGCCGCATTGCAGCGCACTGTCGGTAGGGCGCTGCTGAGTACTATTGACACTGAAAAGCTGGCAGGAACTTTACTGGACCTGGGTTGCGGCACCGGTTTTTTAACCTCCGAACTGTTGGAGTTTGCTCAGCCCATTGTCGCCCTGGATATTGCCTTACCGATGTTGCAGCTAACGCGAACGAAGCTGGCAGACACACCTAATGTCAGCTATTTATGTGCCGATGCTGAACAGCTGCCGCTAGCCGGACAAGTCGTCGATGGCGTTTTCTCCAATCTCGCTTTGCAATGGTGTATCAACCTTGAGGCCGTTTTTACCGATATTAAGCGGGTAATGAAACCGGACAGCAGACTGGTTTTCTCGACATTCGGCCCGCAAACGTTACAGGAGTTAAAAACCGCATGGGCAAAAGTTGATGACTACAGCCACGTTAACGACTTTTATAGTGAGCAACAGCTGACCCGATTTCTTCAGCTAGCGGGTTATACCGAGATAGCGGTTGAAACCCAACTTTATGTATCGAGCTACGGTTCGGTTTTGGCGTTGATGAAGGAACTAAAGCATATCGGCGCACATAATGTGATTGCCGGGCGCAACAAAAGCATCACGACTAAAACTGTGATGCAGCGCATGATTGGGGAATATGAGCGGCATCGGGCCAACAATTTGATCCCTGCAACCTTTGAAGTCATGATGGTTACGGCAAGCTAATGGAAAAAGGTTACTTTATAACCGGCACCGATACCAATGTCGGCAAGACCTGGGCAACGATTGCGCTGATGCGTTACTTGAAAAATCAGGGGAAATCAGTTGCAGGCATGAAGCCTGTCGCTTCAGGTTGCTTGATGCAGGATGGGCAGCTGAAAAATGAAGATGCGTTGCTGATACAGGAAAATGCGTCATTGCCGATTGATTACGACTTAATCAATCCCTATGCCTACGAACCACCGGTTTCACCGCATATTGCGGGCATAAACAACCCAGTCAAACTGAATCAGCTGGTTGCTAAATTTGAGCGGTTAAAAAATCTAGCTGACATTGTTGTTGTTGAAGGCGCCGGAGGTTGGTACAGTCCTTTAAATGAACGGGAAACGAATAGCGACTTGGCCATAGCACTGTCTCTGCCGGTGATTTTGGTTGTCGCCATCAGACTGGGTTGCATCAATCATGCACGATTGACTTATCAGGCGATCGCGCAGTCGGGCGTAAACTGTGCCGGTTGGATTGCAGTCTGTACAGATTCGGAATTGCTAAACAGGGACGAGAATATACTCAGCATAAAAGCCGCTGTGGCTGTGCCTTTGCTGGGTGTGTTGCCTTATACGGAAGTCGCGGATTTCGATTTTCTCTCGGGGCAACTGAAGCTATAATTCACCCATTGCTAATGCCTTTACCGGCAGGGTGGAAAAAATAAAACATGACAAAGTCTCTCTGAAAGCCCTATTATTTTCATTTTTTTCTCAGCTTGATTATCCGTTTAACTGACGGCACAAGGTTAATGCATGACGATTCGCCATAACTTATCTATAAAGTTCTCATCAGTAAAATTTATTTTAGTTGTCGGTACGTTGTTGTCCGGATGTGCCTCGACCCGGCAAATTGTGCTTGATCATCCGTCGACTCAGGTCAGCCAGTTCCAGCCTTTACAAGGCTTCCAGGTCATTGATGGCGATGACTATTATGTACGGTTAATTTCGGAGTTCGATTTTAAAGGCGAAAATGTTTTAAAAAACGGCTGTACCAATATGGCACCGTCTTACGAAAAGGGCGATTTATCGGCGGCGCTTATTTACAGTGTGCGTAATGAGGCGCTTAAATTTAGCCGTGAAGCTACCGGTTTTTTGTATCAGGCAACGACAGGCAAGTGCAACTTTACTTTCGATGCTAAAAAGCTTTACCTGACCCCGTGGATACGGCTGGATTCGGGCAAGGAAACCCTGGTCGATTATAATTTTTACACCAATGCGAACAGCGACGTGGATGTGTCGGGTCTGGTCGGCAATGTGAATGCGGCCAGCAATTTGCTGGCGCTAACCGGTGTCGGCATGGGGGTTGCGATTATGGGGCAGGTTGCCGGGCAATGGGTAAAGAGCAATCAGCAAGCGGCTACGGCGGCAGCAGCACCGGTGCCTCATCAGTCGGTCAAACATAGTTCGGAGTCGCATTCACTACCGGCAGCCACGGCTTTTTTGGGTAAAATCGGAACGCTGAATCAGACAATATTTAAGGTTTATGATGTGGCGGAAGGCGGGTTTAATCTGCTGGGTTCGGATACTAAGCAATTGGGTGAGCTAAAGATTTATCCGGAAATTCTGCCTTCTTTATTATTAAAGACGACCGCTGACGGCATTCCCGATGCACGTGATTTATCCTTTGAAGAAATAGGCTATTCGCCGATAAAATCTGCGGCCGGGGACATCAATCTTCAGCAATTGATCGAGCAGTCGAAGCATCCTGCAAAGCCGAATTTAAAACCTAACTGGAATAATTACCAGGAAGTGGAGGGTAATTGCCGAAAATTGAAGTTGGTGATGAAGGATTTAGGCTTCAATAAGTTTGATCGCAATGCGGTAATTTACTATTTTCTGGCTAAAAATGGCGATTGGAATAACTACAACATCAGTCGACAAAAGACGCAGGGTGAAGAAATGCGGCCCAAGGTCATAGAAGCTTATCGCAGTAAAAACTTTGCTAACTGTCTGGCAACTGACGATTATGCGGTTATGAAAGCGATGGGTTTGCCGGTCAATACACCGTCTGACTGGGATCAGATGGGTGAGGCGAGTCATAAAAAAGAGCAATTGTTTACGCCGCTTAAGTCGATAGAACGGCAGTTGGTTGCGGTGTTGAAAAATTCAAACAAAACGGAAATGGAGCAGCAGTTGTTTCCTTTGCTCAGTACCGCAAAAAATGGCGACGGCAGTGTGTTGCTGCAAAATCATTTAGGTGATTTCGGCTTGGGATTGTTGCTGAATCCTCCGGTAGTGTCAGCAGTCCCTGCCCCTGAGGAAGTATCGGTCGATCCGGTTGCATCTGCTGTTGCGCCTATTCCTGGCGAGGGCGTTATTGTTAGTGCTCGTCAATTGGCGCAAGTCTTTTCAGGATTGTCATTAAACGAACTGAGTTGTGCGCGGCCGGTTCCTGATAGTTTAGGCAAATCTGCGGGTATTTTATTATTTACCACTAAAGAAGGTAGTGTGCGTATTAAAGGCGGTGCGATGGAATTTGAATTTTCCGGCGGAAAGATTACGCGCATTGCATTTCAGTTATCCACTTACCGGGATTTCGAACAGGATCTGTTGGATCGGCCCGAAATTGGCGGCTGTCGAATTGACCCGGCTTTTTTGACCAAGTTGCACTAACGATAATATTGTTCCGATACGGCTGTTGTTCCCGCCATGAAAATTAACAAGTTTTTTAGGTAGCGGGAAAGCAAGTTGACATATACCATAAATTAAGCATGGATTTTGGCCTGAATATAACCCATAATATTTGTGCGGTAAATAATCAATAATAATAAAGAATATCAGGAGAAATATTATGGCGTTAATTACTTGGACAGCTGGTCAATTCGGCACAAATGTCGGCTTTGCAGATGATGAACATAAGATCTTGTTCGATAAGCTTAATAAGCTGTACGATCTGACAACAAGTGGATCACAGCGCTCTGCAATAGGTGCGCAATTAGATGATTTGATTGCTTATGTCGTCGATCATTTTGCTCATGAAGAAAAAGAAATGCAGGTAAAAGGTTATGCGGGTTATGAATACCATAAAGCAGAACATGATGCTTTGGTAGGTATTTGCGCCGGTCTGCAAGCAAAATTTCATGCAGGTGAGGCAGAAGTTGACGAAGGTGTTGGTCAATTGGTTAAGGGCTGGTTGGATAATCACATTCCTAGCTTTGATAGGGCTTATGCGGATGCGTTAAACAGTTGATCCGGTTTTAATGTAAAAAACAAAAGGCTTGTGAGTTGTCTTGATTCACAAGCTTTTTTATTGGGCTAAATAATATCAAGGAAAGGACAGCTGGTATAGAGTGCCTTCATGGGTTAAAATCAAAAAGATTATTTGTGATAATTATTACGTAAATGGAATCGGGTCGACCTTGGCATGTCCTGAAATTACGAAACGATATAACGCATACAAGAGTTTATAACTACTAACGAGGGGGCTGCTCCGTGAAGAAAACAAAGCAACTGTCCGCAGGTCTGACCTTAATGGCTTTTGGCCTAGGGACAGCGCAGGCGGAATACACGCTCAATTTGATGAAAGGGGTTACAAAGGTCAGTAATGACATTTATGACCTGCATATGTTGATTTTATGGATTTGCGTATTCATAGGTATCGGCGTGTTCGGAACTATGTTCTATTCAATTTATCATCATCGTAAATCAAGAGGTCATAAAGCGGCGCAGTTTCATGAAAATACCACAGTTGAAATTATGTGGACGATTATCCCGACCTTGATTTTGATTGGCATGGCTATTCCAGCTACAAAAGCTATGATAGAGCTGGATGATGTTCAAGAATCGGACATGACCATTCAAATTACTGGCAAGCAATGGTATTGGGATTATAAATATCTGGGTAATGATATTCAATTTGAAAGCCATTTGGATGAAGCGAGTGAAAAAGTTCATCGCACAGCAGGTGCTAATCCGCATTCCGTTCCCCATTACCTGCTAAATGTTGATAAGCCCTTAGTTATCCCGGTCAATAAAAAAATTCGTTTCGTATTGACTTCAGCGGACGTAATCCATTCCTGGTGGGTTCCTGATTTAGGCTGGAAAAAAGACGCAAATCCTGGTTTTATTAACGAAGCATGGACTTCTGTTGATAAAGCGGGGACTTATCGCGGCCAGTGTACCGAGTTGTGCGGCAGGGACCACGGGTTTATGCCTATCGTTGTCATTGCGATGGAGCAACCCGAGTATGATGCGTGGGTAGAAAAGACTTTGGCGCAACAAAAACAAAAACCAGATTTGAGTGACCAAAGTTCTGGGGATCTCATGGCCCATGGTGAGTCGGTCTATTTAAAAAATTGTGTCGCTTGTCACCAAATTGATGGTGCAGGTATTCCGGGTTTAGTTCCCGCTTTAACGGGTAGCGCTATAGCTACAGGAAAATGGGAGTCTTTAGATGGCTTCTTACGCGCAGGCACCGCTAAAATGCCATCATTTGCTAAATTGAATGCTAAAGAGTTTGCAGAGCTGATGACTTATGTGCGTAACAATTTAGGTAATAAAGTAGGCGACACATTACAGCCTAAGCAAACTGCGTTACCCGATGATGATGATTAAGCCTCTGATTCTCTTATCGCCCCACTCTTTTTTAACTATTCCGAGGTATAAAGTATGTCTGCTGTCGTAGCTGAACATGATCACCACGATCACGGCCCTGCTAAGGGGCTGTTAAGATGGATTATTACCACTAATCATAAAGATATCGGCACATTATATTTGCTGTTTGCATTGGCGATGTTTTTTGTTGGCGGTGCCATGGCTATGGTTATTCGTGCTGAATTATTTGAACCGGGCTTGCAATTTGTGGACCCTGCGTTTTTTAATTCGATGACTACCATGCACGCCTTGGTTATGGTATTTGGCGCAGTGATGCCGGCATTCGTCGGCTTAGCCAACTGGATGATTCCAATGATGATCGGCGCTCCGGATATGGCGTTGCCGCGTATGAATAATATGAGTTTCTGGTTGCTGGTCGCCGGTGTTTTATTGCTGGCCAGCACCTTATTGATGGAAGGTGGCGCGCCTGCTAGTGGCTGGACTTTGTATCCGCCATTAGTATTACAAACCGGTAAAGCATTGCCTTTCGCGATTTTCTCGGTGCATTTACTGGGTATTTCGTCAATCATGGGTGCCATTAATATCATTGCAACTATTTTCAACATGCGCGCCCCTGCCATGACCTTAATGAAAATGCCGATGTTTGTTTGGACCTGGTTGATTACTGCGTTCTTGTTAATCGCTATCATGCCGGTTTTTGCCGGCGCAGTGACCATGCTGTTAACAGACAAATTTTTCCAAACCAGCTTTTTTGATGCGGCGGGTGGTGGTGATCCGGTTCTTTATCAACATATATTTTGGTTCTTTGGTCATCCCGAAGTTTATGTGATGATTCTGCCGACTTTCGGCGTAGCGTCTACCATTATTCCTGTCTTTGCGCGTAAGCCTTTGTTTGGCTACAGCTCAATGGTTTATGCGACAGCTGCAATTGCATTTTTATCATTTATCGTTTGGGCTCACCATATGTTTACCGTGGGCATGCCGATAGCAGGTGAGTTGTACTTTATGTATGCAACCATGTTAATTGCAATTCCAACCGGAGTTAAAGTCTTTAACTGGACTGCGACCATGTGGAAAGGTTCGATGACTTTCGAAACACCTATGCTGTTTAGTATTGCCTTCGTCGTTTTGTTTACGATGGGTGGATTCACCGGCTTGATGATGGCTATTGCGCCTGTTGATTTCCAGTACCACGATACTTATTTTATTGTCGCGCATTTCCATTACACACTGGTTCCCGCTTCGATCTTTATATTGATGGCGGCCGGTTATTTTTGGCTGCCTAAATGGACCGGTCACATGTACAACGAAAAAATTGGTCAACTGCATTTTTGGTTGTCTGCAATTTCGGTGAATATCCTGTTCTTCCCTCAGCATTTCTTAGGCTTAGCAGGCATGCCACGCAGGATACCCGATTATGCTATTCAATTTGCTGATTGGAATATGATTTCCAGTATTGGTGGTTTTATATTCGGTGCCAGTCAACTGTTATTCTTGTATATCGTCGTTGATACTATCAGAGGCGGAACTGGTGAGAAAGTAACAGCTGAAGTCTGGGAAGATGCATCTAAGCATAGCTTGGAGTGGACTTTATCGTCGCCACCACCGTATCATTCATTTACTACACCACCAACCTCTATACCTACTGAACATATCTAGGGTGTTGCAATTCAGGTTGCTTGTAAAAGCAACCTGCTTAGATTACGTATCAGGTGAAATGATGACTACTAAAAAGAAAAATATTCTGACGGCATTGGTTTTGGTGACGATTGCAGTCATTATTTATGTTTTTGCGGTGATAAGAGCGCTTTCTCAATGAGTAAAGATGTTGCTAATAAAAATATTAAGTTAGCAAGAACTTTACTGTTAGTTGCTGTGGCCATGTTTGGTTTTGGTTATGCACTGGTTCCACTTTACGATGTTTTGTGTGAATGGAAATGGATAGAACGGGACAGGCCCGATGATATTAAAAAAGTTCCAGAGGTTGCTTACCAAATCGATAGGAACAGGGAAGTTACAGTAGAATTCATGACTACATTAAATGAATCTACGCCTATGAAATTTCGTGCAGAAAAAAAACAGCTAAAAGTTCATCCGGGCGAATATTATACCGTTAATTTTTATGCTGAAAATAAAACTGATAATGCCATGGTCGCCAGAGCGATTCCCAGTTTTTCGCCTGCAGTAATCAGTAGCTATTTTGAAAAAATTGAGTGTTTTTGTTTTTCAGAACAAACGTTCAAAGCAAAAGAAGCGAAAATTATGCCGATGCGATTTGTGATTAATCCAGCGCTACCTGAGCAATACAAAACTATTACACTGTCATACACATTCTTTGATAATACTGAAAAATCAGTAAAAAAATAATAGGGGAAAATTATGTCTACAAGTGACACTTATTACATTCCGCATAAAGCTACGTGGCCAATCATTGGTACAGTCGGATTGGTGATTATGCTGGCTGGATTTGCAAATTATTTAAATGGTTCCTCAATCGGTCCAACCATGATGGTGCTAGGACTGCTTGTATTTATTGTCATGTTAACCGGGTGGTTCACATTGCAGTCAGGGGAAAGTGAATCAGGCATGTACAGCACACAGGTAGGTATTTCCTATCGTATGGGCATGATGTGGTTTATCTTTTCAGAAATTATGTTTTTTGCTGTTTTTTTCGGCACACTTTGGTATACGCGTAATTTATCGGTGCCATGGTTGGGTGGCGAAGGTACTCGAGCTGTGACTAAGGAACTATTGTGGCCTGCTTTTGAAGCTGCCTGGCCTACTAATGGTCCCGGTAAAGTCGGGGGCGAATTTGAATCGATGGGGGCTTGGGGTTTGCCTTTTCTGAATACCTTAATTCTGCTAACCAGCGGCGTATCTTGTACCTGGGCGCATCATGGCTTGCTGGCAAAAAACCGTGATCAGTTAATTAAAGGTTTGATTGCCACTGTAGGATTGGGGCTGTTGTTCGTCACTTTTCAGGCAATCGAGTATCATGAAGCTTATACCGAAATGGGATTAACTTTAGGGTCGGGTATTTACGGATCTACTTTTTTCATGTTGACCGGCTTTCACGGTTTTCATGTTTGTGTCGGTGCTATTATTCTGGGCGTTGTTTTATTTCGTAGTTGGAAAGGTCATTTTCAACCGGAAAATCACTTTGCTTTTGAAGCCGCAGCTTGGTATTGGCATTTTGTTGACGTGGTATGGTTAGGCTTGTTTGTATTTGTTTATGTAATTTAAGTTAAACAGCCATACCCATAAAAGCGCTGTCTTACAGACAGCGCTTTTTTTTTGTCGGAATGGTTGATGATTTTTATTTAATAGCGGTATTCGGTGTTTGCTGCATTCGAGCACCCAGTCCGTGAGGTGTGATCATGCCGGTTGCCAAGGCTATAAAAATAAAAATGAATAAGACAATTGAAAGGGTAATGCGAAAAGTCAGGGCTTTGACTGTTTTTTCGGATTGTTCCGGAGTCCTGTGTTTAACCAGATGAAATAGCGCTGAGCCTAAGCTGATAATTATCAGGATAAAGGCGATAATAACGATACTTTTTATAATCATGAGTGCAGTTAAGTGGGTGGTTAAAGTTTTTGTATTCTCGGTTATTTAGGTGCTTGTGCCAATAGGTAAAGAAAAATGCATGATTTCTCGGATAGACTCAATGAAGTTTAAAATTATTCCAACGTTAGTTTATTTGTGCCTATTGCCGGTGTTGCTCGCGTTGGGACTGTGGCAATTAGACCGTTCAGAACAGAAGCGGGCGTTGCTTAATTTGCAAGAACAAGCGGTGGCAACTGAAACATTGCATTTGTCTGAGGTTATGGAAAACAGTACAGAGACACTGAGATACAAGCAGGTCGAGGTTACAGGGCGATACGATATGGCGCACCAGTTTTTGATAGATAATCAAATCAGTGGCGGCAAGGCGGGCTATTTTGTATTGACACCATTGATATTGACCGGTGAAACCAAGGCTGTTTTGGTAAACAGGGGTTGGATTCCTTTAAATTCGGATCGATCTATTCTTCCTGACTTGCAGATTAACCAGGTGCAAGCAACTATTACTGGACGGATTAATGACTTCCCCAGTGTTGGTATAAAATTAGCCGGAGCGGAAATTCCAACCTCAAGTTGGCCATCGGTAGTGCAGGTGGTCGATAGTCAGGTATTGGCTAAAAAATTAGGCTATTCATTATTTCAATTCCAGGTTGAGCTTGCTAAAGAATTACCCGATGGGTTTAAACGGGAATGGCATACAACAACCATTATGTTGCCCGAACAACATACGGCCTATGCAATTCAGTGGTTTGCATTGGCATTAACACTAACGATATTATTTATTTGGTACGGTTTTAAAAACAACGATGCAAAATCAGAAGGCTAAAAATCATCTATTAATAATAGTTCTATTTGGGATGACGGTCATTCCATTCTTGATCGCGTGGGGATTAAAAGAACATCCGCAACTATTAAATGGGCAAACCAATCATGGGCAGTTAATCACGCCGCCACAAACAACCGAACGCGGCGATTTAACCGGTTTTGATCAGTTTTCAATCGACAATATAGCAGAGCTTAACGGACACTGGTTGCTGGTCAATGTCATCCCCAACGGTGATTGTAATGAGGTGTGTCTTGAATCCATTCATAAAACCAAACAGTTAAGGCTGATGTTAAATAAGGAATTGACCCGTACGCGTCGAATGGTCATCGTCCTAAAAGAGGTTACGCCGGAAGTTGCGAGCCAATGGTGGAAAAATGACCCGACCTTATTACGAGTCAAAGCCAATGATGCAGTTACCCAGAAAATTACTGCAATCAGGCAAGGTAATATTCCTGATGGGATGCTGCTGTTAATGGATCCATTGGGTAATTTGATGATGCAGTATGAGCCGGGTTTTGATCCTTACAACGTAAAAAGTGATCTTATGCATCTTTTGCGAATTTCACAAATTGGATAGTGGAAAATAACATGTTTAGAAAAATAACTCTCTTTAGCATTGTTTTAGCTTTAATAGTTATCGTAGCGGGTTCATACGTTCGCTTATCCGGGGCAGGGTTAGGCTGCCCAGATTGGCCGGGATGTTATGGGCAAGCCGTTGTCAGCTATCATACCGATTTTATAGCACAGGCGGCTAAGGCTTTCCCGGTACAGACTCCTGATATAGCAAAAGCCTGGAAAGAAATGGGACATCGTTATCTGGCCGCTATCTTAGGCATGGCTGTGTTGTTGCTGGCGATGCTTTCGTGGCGCGTACCACAAGCTCGCGGGGCGGTTATCTCAGCGATATTAGGTCTGATAATTTTAGTCGGATTACAGGCGGCTTTAGGCATGTGGGCCGTAAAATTGTACGCTATGCCAATTGTTGTCACCGGTCATTTATTGCTCGGCATGATGACTTTCTGGCTATTGTTCTGGCTGTATTTACGGGTTAATCCAAAGATTTCACCATTAACTGTGCGTAGCAAGGGTTTGCTTGCATTTACCCGATTTGCAATGGGAGTGTTATTTGTAGAAATTGTTTTGGGCGCTTGGGTTAGTACTAATTATGCCGCTTTAGCCTGTTCGGGTTTCCCAGCGTGCAATGGTTCTTGGTGGCCTAAAGCCGATTATCAAACGGCGCTGAATTTATTTAGCGGCTTAAGCACAGGTTATACCGGCGTCATCGCATTTGATGCGCAGGTTGCCGCAAATTGGTTGCATAGGGTTGGTGCGCTGGTTAGTTTTATTGTGCTCACTCTGGTGATGTTGACCGCAACATCTGCTCATCATTCAACACCGATCAGAAGAGCGGGTTTATGGCTGAGTGTGTTACTGTTGTTACAGATCGGTTCAGGCATTGTCGGCATTAAACTCGGTGCGCCTTTATGGGCGGGGTTGGCTCATAATGCGTTTACCGCATTGTTGATGTTGCCGTTGATCGCTATCAGTTTTTATAGTCGATATGTTTATGTTGAAGAGCTAAAGCCTGCCGTAGAAGTTGAGCCGCAAGTTGTTTTGGTCGCAGAAGAAGCTTATTTTGAGCCGGAACCCGAATCACTATACTTACGGCTGAAATCACAGTTAACGCGAACCCGTTCCGGACTTAGCGGGGTATTGGCTCATATTCCTTTAGGTCGACAAGAAATTGATGAGGATTTGCTGGAAGACATTGAAGCCAGTTTGTTAATGGCCGATATAGGCGTGGATGCGACTACTGAAATCATCAAACGCTTGACTGAGCGTGTTGAACGGCATCAGCTCAATGATGGTGCGGCTTTATCAGCGGCCTTAAAGCAGGAACTGCTGAGCATGCTGCAACCGTGCAGCCAAAAGCTGCATATTCCCAAACAGGACAAACCTTTCGTTATTCTGGTCGTCGGTGTTAATGGCGCGGGTAAAACCACAACAATCGGTAAATTGGCTAAGCGTTTACAGGCGCAAGGCCATAGCGTGATGTTAGCCGCCGGAGATACCTTTAGAGCGGCGGCTGTCGAGCAATTGCAAACCTGGGGGGAGCGTAATAACATTCATGTGGTAGCTCAGCATACCGGGGCTGATTCGGCATCGGTCATTTATGATGGCGTACAATCCGCACAGGCAAAAGGCATTGATGTGTTGATTGCCGATACCGCCGGACGCTTGCATACCAAATCCAATCTGATGGATGAATTGAAAAAAATTAAACGTATTATCGGTAAGCTGGATGAAACCGCGCCTCATGAAGTGCTGCTGGTATTGGATGCCGGTACCGGGCAAAATGCCTTATCGCAAACCAAACTGTTTAATGAGACGGTTGCCTTGACCGGCCTGGTT
This sequence comes from Candidatus Methylobacter titanis, assembly GCA_029946125.1. Classification (GTDB taxonomy): domain Bacteria; phylum Pseudomonadota; class Gammaproteobacteria; order Methylococcales; family Methylomonadaceae; genus Methylobacter_A; species Methylobacter_A titanis. The sequence goes on from JAQSDX010000022.1 coordinate 48,499, forward strand.
CTGACCAAGCTCGATGGCACCGCAAAAGGCGGTATTATTTTCGCATTAGCCAAACAGTTCAATATCCCTATCCGTTTTATAGGAATAGGCGAAGGTATTGATGATCTGCAGGATTTTGATGCAGATGCTTTTGTCAATGCATTGTTTGTTAAAGACTAAAAAATCTATGTTACAGTTCGATAATGTCAGTATGAGGTACCCCGGAGCAGGCGATGTCTTGCGTAATGTCAGTTTTCATCTGGAGCGTGGTGAAATGGCTTTTCTGACAGGGCATTCAGGGGCCGGAAAAAGTACATTATTGAAATTGATTGCGCTGATCGAGCGCAGCAGTCGGGGGCAGGTTTTATTGGATGATCAAAATCTCAACCAAGCTAAGGATAGACATATTCCTTTCATACGCAGGAAAGTGGGTTTGATCTTTCAGGATTATAAGTTGTTACAGGACAGAACCGTTTTTGATAATGTGGCCTTGCCATTAATCATAGCGGGTTACGGACACCACGAAGTTTCCCGGCGGGTACGAGCAGCATTGGACAAAGTCGGCCTATTAGGCAAAGAGAAAAAATATCCTGCTGTGTTATCCGGTGGAGAGCAGCAGCGGGTCGGGATTGCCCGGGCGGTGGTTAACAAGCCGCCGATGATTTTGGCCGATGAGCCAACCGGGAATCTTGATCCGGAGCTGTCCGCTGAAATCATGCATTTATTCGAGCAATTTCAACAGGTTGGGAGTACGGTGTTGATTGCCTCGCATGATGTTTTATTGATCGCCCAAATGAATTATCGTGTGTTAAAACTGGATCACGGACAACTGGTTGAAAGTTAAACTATGAGGCACGTTACTAAAAAGCCAATTAAACAGGAACGTTGGCAGACTAAAATTTCCGGCGGTAATTTTGTCGATAAATTGTATGCTTACCGGAACCTTCATGCGCATGCGTTGTTTTCAAGTCTTGGGCGCTTAGTCGCGTCACGGTTCTCTTCAGCAATGACCATCGTTGTCTTGGCGATCGCCATCTCACTTGCCAGTGGATTTTATATCCTGGTGGCGAACCTCCAGCAGTTGGCAGGCAATTTGGAAGCCAGCAATCAAATCTCATTATTTATTAAAGATGAGATTTCAGAAGTTCGAGCCAATAAATTTGCCGATAGTATCAGGAAAAATCCCGACATTCAGGCAGTAAAATTAATTACCAAGGAGCAGGCGTTAGCCGAATTTCAGTTATACAGCGGATTTGGTGACGCAGTAAAAGCCTTGGAAAAAAATCCGCTACCGGTAGTCATTCAGGTGTTGCCCAAAAATTCATTGGAAAATGAACAGGCGCTTGCGGTTTTGCTTGATGATTTTGAGCGGGCCGCAGAAGTTGATTTTGCCCAGATGGATATGCAATGGGTAAAGCGCGTACAATCCATAATGGAAGTGGCACGGCGTGGCGTTATCTTATTAAGCTTGTTGCTGGGGACTGGAGTGCTGTTTATTACCGCTAACACCATACGCCTGGAGTTATATAAACGTCGTGATGAGGTCGTGATCGCTAAGTTAGTGGGAGCGACCAATGGTTTCATTCATAGGCCATTTCTGTATAGCGGTTTTTGGATAGGCTTTTTTTCCGGTGTGACGGCATGGTTTATTGTTACAACGATCATGCTGATTTTAAAACGGCCTGTCGAAACGCTTTCCAGGCTTTATGACGATGGCTTTCATATAGTGTTTTTGGGCTTTACCGAAACATTGGCATTGCTACTTATTTCATCGGTGCTGGGTGTGGTGGGTTCATGGATAGTGCTTCATTTTCAACTTCGGCAATTAAAACCCGAGTAGGAAATTATTAGCACTCAATGATTAAGAGTGCTAGAATTCGAAAAAGTTTTTTATCTGGAGATCTCAATGAGTAACGCATTAGCATTACCTGTTAATTTATCGGTAGGAACGTTTGATGCCTACTTAAATGTCGTCAGGCAAATGCCTAAATTGACAGTAGAACAAGAACGCGAATTAGCCTTAAAATTTAGAGATGACGGCGATTTGGAAGCCGCACGTCAATTGGTTATGACCAATTTGCGCTTTGTGATTCACGTTGCTCGAGGCTACAGTGGATATGGCTTGTCTATGCCGGATATTATTCAAGAAGGCAATATCGGCTTGATGAAAGCGGTTAAGCGCTTTGATCCTGATGTTGGTGTGCGTTTGGTTTCATTCGCCGTACACTGGATTAAAGCCGAGATTCATGAATATGTGATCAAAAACTGGGGTATTGTAAAAGTTGCCACCACCAAAGCGCAACGTAAACTGTTTTTTAACTTGCGTAAATCCAAGCAGGATATAGGCTGGTTATCCAATGACGAAGCGGTGGCGATCGCCAAAGATCTTGATGTCGATGTCAGTATCGTTTACGAAATGGAAAAACGTCTAGGCAGCAGAGATATGTCATTTGACATGCCTGTCGATGAATCAGCCGAAGAAAGCTATGTGGCCCCAGCCAGCTATCTTCATCAGCATGGCACTGATCCTGCGGTACTGCTAGAAAATTCAGATTGGGAAGGCCATGAGCAGGATTTATTGTCGGGAGCATTGTCCCAGTTGGACGAACGCAGTCTGGATATTCTGTCGAGCCGTTGGTTGACGGACAAAAAAGCGACCTTGCATGAACTTGCCGATCGTTACAATGTTTCAGCGGAAAGAATCAGGCAGTTAGAACAAAATGCGATGAAAAAAGTAAGAGCAGCCGTTGAACTAGCCGCTTGATTCATCGAGACCTTAGTGCCATTAAAAGCTAAAAAAGGCTTAGCGATTTGATCGTTAAGCCTTTTTTATTGACTTACGGTGTCACGTCAGGCTTTCCTGCCTGACGTCCTTCAGGTAAATGCAAATCTGTTCCAGACAGATTGGTGATGCAACCGTAACAACATTTTTGTTTCAACTGACGTTAAAGCGGTCTTAGTATATCCAGAACTGCTTGAGCCTTTACTGCAGTTTCAAGGCCGAGATTAGTTAGATAGCCTCCATCTTCCTGCGATACCAAGCCTTTTTCGAACAGCCTATGGGTAGCAGCAATTGTTTCAGGTGTAGCCGTTTTATGAACCTTGATGCCTTCCAGAGTAGTCGTCAGGTCATAGCGAACTAGAATGTTCAGTTCATCTACAATATCTTGGGTATAGGGCATAGTAAATCCTCGTGAATTATTGATTAAGACGGTAGCATAATGCTATTCATAAAGAAGGAGTACCTTTTTTTGTCAAGCGGTCTTCTTTCTCGCGACGATAACGCCATCACGGGTTGGGTTGATAAAACTGTCAAACTCGGGATCATTAAAGATTAATTCATTGTGTTCAATAATGGCCTCAGTCCAGCCGGGAAAGATATCGCTAGGGTTTTCAACCGCGACCCGGCCGCGCCACAGCACATTATCGGCAATATATAGCCCGCCGGGTCGAATCCTGTCTTTAGCCATGCGCCATATCGCCGGATAATCGCCCTTGTCGACATCGTTATAGCAGATGTCAAATACCCCTTCGGTTTTGCAAAAAATATCTTGCGCCATCCCTGCCTGAAAATCAATTCGATCCCACAAACCGGCTGCACTAAGATAGTGCTCGGCTTTCTGCTGATTGAGAAAATCGGCGTCGGTGCAAATCACTTGGCCTTTAGAGCCTACTGCTTTGGCAAACCAATAAGCCGAATAACCATAACCGCTGCCAAATTCGAATACCCGTTCAGCATTGATCATTTTGGCCTGTGATTCAATAAAAACGCCTACCAAACGGCCGATGATAGGGAAATTATTTTTTCGTGCCAGTGCTTCCATCTCGGTTAATACCGGATGATCAGTATGTCGTAGTAAACCGTTCATGTAATTTTCAATGGCCGGATTGACAGGAATTAACACGCCGGGATTTGAAACGGAAGGGGATTTTATATCGGCCATTAGCAGGTTCTCATGGATGATGGTGGTGTGTATGTTCGGTAGGTATGACCCATGTTGTTTAGCAGGTGCGAGTTATTTAAAATAACTCAATTTCACCGGAGTCGTTATCCTCGACAAGCACATCCATGTCTTCATACAAAACTACCCTGTTTCTGCCGCTGTCTTTGGCGTGATAAAGTGCTTTATCGGCGTTATCCAGTTGTGTGCTGGGCATAGATATACCGTTGACATGCGTTAAGCCGATACTGACAGTGACTTGGCCGACAGTCGGGAAATGGTAATTGGCAATTTCTTCTCTGAAACGGTTAAAGGCAGCTAGAGCAGTCGCTTGACTGGCTAAATTCAGGATAACAACAAATTCTTCGCCACCGAAGCGGAATAGAAAATCATTGTAGCGGAAGCATTTCCCCATCAGTTGACTAAATGTCAGCAGCACTTCGTCGCCATACAAATGACCAAAATTGTCATTAACCCGTTTGAAATGGTCAATATCCAATATGGCAATCCACGAACTTTTCTCTGCTTGCTTATCAATAGTTTGATAGTCACTATAATGTCCGCAAACCTGTAATAAGCGGGCATCTAAAGATTGTCGATTAGGCAGTTTGGTTAACACGTCCCGTTCTTTGGTATCATGCAATATGACCAGGTTTCGATAGATTTCTCGTAGATTGCCTAGTAACTCAAGCATCTCCTGTCTAAATGCACCTTTTAGATGAATTGCACGCTGAGGGCCGCCGCCTCCTTTTATGGAAAAAATAGCCCAGGCATATAGGCCGGATTCATCTGGAACACTGAGATTCAAATCAGCTGAATGATCAAGTCCATCAAATAGATTATTATGATATTGTTCATCATTTCTGGTGAAATCCAACGGGAATCGTCTGATTAACAGCTCGCGAACAGTTCCGGTTTCTCCCGGGTTTTTTCTTTCGTGATGATAAATTTCATACGCAGTCGCGCTATCAATCCAAGGAATCTTAGTAAGAATATCTAAAAAATTATGCGTTAATGCCTGGTAATCCTGCTGAGCAGATAACTGTATAGTCCAAGAAAAAATTTGCCGTACTGTATGATTAAAGTTCATCTGCATTTGGTTGCAATGTGAATTACCCCGACCTAAAGGACGGGGCTTCTAACGTCAACGGCACGAGCAAGAACAGCGGATTTACGTCCCCTGACTTGGCTAACAGTGCCTCAGTTAGCAGTACCGGCGATTC
>JAQSDX010000023.1 GCA_029946125.1 Candidatus Methylobacter titanis
AATAACGGGCTAATAAGTGCCCATCTTTTATCGTTCAAGTCTGTCGGGTAACGCTTAATTTTTGGGGGGCGCTTCTAGGCTGTCGAAATCCCCTATTTTTGGTTATAATTTATTTTCCTAATTTATGGATACAGAGACAACACCCAAGCAATGCCCCAACAATCAAAATTGTTACGTAGCCGTGACCAATGGCGAGCTAAAGCCATGGAAAGAGCCAATCAAAATCGAGAACACCGAAAAACTCACCAACGGAACCGAGCACAAATAACCGCGCTAAAGCAGCAGTTCAAAGACCTGCAAAAAGCCGCTCATTCGGATAAAAAAAACGCTTAACGTCAGCCTGTGGGCAAATTATTGAGTTAAGCTCAGCGCATGATGTTCGTGCTGTCTGCGTGTTATTAGTCATACAGGCCGTCGTTTCTTTTCGCAGTGTCCCAAGAATCCTGAGCTTGTTCAATGTACTGACAGGCGTCAGCTTAAGCTGGATTCCGCATTTCACCTCGGTCATCAATTGGTCGCTTCGCTTAGGTCTTGGCCTGCTCAAACAAGTCAAACCGGTTACTGAACCGTGGTTGGCCATCATTGACCATTCCATCGACATCGGCACCAAAAAAGCCTTGGTGGTGCTACGGGTGCCGATCACTGCCTTATCTTTAAGTGGTTCGGCCATTAAGCTGTCAGACTGTGAATGTATCGGCTTAACAATCAGCGTGCAGGTTAATGGCGAAAGCATTGCACGGGATTTGGAAAGCATTTTTAACCAAGCCGGAACGCCTAAGGCCATCATCAAAGACGGTGACTACACTTTGCAAAAAGGCGTCCGGTTATGGTCTGAAAAACAACCGGTTGATGTTCCGGTTATCGCAGACATTGGGCATGCGTTGGCGACGGCTCTGAAAAAACAATTTGAAAAGTCTGACGCCTATAAACGATTTACCACCTTGACCACCCAAGCCGCCAAGTGCTTGCGGCAGACTGAATTGGCGTTTTTGATTCCCCCAAAGCTACGCAGCAAAGGACGTTTCCAGAGCATCGGCAGTTTAGGCAAATGGGCCGATAAGATGCTTGACGTGTTTGCCGTTCCGGGCCGTGCCAAGAAGGGCAGCCTGTTAGCCAAACTGCGCGGAGCATTACCGGGCTTTCTCCAGCTCAAGTCTTTCATTAAAGGTTTTTCGAACACCGCCAGTGTCGTCTCACAAGTACTGGAAATCCTTAAAAACAAAGGGCTTGATCAACAACATTACGAACAATGTTGGCGGCTTTCAGTAACGCTGCCCAAAAACTCCAAGGTCAAAAAACAACTACAGCAGTGGTTACAGCAACACCTGCTTATCCAGCAGCAACTGACGGACCTACCGCTCCTGGTTAGCAGTGACATTATCGAGTCACTGTTTGGTAACTTTAAGCATATTATTGAACGTAGCCCTCAAGCCGATATGAATAGGACAACTTTGTTAATCCCGGCTCTTTGCGGCAATCTGGATAGGTTCGTGGTAACCCAAGCCTTAGGCTTGGTGCGTCATCATGATTTGGAAATCTGGGAAAAAGAAAACATCCCTTATACGGTACGTAAAAAACGTCAGGCTTTTTTTGATGTTATTAAAAGCCAAAAAGCGGGGAAAACTTAGCCTGGATAACGTGGCGAATTTCGACAGCCTAGGGCGCTTCTTTTTCGTCATGGCAAAAATGCTTATTTTTACATGTTAGCAATTTTTGCTACTTTTAAAACACGCACTGAGAAGATAAGCCCTACCCTTATCTAAAAAGCGAACATCATACGAAATCAGAAAGTTGCAGCTTATGCGTAAATTCCCATAGAAAGTTGCAGCTTATGGTGTAACCCACAGTTAGTGTACGTCCCACTGGCTTTTTGTCGCAGGAGCAAGTAGATACCGTCGTTGAACAAGCGGGCAGTTGAGCATTATTTCTTGCGTTTGTTGTCTTCTAATACTTGGCATGCTATTTTCGCACCTAATCAAGTACCCAAAGGAGTTCAAAGATGAATACTATCCCTGCTCAGGAGATTAAGCGGCGCGGAATTGCCGCAGTCGATGATCTCCTTGCCAAGGGCGATATCCATGTGATCCGAAACAATCAGCCACACCTCCGGTACCATAAGCAAACTAAAAGGTGTGCAAGCACCTCAAGCTATCGTCTTAGCCTAACCCTACTGCTTTCGGATCAAGAAATCATCCTGCTGGATGTTGGAAGCCATGACGAGGATATCGATAAGTGGTACTAAAATAACATCAAGGAATTAGCTTTTGCATTGTGCATTTTTTATCAATTTAATTGCTCAACTCAGGAGCAAAGGTGATACCGGTAGGTGATAGTTCAATTTCGAACACGACATAAAAAAAAGTTTAAGGCTTTTACGCCCCCAAAAGTAAAACACTTTGAACCGTTAAATAGCCCTGCTAAGTGGCTGGCATTACTTAAATTATCGACGGCCCCATCGACATCCTCAAAGACCTAAAACTAAAACTTGCCCTCGCTCTCACATGCTATGTTACTGCGATTAAGTTAAGCCGAACAAGAGACCGTAGGAGCGGGCCATGCCCGCGACATTTGGGCAGCGATTCCAGCCCCTTCATCGCGGGCATGGCCCGCTCCTACACCGCTTCTTAATGGCAGTGACGTGCGCAGTATGGGACGCGCTGCGTTCTATTTTACAAGATCTGTATTCCAATATATTAGCCACAACTCTCGGCAAAGTTCATGGCGAAGAGACCCATATGACAAAAACCAATTTATCTACACAAGCTGTGCCTAACAGCGTTTTAAAGGAAAACCATGACTGAGGTCGACATCATTATTATTGGGGCCGGAGCGTCGGGTCTGATGTGCGCCATTGAGGCGGGCAAGCGCGGGCGTAAGGTGCTGGTTCTGGATCATGCCAATAAGGCGGGGAAAAAAATTCTGATGTCCGGCGGCGGTCGTTGCAATTTCACCAATTACTCGATTGAACCGGATAACTTTATTTCGCACAACCCGCATTTTTGCAAGTCGGCGCTGAGCCGCTATAGCCAATGGGATTTTCTGGCGTTAATCGGGAAATACCAGATTGCTTTTCATGAAAGAGATCACGGGCAATTGTTTTGCAATGAAAGCGCTAGGGATATTCTCAATATGTTGTTGGCAGAGTGCGCCAAGGCAGGCGTAATGGTGCAATTGAGTACCGACATTGATTCAATTGAACGGCTAGATAACCGTTTCTCTGTTAAAACCAAGCAGGGCAATTTTAGCTGTCAGTCATTAGTGGTTGCGACCGGCGGCTTGTCGATACCTAAAATGGGCGCGACACCTCTAGGCTATAAAATAGCCCAGCAATTCGGCATTAATGTGCTGCCTACCCGCTCAGGTCTGGTCCCGTTTACCTTGCAGCCGGAAGATAAAGAAAAATTCTCGGCGTTATCGGGTATTGCCGTGCCTTGTGTGGTCAGCAACAAACGGCAGAGTTTTAGTGAAAATGTCTTGTTTACGCATCGCGGCTTAAGCGGCCCGGCGATTTTGCAGATTTCATCCTATTGGCAGGCCGGTGAGGATGTTGTGATTAACGTGTTGCCGCAGCTAAATCTGGAAGCGGAGCTAAAATTAAAGCGCCAACAAAAGCTTAAAAACAAGTTAAAAACGATCCTGGAAGGCTATTTGCCGAAGCGGCTGATCGCTAGTTTCCTGTCTGAAGATTTGCTGGATTTGTCGTTACAGGATTTGTCGGACAAACAGATTCAGCGGGTTGCGGATCAGTTTAATAACTGGACGATTAAACCCAATGGCACCGAAGGCTATCGTACCGCTGAAGTGACTTCCGGCGGGGTTGACTGCGATGCTATTTCATCCAAGACCATGGAAAGCAAGCAAGTGCCGGGGCTTTATTTTATCGGTGAAGTACTGGATGTGACCGGCTGGCTGGGAGGTTATAATTTTCAATGGGCCTGGTCGTCAGCGTGGTGTGCAGGGCAATACTGTTGATTTGAATCCGCTGCCCCTTTTGGGCTTCCCGCTTAAGACGGGACACGGGCAAGGATTAGGTGATTCCGAATACTGAATCCACGAAAATCACCTTACACTGTCCCGTGTTGAAGCCGCTTATTTACCTTTCGATCTGAACTTACTATAAAAGCCTTTCAGTTTTCCCGACTCTTTTTTGACTTCCTTTTCAGACTGTTGTTCGTCATCCAATAACAGCGGCTCCTCCAATTTTACGTCTACCCACTGCGGCTCTGTTTTAATCGGCTGTTGCTTATTACCGAACAGATTTTTGAATTTTCCCAGCGATCCTTTAGCAGCAATAACCGGTTGCGGATCGATGTCCGCTGCTACAGCAGGCGCTTGTTCAAACACCGCTTGAGGCTTTATTTCTGACGGCATTGGCGCAAGCGCTTCTTCAGTCGGAGCTTCTTTCTGCCAACTAACCGCTGCATGCGATACGTCACTGACTTGAATAACCGGGCTATCCGGCTTTGGCTGTGCAACCGGGGACTCTTCAATAACCGGGCTTTCTTCCAAGCTTATGGGTTGTTGCGAAGTAGTAACGGTCTTAATCGTTTCCTGTTCCGGTTCTACCGGGCGAGTCATATCCGCCTGGTATTTTTTCAGGGTGTCGGATAAAACCTGGTGAGCATTATGCTGCTGCTGTTGCAGCAGGGTTTTTTGTTCTTCAAACGCCACCTCTAGCCTGGAAAGCTGACTGGTATGGTTATCTAACGTCGTTTGCAAAGCCTTAATCAGCACATCCTTTTCGACCAGTTTTGTCGCCTCCGCCTGACAGGCTTGTTGTAACTCGATTTTTGCTTGCTGCTCGGTACGCAGACGCTCAGTTAATTGCGTAATGACCTTATCATGCTGCTGCCACAATGAGTCCGCCTTAACATCTTCACTGGCCAGTAATGGCCGTTCGCCAAGATCGAAACTTGTCGCCAGTGTCTGAATAATTCCGGCAATCTGCTGGTTGCGTTGATAAAGCAACTGCTCCAGCGTTAAAGCCCTTTGTGTTTCACCTTGAGCTGCCGATTGGGCTTTTTCCCTGTGCATAACAGCCTCCGCCAATTCCTCCTGGTTGTGCTGTAACTGTTGTTGTGCGGCATCGAGCTTTTCGATGCCAGCCTTCTCACTGGCAACTTTTGCTCTTTTTACCGAGGCAATTCGGATACTGTAAAGCAAGGCGGTCAACAGCCAGACCGCTAACGCTAATGCCCCAGCATACAACGGATTGTTCAGGGTCAAAAGATACCATTCGGAAAAAAGCGCTTTGATAAAGGGCAGATAGGTTTGCATGGGAGTTCCTCAATAATAAGACTGTTAACTATTGTACTAGGAGTACTGTTTACGATACTGATATTTGTCAGTCCCCGTACAAATGCTTCAAAGGTTTTTTGTTGATTTCAGGCTCAGTTTACCACTGATTGACCTTTTGTTTACCGGTGAAAATTGCTGTATTTGTAGGGTTTCTGGCTTGAGTTGGGGATGGGTATTGCTGTGCTTGATTCCGACAAAATACCTACAACAATTGGGTAGGCATTTAGTACGGATGGTGCTGAATAATCAGTGCAGAGTGTATGGTGGCGATAGGTGGACTTGAACCACCGACCCCGGGGTTATGAATCCCAAAAACAGCAAAAACCACAACACACCACAACAAACAATAATAACTTAATCAACAGCTTAACCGATTACCCTTGTTGCTGATTGTTGCCATTTATTGCCCTTTTTTATAGGCAATTGCAGCATGAGTGCAGCATGAGTGCAGCATGATGTTATACTGAAACCGTAGAAACAAAGCGGCCTCGCAGGTGTATCAGCACCAAGCAAGGCCTTACCACTAACTTAATTCAGGGTTAAGCAATGGCAGGCCTATCATATCAAAGCCGGTTGCTATCCTATAGGGGCAATTATGGCAAATATTACAGAACGCATAAGCAAGACCGGAACCAAGACCTATACAGCAATCATTCGCTTGAAAGGTTATCCAACACAAACCGCTACCTTCAAACGCTTAACCGATGCTAAAAAGTGGATTCAAGACACCGAAAGCGCAATAAGGGAAGGCCGACACTTCAAAACCGTTGAAGCAAAAAAACACACGGTTGATGAAATGATTGACCGCTACCTATCCGGCGCAAACCTTACCAAAGTTCAAGACGACCACACCGGCCTACACCTTAGACGCTGGAAGGAGGAAATCGGTTATATGTTGCTAGCCGATGTGACAGCCGACACTTTAACGCTGGTTAAAGAAAAACTCTTGACCGAGGATTTTAGGGGCAAGCCACGCAGCCCGACCACTGTATTGAGATACATGGCCTCACTGAGTACGGCTTTTACGGTAGCCGTTCGGGATTGGGCATGGCTGGAAGATTCGCCCATGAAGAACATCAAAAAACCCAAGGCAGCGCGTGGGCGTGTTCGGTTCTTGGATGATGGCGAAAGAGACCGCCTTTTGATTGCTTGCAAGGAATCCAGAAACAAGATTCTTTATACTTGCGTCATTTTGGCAATCAGCACCGGCATGAGACAGGCCGAACTATTTAGCTTGAAATGGATAGACGTTAATTTAAAAGACGGCTTCCTAATCCTGCACGAAACCAAGAACGGCGAACGGCGGCGCGTCCCCCTGGCAGGGCATGGTCTGGAACTGTTACGCGAATATGCCAAAGTTAGGCGACTGGACACCCCGCTATTATTCCCCGGCATTAAAAACCCACTGAACCCTATTGACTTACAAACCCCCTGGGAAACCGCAAGGAAACACGCAGGGATAACCGATTTTACATGGCATGACCTGAGACATTGCACGGCAAGTTATTTGCTCATGAATGGCGCGTCCCTGGCTGAAATAGCCGAAATCCTGGGACATAAAACCCTGCAAATGGTGAAGCGTTACGCCCACCTATCAGACGGCCATGTGAGCAACGTGGTTGCCAGTATGAACGCTAAAATATTCGGGGGTGTTTGATGACGAATCTGACACCAAACAGCAAAGAGAATGTTTTTGATAGTCCTGAGCAGGAAGCCGAAATCAACAAGAGTCGGCAAAAAGCCATTGCAGAAATTAGAGCAAGCAGGCGACCGGAAGATTTTCTTGTAAAAGATTTTCTTAATACTTCAATTACATATTTACTTAAGGAAGAGCTTTCAAAAGATGGCAATATAAAATATTGTCAGCTCTATACATGGCTGAATAGGCTAAATGCGGAGGAAGCTAGGATTAATCTCCTGCCTGTCGTTAAGTACAATGAAGAATCGAAAAAACTAGATTCTCTTTTCGAAAAGAAAATGAGAATTGAGTGGTTTATTGATGGGTGCAAAGGAACATTTGAAGAGTGGTGCAAGACCAACGGGAAGCAGACAGGGAAGGCCAACCAATGCGACACCACAGAACAGGCAAGCGGCAAGAATGGCGCGGGTAGCCAAGCAGTCACCGAACCGGCAAGCACAAAGCCCATGCAAACCAACGGTAACGATTTTGAATTTTCCGGCCTGTTAAATATCCCCGCAAAAATAGACGACTGGTTTACTGTTATTGATGATATGACGCGCACCTTCCATAAGGATAATGAAAGAGTACCGAACGAACCCCAAGCATGGGCGCAGTTATGGACAAGTCCGCCGTCCGGTTACGGGATAACAATCAGGGGCGTTTGCCTGGGTATGCCGGGGGTTAATCCGCTATCTCGTGGAGCATTTAAGAAGAGGTGGAAAAGTTATACAACCAAAAAAACCCCAATAAGTCCCGATAACGGATTTTAAGTCCCGCCACCGTTTCAGAGCCGACAACAAACAGAAACTACCCCCAACCGAGCCGCAAAGCTTGGGAACTCCTGCAAACACAGGAACACAAAACAAACCCATTGGGGGTATTAAATGACAGCTCAAATTCTAATTTATTTAACAGTAAGTCAATTCACTGAAAAGCACCACGCCTTTACTGTTGGCGGCCTCCGTGCATGGATTTTTAACGGAGCAAGAAACGGCTTAAATCAGTCTGGCGCAATTGTCAGAATCGGGCGCAAAGTCCTTATTGATGAAACCAAGTTCTTTGCTTGGATTGAAGCTCAAAACAAGGTGGCAGCGTAATGATTATCTCAAAGGTCATTCGCGACCACTTCCGTCACATAACACGCGCTGACTATGGTGATATAAAACCATTGCTTGGGTCTGAAAACGTCATTTTCCCGAGAGTCGGCAGTTTGCAATCTAGGTCACTTAGGCGACTGCTTCCGGCTGGCCGAATGCTATCACATCGTGAGTTTGATTTTGCATCCCATAGCTACCGCTTAGGCGGCTATATCGGTTCTTTAAGAGACAAGGGGTGGACGATTGTTAATCATGATGAGGCAGTTTTAACAAAGGATGTTGTACCCAGAAGCGTTATGTTTACCCGGTATGAATTATTTGCAGAGTTTGCGCCGGAGCTAATGGAGAGAGTCGAAGCATTTTGCAAAGCAGTTGATGATTTTGAAGCTAAAGCCGCCGCCTGGTACAGCAATACCAAGGCGGCAGCATGACAAAACAAATGCACATTAAGTTTAACAGAGTCACCGCCAACATAAAGGCCGGATTTATCCGTATGGCGGTATGGTTGTCGGCGGTTGCCGTAGGCGGGGTATAAATGACAACCTTGAATGATGCAATTAGAGAGGTGGGCTTAGACCCACCCGACGATATACAGCCCGGTAAAACTACCCGCTTCTCGACTAACGGAAAGTCTCACGACAAATCAGGCTGGGTTCATGTATTCCCTGACGGAAACGGTGCGGCGTTCGGTTGCTGGCGTTCTGATGTTCAAGGCACATGGCAGGAACAGCGCGACAAGCCCTTAAACGAGATGGAGCAAGCCAGTTTTAGGCGTAAGATTATTGCCGCAAAAAAGGCTATGAATGAAGAGCGCGAAACCGGCTATAAGGATGCAGCGGGTAAGGCGCAGGTCGAATGGGAGGCCGCGCCACCTGCACCGGATACGCATCCTTACTTGGTGAAAAAAGGTATTCAACCGCGCATGGCGCGAGTCGATGCTAATGGTCGGTTGCTGATTCCAGTTTATGGGATTGATGGCACTCTTCAAAGCCTCCAACGAATCGCCGCCGATAGTTCAAAGCGGTTCTTTGCTGGCGGTAAAATGCGCCACGGTCACGTATGGATAGGGGAGCCAGAAAACGGAGCAACATTGCTCTTGTGTGAAGGGTTCGCCGATGCTGACAGCTTGCACCGGGCTACAGGGTTCGCGGTCTGTGTGAGTTTTTCGGCAGGCAATTTAAAGCCGGCGGCCGAGATGGTACGCAAACAATACCCGGCGGCGCGTTTGTTGGTATGCGGGGATGATGACATTCAGACCACGGGCAACCCTGGACGCACCAAGGCCACCGAAGCAGCGCAAGCCGTGGCCGCTGGCGTGGCGTTTCCGTTATCGGCTGGTGACTTCAACGACCTAGCTCAAGCCGAAGGTCTGGAAGCGGTACGGGTTCAAGTTGGGCAGGCTTTGGGGGAGCTGCAAGTTATACCCGCCACGTTTGCGGTTCCGGCGTTATCTGGCACTGATGCAAGGGATGGAACAAACAGCACCCGCCCTTTGTCTGAACTGGGTAACGCCTTACGCTTATTGGATGCTCACGGCGGCGACATTCACTATGTACACGATGCTAAGGCGTGGTTGCGGTGGCGTGGTGGTGCGTGGAATTGGGATGTAGACGGCGCGACCGTTAGAGGTTCAGCGGCACAACTACCGGCGGAAATTTATAACGAGGGCGGATTACATTTGGTGGAATCAATGCACTTCGCAAAGTGGTCAAGGACTTCGCAGAAAGAGAACACCATAGAGGCGGCAGCCTCATTGCTTAAGGACTTCGAGGAAGTACGCTTGCCATTGGCGCTAGTGGATGCCGATTTATTCAAAGTTGGCCTTGATGGTGGGCGCATGGTTCTTGAGCTGAAAACAGGAAGGACACGACCGGCACAGCAAAGCGACTTTATCACCAAGGCGGTAATGGTCAATCATCTGGGCGAATCGGTCAAGGCGGTACGCTGGCAGGCATTTTTAACGCAAGTGTTTGGCAATGACCCTGAGTTAATCGACTGGGTTAAACGCTGGTGTGGCTACTTACTGACCGGGGCAACGTCTGAACAAGTGTTCGTGTTCTGTTTTGGACTTGGTGCTAATGGCAAGTCCGTACTTGCCGACCTTTTACGCTATATCCTGGGCGACTATGCCCGCGCTATTTCATCGGACACGCTGACCGAATCGAAACGGGCAGCCGGGGGCGCAACGCCTGACCTTTATGATTTGATAGGCGCACGGTTGGCTATGAGCGCAGAAACCGAGGATGGGGCAGCACTAGCCGAGTCGTTAATTAAAAGTCTTGTGGCTGGTGACACCATGCCCGTGCGAAAGCTTCATGGAGCATTTGTACAGATGACACCTCAGTTTAAGTTGATGATGCTGGGCAATCATAAGCCTGTAATCAAGGGCAATGATTACGGAATCTGGCGGCGGGTGCGACTGATACCATTTAAACGCACCTTCAAACCGGAAGAGCGCGACCCGGCACTATTGGACAAACTCAAAGCTGAATCCGCCCATATCCTGGCGTGGATGGTCGAGGGCTGTTTAGATTGGCAACGGCGGGGCTTAAGTGATGTTCCGGCCACCATACGGCAAGCAACTGGCGAATATCAGGAAGAGCAGGATTACATAGGCCGCTGGTTGTCGGAGTGTTGCAAGCTGTCACCAAGTCTTGAAACATCATCGACAGACATTTACAGCAATTATAAGCAATGGTGTATGGATAACGGTTTAAGGCCAGCCAGTAATATAAGTCTTGGTAGGCGGTTATCTGAGCGTGGTTTTAGTAGCCGTCGTTCAAGCGGGAAGAGCTTGTGGGCTGGGCTTGCTGTGAATGATTCGTCCTATTCAAACGATTACAGAACAGCAAGCGGACGGTAAGCGAGTGCAGACAGTGCAGATAAACGGCGTTTTCATATAGTTTTCCTGTAATTTTTTCCGTGAGGACTTTATGAAAAACGGCAATCATCTGCACTATCTGCACTCGAATTATTAAAAACCAATGTTATTTATTTAATATTTTAAACAGTAATCCATTTAATATATTAAACGTGCTACACTCGCTCATCATTTAATATATTAAACAGGTAAGAATCATGCAATATGACGGAACGGGTAAGCTGGCCGAAGCGATAGCGGAACTATGCGGGGTATCAACAAAAAGTCAGGCACGAATTGCCGAGCTGATTAAACATGCCAAGGCCGAGCTTGGGATAACCAGCAAAGCAAAATTGATGCCGGTTGGTGTGAAGCTGGCAATTTATCGCTGGCATTATGACCGATTAAACCCCGCTCAAGATGTTAAACAGGATGATGAAAAGCCGGTATTGTCACCGGATAGCCTTGTTTATGATGTTAAACAGATTGAGGATGTTCAGGATGACCCCGTTCAAAATGTTAAACAAGATAATCCAATTATGGATGATGATGTTATAGCCGACCTTGTTTATGATTTTAAACAGATTCACTTTGCAGTGGCTATTCCGCACAACGGCAAGCCAAGGCGCACCACTGTCATGCTGGAAGGCTACCTTGTAAAGGCATTGCAGCGTAAACACGAATTAACCGATAACGCAGCAATCAGGGCATGGATTGAACAGGCCATTAAAGCTGATGGTGACAGGTTCGACAGCAGCGCACCATTAACACGGCAAGTGAAGCGTATTATTATTGAATCGTTTGTTTAATATTTTAAATAACAATTATCTGATAAATGCAGGGGCAGTCCCGTTTAACAACCAACCTGTGTGACGTTATAACATCACACTAAAGCGCGGCTTCATCACTTGTTTAATATTTTAAACAACAATAACCGGCGTTACGGCGGTTTCGTAGAGTGGCTTCTTCGGCAATTGGAATGCTAAGGTTAAGGCAAGGATTGAAAACTTCAGAAAACATCAAGGTTACGGTCGCCATTATGGATACCGTGCTAGTATTTGTTAGTATTTGTTAGGTACATCAATGCCCCAGCTAACCATGCTGGTTTTTTGTGCCTGAATTGTTGCAGTTGGTGCGGATGTTTTTTTTAGAATTGCAGCAGGAGTGCAGCACGGGATATTTCAGGCATAAAAAAACCACTTGGTTTAATCCTAAGTGGTTGATTTATATGGTGGCGATAGGTGGACTTGAACCACCGACCCCGGGGTTATGAATCCCGTGCTCTAACCAGCTGAGCTACATCGCCATTTAAACAGGTCTTTTGAAGAGCGGGAATTATAAGTACCCGCTCTTCCTTTGTCAAACGTTGAATCTGAAATGAACGACGTCGCCGTCTTTAACGATATAATCTTTGCCTTCTAGTCGCCATTTTCCGGCGTCTTTTGCGCCCTGCTCGCCTTTATAGTCGATAAAGTCCTGGTAAGCGATGACTTCGGCACGAATAAAGCCTTTTTCAAAGTCACTGTGAATCACACCGGCCGCCTGGGGTGCGGTCGCACCGACCGGAATAGTCCAGGCCCTGACTTCTTTTACTCCTGCAGTAAAATAAGTCGCCAGATTCAGTAGTTCATATCCGGCTCTTACGACGCGATTCAAGCCGGGTTCTTCCAGTCCCAGATCGTCCAGGAATTCCTTTTTTTCTGCTTCATCCAGCTGGGCTATTTCCGCCTCTATGGCGGCGCAAATCGGTACGACCATCGCACCTTCTTTGTCGGCCAGGGCTTGTACTTTATCCAGCAAGGGATTGTTCTCGAAACCGTCATCCTGAACATTGGCAATGTACATAGCCGGTTTGAGCGTCATCAGGCACAGATCCCTAATCAGGGCTTTTTCATCCTCGGTTAACGGCAGGGTTCGTGCGGGTTCTCCTAAGTCCAATTGCTTGAACACCTTTTCCAGCACATCTTTTTTAGCTTGTTCATCCTTGTTGCCGGTTCTGGCCGCTTTACTCGCACGTAACAGGGCTTTTTCAACGGAAGCCATATCGGCCAAGGCTAATTCGGTATTAATGATTTCAATGTCGGAAAGCGGATCGATTTTTCCGGCGACATGGATGACATTATCATCATGAAAGCAACGCACCACATGAGCAATCGCATCTGTTTCACGAATATTGGCTAAAAACTGATTGCCCAAGCCTTCACCTTTTGATGCGCCCGCAACTAAACCGGCGATGTCTACAAATTCAATCGTGGTAGGAAACACGCGCTCGGGTTTTACAATCTCGGCCAGCTTGTCCATTCTAGCGTCAGGCACGGGAACGACGCCTACATTGGGGTCAATGGTGCAAAAAGGGTAATTCTCGGCCGCGATTTTCGCGCGGGTTAATGCATTAAATAAGGTCGATTTTCCAACGTTGGGTAAACCAACGATTCCACAATACAGCGCCATAGAGTTCTCTGAGATTTTAGAAGAAGTGAATGCAGCAAGATGAATCAAGCCGAAACAAAGCAGGGATTATACAAGCTATGGCTTTAATCTAAAAAACTAAAAGCAAATTATGGGCGGCTAACCTGTATGATTTTTTGCCTAATCGGTGTGAAAAAGAGCGCCAGGTTTTTAGCTTTTTTGTTCACGCTGTTCGTGGCAAATAATCGAATAACTAGCTACACTGTCATCTTAAGCTTACCTGCCAAAATCAATACGGACATGTTAAAACAGACTCCACTTTATAATCTCCATCTTGAACTGGGTGCCAAAATGGTGCCCTTTGCCGGTTACCTTATGCCAGTACAATACGACAAAGGTACGCTGCACGAACATCTGCACTGTCGCAGCCACGCTGGTTTCTTTGATATTTCCCACATGGGGCAGTGTCTGATTCTGGGCGACGATGCCGTTAAGGAACTTGGACAACTGATACCCGGCGATATTGCCAAGCTTAAACCCGGCGAGCAGAAATATACGGTATTCACCAACAGCGATGGCGGGATTATGGACGACATCATCATTACCCGTATCGAGTCGGGGGTGATGATTATTGTCAATGCCTCCTGCAAAGACAAAGATTTTAACTATCTGTATAAGCAAATATCCGGCCGGTGTTGTTTCAATGAACTGACCGGGCAGGCTTTATTCGCCTTACAGGGACCTGCCGCCGCAGTAATCATGGAAAAGTTTTCTGTGCAAGCGGCTGAACTCTCCTTTATGCAAGCCTGCGGCACCTACATCAAAGGCATAAAGTGCAATATTAGTCGTAGCGGCTATACCGGCGAAGACGGTTTTGAGATTTTGGTAGGCCATCATGATGCGGAACAACTTGCCCGCCTGCTATTGGCTGAAGACGATGTTGAGCCTATAGGTTTAGCGGCCAGAGACACCTTGCGCCTGGAAGCGGGTCTATGCCTATACGGCCATGAAATCGATGAATCGATTACGCCGGTAGAAGCAGGCCTCCAGTGGTTGTTTAAAAAAGGTCATGACCAATTTCCCGGAGCCGACAAAATTCTGGCTCAACTGCAGCAAGGTTCAGAAAAAATCCGCGCAGGTTTGCTGGTGCAAGGCAAAATACCGGTGCGGGATGGCAGTGAAATTTTCAACAATGAGGATGTTGCCGTAGGCCGTGTTACCAGCGGCGGTTTTTCTCCCACGTTGAGGCGGCCGATTGCAATGGCATTGCTGGCCCGGACTGCTGCCAACTTGGGCAATACGCTATACGCCAAGGTGCGGGCTCATAAAATCCCGGTTACAGTGGCCCCATTACCCTTTGTCCCCCACCACTACTATAAATGACGGGCGCAAGGCGAAGATTGGCCATGTTGAAGTCTAGTTTTTCGCCCTTCGCCTTTTACCTATATTTTTTTTCGTGTCTTTCGTGGACAATGTTTTTTCCCTAATTACCGAGTAGGTACAAACCATGCCCCCATCTCGCCCTAGCTTGGCTCAACTGGAAATGCGCGGTAATTTCATCAACCGCCACATCGGCCCCAATCCTCAGCAAACCCAAGACATGTTGGCAGAGCTGGGCATAAACGAACTGGAAGATATTATCGATCTGGCCATTCCGGCCAATATCCTGAATCATGAACCGTTAAAACTGACCGAAACGGTCAGCGAACGCGCGGTGATCAAGCATCTGCGCAAAATGCGCGAACGCAACAAGGTGTTCACCTCGATGATCGGCATGGGCTATTACGACACCATCATGCCGTCCGTAATTAAACGCAATGTACTGGAAAACCCCGGTTGGTATACGGCTTACACGCCTTATCAGGCCGAAGTCAGCCAGGGGCGGCTGGAAGCGCTGCTGACTTTTCAGCAGGTCATTATCGATCTAACCGGCATGGCGCTTGCCAACGCCTCATTGCTGGATGAGGCCACGGCAGCCGCGGAAGCGATGACCATGTCGCGGCGCTTGTCCAAAAGCGCCGCCAACAGCATAGTCGTGGATCAGGACTGCCATCCGCAGACCATAGCCGTGATCAAGACCCGGGCGCACTCTCTGGGCTATGAGGTTATCGTCGCCGATCCCTATCAAAACCTGGAGCAATACGATTTTTTTGCACTGCTGGTGCAATATCCCGGCTGCAACGGCGAAGTAAAAGACCTGACCGCAGTCACCGCCATCGCCCAGGCCAAATCGGCGTTGGTTACGGTCGCGGCGGATTTGCTGGCGCTGGTGTTGCTTAAAGCGCCTGCCGAATTCGGCGTCGATATCGTGGTCGGCAACTCCCAGCGTTTTGGCGTGCCGATGGGTTATGGCGGTCCTCATGCCGCCTATTTTGCGACCAAGGACGAATACAAACGCTCGGTGCCCGGCCGCATTATCGGCGTGTCCAAAGACAGCCACGGCCAGATTGCGTTGCGCATGGCGCTGCAAACCCGCGAGCAACATATCCGCCGGGACAAGGCCACCAGCAACATCTGTACATCCCAAGTGCTGCTTGCGGTGATCGCCGGATTTTATGCGGTTTATCACGGCGAGGAAGGTTTGCGTCTGATTGCAGGCCGGGTGCATCGTTACACGCAAATCCTGGCGGCCGGAATTACCCAGCTCGGCCATCAGGTGCTGAGCGATTGTTATTTCGATACCTTGATTATCAGCACTCCGAACCGGGCAAAACGCATCGCCGCCCAAGCCACGGAAGCCAATATCAATTTGCGTGTTATTGACGCGGATCATATCGGCATCTCGTTGGACGAAACCACGACGCGGGAAAACTTAAGGGATGTCTGGCAGGTTTTTGCCTCCGCCACCGCCGATCTCCCCGACATCAACGGCTTGGATGCCACGGTCGGCGAGTGCATCCCGGAAGCCTTGTTGCGCGATGATCAAATCCTGCAACATCCGGTGTTCGACCGCTACCATTCCGAAACCGAAATGATGCGCTATATGCGCCGCTTGGCCAGACGCGATATAGCGCTGGATCGCTCGATGATACCGCTGGGTTCCTGCACGATGAAGCTGAACGCAGCGACAGAAATGCAGACCATTTCCTATTATGAATTTAACGCGCTGCACCCGTTTGCGCCGCTGTACCAAACCCACGGCTACCAACAGATGTTTGCCGAGCTGGAAGACATGTTGTGCGACCTGACCGGCTTTGACGCTTTTTCCTTGCAACCCAACGCCGGTTCGCAAGGCGAATACACCGGGCTTTTAGTGATCCGCAAATACCATGAAGTCAGAGGCCAGGCGCAGCGTAATATTTGCCTGATACCCGCTTCCGCGCACGGCACCAATCCGGCCAGCGCCACGATGGCGGGGCTTAAAGTCGTAGTAGTCGCTTGCGATGAAAACGGTAACGTCAGTCTGGATGATTTGCACTCCAAAGTAGTCGAATATCAACACACGCTGGCCGCGTTAATGATCACCTATCCGTCCACGCACGGCGTTTTTGAACAAGCGTTTCGGGAAATATGCGACCTGATTCACCAGCACGGCGGACAGGTTTATCTGGATGGAGCCAACTTTAATGCGCTGGTAGGCTTGAGTCGTCCCGGCAAAATCGGCGCCGATGTCGCCCATCTTAACCTGCATAAAACCTTCTGCATTCCGCATGGCGGCGGCGGTCCCGGCGTCGGCCCGATAGGCGTGGGCGCGCATCTGGCTCCTTTTCTGCCCGATCATCCGGTGGTTGACGGCGTCAATCCGGCCAAAGGCGAGCACGGCACCATAGGCACGGTATCCGCCGCACCCTGGGGCTCGGCCAGCATCTATACCATTTCCTGGGCGTATATCGCGATGATGGGCGCAGCCGGTTTAAAACGCGCGACATTGACCGCGATCCTGAACGCCAATTACATCGCCAAACGGCTAGCGCCTTATTATCCGATTTTATATACCGGCAAAAACGGCTGGGTCGCGCATGAATGCATTATCGATTGCCACGCCTTTAAAAAGACCGGCAACGTCACCGTGGAAGACATCGCTAAGCGATTGATTGATTATGGTTTTCATGCGCCAACCGTGTCGTTTCCGGTCGCCGATACCTTGATGATAGAGCCTACCGAAAGCGAAGATAAAGCCGAGATTGACCGTTTTTGTGCGGCGTTAATCGCCATCCGCGAAGAAATCAAAGCCATAGAAACCGGCGCTAGCGATGCCGAAAACAACCTGCTGCATAATGCGCCGCACACCCACAGCTTGCTGCTGGAAGAATGGACGCGCCCTTACTCCAAACAACAGGCTTTTTTCCCGAACAACAATCAGCATGGTGATAAATACTGGCCGCCGGTCGGGCGTATCGATAATGTGTATGGCGACCGGCATGTGTTTTGTAGCTGTCCGCCGGCGATAGATGATGAGTAACGGATGTTAGCTATGGTCCACGAAAAGCACAAAAAGCTTTTTTAGTTACATCCGCAACGGCGTGACTTTTCCGGTCATGCGATAATTCCAATAATCCGCCACAACCTGGGCATGATCGAATGCCAGCACGGCGGGAAGGTTGTCGAACGTAAAAATGCCGAAATTTTTTGCGTCATCGGCGGCTCGCGGCATTCCCGAGGCTTCGGCAATGTAGACGGCGGTGACGGTATGGTTGCGGGAATCTCGTTCGGGATTGGAGTAAATGCCCAGTAACACCGTCAGCGTAATATCGAGGCAGGTTTCTTCCTTGGCTTCGCGAATCGCGGCATGCTCTATGGTTTCGCCAACATCGACAAAACCGCCCGGCACTGCCCAGCCGTAAGGCGGATAGGCGCGTTCGATCAGTACAAAGGGTCGGCCAGGTTGGTCGATCAGTTCGATTAAAATATCGGCTGCCAACAAAGGGGTGACGGGGTTCGGCATGTTATCTCCTGAAAATAGGGTGTGAGGGGTTAAAATCTTAAGCTGAACGAATCGCCGATAAAATATACCACAGGAACTCTTAAGGGCGCTTTTTCACCACGAACGATTACACCGGAATGATCTGATTAACCTTAACGTGTCCAAGAATCCATGAACTGTCCCAAATGCCAAAATGAGCTGCAGGTACAAAGTGAAATTTGTCCTCATTGCGGCATCGTATTCGAGAAGTATCTGAAATATCATCCTGAACAGTCGGCTCGACAGGATGCTCAGTCGGTCATTGTGACGTTATATGAAGAAGATGACACCAAGCCGCTGTCACAAATTCTGTTTCACGAGATGCAACAAACCACGTTGGCTGATTTTATAGGCAGGGCGATTATTTTGGCCGGTCTCATTATTTGGAGCTGGCAGCTTATCAGCGCCCCTATCGAGAGCAATGCGGTTGGAAACTCTTTTTTGCATCGAGTTAACCTGCCTTTTCATGAGGCGGGACATATTATTTTCAGGCCGTTCGGCGCTTTTATCACTTCATTAGGCGGAACGCTCGGACAGCTGTTAATGCCGTCGATTTGCACGGGCGTGTTATTGCTTAAAACACGCGATCCTTTCGGCGCATCGGTCGCGTTATGGTGGGTCGGCGAGAATTTTCTGGATATTGCGCCCTATATGAACGATGCGCGAGCAGGACAGTTGCCGCTATTGGGTGGTAATTTCGGTCATTCGGCACCTTATGGTTTTCACGATTGGCAGTATCTTTTGACCGAGTCCGGTCTTTTGCAATACGACCATTTTCTGGCTAAAGCGGTCTTTGTGATCGGTTCCGCCATCATGCTGTTGTCGTTGCTATGGAGCGGACTTTTGCTGGTTAAACGCTATAAGGGCATGAATCGTCGGTGCTGAGTTTGTCGAAATATCAGCGATTTCAGTCGTTGCACGAAATGCCTCTCCATCGCTTACTCGTCAACAAGGCTAGCGCGAATTAGTCCGGATACCGATAGATAATCGAGGGGAATACAAAAGTTCCAGCAGGAACAATAAGATCGTTAATGAAACCTTTCTTCCAGTGAACTGCTGCCCGGCGTTTCACAATACATGACCATCGTTATCAGTTCAGCGACATTTTCAGCCTGCATTTTTTCCATGATGCTTGCCCGGTGTACGTCTACGGTGCGATTGCTGATATTGAGTATTTTTGCTGATTCCTTGTTGGAGTGACTTTTAACTATCAGGCCCAGCACTTCTTTTTCTCTCGTTGTTAAATGATTGATGCGGTCTTGTATCCGGCGTTTTTTGACAAATTCTTCCCTGAATGCAATATCCTTTTTAATCGCTTCTTTGATGCGTTCCAGCAACATGTCGTTATCGAACGGTTTTTCCAGAAAATCGATCGCACCAGCCCTGAATGCTTTTGCCGAGTCTGGAATATCGGCATGGCCGCTGATAAAAATGATGGGAATACTGATACCTCTGTTCAATAATTCATTCTGAAGTTCGTGACCGGTCATTAACGGCATTCTAACATCCAGGAGCAGGCACCCTGGCTGTTCAGCGTTGTAATTATGCAAAAACGCCTCTGCAGATTCAAAGCTTCTGACTTTTTGTCCTGTTGATTCAATCAACAGCGTTAACGAGTCACGTATTGCAAATTCATCGTCAACTAAATAAACGAGAGGTGTTGAGTCAATTACGCTCATTAGACTTTCTCCGTACGGGTAGAGTGAAATAAAAAGTGGTGCCTTTGCCGGACTGGCTATTGAAATGCAAGTTACCGTCATGGGCTGAGATAAGCGAACGACTGATGGACAATCCCATGCCCATACCGTCTGCCTTAGTTGTGTAAAAAGGCGTCAATATTTTTTGTTGTTGCTCCTCATTAAGTCCCGGCCCATTATCCTTTACCCTGACCTGTATGCCATTGTCGGGAATTAATTCGCTACAGATAGATAACTGGCGCTGCTGATTTACGGGTAAGCTTTTTAAGACGTCAACACTGTTCCTGATCAGGTTTATGAGGACTTGCTCAATTTGTATATGATCGACATCGATCGGCGGCAAATTGTTTTCCAGTTTAAGTGTCAGTTTTATGCCGTTTTGTTTAAGCTCAGCAATACATAAGTCGGTAGCATTACGAATCAAAGTATTAAGGTCGGCAGTTGATCGATGTTTTGCATGCGATTTAACAAATTCCCTCATGCGATGAATGATCCGCCCTGCCCTTAAAGCCTGTTGCTGAGTTTTGGATAAGATCTCGGTGAGCTTTATCACATCAGGATTTTCACTGCGCATAAGATTTAGACTGGCTTGCGTATAGCTGGAAATGGCCGCCAGGGGTTGATTGACCTCATGGGCAATGCCCGAGGCCATTTCACCCATCAGTCCAAGGCGAGTGACATGGGCAAGTTCATCTAAATGCGCCTTGTCTTGTAACTCCTGGTATTTACGTAAACTTATATCACGAACAATATTGGTAAAATAGCACATATTATCGATTGAAAATTCGGCTACGGACAAATCCAGTGGCACTATAGAACCATTTTTGCGTATGCCTTCAATCTCTCGAATTTGGCTGCCCATTTTTACTGTACGGGACGCGTTGCAATGATTATCTTCTCTGGGTGATGACGGCATGAGCTTGTTAATATTGCATCCTATCAACTCTTCCGGTTTATAGCCAAAAATAGTTTCCACTGCGGCATTAGCCGATACGATGATGTCGGTCATGTCAATGGTAATAATGCCCTCTACTGACGCATTAAAAATGGAGTTGAGTTTGGCTTCCCGTTCCAGTAATTGATGCTTGGAGCAGCGGAGCTCTTCAATTTTCTTCACTAAACTCAGGTTAGTTAAGGTCAGTTCGCTGGTCTGTCTGCGAATCTTTTGTTCCAGTTTATCATTAAGGCAGGCAATGGTTTCTTGTGCTTGCTTACGTTCGGTTACGTCATGAATAACCAGGCATATCTGCGACACATTGTTATCAACATAAATGACGCGTGCTCGGCATTCAATATACGTTACATGGTTGTTTTTATCGCAGGGTTGAGGCCAACGCGTCTCCTCACATAATTGAATGTACTGACATTCTGGAGGGGTCGACGAGCCACACGACTTCCTGATTTTGGCGCTAAGGACTTGCTCAGTTTTTTGGCTTAAAAGACCATGTAGAAACAAATAATAATTATTATGATCCGGAGGGTCAATAAACTGCGACAAGCGTTTGTTGATAAGCTCTTCTTTTAGACAACCCAACAGGCTTGCCGCAGCAACATTGGCTTTTTGGATGATCCCTGCTTCATTTAACGTCAGATAACCGATTGGCGATGCATCATAAAGTTGCGCATAACTGTCACGGGACGCCGTCAATTCCTGATGCGCCCGGTTTAACTCCTCATTTTGCATTTCCAGTTCTATTTGGTGAACCTGAAATTCAAACAGCAATTTTTGAATGTCTTCAGTAGACATTCGGGCAATATCAGCACCGGAGTGAGCCAGCATGATTTCGGCCTGTTTTCGGATAGTTTCACGGTGTTTATCCAAGAAGGCCTCTGCTTTTCCGTCAAAACTTTCAGTCATCAAGTGTCCATTAGGTGATTTACTCATAACTACTATCTGTTTTTTCGGGTCGCGGAAATAAGCTGGCACTGAAAAACACACAGGATATTCTCTCGCAGTATCAATATCTTACCTTGTTTATTTGTTTCAGAAATATGACAGTCTTCACGAAATTAATTTTTTTATTTTTCAAGTCCGTTCAAAAATAGACCATAACGCTTAACTTGTCATTCAGATTAATTTACCTAGCATCAATGAACTCCCTTAAAAAACATCAATACATTATGTATAGAGCAGCGACTCATCAATAAAATACGACATTAATAAGTAAAAATACATAAGTAAAACTACTTAGGTATACGTACGAATTTTACCGTTATTTTTTTGCTATACACTTTAATTAAAATTTGATGGTGTCGTTAAGTTCGAATTTTCAACAGCTATAGATGTTAACGGTAATTTTCTGAAAATCAAAATGATTCTGGTCAATTTTTACAAAACCTGAATGATAGAAAACGTGGAGAGTAATATGGAAACTTGGATAGACGATGAGGGACAACAGTTGGATAAAAACTACCCATACAAAATTCCCAGGATTGATATTGAACTAAAAGAAAAGCAGTTTATGCATGACGATCTTGAATATTACAAGGAGGTAAAAATTAAATCAAAGAAAAATTCACATGCAGAAAACAAGAAAACCAAGTTTTCTCGCTGAGCAGTAAATGAGCCAGGCAGCAGACGACTCAGGATGACTACAGTAGCGATAAAAAACTTAATTACACCTATTTTTCAAATTATTTTAGCCAAAGTCATAGGCTTCTTTGGTGGAGTCTTCGCTGCCAGCGCCTGTGTTCCCCAGTCGTCTGAATTACGAAAAATGCAATCTAAGCTGCGCCCTTAGAAAGATCCCCGTCATGCTGAATTTTTTATTATCCAAGGAGTAGACATGCAATACTCGAAAAACCTAAGGAAGATCTTCGACTATTGGCTTCGTTTTTTTTTATGATATTGCAATTAACGAAGAGCAAGCTGGCCATTGATACCTTACGAATTAGCGAGGCTAAATATCGCAGTCTATTCGAAAACATTGATCAAAGCGTCATTTATCTGGATGCGACGGGTATGGTAATGGCCGTCAATCAGGCAGCCGAACAACTTCTTGGTCTGCCTCGCGACATGCTTATAGGGCGTAAGTTCGTTGATTCCTGTTTTAACGTTATCAAGGAAGATGGCTCAGATTTCCCCGAAGAACAACAGCCCTCGCTGTTGTCCTTACGTACTGGAAAGCCTGTGGAAGGTGTGGTTATGGGACTGTTTAATACTGAGCGGCAAAGTTATCTCTGGGTTGCCGTTCATTCAGTACCTGAATTCAGGGTGGGCGAACATCAGCCTCATCAGGTGTTAATGACATTAACCGATATTACCCGGCAAAAGCAGTCTGAAGGCAAGCTGAGTATGGCATCGGTCATTTTTAATAATATAGGGGAAGGTATATTTGTTACCGATAAAGACAAAAAGATAATTTCAGTTAATGAGGCGTTTACCACCATAACCGGTTTTACCCAGCAGGATGTTTACGGGAAAAGCGCTCATTTTTTACACTCAAAGAAAAACAACCTAAAAATTGATGATGAATTAAACAAGGCTACAGAGGGGGTAAATAGCTGGCAGGGAGAGATATGGCGTCGTCATAAAATCAGCATGGACTTCCCATCATGGACCACCGTTAGCGAGGTAAAGAATTCAAGCGGCGAGGCAACTCATTATGTCCATGTATTTATGGACATAACCCATTTTAAGAAGACTCAGGATCATCTGGGTTTTTTGGCCTATCATGATCCATTGACTAAATTGCCAAACCGACTGTTATTGAAAGATCGTATTGACCACTCATTACAAAACGCACTGCGCGAAGGTTCGCAAGCTGCGGTATTATTCCTCGACATTGATCGCTTTAAAGGCATTAATGATACTTACGGGCATACTGTCGGTGATGGTTTACTAAGGGAAACCGCAAAACGCATAAAAAACTTAGTCAGAAAAGAAGACACCGTTTCACGCTATGCCGGCGATGAGTTTGTGGTGTTTATGGAAAATATTCCCGACGCTAAAAGTCCGGCAAAACTCGCACAAAAGCTGATAGATACTTTTAATACTCCAGCCTATATTAAAGGCTATCGATTGAAAATATCGACCAGTGTCGGCATAAGCCTGTTTCCACAGAACGGCAAGGATACAGATACGTTAATTAAGAATGCCGATGCCGCTATGTACCGTGCCAAAAAAGAAGGCCGTAATAACTTTCAATATTATAGCCAGGAGTTAACCACGGAAGCTTCCGAAAAAATATCGATGGAATCGGCGTTACGTCAGTCACTAGAGCGACATGAGCTTATTTTATATTACCAGCCACAAGTCTGCCTTAAAACCGGAAAACTGGTGGGAGTTGAATCCTTGGTGCGTTGGATGCATCCAACGCTGGGATTGATGTCACCCAGACAATTTATACCCATAGCTGAGGAAAGCGGGTTTATTGTGGCACTGGGTGAATGGGTATTGCAAAACGCTTGTCTGCAGATGCGCCGATGGTTGGATCAAGGCTTGAACGTCAATAAAATCGCCGTTAATGTATCTGCAGTGCAGTTTGCACGCTCCGATTTTGTGGCAACGGTTGAACAGATATTACAGTCGACTAAACTGGCTCCGTCTTATCTTGAACTGGAACTTACCGGCGGCAGTTTTATGGATAATTCTGAACAAACCATCAAGGCGCTCAATCAGCTGGTTGCAGCAGGAATAGATTTGACTATTGATGATTTTGGCGTGGGTTGTTTTTCGTTTAATAACTTAAAACGTATTCCGGTCAAAAAATTGAAAATTAATAGTTCATTTATAGTCGATGTATTGACTAACATCAACAATGAGACCATTACCCGTGCGGTGATAGCCTTAGGTCATGGCTTGCATTTACAGGTTATTGCGATGGGGATTGAATCGAAAGCCCAGCAAAATTGCTTAGTGAACTTAGGCTGCGATGAAGGGCAAGGTTATTTATACAGTTCCCCTGTCTTACCCTGGTCCAATATTTTTCAACAATTAGGCATGAAACCCAAATAAATTGAGCGGGTCGGGTTGCTCGCCCATTGCGCAAAGGCATGAGTTATTTAATTGTTAACCCTTAATGAAGTAAACGATGCTTTTCCAGATTCAAACAGGTTGATTACCGCCTGAACTTCTAAAAATAGAGAGGTATAGGTATTTATACGACTTATTTCACCTCATCTTTCATGCTAGACTTAACTATAATACTACGTATTCATACGAATTGTTGAGCCACTCCCTTTGCACATAAAATACACAATGAAGGGTATTCCTTTGAAATGCATAAGGGGGTGGATTGTGGCCAAAGTCAATGCAGGTCGGAAAATAAATAAGGAGGACATTAACGAAGACAGGTTCCAAAAAATGATTGCCGAGCGCGCTTACTGTAAATCCGAAAAAAGGGGTTTTGTTGCCGGGCATGAGCTGGAAGACTGGCTTGAAGCCGAATGGGAAATTAAAAATCAATACTTCTACTGGTTCCAGGATGTTGAGTAATTTTTTATTTCACCCTATTTTTTAACGTAAAGGAACGGTGTTTATTATGAAACGAAATAAAATGGTTGAAACTTTCGACCAGGATAAATTAATAGCGCATAAACAACGCATTGCTTATCATGAGGCTGGGCATGCAGCGGGTATTCATTTAAATAACAAAGCCAGGCAACTGCCGCCGGTTTTTTTTAAAATCATTTTCAAAGAAATGAGCAGCACCACAGATACAGAAATCATGGCTTATCAAACAACCCATGATGATTGCATTGCTCGCGTCGAAGGCGGGCGATTAATTGAATTATTGCCCTCTTCTATTGACGGCTTGATCAACGAATTAACTGAACACAGTGAGACAACGGTGCAATTGGTAAAGGATTATATGTTAGCCTTTGAGGCGGATATTATTAATCTACTCATCGGCCCCTTGGCTGAAGCTAAACATGTCGCAGATACTGATGATGAGCTATTTAACCATCAGTTAGTCAATCTAAAAGCACTAAAAAATTATGGCGGCAGCTCCGATCTTGCTTTAGCTAACGACTATTTACACAGCTTCTCTACCGATAACCAACAAAAAGATAAAAAGCTAAACGAGTTGTTTACCGTAGCATTTGATTTTGTCAATAATGATGCAAACTGGGCGGCAATCAACCATCTGGCTCGTTACATTTTTGATAGCAGTAAAAATATTATTGGCTGCGAAGAAGTTGTTTCAATGCTTGATCAATCGGTAGAACATTTTCAAAATCGGAGAACCAACGCTAGGCATCACCATTATGGATGAATCAAAGAACAGTATTATTAAGACTGTGCTCACCTTGCTGGGCAATATATTCGTCTATCTGAAAAAATTATTACTGTCGGGGTTTGCTTATCTATCCAAACAGGAACCGGAGCGGGAACTGAATAAACCTTTAGATAAAAAAACCACCGGCTCCAGACAACGAAAAATTATTTACTTTGCGTTGCTATTCATCGTGCTGCTGACCTTATTGAATAGTGCTCAGGAAGTACAACGTGATGAAATCCCTTACAGTCAATTTATTAATCTGGTCAAAGAGGCCAAAATTGATAAAGCGATAGTAACCGAGCGGTTTATCACCGGTGTTATCAAGTCGGATGACGCCAAGCAGCCTGCCAAAAACTTCATGACCATTCCGTTGTGGCAAACCGATCTTGCTGAAATGTTGGCCGTAAATAAGGTTGATTTTGTCGTCAGAAGCAGCGAGAACTGGTTAAGCAATCTTTTTTTCAACTGGATTATCCCGATGTTAATCCTGGTGCTTATTTGGTCGTGGGTCATGCGCCGTACCACAGCCGGTGGTGCGCAGTCTTTTCTTAATTTGGGCGACAAAATTCACATTCATCAGGACACTCAAGCTAAAATCACCTTTGACGATGTCGCCGGTGCCGATAGCGCTAAACAGGAACTTAAAGAGTCCATCGATTTTCTAAAAACGCCGGAAAAATTCCAGAGATTAGGCGGACGCATGCCTAAAGGCGTGTTGCTGGTTGGACCGCCCGGAACCGGAAAAACGCTGCTGGCGCGCGCGGTGTCCGGCGAAGCGCAGGTACCCTTTTTTAACATCAGCGGATCAGAATTTATTGAGCTATTTGTCGGCGTTGGCGCAGCCCGCGTGCGTGAGCTTTTTGTGCAGGCACGGAACCAAGCGCCCTGTATCATCTTTATTGATGAGCTTGACGCCATTGGTCGTAGCCGTGGCGGCCCGGTGATGATCGGAGGGCATGATGAGCGCGAACAGACTTTGAACCAGCTGCTGACCGAAATGGACGGTTTCGATACCTCGGTCGGCGTAGTGGTTATGGCAGCAACTAATCGCCCTGAAGTGCTGGATAAAGCGCTGTTGCGCTCTGGACGTTTCGACCGTCAAATTGTTGTCGATAAACCGGATTTGCAAGACCGTATTGAGATTCTTAAATTGCATACCAAAGCACTGACGCTGGCTGAAAATATCGATCTGTCAATCATTGCCAGACGTACGCCGGGACTGGTCGGTGCAGACCTTGCCAACATAGCCAATGAAGCCGCGATAATGGCGATACGGGTCGATCACAATCAAGTCGAAAAAGAAGACTTCGAATCGGCTATTGATCGCATATTAGCCGGACCGGAAAAGAAAAATCGGGTTTTAAACCCCAACGAAAAACGCAGGGTGGCTTTTCATGAAGCAGGACACGCAATGGTTGCCGAACATGTGCCAACCGGACAGCCAGTGCACAAAATCTCCATTATTCCCCGAGGCGTGGCGGGATTAGGTTTCACTTTGCAATTGCCGGTAGAAGAAAAGTTCTTATCGACTGAAGATGAACTGAAAGATCAAATAGCCATATTGCTGGGTGGACGCATGGCCGAGGAAATTGTGTTGGAAAGCATCTCAACCGGCGCCCAGAATGACTTGGAAAAGGCCAGTGAGATTGCCCGCAACATGGTTTGTAATCTAGGCATGAGCAAAAAAATGGGGCCATTGACCTACGGCAAACGCCAACAGCTTCAGTTTTTGGAAACAGAAGTTACAGAGCAGCGTAATTACTCCGATGTGACCGCCCGCCTTATCGATACGGAAATAATAGCCCTGGTTGAAGAAGCTGAAACACGTGCGCGTGAAATCATCATTGCCAACAGATCGGCATTGGAAAAACTGGCCGAATTGTTACAAGAGAAAGAGGTCATTAGTCGGGACGAAATGCTTGCATTGCTTGGGAGTTGAACCCATGACCGGCATAACTCAACCAACCATTGCCGATCTCAATCAGCTTTTAGTCACACCGACGACTAAACCCCTAGACCCAATTTTGAGATCAATACCTGCAGCTCAGGTTTTGTCGATGTCGGCTGCCTGTAAATCGCGTAGATCTTACGACTAATTTCAGGCCCGGTCAGATGACGACATTTTATCTTATGGTCATCTAATTGCAGCGTAAATTCAGGCATCAGCGCAATGCCAATGTCGGCGCGTACCATATTCAATATCCATTCTTCGTTATTACTGCGGTAAGCCGCATACAAGTTGATTCCCTGATCCTGACAAACGCTTTTTAACTTTTCGCGCAATTCACAATTGAGCCGATCCAGATAGGGTTCTGCCTGTATAGCTTTCAGATCGATCCGTTCAAACTGATTAAAGCGATGCTTCTGACTGAAAACTACCACATAACGCTCTTCATACAACAACGACAGTTGATAAGGTGCTCCCAAGGATGTTGTTGGCGCACTGATGACCAGATCAAGCTGGTCTTCGTCGAGTTGTTTTAGCAAACTGCTTTCACTATCGACAATCAATTCCATTTCAATATGTGGGCAATCCTGCTGGTAATCTGCCAAGAACGGACTCAAACGCTGTCCGCCTATGGTTGCCATCAAACCAATCCGCAAGGGCACGGTATTTAATCGTGTAAAACGTACCGCCTCAGCTTTGACCGCCTGCGTTTCCCGAAATATCTGCCTAAGATTGGGCTCAACCAAGCGGCCTAATGAAGTTAGCTGGCAGCCGGCCCTGTCCCGCTTAAACAACTCACCACCCAGTTCATTTTCAAGTTTCTTAATCGCTTGGGTCAAAGAAGGCTGGGATACATAGACGAATTGCGCCGCGCGCGTAAACGCCCCTTTATCGCAAACAGCCAGGAAGTAGCGAATTTGATGCATTTCCATAAGAACCCCTTATTAATAGGCAAAGCCTATTGTTTCATAGAAAACCGGTATTTTACAAACCTTACAAATAAGCTTTAGATAAGCACTCCTGCTAATAACCGATATGAAAAGACTATGAAACAAGCAAAATTGATTGTCATGTATCCAACACCAACAGACGTGCAGCTTTTTGAACAGCGTTATGCCAACGAACATGTGCCGATGGCAGTAGAAAAGCTGGCCGGAAAAACCCGGTTTGTCGCCTCATTGATTACGGCAAACATCAATAATGAGCGGTCGCCGTTTCATCGTATTGCCGAAGTTTATTTTCCCTCCATGACAGACCTTGAAGCCTGTTTAAATTCGGAAGGCGGTCAGGCAACCGCCAACCACGCCGTGGAAATTTCAAGCGGCGGCGCACCCTTGTTTTTAATTGCAGAAGTTGAGACTTTTGACTTCTAAGCGGACTCTTTCTCGTCGGACACGGGCGTTGACGAAAAAACCGTGCCGACAAACAAACAATATCGAGTTTTTTGTTTCTACCGGTCGTGGTAACCGATAACCGAGTCGACGGAAACAGGCGTTTCCGGGGTAACACTCGAAAACGCCATCTCGCGCCACGCCGTTCGACAATACCCTCCTGAGAGCAAAGCGAAAGGACTCAGGACTCTGGGCTACGCTTATCATTAGTCAATTGTTTCATCAGCAAATAGCCTGTCAAGGCTCCCCATGCCAACATATATATGCTATGAAATAAGACTTCAAAGCTAAAGCTGTTGACATCTCTGGTGTAATCCCAAATATCATCAGCCATAGCAAGTAGGAATACCAGACCCACCGCATATTTGAGTTTGATTTGATGAGCATAAAAAACCCCGATGCCAAAAACCAAACAGCCGGTAAGAAACCTCAGACCACTATGAATTAACATTTCCACATTAAACGGATTAAGTTTAAAGGCCGAGTCTATAAAATATAGCAGGATAAACCCTACGATAATGACGATAGTGACTAACTTCATTGTGACCTTCTTTAAATGCTACGCTGCATTGATAAGCTTTAATCCCGGCGGCAGTGCTTCGCCAAAGATCTGTTTTTCTTCCTTTTCATCCAGCTCTTTTTGCTGTTCGACCATGTCTATCCAGGATGCCGGCGCTTTGCTCAGCTTTAGTTTTTCGATGATTTGCACGCGCATAGCTTCGTCAATATCCCGCGCCCTGTCGCCGCTCATACGCGCAATGAGTGTAGCAGCAAAACCCGCCTGAGGAATTTTCTTCCAGTCTGCCGCCAATATCTGCGTGAGCCACAGACAAACAGTGTCAGCAGGAATAACATTATGGCTGCTGCCGTGAAACGGCATTCTTGCCCCGATGCGTCCCACGGCCCACCAGGTCTGATTGGGTTCGCTGGCTTTTTCCAGACGCTTTAACAGCCATTCGCCCAGTTGTATTTTCTTGGCGACCGGAAGACGCTCCAAAACCGCCGCCAGCCTAACCATATCGTCGTAACCGCGATTTTTGATTTGCTTAATAACGCCGGGTTGCCTTGCCGCAGCAGGGTTTAAAAATTTTGCAATATCGGTAAAAATCCGTTCCTGCGCCGTCACATCCAGGCCGCCCGCAATCCGTCGCCACAGCGTCCACCATTCGGTCCAGTTTTGGGTTTCGTTAACAAACTGAATGCCTTGCGGATAGTTTTTCCACAGCTGCTCGACGCGCCAGTCATCCAGCGGATAACCGAATCCGGGACGCAAACAAAAACCCGCCAAACTCAGCCAGACGCGTTCATGATTTTCGGAGCGCCGTTGGTACTTCGCTCCCTCCAGCAAGACCGTGAACATGGCCCTTAACAACGGCGTCGTCCATTCGGTACGGGCTACACCGATGAGTTTTTCCAGATCGGCGCGCAGGTTTTTTACCGCTTTAGGGTCAATATGCCTGGATTTAGCGCCAAAAACAGCCTGTATCCGTTCGGCAATTTGGTTAAAATTTCCGGGTAAAGTTGCATCTATTAGCAAACCGGCTATTTTTTTCCTGATTTGAAACTCTACATCCCAACGCTGGCTACTGTCTTCAACAGCAATGCATTGAATCTTAAGTGTACCCACTTCGGTTTGGGTAACGGCCAGTTCGACAATGACCTCGGCGTTCGGCTTGCTGTCATCGCCTTCAAACGCCACAGCCAGCGGTGGCAGGGAATGAAACAAGTCGGTAATGTCGGCCACATCGCCCGGTTTGAAGTCGCCATCACCGGACAATGAAACCAGGTGAAAACGCACCGGCACGCCTAAGCGCAAGGCAAAACGCCGGTCTTTCAAGACAATTTCATCGCCTTCTTCACTGCCTTTAGGCAAGATACAAATGCCTGTCCTGAGTAGAGTCGAAGGGCCTTGCTGCTGGGTGGAATCGTCGGTATCGACCAGCAGGAAATAACTGCGTGCCGCGCCCCCGCCAATCTTAAGTTTTTTGTCCCGCCGGGCAAGCGCATAACTGACGGCGCCAAAAGCCACCGACAATTCAGGATACTTGTTTTCCAGCAATAGCGGCGGACTCGAACGCCACGACCCGATTAAATCGACCATGCGCTGGGTAATCGGCTGACTGCGAAACACGCCGCCGTTAAGCAACAGTGCATCCGGCACGCTATCCTCCCCTTTTATCGCCAGGGATGGCGTGTATGCCGCAGGCCGGTCAGGAATCGGCGCGGCGATCGCCAGGGATGGTGTGTATACCGCAAGCCGGTCAGGAACCGGCGCGGAGAAAGCCTCGCGGGATGCGCCGCTGTGCAGCTTTAAAAACGCGGCGATATGTTTGCTGACTGCCGGTTCTGCTGCATACGGCAAGCCAAACTCGACCACGCCGCTACGTTTTCTGTCCGGCAATTCATCAAGACCCGACAAGGGAAAAAAACCGTCGAGCGCAATTTCCCTGACTTCATCCTTAGACAGAGGAACAGAACGGGAGCTGCCTATCAGTTTAGAGCCTCCGCCCAGCAAGGTGACATTGATTTGCTCCGGCGCATCGCCTGCCAACAGGCGCTCTTTGGCAATCCGGCATTGTTCGATCAGTTGCGACAAATCCGCTGCAGACAGGCGTTTTTCACGGCTACCCAGGCGGCTTTCAACAAGATGCGCCAAAGCCAGATCGATATTGTCGCCGCCCAGCATCAGATGGTCGCCGACCCCGATGCGGGTTAATTTAGGCTCCTGCTCGCCCTGCTCTACTTTAATCAGCGTCAAATCGGTAGTGCCACCGCCGACATCGCACACTAGTAATAAATGCACATTCGCCAGCGCCTGTTTAAGGGTTGCGGTATGGCTATGGCGTCTTAACCAGTCATAACAAACCGCCTGGGGTTCTTCCAGCAGCCGGATATTATGCAAGCCTGCAAGCCGCGCCGCTTCAAGCGTCAAAGATCGCGCCGCCTCATCGAACGAAGCCGGGACGGTAATCACAATATCCTGTTTTTCCAGCGGCGCATCGGGAAATTGATGTCCCCAGACAGTGCGAATATGAGCCAAATAGCTGGCACTGGCAATGATAGGCGAAACCTTAGCGACGTCATCGCTGCTGCCCCACGGCAGAATGTCAGCAGCGTGATCAACCGACGGATGTGATAACCAGCTTTTAGCGCTGGTGACAAAACGTCCCTTGCTTTTAGCACCCAAAAGGCGTGCGGCCTCGCCAATCACAGCGGTTTGCTTGGAGTCCGACGCACCGCCGGGAAACGACAAGTCGTCCTCGGACAATTCGCCGTTTGCCGGATGATAGCGCACCGACGGCAATAACGGCCTTGCGGCAACTTGGCCGGGAGCGACCAATTGTTCAATTTGGAAGATTTGTATTTCTTGACTTTTATTATCGGCTTTAGCATAAGCAACAACGGTATGTGTTGTGCCCAGGTCGATGCCGACTAGATAGCTTTGGGTAAGTTTTTTCACAATAATATTGCAGTTCTATGAGACTAAACGGTCCAAGATATTATCAATCATCTCTTTCCATGAATAACGGCGACAATAGGATTTTATTGTCTTCTATCAGATAAATAAGCCGATAACTGTATAGACGAAACACTTAGCGACTTCATGACCTCATGGGTAGTTTGGTTACTAAAAAAGGATACACGAAATATTTTAGATTTACATCACTGTCTATATTGATAATGACTGTCGATGATCGCGGCTACAGCAAATATACCGACAATTCTGACAAAGATAGTGTTCAGACATCCACAATGCCCAAGCAAACTCAACATTTGCGTAATGGCCGACCGACCGGTCGCCCCTACAATGCAAACTAACTGCACAATAGATTGACTTAACAGGGAGTAGTCATAGAAAATAGTCCGTTTAATTTTCACATTAACGTTAACTACGCATGGATAACAGCGTTTCCCCGCAAAGCAGTCTGGTCTCTGTTAAAAACTTGTCGTTTTCTCGCGGCAACAAGAAAATATTTGACGATATTTCGCTGGAATTTGAGCGCGGCAAAATTACTGCCATCATGGGACCTAGCGGCACCGGCAAGACGACGCTGTTAAAACTGATCGGCGGACAACTGTTTCCTGAAAAAGGCATCATTAACGTCGATGGTAACAATGTCCACCGCCTACGCCGTTCCGAACTGTACAATCTGCGTAAACGCATGGGCATGTTATTCCAAAGCGGCGCCTTATTAACCGACATGAATGTCTTTGATAATGTGGCTTTTCCGTTACGCGAACATACCCACCTTCCCGAGTCGATGATTCGCACCTTGGTGCTGATGAAATTGCAGGCAGTCGGTTTGAGAGGGGCGCGAAAATTAATGCCTAACGAACTTTCCGGCGGCATGGCCAGGCGTATTGCGTTGGCCAGAGCTATTGCACTGGATCCGATGATGATCATGTACGATGAACCTTTTACCGGCCAGGATCCGATTTCCAAAGGGGCATTGGTTCATCTGATCAAATCGTTGAATACTATTTTGGGACTGACCAGTATCGTTGTCTCTCATGATGTTCATGAAACAGCGGCCATAGCCGATTATATTTATGTGATCTCAGAAGGTAAAATTGTCGGGCAAGGCAGCCCTAAGGAAATTCAACAATCCAAATCGGACTGGGTGCAGCAATTTATGACCGGCGCTGCCGATGGTCCGGCGCATTTTCATTATCCGGCAAAAGATTATATCGATGACTTATTGTCGACTGGAAAACGTTATTAAGATTCAATTTTTACCTTGCACCTTTTACCTTGCATCTTGCACCTTACTTTAAAATGATTGAATTTCTACAGCATTTGGGCGAAAACACCCGCACCAGCTTTACCAAACTTGGGCGAGGCACATTTTTCCTGCTACAAACTCTTTCCGGCATACTCAGTGTGTTAACTCGCCCCAGACTGCTGCTTAAGCAGATGTATTCAGTCGGCGTACTCTCTTTTCTGATTATCACTATTTCAGGGTTATTTGTCGGTATGGTTCTGGGTCTGCAAGGCTATTACATACTCTCTGATTTTGGCGCAGAAGAAACCCTAGGGGTCATGGTTGCAGCCTCCTTAGTCAGGGAACTCGGTCCCGTGGTTGCGGCGCTGTTATTCGCAGGCCGGGCCGGTTCTGCATTAACGGCGGAAATTGGTCTGATGAAAGCAACAGAACAGCTATCGGGTATGGAAATGATGGCCGTCGACCCCATTAAACGCATTATTACTCCGCGCTTTTTGGCCGGATTCCTGTCCATGCCGTTACTTGCAGCTCTCTTTAGTGCTGTCGGTATTATTGGCGGACAAATGGTTGGCTCAGGCTTATTAGGCGTTGATGAAGGCGCTTACTGGGCGCAAATGCAAACCAAACTGGATTTTCAAGATGACATTATCAATGGCGTTATCAAAAGCATCGTGTTTGGCTTTGTCGCTTCATGGATAGCACTGTTTGAAGGTTATGACGCCATCCCGACATCTGAAGGGGTCAGTCGAGCCACCACTCGTACCGTCGTTAATTCAGCTTTTAGTATTTTAGGTCTTGATTTTATTTTGACCGCACTCATGTTTGGAGATAATTAACATGCAACATACCCGTACTCAGGACACACTTGTCGGACTCTTTATCGCGTCAGGCATAGTCGGCTTGTTTTTTCTTGCGATGCAAGTCAGTAACCTAGGCTCTTTTACCGGGCATGATGGTTATACGATTACAGCTCGTTTTGAGAACTCCGGCGGTTTGAAGGTTAAATCGCCGGTTTCATCGGCTGGCGTTAAAATCGGCCGGGTCAGCGCCATTAGCTTCGACACCACCACCTATCAATCCGTTGTGCAGATGAATATTGATGCGCAATACAATACCCTGCCCGAAGACACCACCGCCAGCGTTTTTACCGCCGGTCTGTTAGGCGAACAATACGTCAACCTGGAAGCGGGCGGCTCGGATGAGCTCTTAAAAGATGGTGGCAACATTGAAATCACCCAATCCGCCATTATTTTGGAAAAAGCGATCGGTCAATTTCTGTTTAAATCAGCCTCAGAAAAAAAATGAGCCAATTGAATATCACTAAAGAGGGGCCTGGAAATTTTGTTATTGATGGCGATTTAACTTTTGCTACCATCGACAAACAGACCCTCAAATCATTTTCTTTCCTAAAATCGGCAAAAGAAATCACCTTGGATCTGGGGGGCGTCTCCTCCACAGACAGTGCCGGATTGGCGCTAATGATTGAATGGATAAGATATTCCCAGCACAATAGAACGCATATAATATTCAAAAACATTCCCGAACAATTGCTCAACCTTGCCAAACTCAGCGGCTTTGATCAATCTAGCCATTTTAATGAAGGTTCAAAGGAAAAAATTCAAGACGAAAGCTTAGATATAAATACTTAGCTTTTTTCGCCTTTCGCCTTTAGCCTTTTAACCCTTAATCTCACATCCTTTAACTCATGGACAAACTCATTATTACCGGCGGCGCACGACTCTCTGGAGAATTACGCATCTCCGGCGCCAAAAATGCCGCTTTACCGATTCTAGCGGCCACCTTACTGTCGCAAGCTCCGGTTAGCGTCGGCAACATACCGCATCTCCATGACATCACCACCACCATGGAATTACTGGGGCGCATGGGTCTTGATCTCACTGTCGACGAGAAAATGAATATCGAAGTCGATTCCAGCACCATCAACAGCTTTGTAGCACCCTACGAACTGGTCAGAACCATGCGTGCCTCAATACTGGTATTAGGCCCTTTAGTGGCCCGATTCGGCGAAGCCCATGTGTCATTGCCCGGCGGCTGCGCTATCGGCTCACGTCCTGTCGACATTCACCTTAACGGTCTGATAAAGATGGGCGCTGACATTACCGTCGAAAACGGTTTTATCCATGCCAAAGCAAGCCGACTTCAAGGCTGCCGCCTGGTTCTGGAACAAATCACCGTTACCGGCACCGAGAATCTGCTGATGGCAGCCACCTTGGCCGAAGGCACTACGATTATTGAAAATGCCGCCAAGGAACCTGAAGTCACCGACCTGGCTCACTTTCTTAACAAGATGGGTGCCAAAATAACCGGCATCGGCACCGATGTACTGGTTATTGAAGGCGTGGAAAAACTGGGTGTTGACAGCATTCACTACGACATTCTTCCCGACCGGATCGAAACCGGCACCTATTTGATTGCCGCAGCCATTACCGGCGGCAGTATCAAACTGAAAAATACCCGTCCGGATATTCTGGACGCTGTTCTGGAAAAACTGGTTGAAGCCGGCGCTGACATCACTACCGGCAAGGACTGGATCAAACTGGATATGCACGGCAAAAAACCCAAAGCCGTTTCGGTACGCACCTCGCCCTATCCGGCTTTTCCGACCGATATGCAGGCACAGTTCACCGCCATGAATGCTATTGCCGATGGCGTGGGCATTATCACGGAAACGGTTTTTGAAAATCGCTTCATGCATGTTCAGGAATTGCAGCGCATGGGTGCCGACATTAGGCTGGAATCCAATACCGCCATCGTCACCGGCGTTAAAAAATTAACCGGCGCACCGGTTATGGC
Source organism: Candidatus Methylobacter titanis (assembly GCA_029946125.1). Taxonomy (GTDB): domain Bacteria; phylum Pseudomonadota; class Gammaproteobacteria; order Methylococcales; family Methylomonadaceae; genus Methylobacter_A; species Methylobacter_A titanis. Next base: position 37,047 of record JAQSDX010000023.1, read on the forward strand.
GACCGATTTAAGGGCTTCGGCCAGCCTTGTTATTGCCGCTCTGGTGGCCGAAGGCGATACCTTGGTCGATCGTATTTATCATATCGACCGGGGCTATGATCACATCGAAGAAAAACTATCCCAACTCGGTGCAACCATACGCCGCGTCCCAAGATAAGGTTTTATTATTATGATAACCATAGCCGTATCCAAAGGCCGGATTTATGAAGATGCCCTGCCGTTATTGGCAGAAGCCGGCATTACGCCGATTGACGACCCGCTTACCTGCCGTAAACTGATTTTACGCACCACCCGGGATGACGTGCAGCTGGTCATCATCCGCGCCACCGACGTGCCTACCTTTGTTGAATATGGTGCCGCCGACATGGGCATTGCCGGAAAAGACATCCTGCTGGAGCATGGCGCAGAAAGCCTGTATGAACCGCTGGACTTGAACATCGCCTGTTGTCGACTAATGACCGCAGCGCATAAAGACGCGCCGCCGATTGCCGGCCGAGTTCGCGTTGCGACCAAATACGTCAAAATAACCCAGCGTTATTTTGCAAGCCTGGGTATACAGGCTGAAATCATTAAACTGTACGGATCAATGGAACTGGCGCCGCTGGTCGGTCTTGCCGATTGCATTGTCGACCTGGTCGATACCGGCAACACCCTAAAAGCCAATGACCTGGAGCCGCGAGACCTGATTATGCATATCAGCTCCAGACTGGTGGTCAACAAAGCGGCGATGAAAATGAAGCATCAGGCAATACAATCCTTGCTGGATCAGTTTGAAAAGACGCTGGCGAAAAGAAGTTACCCGAAGTGACATTACATTAGGTATAAAAAACGAGGCAACATTTAATGAATAGATGGAACATTCCTGATTTCCTAGAACGTGACGTAATTGAAAGAGATGCGCATTGTGTCTACTGTGGAATTGAATTTGTACTATCAAACGAATCACGAAAATCAAAACCAACATGGGAGCATATTGTCAACAATGCAAGAATAATTTCCCTTGAAAATATTGCAAGATGCTGTACGTCGTGCAACGCAAGCAAGGGTGCAAAACTTCTTACTGACTGGCTAAACTCTAGTTATTGCAAAAAAAAGAACATCACAAAAAACAATGTCGCACTAGTGGTGAAAGTAGCCCTTGATTACCCTCCGACTTTGGACGAGTCAAATGCTTAACACTACACTCAACCAGAACGTGGTTACAATGCGGTTTTTTTATTTAAACTCACCAAACCTTCATCATTAGCCCATGTCTGATATAACTCTTCTAAAACTCGATGCCTCATCAGCCGATTTCAATCGGCAATTACAACATTTGCTGACCTTTGATGATGCCGACGATCTGGAAATTCATCAGCGCGTTCTGGCTATCATTGCCGATGTCCGCAACAACGGCGACAAAGCGGTTATTGACTACACCAACCGCTTTGATCACCGCGCGGTCACGCGAGCCTCCGAACTGGAATTATCCCCGGAAACCCTGAAATCGGCCTGGAATAACTTACCAGCTGAGCAAGCCCAGGCACTGCAAACCGCCGCAGACCGTATTCGCGCTTATGCCGAACACCAGAAAATGGAGTCGTGGCAATACACCGAGGCTGACGGCACCGTACTCGGGCAAAAAATCACCCCATTAGACCGCGTTGGCCTTTACGTACCGGGCGGTAAAGCCGCCTACCCGTCTTCGGTGTTGATGAATGCGATACCGGCCAAAGTCGCAGGCGTTGGCGAATTGATCATGGTGGTACCCGCGCCCGGCGGCGAAACCAATGAACTGGTGCTGGCGGCGGCTTATCTGGCCGGCGTAGACCGCGTGTTTACCATCGGCGGCGCTCAGGCCGTTGCCGCGTTGGCTTACGGCACCGAAACCATTCCGGCGGTAGCGAAAATTGTCGGTCCCGGCAATATTTATGTGGCTACCGCGAAAAAGCTGGTATTCGGACAAGTGGGCATCGACATGATTGCCGGACCTTCGGAAATCCTGATTATCTGCGACGGCAAAACCAATCCCGACTGGATTGCGATGGATTTATTTTCACAGGCTGAACATGATGAAAATGCTCAATCCATATTAATCAGTACTGACGTAGCTTTCCTGGACGCTGTTGAGCTAAGCATCAACACTTTACTACCGACCATGGAACGCGCCGGGATTATCAGGACATCGCTAACGACACGCGGCGCACTGATCAAAGTTAGCGACTTAAATGCCGCCGTTGATGTGGCCAATATTATTGCGCCCGAACATCTGGAACTCTCCGTTGAAGACCCGGAAGCTTTATGTAAAAACATTCGCCACGCGGGTGCTATTTTCATGGGCCGCTATACCGCTGAAGCTTTAGGCGACTACTGTGCAGGGCCCAACCATGTATTGCCGACCTCCAGCACCGCACGTTTTTCTTCACCGTTGGGTGTTTACGATTTCCAAAAACGCTCCAGTTTAATCAACTGTTCCCAGGCAGGCGCAGATATGCTGGGTAAAACCGCATCGATATTGGCGCGCGGCGAAAGCCTGACCGCCCATGCGCGCTCTGCGGAGTTCAGGATTAAATAAGCAAGATTAAATAAAGGGCGACCGGTTGGTCGCCCTTTATTTATATCCAATACCGTTAAGTTAAGGAAAACCTTCAGCATTTGGAGTGCAGGCTCCGCCTGCTAACGCAAGCAGAACTTGCACTCCAGAGATTTATTTCTCATGTGAACTAAAATTAACTTAACGGCATTGCCTTTATGCCCAAGGCGACCGACTGGTCGCCCCTACAGCTTTAGAATGTAAACATGACACAATCCAATCTACTTTCCTCCATCTTCCGCAAAGAAGTCCTGGCAATGTCCGCTTACAAAGTGGCCGATGCCACCGGTTTGATCAAACTGGATGCGATGGAAAACCCCTACAGCTGGCCTGAAGACATCAAGACAGACTGGCTGGAAACCTTGAAAGACTGTCCGTTAAACCGCTATCCGGATCCTGAAGCCAGACAGCTGACGGCAACCATCAAACGCCTGAATCGAATACCCGACCAGTTTGATGTGCTACTGGGCAATGGTTCCGATGAAATCATTCAACTACTGCTGATGGCATTGCCTGCCAGTGCCTGCGTATTGGCGCCGGATCCCGGTTTTGTGATGTATAAACAGCTGAGCCTGTGCCTTGGCCTCAACTACCACGGCATTCCGTTGCTGGCAGACAGCTTCGACTTGGATTTACCCGTCATGCTGGCTGCGATAGAAAAACACCAGCCTTCGGTTATTTTTCTGGCCTACCCCAACAACCCTACCGGAAATCTATTTTCCGAAGCGTCGATTAGAGACATCATAAAAACGGCCAAAGGCTTGGTGGTGATTGATGAGGCCTACTCCCCTTTTGCCGACGCCAGTTTTATCAGCAGTCTGGGACAATATGACAACCTGTTAGTGATGCGTACCGTATCGAAACTGGGCTTGGCGGGTTTACGCCTCGGCTACATCGCCGGTACACCCAACATCATCGAACAACTGCATAAAATTCGCCTGCCCTACAATATCAATAGCCTCACTCAGATCAGCGCCAATTTTGCCCTGTCCAACAAAGCCTTGTTTGATCAGCAAACGCAACAGATTTGCGCTGAACGGTCGGTCGTCTTTAACCGGCTTAATGCGCTGAACGGCATTACCGTTTATCCCAGCGCCGCAAATTTTATTCTTTTTAAAACCCCAAAAAATCGGGCAAACGACATCTTTACGTCGATAAAACAACAAGGCGTTTTGATTAAAAATCTTAGCGCTCAAGGCGGCTTGCTTGCCGATTGCCTGCGGGTAACCATCGGCAAACCTGAAGAAAATACAGCGTTTATTACCGCACTAACAAAATGTCTAGGCGCCCCATAAATAAAAAAATTAACACCATTATTGCGCCTTTAAAAACAACAATATATTGTAATATCATATAGTTGCATTTCGCATCGCCTACCAAGCATTTTTTTAAAAAAAACAAATACCTAAACCAACAGCATAAGCACTTCAAATCTTATAAGTTCTAATGGTATATTGACGCCAGAAAATAATGTGCCCTTAAAGAAGCGCAGACTTAATCAGGAGAGTTCTATAATGAATAATGAAGGCGTCGATCAGTCCAAACGCCAGTTTTTAACCACGGCCTTGACCGTGGTTGGCGCAGTCGGCACTGGCTATTTAGCTGTTCCTTTTCTTGCTCAAATGCAACCTAGCGCCAAGACCATGGCCGCTGGCGCTCCTGTTGAAGTTGACATCAGCAAAATGGAACCCGGCCAATTAATCAGAGTCGCATGGCGAGGAAAACCGGTATGGATACTCAACAGAACTCCTCAGGTTCTTGATACCCTCATAACACTGGACGATGAACTCAGAGATCCTCTTTCTCTGGAATCAATACAACCGGATTCCAGCAAAAACCCAGCACGCTCCATTAAGCCCGAAGTTTTTGTTGCCGTAGGTTTATGTACCCACTTAGGCTGTTCACCCACATTTCGCCCTGAAATAGCCCCCAATGATCTTGGTGATAAATGGAAAGGCGGTTTTTTCTGTCCGTGCCATGGCTCCTGGTTTGATCTGGCTGGTCGCGTTTATCGCGGAGTACCGGCGCCAACTAACCTGGAAATCCCTCCTTACCGCTATATTACTGATACCCAGCTGATTATTGGTGAAGCTCCAGAGGAAGAAAGCGTATGAAACGTAATCGCGTAACTGAATGTAATGATTGGTTTTTGGAACGCTTTCCGCTGACCAAGCTCTGGAATGAACACATGGCGCATTATTACGCGCCTAAAAACTTTAATTTTTGGTATTTCTTCGGCTCACTGGCTTTGCTGGTGCTAGTTAACCAGATTTTGACCGGTATATTTTTAACCATGAACTACAAACCGGACGCCAAATTGGCATTCGATTCCGTAGAATACATCATGCGCGACGTGAACTGGGGCTGGCTGATTCGCTACATGCACTCGACCGGTTCATCGGCATTTTTTATCGTGGTTTATCTGCACATGTTCAGGGGCTTGCTTTACGGCTCGTTCAAGCATCCCCGTGAACTGGTCTGGATTTTCGGTATGTTGTTATTTGTCGCTTTGATGGCCGAAGCCTTTATGGGCTATCTATTGCCTTGGGGACAAATGTCCTACTGGGGCGCTCAGGTGATTATCTCGTTGTTCAGCGCCATTCCAGTGATCGGCGATGATCTGTCCCTCTGGCTCAGAGGCGACTATGTGGTTTCCGATGCAACCCTGAACCGGTTCTTCGCCTTTCATGTCATTGCGGTACCGCTGGCTTTGGTCATGCTGGTATTCCTGCATATCGTAGCCTTGCATGAAGTCGGTTCAAATAACCCCGACGGCATTGAAATCAAAGATTCCAAAGACCCTTGGGGCCATCCTGTGGACGGCATTCCGTTCCATCCTTATTACACGGTCAAAGATCTGGTCGGTGTCGGCGTATTTATGTTATTTTTCGCCACGGTTATTTTTTACATACCGGAAATGGGCGGTTATTTTCTCGAGCCTGCCAATTTTATCCCTGCAGACCCGATGAAAACCCCGGAACACATAGCTCCAGTATGGTATTTCACGCCTTTCTATGCCATTTTAAGAGCCATTCCCGATAAATTTGCCGGCGTTATCGGTATGGGCGGCGCGATTGTCGTGCTGTTTCTGCTGCCTTGGCTGGATCGCAGCCCGGTCAAATCGATTCGTTATCGCGGCGGCATCTACAAAAAAGCCTTGATGCTATTTGTTATCAGTTTTATAGCTTTAGGCTATTTAGGCACACAACCTGCGACACCTACAGCGACAATCGTCGCGCGATTTTTTACCGCGATTTATTTCGGCTTCTTCTTGTTGATGCCACTGTATACCCGCTGGGAAAAAACCAAGCCGGTGCCAAAACGCTTAACCACAATACATAGCCTTGAGGAGCAATTGCCTGCGTTAATTGAGGAAATCACCCAAATAAAACACGGATCTACTGAAATTGGTCACTCTGCTTTTAAAAGCTCTTTTTTTGCCATAAGACCTAATCCCAAAGGCATAAGAAACCTTCTCAGTCGGTTAGCAAAAAATGCAAAAGGGAGTCTGGATTGATATGAAAAATTTAACAGCATTGCTTTTATTGTTATCACTCTCTTTTGGGGTTGTCGCCTCTGAAAGTATTGAGCTGCAAAAAGCGAATATTGATCTTTCCAATAATGTTTCATTGCAACGTGGTGCAAAACACTTTGTCACCTATTGCTTGGGCTGCCATTCAATCAAACATATCCGTTACTTGCGTATTGCCCTTGATGTCGATGTCGACCCTAAAAAAGTGTTAAAAGACATTGCACCGGAAGGAGCCAATATCTACGATCAAATGCACAGCGCTATGAATGCGCATGATGCTGAAAAATGGTTTGGTACGCAACCGCCCGACTTGTCGTTAATTGCCAGATCGCGTGGTGCGGATTGGCTGTACAGCTACTTAAAAAGTTACTATATTGATTCCAAAAGTCCTAGAGGGGTAAACAACCTGATTTTCGAGGATACCGCTATGCCTAACCCGCTCTGGCAATTGCAAGGTGAGCAGTATGCAGAACCTAGAAAAAATATATGGGGTCATGAATATACCAACTTAGTTATTAAAGAACCGGGTACCTTGTCCGAAGGCGAGTTTGAAATTTTCGTCAATGACTTGGTTAATTTTTTGGTGTATGTCGGTGAACCGGTGCAGCTTGAAAGACAACGTCTCGGAAAATATGTGCTATTTTTTATTTTAATGTTTTTAGTTTTAGCTTATCTGCTGAAAAAAGAATATTGGAAAAACATCCATTAATTCTCAAAACCGTATAGGGTAGGCAAACAGTACCAACAGTGGGCCCTTTAGGCGAAGCTGTTTGCCTACCCTAACATCTGCAAATAAAAACCTCGACAACCATGTTATAATGCCTTTTTTTTACCGCCCTACACGTCTTAAAGAGGTTGTTATTCGTGACAAATATTACTCGTAAATCTGTAATGACGCTTTTCTCATCTCCAACATGCGCGATGAGCCACTGCGCCCGCTTTGTTTTGCACGAGAAAGGAGTTGTCGCAGACATAGAATATTACGACCCGACTGAGCCGCCTGAGGATTTACTAGAGCTAAATCCCAACGGCACGTCGCCAACACTGATTGAACGCGACCTAGTTCTCTATGACTCGCGCATCATCATGGAATATCTGGACGAACGTTTTCCGCACCCCCCATTGCACCAAATGGATCCGGTTTCACGGGCAAATGCCAGAATGCTGATCAAGCGTATCGACCAGGACTGGTATCAGTTACTGGATGAAATTTTATTTTCCGGCGAGAAAAAATCAGCCCGCGCTAAGAAAATGCTCAGAGAGGGCATCTTGGCTGCCGAGCCTATTTTTGCCGCCAGACCCTATTTTATGAGTGATGAATTTTCTCTGATAGACTGCGTCATCGCGCCCTTATTATGGCGTCTACCGAGCATAGGTATTGACATATCAACACCCAGTGAAGTCATCACCAATTATGCCCAGCGCATATTCAACAGAGCCGCATTTAAACGCAGCCTGAGCGAAGCCGAAAAAGAAATGATCGAGCCTTTAAAATAAACCTTAGCAACATGACCTCTTTAAAGCCTTATTTAATTCGTTCAATTTATGAATGGATTATTGACAACAACCTGACGCCGCATTTGCTTGTGGATGCACAAGATACCCGCGCCATTTTACCGACCGAATTTATTGAAGACGGAAAAATCGTTTTGAATATCAGGCCGGAAGCCATACAGGGACTTTCTCTCGGCAACGATGAAATTGAGTTCAATGCCCGGTTTAGCGGAAAACCCATGCACATTGCCACACCAATAACCGCAGTATTGGCAATCTACGCTAAAGAAAACGGCAAAGGCATGATCTTCGATCAGGAAGACAATGATGGTGACGATGAACCGCCACCGCCAGTAAAAAAACCGACAGCCAGACCCACTTTACGCATCGTAAAGTAACAGTAATTCTTGCTATGTTCAGGAGTCCTGGACATAGCAATCCTCGGGTCTCTGCTCCTGTACAACACCTAGACATTTCACCTCCTTTCCAAAGCCTATCCTCAACTTCTCTTCTGTCGACACAACGACGATTGAACTTTTCCGCAAAAAAACCTCAAGATCCACCCAACTTTTTATTATCAGTTAATCTTTTTGGTTGTATAGTGAAGCTCCTATCTGAAAAGGCAGCTTCTTTCAATAGCCCGCCTAATAGATAGCCAACCCTATCCTATGAGGTGAACCATGAACTCGCTACAACAATCCCTTATCTTATCTTCCTTTCTGGCTGTTTTTTTTACATTGCCGGTTTTAGCCGCAGATAGTGCGGCCGGAGAACAAAAAGCAAGCTCCTGTGTCAGCTGTCATGGTCAAAATGGTAACAGCAGCAGCGCACAATGGCCCAACTTGGCAGCACAACAACCCACCTATCTGGTCAACCAACTCAAAACATTCAAGGCCGGAGACCGCATCAATATCATGATGCAATCAATGACCGCCAACCTGAGCAATGAAGACATCAACAACCTTGCTGCTTATTTTTCCAGCCAGAAACCCGCCAAAGCAGGCGGCGACCCGGCATTGGCAAAAGCAGGCGAAGCCAAAGCCGCTATGTGTCTGGGATGCCATGGCTCCACTGCTCAAGGTAACGGCCAGTTCCCAAGGCTTGCAGGACAGCATCCTAAATACCTTGAACAACAATTAAAAGCTTTTAAAGAGGGTTCTCGTAAAGGCGGACCGATGCAGGCTATTACCGCCAATCTATCCGAGGCTGATTTTAAAGCATTAGCGGCTTATTTTGGCTCGTTGTAAGAGAGAAATTATCTACCCCACTTGACATTCTCCCTCAGCTAAAGCGAGCATAGCTATCTACACAACTTATTGGCTTTCCCGTGGCACTGCCATTAAGTTAGAATGAAAAGACAGTGATGACTGAACATTGTGGGCGCGAATTTATTCGCGCAGTGACAGCCAAATGCGCGAATAAATTCGCGCCCACCTAATGCCAAGCCCTTAACCTAATGGCGGTGACGCCACCCGCGAGGGAACGAGGAAATATTTTTTTAATTGGTGCATGGGTAGCCAGCCCAATCAGGATGTAGTGACTTGTGTAGATAGCTATGCCTGAAGGAAGGATTGTACGGACAAAATGGATAAAATCTGCGCTGCCCATGCTTTCGCCCTTATAGTGTATCAGGGTCTAAAATGTGACACCGCGATAGCTTAAGCCTGCAAGCCTTAATAACTTGGAGTTTCCCGTATAATTGGTAAAACCATCTGAATTCATCTAAACTTTGGATTCAGATCGCACAAAAAGGCTCGACAGGAACCCAAACATGGCTTTTCGAACATTCACCGGATTGATAGTTTCTCTGCTCATCAGCACCAGCGTATGGGCCGATGACATACAAATAAACCCATCCCATCCCGATCAATATACCGTCGTCAAAGGCGATACTCTATGGGAACTATCCGGTAAATTTTTAATCCACCCTTGGCAATGGCCTGAATTATGGAGTCGTAATGCTCAAATCAAGAATCCTCACCTGATTTATCCCGGCGATACGCTTTATTTTTCAATCGTCGATGGCAACCCTCAACTGAGCCTTTCCCGTAGCGAAATCCCCTTGGCCAGCGCCAATTCTCCCTGCATACTTCAGGAAGAAGACTATAAGCAAGGACGCAAAGACTTTGCCGTCTCCGAAGATGGCAAAGTACTGCCTTGTATTCGAGTAACCGAGCTGAAACAGGCCATTAGATTAATCCCTACCGAAACCATAACCAGCTTCCTGTCATCCCCCAAAGTGGTGGATGAAAATGAACTGGGCAAGGCGCCGTATGTCGTTGACTTTGTCGGCGAACATCTGATTGCAGGCACTGGCGATCGTGTTTATGTACGTTCGATAACCGAACCGAAAAGCCAGTCCTACACGATTTACCGGCCGGGCAACGCTTATATCAGTCCGGAAAGCGGAGAAATTTTGGGCTATGAGGCGCAATATATTGCCGACACCTCAATACAACAACCCGGCGATCCGGCGACATTAGCCATAACCAAATCCGTCCAGGAAATTCGCATCGGTGATCGGGTTATGCCCGATGCTGAACAGGACCTTGTATTAAATTATTTTCCCCGTCCGCCAGAACAACGCATCAATGGCAGTATTATCAGCGTACTTGGCGGCGTTTCTCAAATCGGCAGGTATAACGTGGTGGTCATAGACAAAGGCACGACTGACGGGATTTTAGTTGGGCATGAACTGGACATCTATCAACGCGGCAATATTGTCAAAGATGCGTACAGTTTGGTTAAAAACGATCTGGTTAACCTTCCGGATGAAATGGCCGGTACCCTGATGGTTTTTCGACCGTTTGAGCGTGTCAGTTATGCTCTGGTCATGAAAGCGACTCAGGTCCTTCATATTTTAGACAAAGTTAAAACCCCCTGAACATTCCCGAGCAAGACATTAACTACTGGCTTGCGCTATTGCGCACGCCAGGCGTCGGTTGCAGGACATTTCTCCGTTTACTGAGCAGCCATACCCCGGCACAGTTATTTGCAGAATCATCCTCCGCACTGAGCGCCTTGGGCTTAAAAAGCGATATCGTTAATGCGATCAAAAATCCTGATTGGGCGCTAATCGACTATGATTTGTGCTGGCTCAGTCAGGAGAATAACGGCGTTATCACCCTTAATGACCCAAACTATCCGCCGCTGTTAAAAGAAATCGCCGACCCTCCGCCACTTTTGTTTGTACGCGGTAACCCCGAACTGTTATCTCTGCCGCAAATTGCGATAGTGGGCAGCCGTAATCCGTCGACATCAGGCCTGGAAATCGCCTTTAACTTCGCTAAAACCTTGAGTCATTGCGGCTTTACCATTACCAGCGGACTGGCCTTGGGTATCGATGCCGCCAGCCATCAGGGCGCATTAAAGGCCAAAGGTTATACGATTGCAGTAGCCGGAACCGGGCTGGATCGTGTTTATCCGGCTCGGCATAAAGACCTGGCCACTGAAATTGTCAATTCCGGTGCAATGGTCTCGGAATTTCCGCCGGGCACTACCGCCAAAGCCAACCACTTTCCCCGGCGCAACCGCATTATCAGTGGCCTGTGCCAAGGCCTGTTGGTGGTTGAAGCCGCCAAACAAAGCGGCTCACTGATTACTGCGCGCATGGCCTTGGAGCAAAACCGTGAAGTTTTTGCGATTCCCGGCTCCATTAATAACCCGCTGGCCCGAGGTTGCAACGCGCTAATCCGCGAAGGCGCAAAACTTGTCGAAACAACCCAAGATATTCTTGAGGAACTAAATCAATATAATCAACAAGATGCGATTTTCGCCCCGGTAACAATGCAATCAACACTTGACCTGGAGCAGCAAACATTATTGAATCTCGTCATGTTTAGCCCAACTTCTATCGATACTCTGGTTGAAAATGCCAACGAATCTGTCGAAGTTATTTCGTCAATGCTGCTGATTCTTGAACTGCAAGGTTACCTGGAAGCAGCCCCCGGCGGCGGCTATACGAGAATAAAATAATCATAAACAACCAAGAGCCTATGAAAGAAAATATTTTTGATGTCCTGATGTACTTATTCGAAAACTATATGGAAGATGAAATTGAAATACTTCCTGACAGCGATGTCGTCAGAACAGAATTACTGGAAGCAGGCTTTGAACAAATCGAAGTCAACAAAGCTTTCGACTGGCTGGAGTCGCTTAGCCTGCAACGTGCGATAAAAACATCCGCCACACCTGCATTCCGTATTTTTTGCAGTCAAGAGAAAGCCAAATTGGATCTTGAAAGCCGTAATTTGCTTATGTTCCTTGAGAATAGCGGCATCCTGAGCGCAGCTAACCGGGAAATCGTCATCGACCGGGCCATGGCGCTGGAAAATGAAGAAATATCGATGGAAAAACTGAAATGGATCGTGCTGATGGTATTGCTCAGCCAGCCGGATGAAGAAATCGCTTTCTCCAGAATGGAAGATATAGTCTATGACCTTATCCCCACTTATTTGCATTAACGAAGGTTCAGGAGTCAAGGTTCAAAACACATACCTTTTACCTTTCACCTTCCTTTAAACCTTTCACCTCTTTTAAGAATAAATGAGCAAGAATCTCGTCATTGTAGAATCGCCCGCAAAAGCCAAAACCATCGAAAAATATTTGGGCAAGGACTTTCAGGTTTTAGCCTCTTATGGACACGTACGTGACCTGATCCCCAAAGAGGGCGCAGTTGACCCGAACAACGACTTCGCGATGAAATATGAAGTCATTGAGCGCAACCAAAAACATGTGCAAGCCATTGCCAAAGCGCTTAAGACCGCAGACACCTTATATCTGGCGACTGACCCTGATAGAGAAGGAGAAGCCATTTCCTGGCATTTACTGGAACTGCTGAAAGAAAAAAAACTACTGAAAGACAAGCCGGTGCATCGGGTCGTATTCCATGAAATTACCAAAAAAGCCGTCACCGACGCCATTGCCAATCCGGAACCATTAGCGATCAACTTGGTCAACGCCCAACAGGCTCGCCGCGCCTTGGATTATCTGGTCGGTTTTAACCTGTCGCCATTGTTATGGAAAAAAATCCGCCGTGGTCTTTCTGCAGGCCGTGTACAAAGCCCTGCCTTGCGCATGATCGTCGAGCGCGAACTTGAAATCGAGGCCTTTAAAACTCGCGAATACTGGACAATCAATGCCGCATTGACGGCGCATGAACAAGCGTTTAAAGCCAAGTTGACCCAGTTTGACGGCGAAAAAATCAGTCAATTTAGCATTACCGACGAACAGCTGGCCGAAAAAACCAGGCAAACCCTGCTGGATACCGCTGATGGCCAATTAATGGTCGCCAAGCTGGAGAAAAAACAGCAAAAACGCAACCCTGCGCCCCCCTTTATCACCTCGACTCTGCAACAGGAAGCCTCGCGCAAACTGGGTTTTACCACCAAACGCACCATGATAGTTGCCCAGCAACTCTATGAAGGTATCGATATAGGCGGAGAAACCGCCGGTTTAATCACCTACATGCGTACCGACTCGGTTAACCTGTCGGTAGACGCCGTCGAAGATATCCGTGCGCTGATTGCCGAAAACTACGGCGCTGACAATGTTCCTAAAGAACCCCGACTGTTTAAAACAAAATCAAAAAACGCTCAGGAAGCGCACGAAGCCATACGCCCAACCTACCCCCGATACTTGCCCAGCCAGATCAAAGACCAGCTGAGTATCGAACAGTTCAAACTCTATGAACTGATCTGGAAACGCACCATCGCCTGCCAGATGATTCATGCCACGCTTAATATGGTCGCCGTCGATTTAAGCTGCGGCGACGGCAAGCATATGTTCAGGGCAACCGGCTCAACAATTGCCACGCCGGGATTCATGACCGTCTATCTGGAAGGCAAAGATGACAGCACTGAGAGCGATGACAAGGAAAGTTTTCTGCCGCCGATGGAAGCAGGTCGACCCGTTCAGCTGGGCGACGTCATTGCCGGACAGCACTTCACCGAGCCGCCGCCACGCTACGGCGAGGCGAGCTTGGTAAAATCCCTCGAAGAACATGGTATCGGAAGGCCATCGACTTATGCATCGATTATTTCAACCTTGCAAAATCGCGAATACGTCACCCTGGACAGCAAACGCTTTTACCCGACCGATGTCGGCAGGATCGTCAACAAATTTCTGACCGAACATTTCACCAAATACGTCGATTACGATTTTACCGCTAACCTGGAAGATCAACTGGATGCGGTGTCGCGGGGAGAAAAAGACTGGGTTCCATTGATGCACGATTTTTGGAAACCGTTCACTGCCCTGATTCACGAAAAGGAAGAAAGCGTCCATCGCAAAGATGTCACCCAGGAAGCCATCGATGAAAAATGTCCCGATTGCGGCAGTCCGCTGTCGATTCGTTTAGGCCGGAATGGCCGGTTCATAGGTTGCACCAACTATCCCGAATGCTCTTATACCCGCAACCTGAACGATGATCCCGGCGCTAGCGATGAACCCGAAATTGTAGAAGGTCGAACCTGCCCTAAATGCGAATCGCCTTTAGTAATCAAAGCCGGACGCTACGGCAAATTCATCGGTTGCAGCGGTTATCCCAAATGCAAACATATCGAGCCTTTGGAAAAGCCGCTGGATACCGGCGTTGAGTGTCCGCAATGCAAAAAAGGCAACATCCTCAAACGCAAGTCTCGGAACAGCAAAATATTTTATTCCTGCTCAGAATACCCAACATGCGATTACGCATTATGGAATGCGCCGATAAAAGAAAGTTGCCCGGAATGTGCGTGGCCTATCTTGACCGTCAAAGAGACCAAACGGCGCGGCGTGGAAAAAGTTTGTCCGCAAAAAGACTGCAAATACGCAACGCCGTATGAAGGCGATCCTGCCGATGTGCAGGGACCTAAAGAACTTGGAGCTTTGTAGGTTTTTTTTATTCACCATGAAGACACGAAGTTCACGAAGAAAAACCAAGTTAAAAACTTCATGTTCTTCGTGGTGACATGCCTTAAGTCGGCAGGTTCCTAATCTCCAAATCACCTAAGTAGTGCCTGACCGATAATAACATTAAACACTTACAATCAATAAGTTATAATACAA
>JAQSDX010000024.1 GCA_029946125.1 Candidatus Methylobacter titanis
GGTTCATGTTAAAAATTGCCTTTATTTTATCAGGGTTTTAAATTGGGAATTGCTGGCATTCGGCATTCTGCACGGCATCGTGGAGTTTATTGAAATGCAGAAGCTTAGCCATTCAGCCGCGTGGTTAACTGAGTTAAGCCGTTTGTTGCTGGCCGCTTCCTATCTGTCGTTACTGGAGTTTGGTCGGCGCACCTGGATAGCTATTTCGGGATCGACCCGCCTGTCTGCGCCTTGGGTGCACGGCATTGCGATCCTCGGGGTGGTAATGCTGTCGCAATGGACAAGCGACCCCTTTATAGGTCTGACGGTAGGAGCGCGTTGGTTTATCGGCGCTCCGGCTGCGATGCTAACCGGTCTGGCACTGTTCGCCATCCAGCGGAAAATAAAAACAACCGGCCGCAATGCCAACTGGCTGCATCTGGTTGCGCTGGCATACATCTGCTACAGCGTGCTTAACCTGATTCCCTTACAGAGCGACCCGTATCTACCCTCATGGCTGCCAACACACGCGAGCTTCCTCGCGCTGTTTGACATTCCCATCCAGTTGTTGCGCACGCTGTGCGCAGTAGCGGCAACCTTTGGCTTAGTGTCGCTGGTACGACTAGCCGGTGATAACTGCCAAGTGGACGCTACCATCTTCGAATCGCATGAACCGATAGTCATCACCGATGCCAATTCGGTCATTTTACGCATCAACAAAGCCTTTACCGCCTCTACCGGCTACACTGTCGAGGAGCTGGTCGGCCGTAAAATGAACCTGCTCAAATCAGGACACCATGACGACGCCTTTTATGCGGCGATGCGGGAAAGCATCGATCAAACCGAAACCTGGCACGGGAAAATATGGAATCGACGTAAGAATGGCGAAACCTTTCTCAACCAGTTAACTGTCTCTGCGGTAAAAGATGCCGCCGGTGCAGTCATTTATTACGTTGGCATATATCGTGACATCACCGAACATCAAAAAATACAACAACTATTACAGGATAAAGAGCAGATGTTGTCCGAAGCGCAGCGCATCAGCCACGTTGGCAGCTGGTCTATCGATTTGGCAACCGGTTATCTTAGCTGGTCGGAAGAATTGTATCGAATTTATGGCGTTACACCGGAGACATTCGGACACTCCGAGCAAGCATTTCTCAATTTGATTCATCCCGATGACCATGCCTCGATGAAAATATGGCTCAGTGACTGCAAGTCCGGGAAAGAGTGGCAGGAACTGGATTTCCGTATTATTCGGTCAGATGGCAGCGTTCGTTTTATTCGCGGTAGCGGCGGATTGCAAGGCGATGAAATGAACCATCCGCTACGCATCGTCGGAGTCTCGCAGGACATCACCGCGCGCAAACGCATGGAAAACGAGCTTAAATCCAGCGAGGCAACATTCCGTTCGATTATCGAGGTTTCGCCTGTGCCGATGGTGTTGGATGATGAACGGCTTAACATTACCTTTCTGAATCCGGCGTTTGTGCAAACCTTTGGTTACAGTTTTAATGATATCCCGACCATAGCCGACTGGTGGCTAAAAGCCTGCCCTGACCCGGACTATCGACAGTGGGCCAAGGATACTTGGTACACGGCACTGAAAAAAGCCAAGGGGGAACAAACCGACTTTCCGCCTATGGAAGTCACTATTCACTGCAAGAACAACAGCATTAAAACGGTGTTGGTATCTGTCGCTGCTGTTTATCATAATTCTGCTAATTTATATTTGGTAATACTGTATGACATTACTCAACGCAAACAATTTGAAGCCAAGCTCAACGCCATTTTTAATGCTGCAGCGGAAGGTGTTATCACTATGGATATGGCAGGCAATATCGTATCGACGAATACTGCAGTAGAGACTATTTTCGGTTATAAACCGGAAGAGCTGCTGGGTTGCAGCATTAACAAGCTCATGCCGTCATCACCAAGACTCATAAATAATGGCCGTTTGCCTCCTACCATGCAATCTGCCGGACAAATTCGGGAGATTGAAGGCCGACATAAAAATGGTTCTGCGGTACCCCTGGATTTATCCGTGGCAGAATTTTCAATCGATAATACCCAATATTTTACCCATATTGTGCGCGATGTGAGTTTGCGCAAATACCAGGAGCAACAAGACAAAGCGCATCTTGACGAACTCGCCCATGTCACTCGTCTTGGACTGATGGGTGAAATGGCTTCGGGCATTGCTCATGAAGTCAACCAACCTTTGACCGCGATTTCCAGCTATACGCAAGTGAGTTTAAACCTTGTTAACACTGAAAATCCTGACCTGGTAAAACTCACCGAGATCTTATCCAAAACTCAGCAACAGGCTTTAAGAGCAGGAAAAATAATTCATCGGATGAGGGAGTTTGTTAAATCTCATGCTAAACATCGCTCAACCGTCGACATTAATAGTTTGATTCATAATGCTGTCGATATGTGTATTGCCGAACTTAAACAGAGCGACATAGAGTTGACAGTTGAACTGGAACGTAATCTGCCGCCTGTCTATGTCGATTATATTCAAATTGAACAGGTGCTGATAAACCTGATCCGAAACAGCGTCGATGCCTTAAAAAATTTACCCGCAAGACAGCAACGTCAATTAAGCATTCACAGTCACTTGGTTCCCAACCAAGGCATACGGGTCAGGGTGAAAGATAATGGACCGGGGCTTGATAAAGACCAACAACAAAAAATATCAACGCCTTTTTACACCACCAAGACAAACGGCATGGGCATGGGACTATCCATCAGTCGCTCACTTATCGAAGCCCATGAAGGTACGTTACACTTCAACAGCGAACCGGGGAAAGGCACGACTTTTTATTTCACATTACCGACAGCTGATCAGCTATGAATTTTGTAGAGCAAACGTAGTATGAGCAAAGCGATAGCGTGCCCATCAATTCAGGTATCGGCATTGCAAGAGTGATTGCCGAGATAAAGCACAAAATAGGCGCTTTGGCAATGCATGAAGTAGCGTGGCTGTGTGGCCAAGAAATACAGGCACTTCCGTGTGCCGAACCCGCATCTGCCGTTTACGGACGGACGCTGGTCTCTATATCTCGTTTAGAAGTGGTAATGCGCGCCCAAGCCGACATATTCCACTTTATCTTTATAAAATTGGCCGCTAGGCGTGTAGCCGTTATAGTATTCCGCAAGAATTTGAAGTTTCCGGCCTAATACCGTCAAATTTTCAAACTCAACGCCTGCCCTGGCTGATACATCGGTACTCCAGTTATTTTCGTCATAATTCTTGATGTCAGCTGCAACAATAGGCCGCATTGACCCAAAATCTATACGCCAAGGGCTTCGAAACTCAATACCGTATTGCGCCGACCATATCTTAAGGTCGGCGGGTTCTCTGTGGAACAGTCCGCCGCCGCCGCCATATAAGCGCACGCCATAGGGAAGTTCATAAGACAGTTTTAAATCCGCACCTTCGTAACTGAGGTTCACCCGTTCAAATTTAGAATTTGCCTGGCGCAGCAGAAATTCGTCGCCAAGATGTGAACTTTGGTGATAAATACGGCCAAACGCGGAAAACTGACCGACGCGCGCACTTGAATACATTGCTGCAATAAAATCGGTGTTGACCAGATCAGACGATGAGGCGCCCAGATTGAAGTCACTAAAGACTCCGGCTTGCAATCCTGCTTCCCATTGCGCAGTAGATTTTCCGAAGTTACTGCGGTAGAAGGGTATCGTTTCACCGAAGCTGACAGAGCCTATATCTCGGCCATCAAAATTGTCGCTCTGGTAATTGCGGTAAGCAGCAGAGAAATGAGCCCAGCGTGTATCTGCCAATAACGGCTTGAATAAATGCCCATTGGGTAGAAGTCCTGTTGGTAATATGACTGATTCAGTTACTAACGTAGTCCCATCATCGGAAACCTGAACAGCGGTTAAGGTGTTGTCCGTAGGCAGATCGCTAGTGGTTTCCGCTGTCTTCACAGAATTAACACCAGGAATTTCCCATAATAACTGTACCGCTTTGGCTCTGTCAGCATCTTCCAGGCCAGCGACCGGCAAGGTAATTACGCCATCTTTCACCGTTACCGGTATTTCAAGCTTTAAATTTTGTTTTAACGAACCAGCGGCGTAACCGGCAATATAAGCGTCATCCGACGGTGCGGCATAAGCAAAAGATGTCGCTGCCAGCATACCTGCCAGAACAGCCGTAAACCGTAAATAAACCATATTATTCGCCCGTTGTACTGGTATTGACAGTCAGATCAGATTGTACTGATTGCACATTTTCCTGGCTACCGGCTACTTCCATCGCTCTGACGATGTTTTTCTCGGAATCAACCGTGCCGCTCAGCTTCACGACGCCTTTATTTGTAATCACTTCGATATGAGATGAGTAAAGAAAGGGATCATTTAAAATTGCTGTCTTAACCTTTGTGGTAATAACCGAGTCATCAATGTATTTTCCAGCGGTTTCGGCTTTATCAACAACTGACTCTTTCGCACCTTCAATTTGTTCTGCTGCTTTTTCTGTCGCCTGATCAAGTTCTTTTCCAGCTTTTTCTAACGCTCCTTTAGAGGCGTCAGTTGACTCATCGATGTATTCTCCGGCTTCGTCGGCTTTTTTATCCAATGACTCCTTTGCAGCTTCAATTTTTATTTCTGCTTTCTCAGTTGCTTGTTCAATCTTCTGCTCAGCATTTTCAGCGGCACGATCAATTTTTTGCCCTGTCTTTTCTGCTGTGCCTTCTTGTTGACAACCCACCAACCCGAGTACAGCGGATAAACAGGTAATGACAAGAGCTCTATCTACTAAAATTGTTGTTTTCATAGGTTATTCCTTAAAGGTGTTGATTTTTTATAAAAATGTACCATGTGACATAGTAGCAAGTACGATAGAGAAATACATAAATATCTCTTTGCAATAAGCGTAACCAGTTTAAAGGTCATTCAAATTCTAACGACAAGATCAGGGTCGGTCTGTACGGTATCGTACATAAGACCCAAGTGGCTGCTAGTTGAGGCCGGTTTCAACGCTGGTATACCCCTAAGCTTCAATGTCCTTTTTCTGAGGATAGGGAACATCGTCAGCGCACCCTGTCTGAATGTGCGTTACCGTACTGATTGAGACAAGTTTTGCCGTTAAAGTATTTCAAGGTTTTAACGCGATCCCGTTTCACCTCGTAGCAGGATTCTTAAGCTAAGGTGACTTACTATTTGTCAGCAAATGGCGAATATTCAGCACCAGGCATATAACCGGTTGCGGGCACAGCACCTGATCGTTAGTCGAATCTTAGCCGGCTGGTTTTTGTATTTAGCATCTATCCTAATAGACCGTTCGACTATTTACCCTAAAGCCTGTCCCGAGCCTATCGAAGGGTATCGAAGGGTATCGAAGGGTATCGAAGGGGTTCTTCAGCCTACCGGAGTGGACACTTAAATTGAAGATCAAGTCATAAAACAGCCTATTAAATTTTTCCCATTAATTGGAGATTTACTGATGAAACACCTTATTAAATTTTTTTCTGCATTTTTTTTAACCCTGACATTACTGACTGCCGCAGGTTGCGCATCGGTGGAAAAGCACGAGGGAACCGGGGAATATGTTGACGACAGCGTCATTACCACCAAGATCAAAGCCCTGTTACTCGATGAGCCCAACCTGCGATCTGGTCAGATCAATGTTGAAACCTTCAAGGGCGTGGTGCAATTGAGCGGCTTCGTGAACTCCAGCGCCGATATTGACAGGGCAATCGAAATCGCACGTAGCGTCAAAGGCGTGGAATCGGTAAAAAATGACATGCGGCTCAGATAAGCAGTAACTTCATGTCCTCCGTGCTCTTCGTGGTGAATAAAAAACGTGAAAAGACTTTTGAACGGCCACTTAGGCGTGGGGCGATATTTTTGCCGTAAAGCTTATCTTGCAGGGGTACAGCCCAAGAAGCGTAAAAATCAATCAACCAATTAGGGATGAAAATTAAAATTCAACCCTTTGCGCAATGGGCGACCGACCGGTCGCCCTACAATTTATCATGTGCTCAAGTTATTTAGGTTTCATTCCCTACTGTTCGTAGTCGCCGCTTTACCTTCACGGACTTGATTTCATCCATTTGAGACGCATTGCCCGCCTATCAACGGCAGCGGCTTTATGTGTGACAGCGCACAGACAACGTTCGACTCTTACAGTAAGGTTTTGATTAATCTACGTTAATATCGTGAATGCGGTGAACGGGTCCGCAGTGGCGCTTACTGATTTTGAGTCTTACTTTTACTGGCACCCAGGTTTTCAAATGATTCTGTCGCCGTATATTGATCGTCCTGGATATCATAAGGCTATGCGTCATAGTCTTACGTAAAGTTAAATCCGCCAAAATAAACAATGAGGTAGTCAATGTCCACGTTAATGAATCTTCCCGTGGAAGCAGTAGTTCACGCCAGTTTGCTTACGGATCTCGATATTTATTTATTTAAGCAAGGCAGCGATTTTCGCCTGTATGAAAAACTCGGCTCGCACAGCATCACCGCTGATGGCGTAACAGGGACTTGCTTTGCGGTATGGGCGCCCAATGCCGCCGCCGTTTCGGTCATCGGCGACTTCAATCAATGGGATGCAACAGTAAACCCCCTCTATCTACGTGGCGACGACTCCGGAATTTGGGAAGGATTTATTGCCGATGTCACGGTCGGCGCACTCTATAAATATCGACTTGTTTCCCGCGACGGGAACGTAGTCGATAAGGGCGATCCATTTGCTCTGTGCTGGGAAATACCGCCGTTAACCGCTTCCCGTGTCTGGGAACTGGATTATGCCTGGAATGACGAGACATGGATGGCGCAGCGCGGCGAGAAAAACCGGCTGAACGCGCCTTGTTCCATTTACGAAGTGCATCTGGGTTCCTGGCGCCGTGTTCCTGAAGACGGCAACCGCTTCCTCAGCTACCGCGAGATGGCACAATGGCTGCCGAGTTACATCGCAGCGTTGAATTTCACCCACGTCGAGTTCCTGCCGCTGACAGAACACCCTTTTTACGGCTCCTGGGGCTACCAAACTACCGGCTATTTTGCGCCGACGGCACGCTATGGCACTCCGCAGGATTTCATGTTTCTGGTGGATGCCTTACATCAGCAGGGTATCGGCGTGATCATGGACTGGGTGCCGGCGCATTTTCCCGATGATGCCCACGGTCTTGCGCATTTCGATGGAACCTTTCTGTTCGAACATGCCGACCCGCGCCAGGGCTTTCAACCGGACTGGCATAGTTTCCTGTTCAATTACGGTCGGCACGAGGTACGCGCATTTCTGACCAGCAGCGCCTTGTTCTGGCTTGATAAATATCATATCGATGGACTACGCATGGACGCTGTAACGTCGATGCTTTATCTGGATTATGGCCGCAAGAAAGGCGAATGGATTGCCAACCGCAATGGCGGCAGGGAGAACCTGGATGCGGTTACTTTCCTGCGCCACCTGAACGAGGCTATCTATCGCGATTACCCCGATACCCAGACTTTCGCCGAAGAATCAACTTCCTGGCCGATGGTCTCCCGTCCCACCAATACCGGCGGCCTGGGATTTGGCCTGAAGTGGAATATGGGCTGGATGCATGACACGCTGGGGTATTTTTCAGAAGCTCCGCTTAACCGGAAATATCACCACGCGCAGCTTATTTTCAGCATCTGGTATGCGTTCTCGGAGAACTTCGTGCTGCCTTTGTCACACGATGAAGTGGTCTATGGCAAAGGTTCGCTGATCGGAAAAATGCCGGGGGATGAATGGCAGCAATTCGCCAATCTGCGCTTATTGTATGGCTATATGTGGGGGCATCCGGGCAAGAAGCTGTTGTTCATGGGTTGCGAGTTCGGCCAGAAACGCGAGTGGCAGCACGACGAGAGCCTGGAATGGGAGCTGCTGCAGCAGCCTCAGCATGCCGGACTGCGGCGCTGGGTCGAGGATCTGAACCGTGTTTACCGCAATGAAGCGGCGCTCTATCAACAAGACTTCAGCCGCGACGGCTTTCAATGGATGGATTGTCACTACGCGGAAAAAAGCGTAGTGAGTTTTATACGTCGTGGCTACAACCCTGCAGATACGGTGTTGGTAGTCTGCAATTTTACGCCCATCGTCCGCGACAATTACCGGGTCGGAGTGCCAAGCGGCGGTTACTGGCATGAACTGCTCAACAGCGATACCGAACTCTATGGCGGCAGCGGCGTGGGCAATTTTGGCGGCGTTGAAGCGGTTCCTATCTCTGCCGGTGACATGTTTTATTCACTGATGCTGCGTCTTCCGCCACTGGGCGTGTTGTTCTTCAAACAGGGCCGGAGAGCATGACCAGCAGCATGCAACCGCTTGACGGCAGACGACGTATCGTTAACTGCGGAAAGCGTTTTCGATAAATTGCGGCAATGGAATTCGAAGAAGTGTATTTATCACCAATTATCCTATCGAACACGACTTCGATTATTTTTTGTAAGAGAGCTATGAACAAAACCAAAGCCAACAATTATGGCCATATTGATTCATCACCCCAAACGGTGAAAGCAAACCCTTGCAGAGGCGAATTCATTCGCCCAAGCGTGAGATGCCGACCAAACAGGGCGAATGAATTCGCTCCTACAGGAAAAAGAAAACCATGAACGAAACAAAATCCAACGAGATAACAAAACCGCTCGTGGACAACACACCATGGATGGAAGACCCGCTCTGGTTTAAGGACTCCGTTATTTACGAACTGCACATCAAGGCTTTTTTTGACAGCGACAATAACGGCACTGGGGATTTCGCCGGCTTGATCCAGAAGCTCGATTATCTTCAGGATTTAGGAGTAAACACACTGTGGTTGTTACCCTTCTATCCTTCGCCTATGCGCGACGACGGTTATGATATAGCCGACTATCGCAATATCCATCCCGAGTACGGCAGCATGGCCGATTTCAAGCAATTCATGAAGGAAGCGCACCGCCGCGGTTTCAAGGTCATCACCGAACTGGTCATCAATCACACTTCCGATCAGCATCCGTGGTTTCAGGCGGCGCGCCGGGCACCTGCCGGATCGAAAAAGCGTGATTTTTACGTATGGAGCGATACCAACCAAAAGTTTCCCGAGACGCGCATTATTTTCGAGGATGCCGAGAAGTCCAACTGGACCTGGGACGATGAAGCCCATGCCTATTACTGGCATCGTTTCTTCTCCCATCAACCGGACCTCAACTTCAATAACCCGCAGGTGGTCAAAGCGGTTATCAAATTGATGCGCTTTTGGCTGGATCAGGGTGTGGACGGCATGCGTCTGGATGCTATCCCCTATCTGTGTGTACAAGAGGGAACCCAAAACGAAAATCTGCCGGAAACCCACGCCGTGATTAAACAAATGCGTGCGGTGGTCGATGCGCATTACCCTCACTGCGTATTTCTCGCCGAAGTCAATCAGTGGCCGGAAGATGTGCGCGACTATTTCGGTGACGGCGATGAATGTCACATGGCTTATCATTTCCCTCTGATGCCGCGGATGTACATGGCTATCGCCCAGGAAGATCGTCATCCGATCGTCGATATCAAGCAGCAGACCCCGGATATTCCGGAAACCTGCCAATGGGCCATTTTCCTGCGCAATCACGACGAGCTTACCCTGGAGATGGTCACTGACAAAGAACGTGACTATATGTACCAGATGTATGTCGGTGATCCGCGCGCACGCTTGAATGTCGGCATTC
Source organism: Candidatus Methylobacter titanis (assembly GCA_029946125.1). Classification (GTDB taxonomy): domain Bacteria; phylum Pseudomonadota; class Gammaproteobacteria; order Methylococcales; family Methylomonadaceae; genus Methylobacter_A; species Methylobacter_A titanis. The sequence continues at coordinate 9,664 of JAQSDX010000024.1, forward strand.
GGCGCCGATTGGCGCCGCTGATGGACAATGAAATCGACAAAATCAAGCTGATGAACAGCTTGCTGTTGTCTATGCGGGGCACGCCCATCATCTATTACGGCGACGAAATCGGCATGGGAGACAATTTCTTCTTGGGCGATCGCAATGGCGTGCGTACGCCGATGCAATGGAGTCCGGACCGCAATGCCGGCTTTTCGCGCGCCGATCCGCAGCGCCTGTATCTGCCGCCTATCATGGATCCGGTGTATGGCTACGAATCAGTCAATGTAGAGGCGCAGTTGCGTGATAGAGCCTCACTGCTGAACTGGATGCGGCGTGTGCTGGCGTTGCGTAAAAATCACCAGGCATTCGGTCGCGGGACACTGGTTTTTTTGCATCCCGGAAATCGCAAAATACTTGCCTATTTCAGATTATACCAAGGCGACATTATTTTGTGCGTTGCCAACCTGTCGCGTGCCGCACAAGCGGTCGAGCTTGATCTTTCCGCTTATAAGGGCTGCGTGCCGGTGGAATTGATGGGCCGCGCCGCTTTTCCGCCTATTGGCGAATTACCCTATCTCCTTACTTTGCCCGGCTATAACTACTATTGGTTCCGGCTGGCAAGCAGCGAAGAAGTTCCGGCGTGGCATGAGGAACATCTATTACCGGAGGAATTGCCGATGCTGGTGCTGTTCGATGGTTGGCATAGCTTTTTCCGTCATCAGCTTGAATCCTGGCGTATTACGATGGCGGAAAAGGCGCGTACCCAGCTCGAAGCAGGCGCATTGCCGCGTTTTGTCGCAGCGCAACGCTGGTATGGAGGCAAGGGCGAGGCGATAAAACGGGTGATCATGACCGACTATGCCGAGTGGGTCAATGCGGAGGATAAGTGGCTGGTAGCCCTGTTCGCTATTGAAGGCACCGGAGGAAAGCCGCTTACCTGTTTTTTGCCCCTCGCACTTGCGTGGGAAAATGGCAACGAGGAACACCTGCACGCGATGTCGCCTGTCACTGTTGCCAAAGTGCGCCAGCAGTCTCAAGTCGGCATCCTGGGAGATGCCTTTGCCGACGGGGCATTTTGTCGGGCGGTGGTTGAGGCCATCGGCGCACGTCAAACACTAGCCTGCGAGCAAGGCACTATTCGCTTTTCTCCCACCGACGCTTTCGCTGCACTCGACAGGCAGGCATTGGCCAAGCTACCGGTACGACCAACCGCTATTCAGGGCAGCAATACCTCGGTGGTGTTGGGTGAACAGTTATTCCTGAAAGGCTATCGGCATCTGCATGTCGGTGCACGCCCGGAATTTGAGATCGGACGTTTCCTAACCGATGTGGCGAAATTCCCCAATACGGTGCCCGTGCTCGGTGTCGTCGAGTATCAAGGCAACGACGGCAACATGACGCTTGCGTTACTCCAGAGCCATATCGAAAACCAGGGCGACTGCTGGAGCTACACCCTGGATTACCTGGGGCGATTCCTGGAAGAATGCCGCACCGCAGTCGAACCGGCAGCAGAAGCACATAGCGCCTATCTGCTGCTAATGCACACGCTCGGTCAGCGTACCGGTGAACTGCACAATGCGCTGGGTAAGGAGACCGGGGATTCGGCCTTCGATCCCGAAGCGGTTACCGACACCGATCTCGCCGACTGGGTACAGCAGGTGCAGGCAGAGGCGGCAACCACACTGGATCTGCTTGAGCATCGAATGGAAGGACTTGCCGGGACGGCTCGCGAGTTAGCGCAACTCTTGCTCACGCAACGCCATACACTTAAGGCTCGTCTCAACGCCTGCATTTGCGGACAGCTTAACGCGGTCAAGACCCGCTACCATGGCGATTTTCATCTGGCACAAGTGCTGCTTACCCAGAATGATTTCGTGTTTACCGATTTTGAGGGTGAACCGGCACGTCCGTTCGCCGAGCGTTGCCGCAAACACTCGCCCTTGCGCGATGTGGCCGGCATGCTGCGCTCGTTCAACTATGCCGCCCACACCGCGCTTGGGCAGGCTACCGCAGAACGACCCACGGATTTGGCAAAGTTTGAGCCTTGGGTCTGCGACTGGAAAGCCGAGGTTGGACGCGTTTTCCTCGCCGCCTATGATGAAGCAGTACACAGTTCCGGGCTGTTCGCAGCGGATGCACCGTTGCGCGGCTTACTCGACCTGTTCCTGTTGGAAAAAATGCTTTACGAGCTGCGTTGCGAACTTGACGGCCGCCCGGATTGGGTAAGCATTCCGCTGCGCGGCATCCTGTCGCTACTGCAACCGGTAATCTAATCAGTGCCACCCTATATCATGAAACTCAGATGAATCCACCAAAATAATCGTCCACGAAAAACACAAACAACACGAAAAAATTGATATTTTTCGTGGCTTTCGTGATTTTTGTGGACCACTGATTTTTTCCAGGATACCTGCTGTATCCCAACGCAAGTGTTCAAACCAGAGGACTCAACATGATTAAACCGATAACTTCAGTATGGCCGGGCCGTCCCTATCCGCGCGGGGCCTATTGGGATGGCGAAGGCGTGAATTTTGCCATTTTTTCCGAACATGCCGAAAAAGTCGAGTTGTGCCTGTTCGATGCCAAGGGAAAGAGCGAAGTCCAGCGCATCGAACTGAAAGAGCGTACCGATTTTGTCTGGCACTGTTATCTGCCCGAGCTCCGTCCAGGGATGCTTTATGGTTTCAGGGTGCACGGACCTTACCGACCGCAGGAAGGACATCGGTTCAATCCGCACAAGCTGCTGCTAGAACCCTATGCGAAAGATATAGTCGGAACGCCGCGCTGGAGCGACGCCCATTTCGGTTACAGCATCGGCAGCAAACATGCCGATCTTTCTTTCAGTCGCCGCGACAATGCCAGCGTGATGCCGAAGTGTCGGGTTATCGATCAGACCTTCATCTGGGGAAACGATCAACCCCCCGATATTCAATGGCAGGATATGGTGATTTATGAGCTGCATGTCAAAGGCTTTACCATGCAACATCCGGATATTCCGCCCCAGTTTCGCGGCACTTATGCCGGATTGGCGATGGCTCCGGCCATCGAACACCTCAAGCGCCTGGGCGTGACCACGGTTGAACTGATGCCGGTGCATGCTTTCATCGATGATCGCCACCTGGTTGAACGAGGGCTGCGCAATTACTGGGGATATAACTCGATTGGCTACCTGACGCCCGATTCCCGTTATTCGGCGAGCGGCCAGATCAGCGAGTTTAAAACCATGGTCAAGGCGCTTCACAAGGCGGGCATTGAAGTCATTCTAGATGTGGTCTACAACCATACCGCCGAAGGCAATCAGCTGGGGCCGACGCTGTCCTTCCGCGGCATCGACAATGCTTCCTACTATCGCCTGGAAGCTGATAATCCCCGCTATTACAAAGACTACACCGGCTGCGGCAACACCCTGGACATGCAACAATCGTGCGTACTTCAGTTGATCATGGACAGCCTGCGTTATTGGGTGCTGGACATGCATGTGGACGGCTTCCGTTTCGATCTGGCTTCTACATTGGCAAGAGAGTTGCACGAAGTCAACCAGTTGGGCACCTTCTTCAATACCATCCGTCAGGATCCGGTGCTGAGCACCATCAAGCTGATTGCCGAACCCTGGGATCTGGGCGAAGGCGGCTATCAAGTGGGCAACTTCCCGCTGGGTTGGTCGGAATGGAACGATAAGTATCGCGACAGCATTCGCGCCTATTGGAAAGGCGATGGCGGGCTGCTCGGGGAGATGGCGCAACGCTTGACAGGATCCAGCGACCTCTATGAACGCAGCGGGCGATCTCATGCCAGTATCAATTTCATCAGTGCTCACGACGGCTTTACCTTGCATGACCTGGTGACCTACGACACCAAACACAACGAGGCCAATAAAGAAGATACTCCCAATGGTAACGACAATAACCAGTCATGGAATTGCGGCGTCGAGGGAGAAACCGACGATCCGGAGATTAATGCCTTGCGTGCCCGCCAGAAACGCAATCTTCTCGCGACCCTGCTGTTTTCACAGGGAGTTCCGATGCTGCTTGCAGGCGACGAGATGGGGCATACCCAGCAGGGCAATAACAACGCCTATTGTCAGGACAACGCGATTAGCTGGCTCTCGTGGGAACTGAAGAAACAGGATAAGGATTTACTTAAATTTACCCGGCGTATTATCAGTTTGCGTAACGAGCATCCCTTGTTCCGGCGACGTTATTTCTTTCAGGGACGCCCTATTCGCGGCGCCGAGGTAAAAGATCTCGTCTGGCTTAATCCGGATGGGTCGGAAATGAGCGATGAAGACTGGAATCAGTCATTTTCGCGTTGCCTGGGCGTGCATTTTGTTGGCGATTCCTTGTTTGAAACCGACGGGCGCGGACGGCGTTTAATCGACGATAATTTACTATTGCTGATCAACGCACATCATGAAGACATTGCCTTCACGCTGCCGGAATTCGATGGGCATCACGCTTGGGATATATTGCTGGATACCTTTGATGCCACCGGCACCCCCGAATCTTCCTGTTACAAAGCCGGACAAGGCTACCCCGTGCATGGACGATCACTGGTGCTGTTGAAACAAGGCAAAAATCGATGAGAAGAGCGCACGGTATGCCTTTTGGCGCATGCCTGCTGCCTGACGGCCGCATCCGTTTCCGCCTGTGGGCGCCGGCGGTAAGACAGGTCGAGCTCATACTGGAAAATAACACCGGCAAAGAAATTAGCTTGGCGATGCACCCGCTTGCAGACGGCTGGTTCCAGCTCGAGACTTTGCCGCAACTGGCGGCCCCAGGAACCTTATATCATTACCGCCTGGACGGCGGACTGATCGTACCCGACCCGGCATCGCGCGCCAATCCCCAAGACGTGCACGGCCCCAGTCAGATCGTCGATGCGACCGCCTTTATCTGGCAGGACGATAACTGGCAGGGCCGTCCCTGGCATGAAGCGGTCATCTATGAACTGCATCTGGGCACCTTCACCGATGAAGGTACCTTTAGCGCCGCCATCCCGCGTCTCGACTATCTGGTGGAATTAGGCATTACCGCCATTGAATTAATGCCGGTGGCGGATTTTCCGGGTACACGCAACTGGGGCTACGACGGCGCACTGCTGTTTGCGCCCGACAGCAGTTACGGTACTCCGAATGATCTGAAGGCGCTGGTGCAGGCGGCGCATGCGCGCGGCTTGATGGTGTTGCTCGACGTGGTGTACAACCACTTCGGGCCGGAAGGCAATTATCTCCATGCCTATGCGCCGCAGTTCTTTAACGAGCGCCATCACACACCGTGGGGCGCAGCCATTAATTTTGACGGCAACGACAGCCGCATAGTGCGTAATTTTTTTATTCATAACGCGTTGTACTGGCTTGAGGAATACCATTTTGACGGACTGAGGCTCGATGCAGTGCATGCCATTGTCGACGACAGTCGGCCGGACATCGTCGAAGAACTGGCGGCAAAGGTACAGGCGGGGCCTGGGCAAAGCCGACAAGTGCACCTGATACTGGAGAACGACGCCAATACAACCGGCTATCTACAACAGGGAACCATTGCCGCCCAGTGGAACGACGACAGTCATCATGCCCTGCACCTGCTGTTGACCGGCGAACGCGACGGCTACTATGCCGACTATACCGATCGGCCGATACGCCATCTGGCGCGCTGTCTGGCTGAAGGCTTTGCCTTCCAGGGCGAGCCTTCACCGTTTCGCGAGGGTCGGCTGCGCGGCGAACCTAGCGGACACCTGCCGCCCGGCGCTTTCATCAATTTTATCCAGACACACGACCAGATAGGCAACCGCGCTTACGGCGAACGCATTGCTATGCTGACACCACAAAAGCCGCTGCAAGTTGCGCTGGCTGTGTTGCTGCTGGCACCATCGCCGCCCTTGCTGTTCATGGGCGAGGAATTTGCTGCGGCAACGCCGTTCCAGTTTTTCTGCGATTTTCAGGGTGAGCTGGCCGACGCCGTCACCGAAGGACGACGCCGCGAATTCGCCGGTTTCCGAAAATTTTCCGATCCCGCTGCGCGTGCAGCTATTCCCGATCCTAACGATCCGGCTACCTTTGTGCGCTGCAAGCTCAATTGGGACTGTCTGGACGAACCGCAGCACAAAGTTTGGCTTGAGTATTACCGCAGTTTGTTGGCGCTACGACGTATCCATGTGGTGCCGCGTTTGCCGGGTAGGGGCGACGGCGGCGAATTCGAATTAATTGGAACTTCCGGACTGGTGGTGCGCCGGCATCTGGGTGACGGTGCCCGGCTGACGCTGTTGGCCAATCTGGGCGATAGCCCGGTCGAAGGTGTCATCGATTTTGCCGGTACGGCTTTCTATCTCAGCCAAGCCGACCTGCCGGAAATTTTTGCCGCCGGGCGTATGCCGTCCTGGTGTGCGGCCTGGTTCATCGAGGAAGCTAGATGAAACATCCCAAGACGCCTGAAAACGCACCGGTTGCGCTACCGCCATCCGCGCTCGCTGATAGCGGCTCACGCTGGCTATTGGCGCAGGAACACAGTCAGCCTGAAAAGACCTTATCCCAGCCGCCCGAACCGCGTATTCCCTTGTCCACCTATCGTTTGCAATTCAACTGCGATTTCACTTTTAATCAGGCGCGCGACATTGTTCCCTACTTGAGCGCGCTGGGCATTTCGCACCTGTATGCCTCACCCTATTTTAAGGCGCGGCCGGGTAGTCGGCATGGCTACGACATCATCGATCACAATACGCTGAATCCCGAGATCGGCACGGACGAGGAGTTTGAGCAGCTTTGCGCCACCCTCGCCGAGCACGGCATGGGGCAGATACTTGATGTGGTGCCTAATCATATGGGCGTACAAGGCGGCGATAATACCTGGTGGCTGGACATACTGGAAAACGGTCCGGCATCGGTGTATGCCGGGTTCTTCGATATTGACTGGGCGCCGATCAAGGCTAAGCTGCATGGCAAGGTGCTATTGCCGGTGCTGGGTAACTCTTATGGTGCGGTGCTGGACAATGCCGAATTACAACTGCGCTTTGCTGCGGAACACGGTGAATTTGCCATTTATTACCACGAGAACCACTTTCCGGTAGATCCGGCCGAATACCCGCATATCCTGGCCTATCGCATAGATACCTTGAGCGCAAGCTTAGGTCGGGACAATCCGTTACTGATGGAATACCAGAGCCTGGTAACGGCATTCCGTCATCTTCCGCGCCGTGATGAAGTCTTGTCTGAACGTCAGCTTGAGCGGAGGCGTGACAAGGAAGTGTATAAGCGTCATCTTGCCGGTCTCGTTAAGCAATCTTCCGACATCGCCGGTTTTCTGCAAGAAAATCTGTGCATCTTCAACGGCACGGCAGGGCAATCATCCCGTTTCGATCAGCTCCATCACTTGCTTGAGGCTCAAGCTTACCGACTGACGTTTTGGCGGGTAGCCGCAGACGAAATTAATTACCGGCGGTTTTTCGATATCAACGATCTTGCCGGGCTACGTATGGAAAACGACGACGTTTTCGATGCAACCCATCAGTTAGTGCTGCGACTGGTTCGGGAAGGCAAGCTGGAGGGGCTGCGTCTGGATCATCCGGACGGACTGTACGATCCGGAGGCGTATTTTTGCCAGCTGGTCGAGCAATGTCGTCGCGTCGGTCACACGCCTTATCTGGTGGTGGAAAAAATCCTGGCGGTACGCGAGGATTTGCGTAACAGTTGGCCGGTGCAGGGTACTACGGGCTACGAATTCACTAATCTGCTCAACGGGCTGTTTGTGGTTACCGGTGCCGCCGAGCGGATGACGCGCCTGTATAACAGCTTCATCGGGGAGCCTATCAACTTTGATGACCTGCTCTACCGTTCCAAGCAGCTTATCATGAAGACCGCGCTATCGGCGGAGCTGAATGTGTTGGCCAACCAGCTCTCGAAAATCGCCGAAGCCGACCGTCATACCCGCGATTACACGCTGAACGGATTGCGCTCGGCATTGGCTGAAATAGTCGCGTGCTTCCCGGTTTATCGTGGTTACATCAGCGACCGCGAAGTGGGAACGGAAGATCTTCGTAACATCGAACAGGCAACGGCAGCGGCTAAACGCAGGAGTACAACGGCAGATACCGGTATCTTTGACTTTCTGCGTGAGGTGCTCACCCTTGCCGCAGCCGAGCGGAAATCACCGACGTACTATCAGCAGGTGATTGCCTTTGCGATGAAATTCCAGCAATTCACCAGCCCGGTTATGGCGAAAGGACTGGAGGACACCAGTGCCTATATCTATCACCGCTTGCTGTCGCTCAACGAAGTCGGCGGCGACCCGCGTCGGTTCGGGGTGACGCTTACCGCATTCCATCGAGCTAACCAAACGCGGGCAAAGAACTGGCCGCATGCGATGGTAACCACGTCCACTCACGACACCAAGCGCAGCGAGGATATGCGTGCGCGCCTCAATGTGCTGTCTGAAATACCGGCTGCCTGGCGACTGGCGTTACGACACTGGAGTCGCGCCAATCGCAGTCTCAAGCATAGGGTCGACGGGATGCCGGTGCCCACGCCGAACGATGAATATTTCATCTATCAAACCTTGTTGGGTATCTGGCCGCCCGGCGAACCGGACGCCGATGAAATGGCGCGTTTTAGCGTCCGGATGGCGGAATATCTGCTCAAAGCGGTGCGTGAAGCCAAGGTACATACCAGCTGGATAAATCCCAATACGGCGTATGAAGATGCCGTCGTTGCATTCGCCGATAGGCTGATCAATGCGCCTGAGGAAAGTGCGTTTCTGGCCGATTTTCTGCCTTTTCAGCGACGAATTGCGCGGCTCGGGCTATTCAACAGCCTGTCGCAGACATTGATCAAGCTCACTGTGCCGGGGATGCCGGATATTTATCAAGGTTGCGAATGTTGGGATTTCAGCCTGGTCGATCCCGACAACCGGCGACCGGTTGATTTCGGTCACCGCCGAGCCTCGCTTGATGTAGTGCAAACGCTTGCCGCACGGACACCGGAACAACGGAGAACAGGGGTGCGCGCCTTATGCGACACGCTGGAAGACGGCAAGGCAAAATTGCTGGTGGTCAGAACGGCGCTGGCGTTGCGACAACACTGGCCGGAAGTGTTTTTGCAAGGAAGCTATGTGCCGCTGGCCGTCAAAGGCGAGCATGCGACTCATGTATGCGCCTATGCACGCCTTGCCGGTGAGCGTATCGTCATTACAGTGGCGCCGCGTTTCTTTGCGCGGCTGCTGGATGACACCGACAGGCTGCCTCTGGGAGAAAAGATTTGGGCCAATACCACCGTGGACTTACCTTTTCATCGGCCCGATAGCCAATATTTATGCGCCTTCACCGGGAAGGTGATGAAGCCGCAACAGCATTTATCCGGATGGCGCTTAGCCGTTGCACAACTGCTGGCAGACTTTCCGGTAGGGCTGATCACCGATGAAACGAAGTGAAGTCCAAGGGTATCGGATAAATGCTGTACCTCATCAAAAACGCCGGAACAAATGAGCATATCACTATCCTATGACCCCGTTCGGTCATGCAGTCATGATCAACAAAGCGTCAATGGCCGCTGTATTGAGGAACAGTCGGATTCTCTGGATTGTTTTCTGACGGCTTTATCGCCATAAACCATCCTGATAATTTCTCTTTTAGCTTCCAGCCAGTCGCGAAGCTCGTTCCCAGGTGCAAAAGCGCGTTTTTCCGCTTTGTAATAGGCCGCTTCGGCGATCATCGATTTAAGACTCAGGTCAAGTTCGTAGACAGGAACGGGATTCTCCGGTGTAAACCCAAACTTAACAAGGCCAAAAACGGTTTGCGGCGAGTCGTTTTTAATGCCGATTTCCGTAGGCTCCAACTCGGCCAAGGTGCCGAAAAGACGATCCCATAACGAAAAGACTGCGCCGTAGTTAGTATCATGCTCGTTACGCTCGGTCGAATGGTGCGCGCGGTGCAAATAGGGTGTGATGATGAGCTGCGCCAAACGCTTCTCACCGCGAAATGAAATATTGGTGTGGTGAAACATGATGAACAAGGTCAACAGGGCTTCATTAGTGAGTGCCATCGTTTGGTTCACGCCCAAAATGATAATGTACGCCGATTTCAGCACGGTGATGATTAACAGCTCCACAATGTGCAGCCGGAATGCAGTTGAAACATTCAAGTACGGATCGTTGTGATGCACTTTATGAAACAGCCACAGGCAATCAAAATTGTGACTGGCTTTATGCCAGCCATAGAGCATCAAATCGAGCAATAGAAACGACAGCAGGGCTTTCCATGCAGGATTGGCGATATAACTTAGCAGCCCCCGATCTGAGTAATGTTCGGCCACCATCAACAAGGGTGTTGCCGACAGTAACGAAATAACGATACTGTTAAAAATGAACAGACCGACATTGGTTTGATAAGACTGACGCGATTGTTTAAGGGACAATCTACGCTTAGGATAGTTAAGCTCAATAGCCGCTAGTACGGCAAAGGCAATCAGCAGGATAAATGCTGCCAATTCTCCTGACAGGCTTGATAGCCATGTTAAATAGGACTTAACCACGGTGATTAATGACATAATTTCGCTGGACATTGACTTTTCCTCGATATAAAACTGCGTGAACCGAATACAACGATATGCTAAGTGCGGCTAGTGACAATTTGATAAAAAAGGTTGCTGATAATGGCAATATGCTCTGCTTTTTTGCTTAATCATCACTTAAGAACATGCTGTGATTACCTTGATTAAATCACAGCAAAATCCACGCCATAAACTTTTTTAGTCAAGCAAAGTCGCAAGGCGGCTGCCAAAATCCCTCTACAGGTCATGATTATCAAAGGTTTTTAGTCTGCGAAGAGGACGGGGGACGGCAAAACAGCGTTGGGGAAAGTGACTTTTTCAGCCCCTAGATTGCCTCAGCCCGGTGCAATTGTTGTTTTCTACGCACCTTTTCAGCACCAAAACAACAAAAGCAGGTGAATTAGCCGTTACACATTAAATTTATCTTCAATTTTTTGTTTGTAGTTTAAATAATGGATGGTTTGTAGTTGCTCGGGGTTGTCGATTCGAAATGCAGAAAGAGGCAAGTCTATATCGGTGATGTGAATGGGATAATGACTGTTAGCGTTCCTGAATTGGAGTATATGTTGATAAGCGGCATAAAAGATTTGATTGCCGTGATCTAGCGAAGAGAACTCTTTTTCATTGCAGTAGATGGTATAGGAGATGCCCTTGTCGGTATCTTCCCCCGTTATGCGTAAGTTTAATTCCTGATTTGAAGAGCTTGTATTCAGTTGTACCGGATTAGATGAAAAGATGCCGTCAGGACTTTTCTCGATTGCGTAATATTCAAGGCTCAAAAAATTTTCAAACAGGGCGCGACTGATGATCGACTCTAAAAAAATGGCGTATTGTTTTAGCAGATGATTGGCGCTAGCCTTGCTATGCAGCTGGGTATACAAGGCCCCTTTTTCATCAACGATATATACGCTAATATCGGCATTATATTCATAGTAAAAAAGCTGGATGACTTGCGGCCTATTCAGCGAGTAAATAAGCGGGATCGGCGTATTTTCGAGAACCGCGCGGTCAAAATGAAGGGTGCTAAATTGCTCCTGCGGGCGGGCTAATTCGTTTAACAGTAGCTTTTCAGAGGCTAGTGCCTTGTAATTTAGCGTTTTATTCACCGACTGAAAGACATAAAACGAGGTTCCTCCAGGCAAAATATAACGGGGCGAAAGGTTATGCTGCGGCGTGGAGAAAAGTTTAACCAAGATGCTAAAAAGCACCTCAACGCGGAAGACAATGTCTCTAGCCCGATTCGGCGTGTGACAAACAAACTTGACGTTGCTCAAAGACAGTGGTTTTTGATTGGTATTAATGATATCGCTTAAACACTTAAATAAGCCATCCAAGCCGTTCTCATGACTGGTGGTAATCTCGCTCCAACTGGACAATGAAACCCGACTGATGGTTTGAATAAAGCACTGTCGGGTTACGCCATAACTCAGCGGGTCAGAGCGCTCACTCATCACGCACAGGCGCTCGTTATCTGAGATTCCCATGTTGATCAGAATCATGGAATGTAGAGGAGTCTTTTGGCTTTGATAGACATCCAGCGGAGCGTCGAAAATAAAGTTCTGGGTTAAAAATAAGTTGATCTGCCTCAAGATTGAACGCAGTTCCGGGTCCGACATGTTAAGCGAATGTGAGCTGAAATTGATCAGCAAATGTTTGTGATAGAGGCCATTGATGACCAACCAGCAAAGCGTCTCTATTAAAGTCCGGCATTTTTGTATCGGCTCAAAATCTTTAGCCGTCGCCGTTTGCACGTATTTCAGATATAAAGCCCACCCACTGTTGGTGCCTATAGGACTGTTTTCTACGATAGATAATGCATTTTCTTTTGAGTGAACCTCAGAATGGGTGGTAATGATTTCAATCTTACCCGGTTTTTTTTCTAAAACTGAATGCAGCTTCCTGCCTAGCAATTTAAGATCATCGCTATTTTCCTGGTTTGGCTTCACATGCTCCCTGGCGAAACCCATGATCATGCGGTAGCATTGCGTCAATTGCTGCACAATAATGACATGTTCTGCTGTGGCTTTTTGTATATCCCATGACCGTGTATGCTTAAGGCCATCAATCATAGTTATGGGCCAACTCCAGCATTTAGCAATATGCTGGATGTATTGCTCCCTGGATGCACGGATCGATGCATCCAGAGCGTTATCGGATGAGCCCATCACTTTTAAATAAAAATTTTGGCGAGCCAAGGCTAATCTGTCGTGACTATGCGTTTTTTGTAAATATTTTTCGACTTTCTGATAAATGAGAAAATACGGATCAAGATCGGTTATTAGAAAATTGCCCTGAAAAACGGCCTTTTTTATGTCTCGGCATAGCCATTCGGTCACAGGGTATTCGCTGGCATAGCATTCCATTAATAGCAGTTTCAATAACGACTTGTGCGGAGAATGTAAGGCTTTATAAAGATGCCAAAGGGTTGCGCTGATAAACTCCTCGGCCGGGACTGCTTCGAAACCGCCAAAATCGATCAGCTCATGTTCGGGAATGAAGCGATTACTGGTCAGATGTTCGATATAGCGAGTGTAATTGCCTTCTTCATGAGCAGGAACCAGCCACCATGCCGGACTTTTTCCGGCAATATAAATTGCCGTTCGGTAAAATTCTTCAAGCAGCAGATAATGCTGCGATTGACCACTGCTTTCAGTAGAAATCGGCGTGTTTTGGCCGAGTCGAAATTGTCTACTGTCCATTAGGAAAAAATGGACTTCCAGCCCTAATGATTCGGCCCAGATTTCTATCGCCGACGCTTTTTGTTGCAGCTCATTAATGGCGCTGGCTGCTAAGTCGGATTGATGACATAACCAGATGTCCATATCACTGGTTTTTGAAAAGGCAACGCTACCGACACTGCCCATTAAAAACAGCCCTTCAATAGAATAAATATGGGCTGGCGCCCAACTATAATTGAAATTTCTTGCAAACTGCCTGGCGGCATTTATTGTCTGAATATCCGGTTTGTATTCCGATATACCTGCGGGAGTAGTTGAGGAAATAAATCCCGGCAACATGGTAAAGTTACCATGAAAAAGCAAGGGCAATAACTCCAAGAATATTCGCTGACGAGGCTGCAAAAATTCTTGAATACGCTGTGCACGAAGCTGATTCAGCTGCTTAAAGCGTTTTTTTATCGTTTGGAGGTCTTGTCTGCTGATTTCTTCGCCGGGCGAACCTAAATGGATGACCGACTGTTGGTGAGATTTGATCATGGTGAAAATAAAAATATAGGCTAGATTTTTACGGTTTTCTATCTGAATTATAACGATAAGCCGAGCTCTGATTAAGCATAATGTCAGGCGAGAACATCAACGAACGAGTTTAAATAAGATATCTGCAGAGGCTACGTGCATTCGCCGATGTCTTCAAACCAAAGCTGCGGTGATTGCTCGATAAAGCGCCGCATCAACGCGACACAATCGGCATCGTTCATTTCGATAACCTTCACGCCGGCATCTTTGAGCCAATCCAAATGGCCTTCAAAATTGACCGACTCTCCGACCACGACGGTACCGATAGTAAATTGCCGGATCAAACCCGAGCAATACCAGCAAGGTGCCAAGGTCGTCACTAAAATCTTGTCGCGATAATCGGTTTGGCGACCGGCGTTACGAAAGGCATCGGTTTCACCGTGGGCGGACGGATCGTTGTCCTGCACCCGGCGATTGCGCCCGCGTCCGAGCAGCTTGCCGGTAGCATCGAACAATGCCGCACCGACCGGTACGCCGCCTTCAGCAAAGCCGCTTTGCGCTTCGGCAAACGCCACCGACAGCATGTTTGCATAGTTCATCGAGAGTTCTCCACAGTGGGGTTATCGGCACAGGACAGCGATTCTACAGGGAATCGGGCTGCCCCAACAAAATACCGAGCAACAACTCTAATAGAAAATAAATCGCCTGTTATAATGGGCCGCTTTTTAGACGCATTAAAACAAGGGTTAGTAAGATGAATTGGGGATATTCTGTTGCCGGTTTTGCCGTAGGAATTTTGGTCGGATTGACTGGCGTAGGCGGCGGGTCATTGATGACGCCGTTACTGGTGTTCCTGTTTGGATTTAAGCCTGCTATCGCGGTGGGTACCGATCTTTTGTTTGCCGCCATCACTAAAACCGGCGGCGTGTGGGTGCATCACAATAAGCATAGTTCGGTGGATTGGAAAATCGTCGGTTGGTTGGCTCTGGGCAGCCTACCTTTTGCGGTGGCTACCTTATTTGTACTGAAACATTTAAGCACAATCGGCAAGGAAACCTCGGGAGCGATTACTTTTACCTTGGGTATCGCGTTGTTGCTGACCGCTTTCTCGCTGATCGTGCGCAGCGTGTTATTAAGCCGGGCTGCAAAACTCAAGCCTATTGACGATGAGCATAGCACTCCCGAAAATGCCGGCCGCTTCAAGCATCTGCAAATACCCGCCACCGTATTGATCGGCGCAGTGCTGGGCATATTGGTGACGCTGTCGTCGGTAGGCGCCGGTGCGCTGGGTACTGTCGCGCTGTTATTTCTTTACCCCAGAATGACCACGCTGAAAATTGTCGGCACCGATTTGGCTCATGCTATTCCGCTCACCGCAGTCGCTGGACTGGGTCACCTTAGTTTGGGTAACGTCGATCTGGTGTTATTGGGCAGTCTGCTGATCGGCTCTTTGCCCGGCATCTGGATCGGTAGCCACTTGGGCGCCAAAATTCCTGAAAGAATTTTACGGCCGATTTTGGCGACTATTCTGATATTAATCGGGCTTAAATTTGTGCTGCAGTAAAAATGTGCAGAATCTACAATTCAGGTTCCGCTGAACAATAACCAGGATCAAACCATGACCGACAATATCCGTCCACCCCTGCCGCCATTCACTGCCGAAACTGCGGCGCAAAAAGTACGTGCCGCCGAAAACGCATGGAATACCCGCGACCCGGAAAAAATCGCGTCGGCTTATACCGTTGATAGCCAATGGCGTAACCGTGCCGAGTTCCTGGCTGGCCGCGACCAGATTGTGCAATTTCTACAGCAAAAATGGGCTAAAGAACTGGATTATCGCCTTATAAAAGAGCTATGGGCTTTTCATGAGGCACGTATTGCCGTGCGTTTTGCCTATGAATGGCACGATGCTTCCGGCAACTGGTTTCGTTCTTACGGCAATGAAAACTGGGAATTCGACCACAATGGCCTGATGAGGCGGCGCATAGCCAGCATCAACGACTTGCCGATAACCGAGGCGGAGCGGAAATTTCATTGGCCGTTGGGGATCAGGCCCGCTGACCACCCCGGACTGTCCGAACTGGGTTTTTGAGCTTATTTAAAGCATAAAATGAGTTCAGTGCCAGTTGATTTGTCTGTATTAAAGCGTATATCTAAATGTTAAAGACAGCCGCTAGTCGCGGTTGTCATCATTAAAAATTAACAGGTGGGTGGGTTATGACGGATAAATTGACCAATCAAAGTGACGCTGAAAAATTACCGTCATTAAAGCGTCTGACCGCTATCGTCTATCTGTGTCAGGTGCTGGCTTTCGCATTTGCCGGGTTGCCATTGCTGATAGGCGTGGCTATCAACTTTATAAAGCGAGCCGAAGTTCAGGGAACTTGGCTGGAATCCCATTTCGACTGGCAGATCATAACCGTTTGGATCGCTCTGGCCGGTTTCGCCTTGGCTGGATTAACTTTTGAGTTCGGTGTCGGATTTTTTATTCTGATTGCCACGTTAATACTGATGGTATACAGAATCGTTATCGGCTGGACTGCATTGAATGCCGACCGGGCGGTTAAGGAATAAATACTGTTGCGCAAGGGCGACCGGCCGGTCGCCCCTACAATGTATCGCCTGTTCGAGTTCGCTCGTTGCCCCTGTATTTAATCATTTCTTAATATTCCACTCGTTATACTGGGCGTTTGTCACCCCACGCGTAGCTTATTATGTACATGACCAGCCAAGAAAATTTCAATATTAAAAAATCAGCCCTCCCGCTTATGCTGGCGTTTGGATTAATGTTGCTTAGCGGCTGTCAGACGATGTCGTCACTTTTCTCTGATCAAGAAACAACGGCAGCCATCGAGCTTCCTGAGCCTCAACCTCAACCCGAAACCGTAGCCACCCACGAATTCGAGCTGACTGACGATGACAACATGGTTGGCACGATTGCCGCAATCGACACCCGCGAGAATGATGCGTTGCCGGATATTGCCCGTCATTTCGGCCTAGGCTATAACGACATCAGCATAGCCAATGCCGCTGTCTCCCCGTGGACACCCAAGCCGGGCAGCCGGGTTTTGTTGCCGGTACAATTTATTCTGCCCGATTCGCCTCATCAGGGCATAGCCTTAAATCTGGCGAATATGCGACTGTTTTACTATCCTAAAAAACAGTCGAACAAGGTTTATACCTATCCGGTCGGTATTGGGCGGCAGGGATGGAGTACGCCGATGGGCTTGACCCGCATCGTCGCTAAAAATGCCAATCCAAGCTGGACCGTTCCCGAGTCCATTCATCGCGAACACGCCAAAAAAGGCGATGCATTGCCCAAGGTCGTCGGCGCCGGGCCTGATAACCCGCTGGGGCTTTATGCGATGCGCCTGGCTATTCCCGGTTATTTAATCCACGGCACCAACAAACCTTACGGTATCGGCATGCAGATCAGTCACGGCTGTGTACAGATGTATCCTGAGGATATTGAAATGCTGTTTAAAAAAGCGGCGGTCGGCATGCCGGTGCGAATACTGCATCAGCCCTATCTGACAGCCTGGCATCAGGGCATGCTCTACCTTGAAGCGCACGAACCGTTACCAAAATGGGCAAAAAATAAAGCCCAGTTAAAAAAACAGCTGCTCAAGCAATTGCATGACCTCAGTGATCAAAAAAATGCGGCAGTCGATTGGGATAAAGTCGAACGTATACTCCAGCTGGCAAATGGGGTGCCCACGCCGATACTGATAAACAGTACCGATGTGGCGGAAATTTCGGCAAACGCTGTGCAACTGAAACATCCCGGGCAGTTCTACGATCAGCCCGTTGTTGGTGCATTAAAAGACAGTGACTGGTCCATTTTGGTGGCCAGTTTTAATGATGAAACTCAGGCACAACAGCTGGCAACCATGTTGAATCATCAAGGGCCGATCATACCTGCCCGTAAAATCCAAAAAAATGATGCCTATCAAGTTATCGCCGGGCCTTTTAAAAATAAAACGGAAATGAAAGCCGCCGCAAAGCGTATCAAAATGGATTTTGAAATTAATGCCGAGCCGGTAAAGCCTCGCGTGACTGCGGTGAATTAGGCTAAAAAAATTATTTACCCGTGAGAATCATTCAATTCACTGACTTCTCTCAATCTGCATCAATAAGCCATGGGCACCGGGAGCGATGAGGGCATCGCTCCCACAATGGCATATCCTCAAGTGCTATCAAATTTCCAATGACGGTCACGGCTTAAATCAGCAAGCCAGCCATTGAAAGCAGACTTCCACAGCTAACGGCAACATAGCCTGTTTTTTCGCTTCATTCACGATCGACTCGCAGCATCAGCATTTTTACGTGCGTTACCGTACCGACGCCACTAAGTCCTACGATTAGACTATTTTTTATAGTCTGAAATGATGAAGTGATAACCAAAGCGGAGGCATACAAATGCTGAAATTACAGGAGCATAGACGGAAAAAAAGGATTGCTGACCCAGGCGGCGAGGATCATCCAATACGCTTTGAGTTGTTTAGCAACGAACGCTTGGTGCAGCATGCCGTTAGTTTAGCAAAAGCGCAAAAAGCCGAGATACGTCCTCATGGACTCAAACTGATGCCAAGAGTCCGCGAGAATTCGAGGCTGTTGTTTGAGGCTTACAAAGCTATAGGTAAGGCGGCGCGTGAACATCGCGCCATTACACCGGCCGCAGAATGGCTACTTGACAATTACCATGTGGTTGAAGAGCAGATCAATAATATCAACCTCTACCTGCCTGAAAAATTTTATCGACAATTACCCAAGTTAACCGATGGATTCCTTATCGGTTATCCGCGTGTTTATGGCATTGCCTGGGCGCTGGTCGCTCATACCGACAGTCGTTTTTCTCCTGAGCAGCTGACTCTTTTCCTGCACGCCTATCAGGAAGTTCAGCCGCTCAGCATTGGCGAACTGTGGGCCATACCGATCACGCTACGTATCCTGATGATCGAGAATTTGCGCCGCTTGGCATTAAAAGTCATGCGCTCACAAGCCGGGCGACAGCTGGCTGATGACTTTATTAATCAAGCAGACAACGCCAATTTTTCGGCCACAACGGCAATACTACCTTCCGCGCCTTTGCGCCAGGCCTTTGCCGTTCAGATCGTACAACGCTTGCACGAACCGCATCCCGGTACCGCACCTGCACTCGATTTTCTGAATCCGTTGCTGAGCGAACTGGGCCTTACTCTGGATGAAATCGTCCATCGTGAACACGCCGCTCAGATTGCCGCCAATTTGACCGTGCGCAATATCATCACCAGCCTGCGAGCCATATCGGCGTTCGATTGGCCGCAATTTGTTGAAGAGTCGAGTCTGGTGGATAAATGTCTGCGCACTCACCCTACTTATAGCGCGATGGATTTTCTTACCCGCGACCGCTACCGCCATGCGATTGAAGATCTCGCCAAACGTTCGTCGTATTCCGAGGTAAAAATAGCCGCTAAAGTCATCGACAAGATTGATCGTGTTAGTAAAGAATCAGACGCTGACCGGAAAATACTGGAGCCCGGCTACTATTTGATCGGCCCCGGTCGGCGCGAATTCGAACAAGAAGTCGGCTTTCGTCCTACTTTCAGCCAAAAACTCCTGCGTATTTATATCGCCCATGCGGCCTATACGTATCTGGGCAGTCTGGCTGTGTGCACACTGCTCGTAATGGCCCTGCCTCTGAGCGCCGCTTTTGAGGCTGGACTAGGCAGCTTGCCGATTGCCCTGATGGCGCTGTTTGCATTATCCCCTGCTTCAGATATTGCCACGAGTTTGGTCAACCGCTTCGTTATTAGCGTTGTACCGCCACGCCATTTACCCAGACTCGAATTGAAACAAGGCATTGCTGATGCCTTACGCACCTTTGTGGTGGTGCCGACCCTGTTTGTCAACGAACAGAACGTGAAAAAACAATTCGATGAATTGGAAGTTCACTACTTATCCAATCCGGGCGGCGATGTTCGTTTTGCGCTGTTATCCGATTGGCTGGATGCGGATCAGGAAACCCTGCCTGAAGATGATCTTTTGCTGAGCGTTGCCATTACCGCCCTTGATGCGCTGAATGCCAAGTATGGACATCAGCGGTTTTTTCTGTATCACCGCAAACGTAAATGGAACCCCAGCGAAAAAAAATGGATGGGGTGGGAGCGCAAGCGCGGCAAGTTGCATGAATTTAATCGACTACTGCGCGGTGCAGACGATACTTCTTTTATGCCGATTCATGGCAAACCCGCGTTTGCTCCTCCGGGTGTCCGTTATGTGATAACCCTGGATGCCGACACCAAATTGCCTATCGATTCGGTACGTCAATTGGTGGGTACAGCCGCACATCCGCTCAATTGGCCTGTCATTGATCCGGTCACAAAGTGCATTATCAGCGGCTACAGCATTCTCCAACCTAGAGTGACAGCGACCCTGCCCCACCGGCGGGAACACTCATTGTTTCATCGACTTTTTTCCGGTGCGTGCGGCATGGATTCTTATTCGACCGCAGTGTCCGAAGTCTATCAGGATCTGTTCGGACTCGGGACCTATAGCGGCAAGGGCTTATATGAGGTTGATTCCTTTGAAGCCGCTTTGGCCGGACGCATTCCCGAAAATACCTTGCTCAGTCACGACTTGCTTGAGAGCGTGTTCGCCCGCTGTGCCTTTGTCAGCGATATCGAGTTGTTTGAAGAATTTCCTTCTCATACGGAAGTTGCCGCGTCTCGCTCGCACCGCTGGGCGCGTGGCGACTGGCAGTTATTGCCCTGGATTTTCGGCGCCCTCGGCCAAGGTATGCCGCTGATCGGACGCTGGAAAATGCTCGATAACTTGCGTCGAACTTTCTCCGCGCCTGGCGCCTTTTTTACCCTGTTGGCGGCTTGGGCAATTCCAGCCGCGCCACAATGGATACTGATGGGTATGGTATTCATTGCACTGAGTATTCCCGCCTTACTGGCTATCGTCGCCGGAATAAGACTGCGCGCCGACATTCCGTGGCGTAATCAGCTGCGTTCCACCGTAGAAAATGTCGTCATGGGCATAAGCCATAGCCTGGTCTCGTTAACCCTGCTGGCGCAACAAACTGCGTTGATGACTGACGCGATCATCAGCACCTTGGTGCGGCTGTTTATCACCCGACGAAAATTGCTCAGCTGGGTTACTGCGCTGCAAGCCAAAACGGCGGCGGGGCAATCGGTGAAAAATCTTATGCGGCCCATGATTAGCGTGACTATCGTGGTCGTTTGCGCGGGCTCGGTCGTGCTGTTGTTCAATCCCGCGTCGATGGAGCTTGCAGCGCCGTTCCTGCTGTTGTGGTTATTGTCTCCGGTCATTGCCCATATCCTGAGTCTGCCGCCTAAACCGGATCAGGCTGAAGCATTACTTCCCGAGGATGCTTTGCGGTTACGACAAGTCGCCAGACGTACCTGGCGATTTTTTACCACGTTCGTGACCGAGCAGGAAAATTATCTGCCGCCGGATAACTTTCAGGAAGATCCTGATCCGGTTATCGCTCATCGCAGTTCGCCGACAAATTTCGGCCTTTATCTGTTATCGGTGCTCGCCGCCCACGATTTTGGCTGGCTGGGGCTTATAGATACCATTGACCGGCTGGAGGCAACCCTAAACACGCTGAACAAACTGCCGCGACTGCATGGACATTTTTATAACTGGTACGACACGCGCAGTTTGCACCCGCTGGAACCCAGGTATGTATCGACCGTGGATAGCGGCAATTTGGCAGGACATCTGCTGGTGCTGGTGCAGGGATGTAAGGAGTTGACGCAGCAATCGTATCCGTTTGCCACCGTGTTAAACGGTATTGCCGATACTCACAGACTGCTCATATCGGCACTGGCCAAAACCAACGATGACCAGCGTATGCTGATAGTGACGCGGGAAGAACTGCAGAAAAAAGTAGAAAAACTTGGCGGCTTGTTGGCCGGCAGTCCTGTCAGCCACGCGGAATGGCTAAGTTTGTGGCGGCTAATCACGCCATGCGCCGATAACCTGTTGGATTTGGCGCGCACTTACGCCGCTGAACGCGGCGAACTGATGGATGACAGCGAAGTGCTGGCATGGGCGACTATGCTGCACGATGACATCCATTCTCATCAACGTGACCTCGAAAACCTAGGCTCATCGATACCTGTCGGGCTTCCGCTTGATGACTACCCGCAAGCGGAAGTGCAACACTGGAGAGCACTGGTTCGGCGGATACAAGCGCTGGAACAACAAGCGCATCAACTTTTCGTCAACATGGATTTTCGTTTTCTCTACGATCAAAACAGACACTTGTTTTCGCTTGGCTACCGCGTTGAAAGCGGTGTTATCGACGACAGCTATTACGATTTGCTCGCCTCGGAAGCGCGCCTGACCAGCCTTATCGCTATCGCCAAGCGAGAAGTGCCGAGTATTCACTGGTTTCACTTAGGAAGACGGGTGGCACGCACCGCAAACGGCACCGTATTGCTGTCCTGGTCCGGCTCGATGTTCGAATACCTGATGCCGTCACTGGTGACTTATACGCCGCGCTACAGCCTGCTCGATCAGACTTGTCGTCTGTCCGTGCAAAGCCAGATTGAATACGGGGAAGAACACAATGTGCCGTGGGGTGTCTCCGAATCGGCGTTTAACGGCCGCGACCGTTGGTTCACTTACCAGTATTCCGCTTTCGGCGTACCCGGTTTGGGGATGAAGCGCGGACTCGCCTTTGATCTGGTCATAGCCCCCTATGCCACAGCCTTGGCGGCGATGTACCACACGCATGCGGCGGCGGTGAATTTCGAGCGTCTGGAACAACTTGGCGCTTTGGGGCGTTACGGCTTTTTCGAGGCACTCGATTTCACGCCGACGCGACTGGCGGAAAACCAAAAGGTGGCGTTTGTGCGCTGCTATATGGCGCACCATCAAGGCATGTCGTTGGTGGCTTTGGCTAATGTCATGCATGACGCGGTTATGCGCCGCCGTTTCCATCGTACCCCGATGATTCAGGGCGCTGAAATGTTATTGCAGGAACGGGTTCCGCAGGGTTCTGACAGCGGCATTCCTGACTTTACCCAAGCGGAGGCGGAAGTCAAAGAAATAGTGCAACCGTCAGTACGCCGCGAGCCTTCGCCGATGTCTCTCGTACCCTCAGCGCAGTTGCTTTCCAATGGCCGTTACGGGGTGATGGTCACCGCCGCCGGTTCCGGCTACAGTGTTTGTAAAAAGCTGGCGGTAACCCGCTGGCGCGAGGATGTGACGCGCGACTGCTGGGGCAGTTATATCTATTTGCGCGATATGGCTAGCGGCAGGATTTGGTCTGCCGGATACCAACCGACGGCGGCGGTTCCGGATCAATACGCGGTCGTTTTTCTCGAAGACCGGGTGCGCATCTCTCGCGAAGACGGCGCTATAGCCAGTCACTTGGAAATCATTGTGTCGCCGGAGGATGACGCAGAAATCAGGTGTTTAAGTCTGACCAATAACGGCTCGTATATCCGGGAAATTGAGCTTACCTCCTACTCGGAAATTGTGCTTGCGCCACCTCTGGCCGATAGCGCTCATCCCGCGTTTTCCAATTTGTTCATCCAAACCGAGTTCCTGCCGCAAGCATGCGGACTCATTGCGCAACGGCGGCCTCGGGCAGCAGATGAGCCCCAAATTTGGGCGGCTCATGTGCTGGCGTGTAGCGACATCAATGAAGGCGTTCAATATGAAACCGACCGGGTAAAATTTTGCGGTCGCGGTCAAACATTGCGTGCACCTGCGGCCGTAATCGATGGTCGTCCGCTTAGCAATACGGTCGGCGCAGTGCTTGATCCGATTTTCAGTCTGCGTACGCGGGTCAGCATCGAAGCGGGAGCGACGGTTCATGTGACCTTTACCACCTTGATTGCACCGTCACGGCAAGCCGTTGAAGAGTTAGCCGATAAGTATCACAACGCGGCTACATTTGACCGGGTTTCCAATCTTGCCTGGACCCATGCGCACATCCAATTGCGTCATCTGCGCATCAAGCCTGACGAAGCCCAGTTATTTCAATCCCTGGCCAACCGCTTGCTGTATGCCGATCCTTGGCTGCGAGCGAGCAGCAAGCTTATGCAGCTGAACCGGTTAAATGTCACCGGTTTATGGCGGTTCGGTATTTCCGGTGACCGTCCGATAGTATTGCTGCGGGTAATGTCAACCGATGACCGGGCTATTGCCGATCAGTTATTACGCGCCTACGAGTATTGGCGCATGAAGCGTTTATCGGTCGATCTGGTGATTTTGAATGACAAAGAAATCACCTATGCCAATGAATTGCAGACCTTATTGGAAAGTATGGTTCGCGAAACTCAAGCGTTTACCGCGATTCATGAATACGACGGGCAGGGAGAGATTTTTGTGCTGCGGGCCGATCAGATCTCAGAGGAAGAGCGTGTGCTGTTGCAAACCTCGGCTCGCGTGGTGCTCTTAAGTAGCCGCGGTACCTTGGCCGAGCAATTGATGCGGCATCCCAAGCCTACGCCGGAGTTTATCCAAAGCAAAGCCTTGGCAGTATCCGGCGTTGACAGCAGTGGACTCTTAATCACTCCTACAGAGCTCGAATATTTTAACGGGCTGGGCGGCTTTGCCGACGGCGGGCGCGAATATGTGATCGTGCTGGGCAACGGCCAATGGACGCCGGCACCCTGGATTAACGTAATCGCCAACGCCGAATTCGGCTTTACGGTCTCGGAGCTGGGCAGTGGCTGTACCTGGAGCCTTAACAGCCGGATGAACCAGTTGACCCCTTGGTCGAACGATCCGGTCAGCGATCCTCCCGGCGAAATATTTTATTTGCAGGACGTCGAAACCGGCGATTTATGGAGTCCGACTGCATTACCGATTCGGGTAGATAATGCCCGTTATGTGATTCGCCACGGCCAGGGCTACAGTCGTTTCGAGCATGCCTCTCACGGTATTCACAGTGAGCTGCTGCAATTCGTCAGTCCGGACGACCCGGTTAAAATTTCGGTTCTGACCTTAAAAAACACTTCCGCTCGCCCGCGTAAATTATCGGTTACCGCCTATGTGGAATGGGTGCTCGGCGCTTCTCGAACCAACACCGCGCCTTATATTGTTACCGAATTGGATCAGGCGACCGGCACTCTGTTTGCTTACAACCGCTTGGATATGGATTTTGGCCAGCGTATTGCTTTTGTCGATCTGGTCGGCCTGCAACCTACCTGGACCTGCAATAGAACCGAATTTATCGGCCGTAACGGCAGCCTGGATGCGCCGCTGGCCTTGAGCCTAGCCAAAGCGCTTAAACACCGCGTTGGCGCGGGTCTTGATCCGTGCGCGGCATTGACGACGCCGATAGAACTGGCAAGCGATCAAAGCATCGAAATCGTTTTTCTGTTGGGGCAAGGCAATGACCGCGACCATGTTCGCGAACTGATCAAGCGTTATCGATCTGCGGATCTGCAAAAAACTTTCGCTGAGGTGAAACAATTATGGTCCAAGACACTGAGAAAAGTTCAGGTAAAAACGCCGGACAGAGGCTTGGACTTGATGCTGAACGGTTGGCTGCTGTACCAGACCCTGAGTTGTCGAATGTGGGCGCGAGCCGCATTTTATCAGGCAGGCGGGGCTTTCGGTTTTCGCGATCAATTACAAGACAGCATGGCGCTTGCAGTAGCCCGGCCCGATCTTGCCCGCGCTCATATCCTCCGTGCGGCGACGCATCAGTTTGTCGAGGGCGATGTGCAGCATTGGTGGCACCCGCCTTCCAATCGCGGTGTGCGCACCCATTTTTCCGATGACCTTATCTGGCTGCCTTATGTGACATCCCACTATGTCAAGGTGAGCGGCGATAGCGCGGTACTCGACGCTTTGATGCCGTTCCTGGAAGGCCCTATACTCACGCCGGAACAGGAAGACGCCTATTTCGAGCCGACGCCATCGGAGCTGCAAGCCAGCCTGTTTGAGCACTGTGCGCGGACGCTGGATTTGAGCTTACAAGTCGGCGCACACGGTCTGCCGCTGATGGGCAGCGGCGATTGGAATGACGGCATGAACCGGGTGGGCCATCTGGGCAAAGGCGAGAGCGTCTGGCTCGCCTGGTTCCTGATGGCGACCTTATCGGAATTTGCCGATCTGGCCCAAGCGCGCGGAGACACCGAGCACGCCGCACGTTGGCGCGAACACGCTGCCAAGCTAAGAGTCGCAGTGGAAGCGGAAGGCTGGGATGTGTCCTGGTACAAGCGCGCCTATTACGATGACGGCACACCGCTGGGGTCGGCGGCCAACGCCGAGTGTCGCATCGACTCGCTGGCGCAAAGCTGGGCCGTTATTTCCGGCGCCGCCGACCCCGAGCGGGCGCGGCTGGCGATGAATTCGGTTCGGGAATATCTGATACATTATGGCGACGATCTGGTGTTGCTGTTTACACCGCCTTTCGATAAGACCCTGCTGGACCCCGGTTACATCAAAGGTTACTTGCCGGGCGTACGGGAAAATGGCGGGCAATATACCCATGCGGCGATCTGGTGCGTTATCGCTTATGCGATGCTCGGAGACGGCGATCAGGCGACCGATCTTCTGCACATGCTGAATCCGATCAATCGCACCGCTAACCGGACCGGCGTCTATGCCTATAAAGTCGAGCCTTATGTGCTAGCGGCCGATATCTATGCGGTACCGCCTCACGCGAGGCGAGGCGGCTGGACCTGGTACACCGGCGCTGCGGGATGGTTTTACCGTGCAGGTCTGGAATGGCTGTTGGGCCTGAATATCCGCGCCGGCAAAATGCATTTTAATCCTTGTATTCCGCGTGAGTGGCGCAGTTACCGCTTAAGCTATCAGCATGAAGAAACCGGCTATGAAATTACCGTCAACAATCCCGACGGAGTGTCGAAGGGCATCGTGTCGATTCAGTTGGACGGCGTAGAGCAAGCAGAGGGTGAGGGTATCCCGCTGCTGAATGATGGTCAGAACCATCAGGTGTTGGT
Source organism: Candidatus Methylobacter titanis (assembly GCA_029946125.1). Lineage (GTDB taxonomy): Bacteria > Pseudomonadota > Gammaproteobacteria > Methylococcales > Methylomonadaceae > Methylobacter_A > Methylobacter_A titanis. The sequence goes on from JAQSDX010000024.1 coordinate 36,315, forward strand.
GCTGATGGGGTGATTCCCGTTCCCACACAGCGCGTCACTGCCATTAAGTTAAGCACAATAACGTCGTAGGAGCGGGCCGTGCCCGCGATGAAGCAGCTGCAATTCTGCAATCGCAGCCCAAATGTCGCGGGCACGGCCCGCTCCTACAACACTTAGCTGAGTGGAAACGAGGTAAGATAACGTTTAGCCTGCAAGCAACAGTTTCTCGAATTCATCAGCGGCCACCGGTCTCGAAAACAAATAACCTTGTCCGTAATCGCAACCGGCGGCAATCAGTAAATCGCACTGCTCCTGCGTTTCTATGCCTTCTGCGATAACCTTGATGCCCAGTTTATGCGCCATCACGATGATCGCTTCGCACAGCGCCAGGTCATTGCCATTGGGACAGAGGTTGCGGGTGAACGATTGGTCAATCTTCAGATAGTCGATGTCGAATTTCTTCAGATAAGATAATGAAGAATAGCCTGTACCGAAGTCATCCAGCGATACCTGAATACCGGCATCCCGAAAAGCCAACAATTGGTCGCTAATCATGGTTCCGGCATCCATCAGCAGTCCCTCGGTAATTTCTACGACTATGCTTTGTCCGGGCAGGCCGAGTTCGCGCAAATACTCGAACCAGGCAAGATGTCCATTGTCCTCTTTTTGAAATTGCACCGGCGATTTATTAATACTGATCTGGAACTGCTCATGGTGTTTGGTACGCCATTGCGCGGCCTGTTGCGCCGCCTCGCGAAACACCCATTCACCGATGTCGATAATCATGCCGGTTGCTTCGGCGACCGGGATAAAATCGGCCGGGCTGATCAATCCGCGGGTCGGATGCTGCCAGCGAATCAGCGCCTCCGCCTTGTGGATGAAGCCGGTTTTCAATTCCACAATCGGCTGATAAGCCAGCCAGAACTGGCGTTCAACCAATGCGTTACGCAAATCATTGATCAGCCGCCTTCTGGTCAGTGCGGCTTCCTGCATGGAGAGGGTAAAGTAGTGACGACAGTTGCGGCCCTGATCCTTTGCCGCATACATGGCCTGATCGGCATTTTTGATCAGCGCGTCGATGTTATCGGTATCTTCAGGATATAAGGTGATACCGATACTGACCGATACATAGGCAATTTCGCCCGCTAACTCGAACGGTTTGGTCAGCTGCCACAGGATGTCCTGAGCGATACGTTCAATACTGTCTTGCTCGTGTAATTCAGCCAGAATAATGGTGAATTCATCGCCGCCCAGACGTGCGACGGTATCGGTATTACGTACGCAATTGAGCAAACGTTGCGCCATCTCCTTGAGCAACAGGTCGCCCTTGCCGTGTCCCAGCGTATCGTTAACATCCTTGAAATGATCGAGATCGAGAAACAGCAATGCCAGCGGCAGGCCCATTCGTCGGGATTTCTTCATTTCCTGCTCCAGCCGCTCGTAAAACATGTGGCGGTTGGGCAGTCCGGTCAACGAATCGAAGTTGGCCTGCTGCCAGATGGTTTGTTCTGCATGTTTCTGATCGGTGATATCCGAGAACGTCGCGACCCGATGCCGTACCTTGCTTTGGTCATCATAAACGGTGTTGATCGTCAGCCATTCCAGGTATATTTCGCCGTTCTTGCGCCGGTTCCATATTTCTCCCTGCCAATGTCCTGTTGTTTTCAGTGCATGCCACATGATCTGGTAGAACGCTTCGTTTTCGTGTCCCGACTTGAGCAGCGTTGTGGATTGACCGACGGCCTCCTGCAAGGTGTAACCGGTCAGCTCCATGAAGGCAGGATTGACGGTGACAATCCTGTTGTCGGCATCGGCCACCATGATGGCTTCGCCAATGGCCTGATAAACCAGACTCGCGAGTTTCAGTTTTTCTTCATTGCCTTTACGCTCGGTAATATCGATGAGGATCACGCGACAGGTCTGGTCGTCATCATTGGCAATGGCTTCGAACTGTACAATCAGCCTCGGGCTCCGGTCGACAGGAAGCAGGGTCAGTTCACAGCTTTGAGCCGTTCTGCCGACAAATACGCCGGACAGGAAATCGTTGAAAATAGGCAGGGAATCAACGCTGATAAAGCTTGAAAAGCGTTGCTGTTTTAGCTGCGAACGGAATATTCCCAACTGTCTGGCGGCCCTGAGATTGATCTGTTGGATAGCGCCGAAGCAATCCAACGTAAGATAGCCGACCGGCGCCATGTCGTAGAGTTCGGTGTAACGTTCCAGGCTCGCTTCCACTTCAGTCTGCGCTATCAGCAGTTCCTCATTTTGCATTTCCAGCTCAATCTGGTGAACCCGTAATTCGTGCAGCAGTTTTTTTGCGTCCATTTCAATGCCGGATACGGTTGGCTGTTGTTGGGCAAGCTGTTGATTAGCGCGTCGGCGCAGCTTGTCGGCATCGCTAAATGGTTTGTTTGTTTTGGTCACACGTTCTCTCTGTACATCGTAAATATCCCCCTATTTTGGGACAGCATTATAATCTGATATTAGTTGCGCTAAGGAATTTTAAACCATAAAACCCTTCCTGATTCCTCCGTTCCTACGCGCCGCGTAGGAACGGAGCAAAGCTACTGCAAATAAATCCCGCATATGGAATTATTCTCTGCGTCCGCATTTTCCTGCCGCACCGAGCCGGTTTTCTGCTTATGGTGAGTAATGACCGTGCGGATAGCGACATATTGATACGGCTTGCCTTTCGCATCAAGAAAAGGAACGATGGTAGTGTCTACCCAATAGAGGGAGCCATCTTTGGCTCGGTTACGGACTTCTCCCTTCCAGGTATGCCCGTGTCCAATGGTTCTCCACAGGTCGTGCATAAATTCCTTGGAGTGATGCCCCGAATTGATAATACGGTGATCCTGTCCGAGCAGTTCTTCGCGCGAATATTGGGAGACGGCACAGAACTTGTCATTCACATAGGTGATCTCGCCTTTCCGGTTGGTAACCGCTACAATCGCGTGTTCGTTCAGCGCCAGCTCAAGGTTTTTGGCCAGACTGATGTCGACAAAGGTGATAACCACGCCGTCTATTACATTATCCATGGTGCGGTAAGGCATGATCCGCACATCGAACCAGCGACCATCATGCGTCTGGATTTGCTTATCCGAAACCACCAGCGTGCGCAGCACTTCTGTTGCATCCTGCTGTAACAGAGGATAATCCAGATCAGTCGTGATGTCGGATAACGGCCTCCCTTCGTCTTGCGGCAACAACCTGAATATCTGGGAGGTATGGGCGGTAAAGCGCCGCAGATGCAATTTGTTGTTGAGAAACACCGTAGCAATTTCGGTACTGTTAAGCAGGTTCTGCATGTCGTTGTTGACCCACTGCAGCGCATCCAGTTTGGCTTGCAGCTCCGCGTTTACCGTCAGCATTTCCTCGTTCACTGACTGCATTTCTTCCTTGGAAATGAGTATTTCCTGATGTGCAAACTGAATTTCTTCATGGCTGGCTTTGAGTTCTTCCTGCAAAAACTGTATTTCATCGCGCAAGGTCTGTATTTCCAACTGGGCCTGTTGCAGTGCCTCGGGCTGCGGTAGCTTGGTGCTGCGTTTACGGGTACGCACTGTCGCGACATCAGTAAATACGATGATGACCTTGCCGCGCAATGCCTGCACCTGCTCGATAGCTTGTACGCTCACATTGACCGTATGGGTACTGCTTTCGCCTGTTATCTGTAGGCCGTCCAGGTGCACCGCCGTTAATTGCTGCAACGCCAGGCGGATTGAACCCGTTAGCGCCTGACGCAAGCCCTCCCGCGCCATCGCATAGATGTTCAGATTGGCTTTACCGGCAGAAGGTTCCAGATACTTGCCGGTGTGGCCGCTAAAATAAAGGATGTCGCCTTCGGCGTTAACCAGCACCGCTGCCGGGGCGTAATGCGCAAGCAGCAATTGATCCATCAGCTGTTGCAGATTGACAGGCAAGCTGCCGTCATCGACGGCCTGCCTGCTGGCGGGCACTGCGGTAAACTGTTTATGTGGAAAATTCACTTCAGGTTTCGGCAAAGGATTGTCAATACGCCGGTACAGACGCACCTTGGCCTTGACCGGCGTAAACAGATAGCCGAAATTGCCGGTGCTTTCGGCAGAACCCAGCAACAGCAAGCCCTGCGGGTTTAGCGCATAGTGAAACAGCGGCAACAGTTTTTCCTGTAAATCAGCGGAAAAATAAATCAGCAGGTTACGGCAACTGATGATATCCAACCGGGTAAACGGCGGATCGGTGATGATATTCTGCGGCGCAAAAATGATCGTTTCGCCGATTTCATTTTTTATCCGGTAGCCGTTGTTTTCGGCGTTAAAGTAGCGGGCCAGACGCTCCGGCGAAACATCGGCGACGCTATGGGCCGCGTAAAATCCCTGGCGTGCGTGCGCTATCGCATCCGCATCGAGGTCGGTAGCAAAAATCTGCAGCGGGTAGTGTGCGCGCGGCTTGACCTGTTCGATCGCTTCCATGAAGCTGATTGCCAGGGTATAGGCTTCCTCGCCGGTGGAACAGGCTGACACCCAAGCTCTTATGGTCTTGCCGTCCGGATAGTTTGCTATCAGCGCGGGTATCGCGTCGGTCTTTAAAGTGTCCCATACCGCCGGATTACGAAAAAAGCCGGTAACACCAATCAGCAATTCCTTGAACAATAAATCCTGCTCCTGCGGATTTTCGCGCAGATAACGGACATAAGTGGCGATATGATCGAGCTGGTGCAATGCCATGCGCCGCTCAATACGCCGATATAGCGTACTTTTCTTGTATAGCGAAAAATCATTGCCGGTCCGGACGCGCAGCAGCGCGGCAATTTTTTCCAGGGCGCTCAGGGAACTCAGGGCGCTATCTTCCAATAGCTGCCCTGAACCGGCCAAAGCATCCCGGGGATGTTGGAGATAATTGATAATGTGCGCAGGCAGTTCTGCCGCAGTGCCGATAATATCGGCTAAGCCTGCCGCAATAACGCTGCGCGGCATACTGTCGTATTTGGCGTCGCTAGGGTCCTGCACCAGCACCAGACCGGATTTTTCCTTGACGGCGCGCAGGCCCAGCATACCATCCGACCCCATGCCCGAAAGCAGGATGCCGATGCTTTGATAGCGTCGATCTTCAGCCAGGCTGCGGAAAAAAGCATCGATAGGCAGGCGTAATCCGCGCGGTGCAACCGGGTCGAGCAGATAAAGCGTGCCGTGCAGGATGGACAGCTCTTTATTCGGAGGATTGACATAAATGCAATCCGGTTTTATTTTCATCCGATTTTGGGCCTCTACTACCGTCATCGCCGTTATGCGTTGCAGTAATTCGACCATCATGCCTTTGTGGTTGGGATCGAGATGCTGAATGACGACAAAAGCTATCCCCATGTTGTCAGGCACATGACTGAAAAATTGTTCGAGCGCTTCAAGCCCTCCGGCCGAGGCTCCGATACCTACAATCGGCAGCAACCTGTCCACACAGGGGTAAGCAAAATCAGTCATGGTGTCCGGAGAGAATGGGCCGTGAACGGCGGTCGATTTATCCATGCAGGAGTCCTACTATTTTTATGGTTGTATGGCTGCTTATGCCGGTCAAAACCCGGTTTTTTAGATCGCCCCTTCTGAGGCTGTTTAAAAACTGGAAACTCAAGCTCGCAATAGTTTCACTGAATCCAGAAAATCATTTCTATTATGGATATAAACGCCCGCTAAAAGCCATTTTAACGTTATCGTCGCAAAGTTTCAGCTTGGCTTCAAACTCTGCAGATTTAACGCCTTTCAGTATCAACGGTGCGGGGCAGTAGGCGATCGAACTCCGTCTTGACCACTTGGTAGCATTCACAGACTCTCGCTTCCAATCCCGGCTTATCCAGTACCGTGATATGTCCACGGCTGTAATCAATCAACCCGGCTTGCTGCAATTTTCCTGCGGCCTCGGTTACGCCTTCCCGGCGCACACCCAGCATATTAGCGATCAATTCCTGAGTCATGGTCAACTCATTCGAGGTGAGGCGGTCGATGCTTAACAGCAACCAACGGCAGAGTTGTTGATCCACGGAATGATGCCGGTTACAGACAGCCGTCTGTGCCATCTGGGTAATCAGTGCCTGGGTATAGCGCAGTAATAAATTATGTAACGTCCCGTAGCGACGTCCACCAAAGCGGTCGAATTCCAGCATGAGTTGCGGCGCCCGCAACCGATAGGCGTAACCTGCGCTTTGTACGACGGCTCGATTAGGCATGGTTCCTCCGCCCATGAAAAGAGCGACACCAATAATGCCATCGTTGCCAACTACGGCGATTTCGGCTGAAGCGCCATTTTCCATGACATAAAGCAATGATACGATGCAGGTCGTCGGGAAATAGGCGTGATGCAACTCATCACCCGACTCGTAAATGACTTCGCCCAGCGGCATCTCAATCAGTTCCAGATCGGGGAAAAGGCGCTCATATTCATCTGAGAGCAAGGTATCGAGGAGATAGTTTTGTCGAGGACTATGTGAGACAGTCATAAGCAATCTTTATATTTATGGTTAAAGTCGAGTTGCCGGCAGCGGGTGAAATTTGTAATGACAGTATTTCAGGTGGCATCTGTAACGTTAACTCCAATCTCTTAATTAAATCAATATTGAAAACCCTGTATGTGTAACTATTGAGCCCAAACCCGGCCGGCCTTATTAATCGGTAAGCCGATGCCCCTGTCTCGTATCAATTCGAGTTTCGCAAAGCAAATAGCGGTGCATAATGGGACTATTGATAGATTTTCCTCGCCCGACGTAAAAAATGAGCGACTAGACCATTATAGATAGTTAGGTTTCTCGATTATAAACTGATTCGATCTATCAAAATATGGCAAAAACTTGCAGTTTATTGCATGGCTGTGCTTTTTATACCCGATGCTATTGAGTTATGGCAGCGGCAATAAAGGCATAGCCGTGCATATGCGCGGTTTTAATAGGCAGAGATTTGTTTAAGATGGCGCTGGCTTTTTTGCGGAGGCGCGCCAACAACACATCCAGACGCTCGTTACGATTGATAGCACCCTGACCGACAATGTGTCGTCGACAATGTCGAATTGGAGTATCGCCTGTCTTTCGACGGCAATTAACCTCTGCAGCAGACCGCATGCTCGAATTGTTTCATGGTAGTCTCGATAAGGGATCAATTTAATATCAGTACGGTGCGGTAGCGTACAGACTGGAATGACAGATACTGTATGTTATTCAGAAAGTTGTTCTTGCCTATAATTTAAGGAGTCATTCTTATGAAACGAATACACTTAACGCTTATCTTTCTCTGTATTTTGTTCAGCTTCCCTGCTGTTGCGGAACAGGAGCTGATCAAATCACAAACCCAAGGCGAGGTTACGTTCATCAGCGGTGGAATAGGGAGCGATGAACAAAATGCGCTGCAAGCCATACGGGCCGACTATAACTTGCACCTGCTATTTTCGATAAAGGATACCGGGGAATATGTCAGTGACGTGAGGGTTCGTATCACCGACTCAAGCGGTAACATTTTGATGGAAACAGTAGCTGACGGCCCTATGCTATTCGCCAAACTCAAGCCCGGCCGTTACACCGTTACCGTTGAACGCCGAGGTCAGGTAGCCAAACAGTCGGCAACGATCGGAAGTACAAAGAGAACTTCTCTGTCGTTCGCCTGGCCTCAAGAACAGGATAACTAGCTCGTCAGTAACCGATGTTACGCACCGACTACAAACTATCAATAACTTACGGTCATTTTTTGCTTCGTAAGTTATTGATTTTTTGATTTACTGCATAACATCAGTCAGTGTATCGAACACTATCAATACGACGGTATTTTTATCTACTTTCGGCCGCTGCCTAATGATTCACTGTTGACCTGACCATTCTTTTGTAAGGGCATGTAAGATGTCAATGAAGTCTGTTGGCGATGGCGATGCAGACGATCGAATTCTGTTTTGACCACGTGGTAGCATTCACAGGCACGCGACTCCAATCCCAACCGATTCAGTACCATAATGCGTCCCCGGCGGTAATCAATCAACTCGGCTTGCTGCAATTTCCTGGCAGCCTCAGTGATGCCTTCGCGCCGCACGCCGAGCATATTGGCGATCAATTCCTGGGTAACGATTAATTCGTTCGAAGGCAGTCGATCAAGGCTTAACAGCAGCCAGCGGCAAAGCTGCTGATCGACGAAATGATGACGATTGCAGGCCGACGTCAATGCTATCTGAGTAATCAGTCCCTGGGTATAACGCAACAACAAATCGTGCAGCGCTCCTTTGCGGCGCCCTCCAGAGCGGCTGAACTCCTGCATAAGGTAATGCGCCCGCAACCGATAGGCGTAACCAACGTTCCGCACCACCGCCCGATGAGGCATGGTTCCGCCGCCCATGAACAGGGAAACACCTATGATGCCATCGTTGCCGACCATGGCGATTTCTGCTGGCGCGCCATTCTCCATGACGTAAAGCAGCGATACGATGCTGGTCGTGGGGAAATAAGCGTAACGCAACTCGCTCCCGGGCTCGTAAAGAACCTTGCCGAGCGGTAATGCGACCAGTTCTAAATGGAGGGAAAGGCCCGTGTATTCGGGGGTCGGCAGGGAGTCGAGAAGATGGTTTTGCCAAGAGTTATGCGGATCAATCATAAGTCATGTCCAGGGGATAAGCATTAAATAGCACCATCAAACATAAAAAAACAGCTGAAGCTACCAAGGAACATGAAGCATAAATTGTTCAGTTTATTGAATCAATAAGTGTGAATACTTAACAATACGGCGATCAATCGCGACCGTATGACCGTATCAGGACGCACGGTTATGCTGACGTGCTGCTAATTGCCGCCAACGATGGCGGCTAATCGTCAATTGAATCGTCGCGTGGAAATAATCCTCTCCAACGAAAACACCCACATTGATCCACGCCAGGCATGATCCGTCTTCAGCAGAGACGTTTTTTATGTTCGATGCCGTACAGACCCTGTTCAATCTCGCCGATAGACTTTTATTTGGCTTACTGACTGATGTTACGCAAGCCTTCACAGGAATGGGCAGGCGTAGAGAAGTGTAAAATTTGTAACGCCTTGAGTTTTCATTATGGGTACGTAACATCCCATTTACCCTTTTCAGGGAGCATTTTATGTCGACCATTTTCTTTGCAACCAACCGTAATCCTAATAACGCCGAACCGCCGACCGACTTCGGCAAAGGTTTTTCAGATACCGGATTGGGCGACCTTCGTTTTGGCCAGGCGAAAGTTAAAAAAGGGGTATTAGACCACAAGTCTATTGAGGTCTTGCCGGATAATTCCGCTCAAGGATCGGAGGCTCTATTTCAGCAATTACGCGACTCGATGAAGACGCAGTCGCTAGATTCCCTACTGTTTATCCACGGTTTTAATGTCTCTTTTAAAACGGCTGTCGAATCGGCGGCAAAAATCGGTGAGCGATACGCAAAACTTTCCAATAAAGCCTATCAACCGAACATGTTTGTATTTTCCTGGCCATCGGATGGTGAAGTGATCAGTTATATTAACGATCGCCATGATGCCGAAGCCTCCGGCTACGCCTTCGCTCGCGGCTTGATGAAATTGGCGACGTTTTTGAAAAGTGGCCATCCAGACGAAGCCTGTCAGCAAAAAGTTAATCTTATGGCTCACAGCATGGGTAATTACGTGTTGAGACATGCGTTACAACAGGCCCAAAAAATTGCCAGCGGAAAATCGTTATCACGTATCTTCGATAACATCATCTTAACGGCCGCCGATGAAGACAATGACGCTTTTGAGTTCGATCATAAACTGGCAAAGTTGCCAGAACTTGCGCAGAGAATTACGGTTTACTTCAACAACGGTGATTTAGCGCTTACAGTCAGTGATGTAACGAAAGGCAACCCTGATCGCTTAGGGCATGACGGCCCAAGTAAACCGCACCAAATAGCCGCAAAAGTGGTTATCGTCGATGCAAGCGATGTAGTGAAAGGCATTAGCGAACATTCCTACCATGTAGAAAATGATACAGTTGGCAAAGATATTGTTGCGGTATTACAGGGTGAAAGCTCGGATACAATCCCATCTAGGCTGTATGTGCCGCATGCCAATAAATTCAGACTGCTCTGAGATTGCAATAGCGTCGGTACTTTTCGGTCTGTTCCTTGCCGGACACAAATGGTTCAAAAAATTGCATTGATAAGGCTCCTCTATTATTTATGTGCGGTGCCGCACCGACTGCGTTTAGTTTTACTTGTATTGTCATATATGAGTAATGGGAAACATTTTCCTTGCTTTGTCCATAAAAAAATTAATTATCAGGAGATACTCATGAACAAAGATCAAATAAAAGGTCGAGTCGAAGAAGTCAAAGGTAAAGTCAAAGAAGCCGCCGGTGTGATACTGGACGACGAAGGTTTGGAGGTAGAGGGCAATGTCCAAAAGAACGTCGGCAAGGTACAAAAGGGCTTTGGTGATCTCAAGGAAGATGTCAAGGATGCCATTAACAAAGACGACTAAAAAAGGGTACTGTTGAGCCGTACAGCCGAGTTCGGACAAACTGGCCTGCTGTACGGTTGCAACGGGATGCTCTTAATTACCTCCGATGTTACCTTTTTAACAGAAGATGATCATAATCTCGCCGTTTATGGGTTAGCGTCACTTTAACCTTCGGCAATATTCTTCATCTGTTTATCTGTGGTTTATTTCGCTGTCATATTGACGGCCTCTTAAGGAGAAGCACATATGTTAGAAACTCTCGCAATCCTCCTAGTCATCCTTTGGATACTGGGCTTGGTCTCATCATACACATTGGGTGGGTTCATTCACATTCTGTTGGTTATCGCGATTATCGTGATCGTGTTACGTGTCATTCAAGGCAGAAGGGTCGTGTAAAGACACTGGAATGCGTTTGTACAACGTATTATCAGCCGGCGCTGATCGGTTCAGGCATCCTGGAAACCCGCAGTTAAACTTTGTAATAACGGTTTCCGGGCTTGTCTTTATGCTACATTGCTAGGTTGCAGCAGTGAAAATTTAAAACTTATGGAGAGACTAATTGACTGCTCCCCCACCTAAAGGAAGGGGATTCCTACTTCAACGAGAACAGGACACCGGGACTAACCCAATGCCACTTACACTCTCTCCAAAGGCTAGAATCGCAAGCCCTGCGACTTTGATATTTACTGCCGCATTACAATCCCTGTCGAGGGTTGTTGAACACTCTGGACACGTCCAGGAGCGCACATCCAGCGGCATTTTATCCGAAATGTACCCACAGCAAGAGCAGCGTTTACTTGAAGGGAACCACTGGTCAATGGCAACAAAAGTACGACCGCCCCAAGTGGACTTGTACTCTATTTGCCTCGTCAGCTCTCCCCAAGAAGCATCAGCAATATGCTTGGCTAATTTTGGATTTTTAATCATATTCTTAATGCGGAGGGTTTCGACGCAGATAACTTGGTTCTCGTTAACTAATCTGCGGGACTGCTTGTGCAAGAAGTCCTTCCGGCAATCGGTAATTTTAGCGTGAACGCGGGCGACCTTAACTTTGGCTTTGCGCCTATTGCTACTGCCCAGTTTCTTTTTGGCAAGTTTGCGCTGGGCTTTAGCGAGTTGAGCCGTGTACTTTCTAGTGTGGCGGGGATTGCCGGACTTTTCACCATCCGAAGTAATCATAATGTCAGTTATGCCCACATCGACACCAATAGCCTTGTCGGTTACTGGAAGCAATATTGGTTCAAACTCACACAGGCAACTGACAAAATAACGACCTGCGAAGTCTTTGGTAATAGTAATGGTGCTTGGGTCGCTGGGAAGCGGTTGACTCCAGCGAATAGCCAGAGGGGTTTTGGATTTAGCGATACACAGCTTGCCGTCTTTGTAGGTAAATGCGCGGTAAGTGAACTCTGCGGATTGTTGTCCGTTTTTCTTTTTAAAGGTCGGGTATTTGGTTCTACCAGCAAAGAAATTGCTGAAAGCGGCTTGCTGATTTCTCAAGCATTGCTGCAAAGGGACACTGGAAACTTCATTAAGCCAGGACAGCTCAGGTTGTTTTTTAATGGCCGTCAGTCTGGCATTAGCGCCAATATACGACACATTCTCTTTAGCCGCATAATAAGCATCGGTGCGGTATCTGAGAATTTCGTTATAGACAAATCGAACACAGCCAAACGTCTTGGCAAGCAATTCAGCTTGTTCTGCGTCTGGGTAAAACCGGTATCGATAGGCTTTCTTAATCATAATTCACATGATATATTGAATCATGTGAAAGTAAACGCATAGGTGGAATAATGTACAATAAAGATAAAGATAAAGATCACACCATTCCTCTCCGACCTAAAGGACGGGGTATCCTGGAGTTTTCCCGATGAACACAGTCAAGATTGTGGCAATTATGCTGATCATAGCCGGGGTATTAGGGTTGGTCTATGATCGTTTCAGCTATACCAAGGAAACCCAGGAAGCTAAGTTAGGTCCGTTGGAATTAACGGTTAAAGACACACAGACAGTTTATGTCCCGGTCTGGGTCGGTATAGGGGCGATAGTGGCTGGCGGCGGACTCCTGCTTTTTTCTGGCAGAAAGAATTAGCAGCTGCGTCTGCTGAGACGGTCCGGGTTAAGCGCTACGGTGGTTTTTTAGCCACTGGAGCGTTCACGTTCCAGCGGGCGATAGCAGACAAGACGATTGGCATCAATCAATGCGATTTGACATCCTCCCCGACCTAAAGGAAGGGGATTCCTGATTGCTCAAGAGTGAGTAGGTATCGCTACTGCTCACTGGTTTCTGCTGCTGACGGCATTACTGCACCGTTCACTTCACAGACTAGCCCCGTCTATCCGACGGTTGGTTTCCTGCTAAAAGCACATGGCCTTTAGCGAGTACATTGATTGCGCCAACAAGGTCGGCGTTTTCACTAAAACCGCATTCTACACAGACAAATTCAGCTTGCGTAAGCCGGTTTTCTTTGGCGACATGACGGCAACTCGGACACGTTTGGCTGGTGTAGTGCGCTGGTACTCGAAGCACACTGCCATTATTCCAGTTTTGCTTGTACTCCAACAGGGTTGCAAATAGGCTCCAGCCTTGATCCAAGATAGACTTATTCAAGCCGGACTTTTGCGCGACTTTGTTGCCGGGCTTTTCGCTGTTTCCTTTAGCGGATTTGCTCATATTTTTTACCCGCAAGTCCTCAATAACGATAATCGCTTGGCTTTCGCTGATTTCAGTTGAGACTTTGTGCAGGTAATCTTTACGCGCATTGCCAATATCCTCATGGCATTGGCTAATCTTTGCTTTGACTTTTTTCCAGTTATTGGAGAACTTCTTTTTGTGTTTAAGCTGCCGCTGTAATTTGGCTAATTTCTCGGCCTTAGCTTTGAAGCTGTTTAAGGGGGCATAGACAGTGCCATTAGATAGCGTGGCAAATTGCTTAATACCCATATCGATGCCAACGATGGTCGTTGATTGATGCGGCAACAGTTCGGCTTCGTATTCGGTTTGAATGGAAATATACCAGTATTTCCCTTTACGGCTTACGGTGATGTTCTTGGCTTCGCCGACAATCTTGCGGCTATTTCGGTAACTTACCCAGCCGATTTTTGGCAAAAACACTTGGCTTTTTTCTTGGTCTATCTTAAAACCTTGCGGGTAGCGAAAGCTGTCGCGCTGGCCTTTTTTCTTGAAAACAGGGATACGTTTTAACGGCTGGTTTTTGTCAATCGCATCTTTAAAGGCTTTCTCCAAATCCTTGAGTTTTTGCTGGATGACTTGTGAAGGAAGTTCTCTTAAGAAGCCGGATTCATCGGATTGTTTCCACAGCGTTGCCCAGAAGTTAAGCTCCTGATACCACAGCAACGGCGCTTTTTGTTCAAGCCTAGCAAGATTTAACGCCAATGCTTTATTCCAGACGAAGCGGCTGCCACCGGCGAAGTTAGCCAATTGCCGACTAACCGCTGGCGTTGCTTTGAGCTGGAACTTAAAGGCTTTGCGTAGGGTCTTGTTCATGGTGCTATACTAGCATAATTTTTAATTGGTCTATGCAAAAAAATCAAGACATTCGGTACGGTAGGCACTGTGTTTTTAATCTTCATGTTCATTTGGTCTTTGTAACCAAATACCAACGTGGCGTATTCAATCAGCTTGTGATTGATGATCTACGACACATCTTCACCCAGGTTTGTGCTGACTTTGAAGCGGAATTGATAGAGTTTGATGGCGAGGACGATCATGTTCATCTGTTGGTGAATTACCCGCCCAAAGTTTCAATATCGTCATTGGTGAACAGTCTTAAAGGGGTATCAAGCCGAATGATTCGCAAGAAGGATTATCCTGAAATCAAAAAGAAATTGTGGAGGGGCGCTTTATGGTCGCCCAGTTACTTTGCCGGGAGTTGCGGCGGTGCGCCTATAGCCATTATTCGGCAATACATCGAACAACAAAGAACGCCAAAATAGATTATTTGCTAATTAAGTCGCTTACATCCCCGCCCTGAACGGCCGGGTTTTACGCTACATGCTGATAAAAAACCGGCAGTCCCAGAGAAACTACCGGTCTCTTGAAGTACCTACCAGTGAATTACCCCGACCTAAAGGACGGGGCTTCTAACGTCAACGGCACGAGCAAGAACAGAGGTTACGTCCCCTGACTTGGCTAACAGTGCCTCAGTTAGCAGTACCGGCGA